>JALEKJ010000023.1 GCA_022771695.1 Roseburia sp. | reverse complement strand
CATCGATATGAGCCATAATACCAATGTTTCTGGTTCTCTCTAATGGATATTCTCTTCCAGCCAAGGTATTTCCTCCCTAAATTAGAAACGGTAGTGAGCAAACGCTTTGTTTGCCTCTGCCATTTTGTGCATATCTTCTTTTCTCTTAACAGATGCGCCTGTGTTGTTCGCTGCATCTAAAAGCTCGTTAGCGAGTCTCTCTTCCATGGTCTTCTCACCGCGAGCGCGAGAGTAAGTTGTTAACCAACGAAGAGCTAAAGCCTGACGACGATCCGGTCTAACCTCGATCGGCACCTGGTATGTTGCACCACCAATACGTCTAGCCTTTACCTCAAGAACAGGCATAACGTTGTTCATGGCTTCTTCAAATACCTCAAGAGCAGGCTTCTCTGCTTTCTCCTCTACTCTTTTGAAAGCTCCGTATACAATCTTCTGTGCTACACCTTTCTTACCATCTAACATAATGCTGTTGATAAGCTTTGTAACCACTTTGCTGTTGTACATTGGATCTGCTAATACATCTCTTTTCTGAGTATGTCCTTTACGTGGCACGGTTCTTCCCTCCTTAATCATAATTTACTATACAGATATTATCCGCTTACAAATTCAGTCTGTATTCAGACGCCATCTGCATTTGCCGGACACGAAATCTTCTCGTGTCGGTGAACTTCATTTTCGATTAATTCAACGGTACTCACAATGTGTAAGGCATTCGCAGTCGTGCAAGCTTGCTACGCAAGGTCGCGCTGCGGAGCGCCTCGAAATATCATCAGATATTTCCCCTTAGTGTTCGTGCGGAAATATATCTCATCGTGAAACAATCCCAACACTAACCTATAGTTCTGTTATGTGATACTATTGGTTTTGCTAAATCACTCAATTATTTAGCTGCTTTTGGTCTCTTAGCGCCGTATTTAGAACGAGCCTGCTTTCTGTTAGCGACTCCGGCTGTATCAAGAGTACCACGGATGATGTGATATCTTGTACCTGGTAAGTCCTTAACACGACCACCACGAATCAGAACAACGCTGTGCTCCTGTAAGTTGTGTCCTTCTCCTGGGATGTAGCTTGTTACTTCGATTCCGTTGGAAAGACGAACTCTGGCGATCTTTCTAAGAGCTGAGTTAGGTTTTTTAGGAGTTGCTGTCTTAACAGCGGTACAAACACCTCTCTTCTGTGGAGAAGATGTATTCGTAGGTTTCTTCTGCAAAGAGTTGTAACCCTTCTGAAGTGCAGGTGCTGTAGACTTCTTAACAGATGTCTGACGTCCTTTTCTTACTAACTGGTTAAATGTTGGCATTATTTTCACCTCCTGTGATTAAAATGTATGATTGCAAATTTGTCTGGCGGTCCGATACGAATCCGCATCACAAATTCAGCGTGCACTCGCATGCACGCTAAATTATTATATAAAGGCAACCCCCAGATGTCAAGCAGTTTTTTCCTGTGTTCTCTAGTATAAACCATATATGGCTGCCTCATACATATTTTTACTATATATAGAAATTTATTCCTATATGTTAGTTAAAATTAGATGTGTCTTTTTCTTCGATATACAAGGACAATTCCGCCCATTACAAGAATGGCAATAACTAATGCCACTCCCCATCCCATCCATGATACGTTTGACGCGGATGCCACCGATGCCGTTGCTGTTGCTGCGCCGGTCTGCTCTGCCGACGTTTCTGTTCTCCATTCTTTTACAGCGTCTTTTGCCAAAAGAATGACATAGTCCGAAGCATGTGAAAAATTAAAAATTGCTTTTCCTTCCTCATTAACTGCGGAACTGCTTACATATTCCATCTCTCCGCTTGCTTCATTATAATAGAAGAGACTCGCTACCATGCCTTTGGCATTCTCATCCATCGTCACATACATTGATGCTTCAAATCCAAACTCACCATCATGTGCCAAAGACAACGGTACATAGTCTGTTTCCAAACCTTCCAGCATTACTTTTGGGATTGTTCCGCCATCTCTGCATACAGTCATGTTAAGGTCTGCATCTATTGTTCCCGCAATATTTTCGCCAAGAATTCTCCATGTAATACCATCCTCGAGCTCAAGCATTAGCGTAATAGGTTTTCCTGCAATTTCATTCCAGAAATCTGTCGGAATCTTGTCATTCATTGGCATAATCAATGTTATTTCCGCACTTTCCTGCTCTTCCAAAAGCGCTTCTACAGACTTCTTTATTTTGTCCCAATCGCTTTCTGCTCTGCGGAAGGTTACCTTTTTTGTTTCCTTCAAGGTTACCTCTGTCGATTCATATGCTGCCACTGTCTTTGCCGTTTGTGTTGATTTTGTGCTCGTCGCACTTGCAACTATGGTCGTTTGATTCCAAGTATTCTGCGTGTTGCTTGCGGCGCCGTTTTCTATTCCGGAGTCATTGGTTGTTCCACCATTATTTTCCCCTGCGGTATTCTGGTTTTCATTTTGGCTCTGATTTTCGTTTTGATTCTCGCCCTTGTTTTCGTCTTCGCCTGCATCGTCGCGCTTGCCGGTCTCACCATTGTACTCGTTTAAACCGTCGTTGGAAGTCATCTCTGCTACAGGTTTCTCCCATGCTGTATCATAATACTCCGTCTTCTCCCACTGCAGTGCACTCCAATTCTGCTTTCCTGCACCGGCATTTACTTTTACAATGTCCGCAAGCTCGCTCGCGCTATATAACGTGTAGTCCTCATACGGGAGCTCCGCTACGAATGTTTCTGCATCCAGAACTTTTAAGTTCTCACCCTCTTTCGTTGTGTTCACCTTTGGTGTCAGGGCGTAACGCTCACCGTACATATAGTACAGGGAGTTAATCGCATTAATGTAACCGGATGGACTGCTTCCGTTGCCACTGTTTAGCACATTGATGATACCGGAAATATAGCAGTTTTCAAGCAATACCTCTCCATTACAGGTAGAGGACGCACCGTTGCTTACGATGTGTTTTGCCACTTCTTCATCTACAATGGTATTTCTTGCCTCCAGCAATTCCTGTGCATCCATAATGCAGTTATATACGTGCGCTGTTCCGTATCTCATTCGAGGCATACGGTCCATAGAATCATAATAATAGTTGTTTGCCAAGGTCAGGTTGATGTTTACTGCCTGTGTTGCGTCGTCTGACTGCCCGACCAGATGCGTCTTCTTTTGTCCATATGCATACCACCAAATCTGTTCTTCACTCATGTCTGCCTCGAGCAAACTCTGATAATAAGGATAGTTCTCCGGATGTTCAGCCATAACACTCATCATTTCATTGAAAAATACATTTTCTTCACTTCCCGGAAGAAATTCGCACCAGGATACTGTCACATTCGTTGCCGTGGATTTGTCCGTTTTTATGTCAACCACTCCATCATACGCTTTGTAGAAGGAACAGTGGTCAATCCATATGCGGTCGCTGCCCGCCTGTACCGTTACATAGTCCCAGTCATTGACATCGTAATCGCCTGCAGTCTCCTCATCCCACTCCCAGAGTTCATCAAACCGAATGTTTCTGATAATAATATTTTCAGATCCGTTGATATCTATTGCCGCATGCTTAATGGAATATCCATCTTTGGAAAAAATAGTAAGGTTGCTCATTCCTTTGATTGCTAGCTTGGAAACACCCGACTCAATCAGTACCGGATGTGTCAATGCCGGATGTGTATGGGATGTAATGACGCTACTGTAAGCTGCAAAGTTCTCAACCTCATTATCCCCTAAGCAGATATCTGCAGTCAATTCAATAACACTCGGCATTCCGGAAGTCTTTACCGCAAGCAGTGTATCTAAGAATTCCTCTGCACTAGATACCTTGTAATAATCTTCCGATATTTCATATAAAAGTCCGCCACCGGTCGTATCAGAGGATGCCGCAAATCCTTCCATATCATATCTGCCTGCTCCGGTATCATCACTCTCGTAACCGGAGTAGGAATCCGGCACATATTCCTTTTCTACATAGGAAACTTCTGCATCCGTCACGATATCCCCTTCATACTCTGTCCCAATCGTCGTAAGTGTCGTATACGGACTCCATCCCAAGGATTCCGCCGATAAAAGTGTATCGGCACCGCTTCTTGAAATCTGTCTGCGGTTCGCATTGACTGCATAACCGGGTCCATAAGTTCCGCACTCATAATAACGTGATGCTTCCAAAGCAGTCGCGCTCGTGCTCAGTTCTTTTCCGCTCCAGTCCGTCCAGCCAATCTGCTTATTGATTACACTTCCCATGTAACAGTCAATGTAAGTTACTGCCGCCGTCTCTCCCCAAGGTCTTCCGAGATAATACTTACTTCCGGAGCATCCTTTTTCTGCAGTTATTCGACAATCGTTAAAAATCAATCCATACGCCACACCGTCCGATTTTGGTGCCGTTACATATCCCGAATTCTTATTCGCATTATAGCGGAATACAATGTCGCAATCGTCGAATAAAATCATTCCCGCAGAGCCATAGATAAAGTCTACATTTCCTGTGATATAACATTTACAGAAATACTGATGGTTCTTATTCGGGTTAATCGTATCCTGATAGCCCAAAAAACGTACATTCGAGTATATCGCACCCTCTGCTTCTGTCAAAATCGCGTCCGCAGACTCATTGCTGATGCTTCCGTCACCGCGATACTCCCAATCATTTTCCACCGTAAGGTTTTCTGCCGTAAATCCGGTTGCTGATGTCTTTACATACATAAAACATCTTGTCGTGGTGGCAGTCGCCTCTGTCGCAAGGTCTAACGGCTGGTTGTGTAAACGTACCATCTCGCTGTCCTCACCAATCAGAGATACATACGGCTTATCTATCATCAACTGTTTTGTGCTACTATTCTTTTCCTCATAATCGCCCGCTTTAATCAGGATAACTTTGCGTTCTGTATTAGTGGAAGGCACTGCGTCAATGGCCGCCTGTACGGTCGCATAATGCGGCATGCCATTCACCTTAGCGCCGTTTTCTCCGGTATATGCTGCATCAACTACCATATCGTAATTTGTCAGATATACAAAGTTAAAACTCTTTCTTACCTTTGTTCCGTTCAACTTTGTCAGAATCAGTGTCACATCGTTTCTGCCTTCTGCAATCGAAAGGTCAGAAAAGCAGAACGCCCCGCGCACTCCGACCTCAACACTTGCCTGTGCCTCACCATTCACATACGCCGTTACTGTTCCTGCCTCTGTTGCGATACCTTCCAGCCATACATTTCCGTCATATACCGTATCATAAGATTTTTTCGTAATGACCAATTCGCCATTCTCGTATACGTAATCGCCTGTATGCCCGTTCGTCGGAAGCGTCCAGGTTTCCTCGGAAAGATTGCTGTAATTATTGGGCGAGAATGCCTGTACACTATAATAATATGGCACCTCCGCCTCAATCGATGTATCCGTATATGTATTGGTTGTAACCTCTGCAATCTTTATTCTTTCCGTCTCGTCACTACTTCTGCGATATACCTCGTAACGCTCTGCACCTGCCACCTCTGTCCAAGTAATCTCCACGCCCGAAGTTGCAGACACATAGGGAACAGAAACCTGTGCCGCTGTCAAAGCTGCCATAATTTCTACCGGTTCGCTTGTCACATACTCATTGCGGTTTGTAAGTGCTTGCTCCTCCGATGTCCCAAGTGTTCCACAAACGCGGAAAGTATAACGACCTGCCTCGGTTACCGGATAACGATAGCTCATCTCTGTCAGGTTCACTGCCACATCTACGAATTCTCCGCCATCCTTGGATACTTGCAATACATATTTGCCATCACCGGATACTGCTTCTCCGCTCCAATTAACCGTGATGAACTCTCTGGATTCATCTCCAACTGCACGAACGCCCGTTACAACTGGAGCCGTTCCCAATGGGAGGTAGTATTCGTTCTGATCAAACAGTATCTCACCCTTTGCGTCATAGTAGCGCAAGTTTGTCACAACTGCCGTCACACCCGATGCCACAAACCCGTAGTATACCGGTGTATTTGCTCCCTGCTCCGTAAAAAGCTTAAAGTCAGTCGCGTTGTACTTATATTTTGATGTATAAGTCAATCCGTCCGCCGCACAAGATGTCTCGATATAAAAAGCATCTGCCTCCTTATATGCATTTAGATGTAATATTTCTCCTGCCGTCATGGTCTGATTTGCCTGACCTGCACCTAACATATCTTTTGCCGACTTAGAGTAAATTCCGCGGATATTTGTCTTGTTTCGGATGCCTGCAAGCGCAACATAATTCTCATCGAACGCACCAAAGAAAAGTCCATAGTTGTTCCCGGAACCTTCTGTCTCCACAATTTGAATATCCGCCTCTATACGATAAAACCCGCTTGTCTTATCCGGAAATGCATAGTAACTGAGTTGTGTGTTGACAGCTCCGTCCACCGTTGTCATTGCCCCGCCCGTCTGTGTAAGCGTCAATTTCTGACCATTTGCCTGCGCACTTAGATTTGTTGCTGTGCCCACACCTTCAATAACTTCCGGAATCGTAGATACTGCATCCGGATTTACTGCTGTCTCAGGTGCTTCATTGCACACTGCTACCGAATGCAGGTAACTATCTCCCGATGCAGATGCCACTGTAAACGTTAGAGTCGCCGCATCTCCTTCATACACAAACGCTGCTGTAGCACCGTCTGATGCACCCTGAAAAGAAATTTCCGATGTACTCTCATCTTCTTTTGCATAGATTCTACCATTCTCTTCCGATGTCGACGCATGGATGGATGCCATCGCCTGACTGTACGCACACAAAGCAAACGTAACTTCTGCATTGCCCGCTACCTTTACTTGAATAGTATCACCGTCACCAATGACAATTCCGTGCTGCGCGCCATGATAATAAATTTTATTATTTCCTGTCAGCGTCAAAAGTTTGTCTGTAGAAAAAACGCTCGCCCCACCTGTCAAACGTTTTGCCGATGTATACAGAGAAGATACCACGGACTCATCCTGCATGCTGTATGTTTTCACAGAGCCATCTGCCTTCGGCGTTCCTGTTGCAGAAGAATCCTTTACTAAAAGCGTGTAGCTTGCCGGAGCTCCCTCACCGTCCAACGCTACTGTCAGTTCGTTTCCATTCGCACTTATAGACGAGATGTTTCCCTTTAAATTTGTAACGCCAGCCGCATTCAGCACACCGTTGCCGTCGGCTCCAAGATTTGCCCAAATAATTGCTTTTTGCGATGATGTCACTTCCACAAAACCGTCGTCCCCCTGTGCGCTTACCGCAAAATCTTCTGTCTCACTTGCACCGGATATTATGGTATACACCGTATTTCCAATGGAAAAAGAGCCTGTCTTTGCAGCATTCCACGCCGGGTTTTCTTCTTCCTCGGCTTCTTCACCGTTCTCTCCGCCTCCTATATCTCCATCACCGGAATCACCGCTTCCGTCTGCTACGCATTCAATTACTTTTGCGTAGTAGATGTAGATACCGCTATTATAAGAACCAAAATAGTAACTGCTTCCCGCCGTAAGTCCTTCTACTACCAAAACACCCATCGCACCATCGCTGGTTAACTCAAGCGTTCCAAGCTGGCTTGCGCCATCGCCTGTCCAAAGCGAAACCCCTCTTCCTTCTTTTCCGGAATCAACTGCCGCTAAAATCAAAATCTTCGCAGACTCTGCCTTCTCTGATACCGTAAAGCCGATACTTGCCTGTCCGACCTTCGCACTGCCCTGCGTGCTAAACCGTTTGCTGTATGAAATATCTCCAGCAAAATCGCCATAAGTATCTACAATCGTATAGTTGCCGGATGCATCCTGTGCACCCGCCTTCGTCAATCCGGTTGTAAAGGTAAAATACCCGCCAATCGTCTCCTGTTCAGACTCCGTACGTTTATCGCTCTGCACCGCAAGCGTCATAGCACTTGGATCAAACACATACGCATTATTTTCCGCAGCCAACAGCGTTACCGTATTTACATCCCTCGTCTGTAACAATGTAAGCACCATGGCGAAACTAAGGAACCACGCCGCAGCGCGCTTCCACATCATCATGGATTTCCTATTTGTTCTTTTCATCCTATCCTCCACATAAATATAGTTTTTACTCTTCTCCCCATTCAATGCCGCGAAAATGTAAGCCCTTACATTTTCGTCCAAAAAAAATCCTCCTTCCCACATTTATGTCAATACATCTAATTTTTCTTGAGTCATTTTGCCATTTATGCGCAAAGCACCCAACACTTTTCACAACAATTACATTATACATGAACTATTTTTATTTACCACTAGAATTTTTTCCATCATTTTTGTGCGTTTTTACCAGTTCAATAGTACTATTTTTGGAAGTGCTTACACTCAAGTGGCTAAGGAACCATTGCTCATTACAGAGCAAACTCTTTCCTCTGAAACCAAAAAGAACCGTCACACCGTATAGGTGTGGCGGTTCCACTAAGCAAGCTACTCATCTGCACTTGCTACGTATTTTATTACTCTTCTACCTCGAGTTCTTCCGGTACAATTTCTTCCAATGTGTAATCTTCATCCATCACACCATTGTCCTCGAAGTCATCGTAATCATCAAACATAATCTCTTCCGTCTCATTGATTTCAGAGTCCAGTTTGATATTGCGGTATCTCTTCATACCTGTTCCTGCAGGAATCAGTTTACCAATGATTACGTTCTCTTTCATACCAATCAATGGGTCAACCTTACCCTTAATTGCAGCCTCAGTAAGAACCTTTGTGGTCTCCTGGAAGGATGCTGCCGACAGGAAGGAGTTGGTCGCAAGAGATGCCTTGGTGATACCAAGGAGCACCTGCTTACCTTCTGCAAGCTTCTTGCCTTCCTTCTCTAACATTTCGTTTGTATCTTCGAAATCCAACGTATCTACCAGTGTTCCCGGAAGCATATCAGAATCACCGTTATCTTCAACGCGAATCTTCTGCAACATCTGACGTACAATCAACTCGATATGCTTGTCATTGATTTCTACACCCTGCAGACGATATACTCGCTGAACTTCACGAAGCATGTAATCCTGTACTGCGTGAACACCTTTAATCTTCAAGATATCATGTGGATTTACAGAACCTTCGGTCAGCTCATCACCGGCCTCAAGTACTGCTCCGTCTACAACCTTAATTCTGGAACCGTAAGGAATCAAGTATGCCTTGCTCTCTCCGGTTTCATTATTGGTAACAACGATTTCTCGTTTCTTCTTTGTATCTTTGATGGTTGCTACGCCGCCAAACTCTGTGATGATGGCAAGACCCTTTGGCTTTCTTGCCTCAAAAATTTCTTCGACACGAGGAAGACCCTGTGTGATATCGTTTCCGGCAACACCACCGGTATGGAACGTACGCATGGTAAGCTGTGTACCCGGCTCACCGATGGACTGCGCTGCAATGATACCAACGGCCTCACCAACCTGTACTGCCTGACCGGTTGCCATGTTGGCACCATAACACTTCGCACAAACTCCCATGTGAGAGCGGCAGGACAATACAGTACGAATCTTAACTTTCTTTAACGGCTCACCATTCTCATCCACACCCTTGCTCATAACCAAGGCAGCACGCTTCGGTGTAATCATGTGATTTGCCTTTACAAGCACATTGCCCTCTGCATCGCAGATTGTGTTGCAGGAGAAACGTCCTGTAATACGCTCCTGAAGGCTCTCAATCTCTTCTTTTCCATCCATGAAGTCCGTTACCCACATACCCGGAATCTCTCTACCGGTTCCTTCACAGCAATCAGACTCACGTACAATCATGTGCTGCGATACATCTACCAGACGTCTGGTCAGGTAACCGGAGTCAGCGGTACGAAGTGCAGTATCGGAAAGACCCTTACGAGCACCATGTGCAGACATGAAATACTCCAATACGTCCAGACCTTCACGGAAGTTTGACTTGATTGGCAACTCGATGGTTCTACCGGTTGTATCAGCCATCAATCCTCGCATTCCGGCAAGCTGCTTAATCTGCTTATCGGAACCACGGGCTCCGGAATCAGCCATCATAAAGATGTTATTATATTTATCAAGTCCGGAAAGCAGTGCGTGAGTCAACTCATCGTCAGTCTCTTTCCATGTCTCTACAACCTCTTTGTAACGCTCTTCCTCTGTAATAAGACCACGCTTATACTGCTTTGTGATTCTATCTACAGTCTCTTCTGCGTTCTTAATCAACTCCGGCTTCTGTGGCGGTACAGTCATATCAGAAATAGATACGGTCATAGCCGCTCTTGTAGAATACTTGTAACCCATTGCCTTAACAGCATCAAGCACTTCCGCTGTCTTAGTTGCGCCATGGATGTTGATTACTTTCTCTAGAATCTGCTTGTTCTGTTTCTTCGCAACAAGGAAGTCAACCTCAAGCTTCAATTCATTACCAGGAATGCTTCTATCTACAAATCCAAGATCCTGAGGAATAATCTCATTGAAAATGAAACGTCCAAGTGTAGATTCTACTGTATCTGTAAGAACCGTTCCGTCCGGCATTGTCTTTGACATACGTACTTTAATTCTGGAGTGTAATGTCACCGCTCCATTCTCATATGCAAGAATTGCCTCGTTCACATTCTTAAAGAATTTTCCTTCACCCTTAGCACCAGGTCTCTCCTGTGTCAAGTAGTAGATACCAAGGACCATATCCTGAGAAGGAACTGCAACCAATCCACCGTCAGATGGCTTTAACAGGTTGTTCGGGGAGAGCAGCATAAAGCGGCACTCTGCCTGCGCTTCTACAGAAAGCGGAAGATGCACAGCCATCTGGTCACCATCAAAGTCAGCGTTGAACGCAGTACATACGAGTGGGTGAAGCTTAATAGCCTTACCTTCTACTAAGATTGGCTCGAACGCCTGAATACCAAGACGATGCAGTGTAGGAGCACGGTTTAACATAACCGGATGCTCTTTGATGACGTCTTCCAAGACATCCCAAACCTCTGTCTGAAGACGCTCTACCATCTTCTTCGCGCTCTTAATATTATGTGCGGTTCCGTTTGCAACAAGCTCTTTCATAACAAAAGGTTTGAACAGCTCGATTGCCATCTCTTTTGGAAGACCACACTGGTAAATCTTTAATTTCGGCTCTACGCAGATAACGGAACGACCGGAGTAGTCAACACGCTTACCAAGCAGGTTCTGACGGAAACGTCCAGACTTACCTTTCAGCATATCAGACAAGGACTTCAGTGCTCTGTTACCAGGTCCTGTAACAGGACGGCCACGACGACCGTTATCAATCAACGCATCCACTGCTTCCTGAAGCATACGTTTCTCATTGCGAACGATAATGTCCGGAGCACCAAGCTCAAGCAGTCTTCTCAGACGGTTGTTACGGTTGATAATTCTTCTATACAAATCGTTCAAGTCAGATGTAGCAAAACGCCCACCATCCAACTGAACCATTGGGCGCAAATCCGGCGGAATAACCGGGATGACTGTCATAATCATCCACTCCGGTTTGTTTCCAGATTCACGAAATGCTTCTACAACCTCCAATCTCTTGATGATTCTTGCGCGCTTCTGCCCGGTTGCATCTGCAAGTTCTGCCTGAAGCTCCGCGGAATCCTTATCGAGATCGATTGCATGTAATAACTCCTGAATTGCCTCAGCACCCATTCCTACACGGAATGCATTGCCGTACTGTTCTCTGGCTTCCTGATACTCGTTCTCTGACAGAACCTGTTTGTACTGCAATGCAGTGTTGCCGCCATCCAATACAATATAGGAAGCGAAGTACAGTACCTTCTCCAAGGTTCTCGGAGAAAGGTCCAAAATCAATCCCATACGGGAAGGGATACCCTTAAAGTACCAGATATGGGAAACCGGAGCTGCAAGCTCAATGTGTCCCATACGCTCTCTACGAACGCTTGCTTTTGTAATCTCAACGCCACAACGGTCGCAGACAACGCCCTTGTAACGGATTTTCTTGTATTTACCACAGTGGCACTCCCAGTCTTTGCTCGGTCCAAAAATCTTCTCACAGAACAAACCGTCTTTTTCTGGCTTTAAGGTTCTATAGTTAATGGTCTCCGGTTTCTTCACTTCACCTCTGGACCATTCTCTGATTTTCTCCGGTGATGCCAAACCAATCTTAATGGCATCAAATGAGATAGACTGACCAGCCGTCTCTTTCATATTTACTTCTGGCATTATGACACTCCCTTCTAATGTTCCGCCCACGGCGGTACTATTTATTCTTCGTCAAGAACATCTTCTGCATCGTCGAAAAAGTCTGCATCGTCTTCTGCTTCAGCATCCTCTTCGATATCAACCAGTTCCTCGTTCTCTGTATCAAATTCTTTCTGGGAGAATCCCATCTTTGCAAAGGATTCACTGTCCTCGAAAGCAAAATCTTTGTCGCCGGAAATGATAGAATTCAGGTCAGTATTACCATACTCGCTAGTCTCCATCAATTCTACTTCGTTTCTATCCTCGTCTAAGACTTTGACATCAAGTCCTAAGGACTGAAGTTCTTTTAAGAGTACCTTGAAGGACTCTGGGATGCCCGGTTCAGGGATATTGTCACCCTTGATGATTGCCTCGTAGGTCTTCACACGTCCAACTACATCATCGGACTTCACGGTAAGGATTTCCTGTAAGGTGTAGGATGCTCCATATGCCTCCAGAGCCCATACCTCCATCTCTCCGAAACGCTGTCCACCAAACTGTGCCTTACCACCCAGCGGCTGCTGCGTTACTAAGGAGTAAGGACCTGTAGAACGTGCGTGAATCTTATCATCTACCAAGTGATGCAGTTTTAAGTAGTGCATGTGTCCGATGGTAACCGGTGAATCAAATGGCTCGCCGGTACGTCCGTCACGAAGCTGTACCTTACCGTCACGGGAAATCGGAACTCCCTTCCACAGTGCTCTGTGTGCGCGGTTGTCATATAAGTACTTCATCACGTCTTCATTTAACGTGTCTTTGTATTTTGCTTCAAAGTCTTCCCACTCGAAGTTTACATAATCATTTGCCAATTCAAGCGTATCCTGGATATCAATCTCCTTCGCACCATCAAATACCGGTGTCTCGATGTTGAAACCAAGTGCTTTTGCAGCGAGACTTAAATGAATCTCAAGGACCTGACCGATATTCATTCGGGAAGGTACGCCCAGAGGATTCAATACGATGTCAAGCGGACGTCCATTTGGCAGGAACGGCATATCCTCAACCGGTAATACGCGGGAAACGACACCCTTATTACCGTGACGACCAGCCATCTTATCACCGACAGAAATCTTTCTCTTCTGCGCAATGTAGATACGTACTGCCTGATTGACTCCCGGAGACAACTCATCGCCGTTCTCTCTCGTAAATACCTTTGCATCTACTACGATACCATACTCACCGTGCGGCACCTTAAGGGAAGTGTCACGCACCTCTCTTGCCTTCTCACCGAAGATTGCACGGAGAAGTCTCTCCTCTGCGGTAAGCTCTGTCTCTCCCTTCGGAGTAACCTTACCTACTAAGATATCTCCGGCGCGAACCTCAGCGCCGATGCGGATGATTCCACGCTCGTCAAGGTCTTTTAATGCATCATCGCCGACACCTGGAACATCTCTTGTAATCTCTTCCGGTCCTAACTTCGTGTCACGCGCTTCTGCTTCATATTCTTCAATATGGATGGATGTATATACATCATCCTGTACCAATCTTTCACTTAAAAGGACAGCATCCTCGTAGTTGTAACCTTCCCATGTCATAAATCCAATCAATGGGTTCTTACCAAGTGCAAGTTCACCGTTCTGTGTAGACGGACCATCTGCGATAACCTCGCCTGCCTCTACATGGTCGCCCTTGAATACAATAGGTCTCTGGTTGTAGCAGTTGGACTGGTTACTTCTGGAGAACTTGGTCAGCTTGTATACATCTCTGGTTCCCTCATCGCTCTTGATGACAATCTGGTTAGACTCAGAGCTCTCTACAACACCGGATTTCTTAGCAACCACGCAGACACCGGAGTCCACGGCTGCTTTTGTCTCCATACCGGTTCCGACAACCGGAGCTTCTGTGGTGAGAAGCGGCACTGCCTGACGCTGCATGTTAGAGCCCATCAGCGCACGGTTCGCATCGTCGTTCTGCAGGAACGGGATCAATGCAGTAGCAACAGAGAACACCATCTTCGGAGATACATCCATGTAATCGAACATAGTCTTCTCGTACTCCTGTGTCTCGTCCAAGTAACGACCGGATACGGAGTTACGAACAAAGTGTCCCTCTGCATCAAGTGCCTCGTTCGCCTGTGCTACATGGTAATTATCCTCTTCGTCCGCTGTCATATAAACAACTTCGTCTGTGACACGCGGATTCTTAGGATCTGATTTATCAATCTTACGATATGGCGCCTCAATGAAACCATACTCGTTAATTCTTGCGTAGCTTGCAAGAGAGTTAATCAAACCGATATTCGGTCCCTCAGGGGTCTCAATCGGACACATTCTTCCGTAGTGAGAGTAGTGTACATCTCGTACCTCGAATCCGGCACGGTCTCTGGAAAGACCACCCGGTCCCAATGCAGACAAACGTCTCTTATGTGTCAACTCACCCAGCGGGTTGTTCTGATCCATAAACTGTGACAACTGGGAAGAACCGAAGAACTCCTTCACCGCTGCAGTTACAGGCTTAATATTTATCAAACTCTGTGGAGAAATTCCGTCTAAGTCTAATGTGGTCATACGCTCACGTACAACTCTCTCCAATCTGGAAAGGCCGATTCTGTACTGGTTCTGCAACAGCTCACCAACCGCACGGATACGTCTGTTGCCCAGATGGTCGATATCATCATCATGGCCGATTGCATACTCCAAGTGCATATTATAGTTGATAGAGGCGAAGATATCATCCTTGGTAATATGCTTTGGAATCAGGTCATGCACATTTTTCTTGATGGCTTCTTTTAATTCTTCTACATCGGTATACTGCTCCATCAACTGTGCAAGCACCGGATAGTAAACGAGCTCTGTAATACCAAGCTCTCTCGGATTACAGTCTACATAGTGCGTCAAATCTACCATCATAGAAGACAGAACTTTGACGTTTCTGGTCTCGCCCTGAATCCATACATATGGAACAGCAGCATTCTGAATATCATCCGCAAGGGAACGTGTCACTTCCGTACCCGCCTCTGCAATGATTTCTCCCGTATTCACATCAACAACATCCTCTGCCAGAACATGTCCGTTGATACGATTCTTAAGTGCTAATTTCTTATTGAACTTATAACGTCCTACCTTTGCGAGATCATATCTTCTTGGGTCAAAGAACATCGCAGAAATAAGGCTCTCCGCACTTTCTACAGTCAGCGGCTCGCCTGGTCTGATTTTCTTATATAATTCAAGAAGTCCCTCTTCATAATTAGTCGCAACATCCTTGCCAAAGCTTGCAAGAATCTTCGGCTCTTCACCGAACATATCGATGATTTCCTGATTTGTTCCGATACCAAGTGCACGAATCAATACCGTGATTGGCACCTTTCTGGTTCTATCTACACGAACATAGAATACGTCATTGGAGTCTGTCTCGTACTCTAACCATGCACCACGGTTAGGAATTACCGTACAGGAATACAATATCTTACCCACTTTATCGTGAGCAATTCCGTAGTAGATACCTGGAGAACGAACCAACTGGCTTACGATAACTCGCTCTGCACCGTTGATTACAAAGGTACCTGTCTCCGTCATCAAAGGAAGGTCGCCCATGAATATCTCATGCTCGTTAATCTCATCAGTCTCTGTGTTGTGAAGTCTGACCTTAACCTTCAATGGCGCTGCATATGTCGCATCTCTCTCTTTGCACTCAGGAATCGTGTATTTTACATCATCTTCACACAATGTAAAATCAACGAATTCCAAGCTCAGATGACCGCTGTAATCAGCGATTGGAGAGATATCATCGAAAACTTCTTTTAAGCCCTCTTTTAAGAACCACTGATAGGAGTCTTTCTGAACCTCTATCAGATTCGGCATCTCTAATACCTCTTTCTGTCTTGAGTAACTCATACGCATGCCTTTTCCAGCTTTCACCGGACGTATTCTGTTTTTCTCCATTGACGTTTCACCTCTCGTTTTTATTAAAATAAGAATAATCAAAAATTACTCATATCTCACTCTGTGAAAAAGTTGTAAATTTTATCATTCTCCGCGCAAAATCTCCCCAAACCTCAAGATGAAGTATAGATGATTTCTCGCGTACACTAGGAAAAAAGGGCGCAATAAGCCCAAAGCTCCACAATAGTGCAACGTATATGATAGCACAAGTGTCAAGAATCCGTCAAGCAGTTTTTCGCATTTTTCTTCAGATAATTTTCAAGCAAAAAAAAACGGATGGTGAACCTTTTCGATTCATCACCCGTTATGATTTATTTTATAGAAAATTTTTCTCCATCAAAAACCTTTATGCAAACAAACTGCCCATGCGCTTTGCTTCATCATTTTGCCGCTTCTTTCGCATGAACAATGCGTACTCTTGCAGTGTCTCTTTTTTCTTCTTCTCCGAAATCGCCTCTGCAAAATCCAAATCTTCTAATCTACTCTTTCCCGCCGCATGATTTAGCCTGCCATTAGCGCTGTTATCATAAGCAAAAGTGAGTGCATTGGTCTGCGCCCCCATGCCGCTTCTGCCCGCATTTACCTTTGCCAGCGCGTCATCGATGTCCTGCATGCTAAAGTCTTTTGTCACATCAAAGTCTTCGATTCCGAGCATCTGCAAGGTAGCATTCGCAATAGTGACCTCCATGCCATTGCCATTTGCATCAGTTGCAATCTGGAACTTATCATAAGTGCCATCCAACACTTCCTTTGTATTGAAGGTCGTCTGAGAAGCAATGTCCGAAATTCCCTGTTTTAGCTGTTCCACTTCCGCCTGAATACTTGCACGATCTGCATCCGTCATCGTCGCCGTATTGGACGCCTGCACTCCAAGTTCACGGATTCTCTGCAAATAATCCGCGATTCCCGCCATCGCGCCTTCTGCAACATTTAGCATATCTTTCGCAGCACCAATATTGTTCTCACCTGCCTTCTGGCCTCTAATCTGCGCATCTTCTTTCTGGATAATCGAAAGCTCCGCTGCGCCATCTGCCGCGCTCTGTATTTTCTTGCCACTGGCAAATCTGCCGTAATCCATATAGGATGTGCTATTGTTAATCGAAGAGATACTGCTCATATAGGAAACCTCCTTTCGCAGGTTTATAGTTCATTGGTACTTATTATTACTTTTATTTTACCGTGAATGGCAGTAATTTACAAGCCACTAGATGTAGGCGGGTTGTCGCCGAGCAAGACCAAAAGCTACGAGCGGAATAAAGACAAAAAGCCGCGATTGGAAATAAATTTCCACCACGGCTTTTTGTCTTTATTCCGCTCGTAGCTTACGCATTGATTACTTAAGAGTAACCTTTGCACCCTCAGCCTCAAGTTTAGCCTTGATATCCTCAGCAGTTGCCTTGTCAGCAGCCTCTTTTAAGATCTTAGGAGCGCCATCAACTACGTCTTTAGCTTCCTTAAGTCCTAAACCAGTTGCCTCACGAACAACTTTGATAACCTTAACCTTGTTTGGTCCAACCTCTGTCAACTCTACGTCGAACTCAGTCTTCTCCTCAGCTGCTGCTGCCTCACCAGCACCTGCTGCTGCAACGACTACACCTGCTGCTGCAGATACGCCGAACTCTTCTTCACAAGCTTTTACTAAATCGTTTAACTCTAATACGCTTAACTCTTTGATAGCATCAATAAATTCTGCTGTTGTCATCTTTGCCATTATTTTTTCCTCCATTTATAAATTTAATAATTGATAATAATTACTCTGCCGGAGTCTCAGCAGCTTCTTCTGCCGGAGCCTCAACCGGAGCTTCTTCTGCTGCCGGAGCTTCCTCAGCCGGAGCTTCCTCAGCTACAGGTGTTGCCTCTACTGCTACGTCTGCTGCACCGCCCTGCTCTGCGATCTGATTAAGAACACGAGCAAGATTTGTGATAGGAGACTGTAAGCTTCCAAGCAACTTGGAAAGAAGTTCTTCTCTGGATGGTACGGAAGCGATAGCTTTCATTCCGTTTGCATCATAGAAGTTTCCTTCTACAACACCAGCCTTGATTTCAAGTGCCGGAGCTGCCTTAGCGAACTTAGCAAGAACTCTTGCCGGAGCAGTTGCATCTGTTGTAGAAATAGCAAATGCGCTTGGTCCCTCAAGAACTTCTCTTAAGCTTTCGAACTCAGTTCCTTCTACCGCACGGCTTACTAATGTATTCTTATATACCTTATAAGAAACACCAGCTTCTCTTAATGCTTTACGTAACTGAGTATCTTCCGCAACAGTAAGTCCACGGTAGTCAACTACTACGACAGACTGTGCGTCTTTGATGTTTTCAGAAATTTCCTGTACGATAGGCTGTTTTAATTCTACCTTTGCCACGAATCGTGCACCTCCTTTTTCATATTTTCATAAAAGCCGAACCGATTCATATAGCGCGCAATCCGCAAAGCGCATCACGCGCTGTCGCGGCATTCGTCAAATCTGCATGCAAGCATGCAATTTTCCTCATTGCTCGCGCAAAAAACCTCTCCGTCCGAAAACAGAGAGGTCCTAAAATCATTCTTAATGATGATTACTCATCGAAAGATTCCCTCGGTAGGCCACATGGTTACGCCTTACGGCACCTACTGTCTTCGGCATATTATGCATAGCGTTGCCTTACGACAACGCTAGCATTATATCATTGTATATTGCGTCTGTCAACAAAAACTTAGTTAGCAATCTTAGTAACGTTTAACTTAACGCCAGGTCCCATTGTAGACGCAAGAGTTGCGCTCTTAATGTACTGTCCCTTTAAGCTTGCCGGCTTAGCCTTGTTGATAGCACCCATAAGGGTCTGGAAGTTGTCGCTTAACTGCTCTTCTGTAAAAGAAGCCTTTCCAACTGGCACGTGGATAATGTTTGTCTTGTCCAATCTGTACTCAATCTTACCAGCTTTGATATCGTTCACAGCCTTAGTAACATCCATGGTAACTGTTCCAGCCTTCGGGTTTGGCATTAAGCCCTTCGGTCCAAGGACACGTCCTAAACGACCAACAACACCCATCATGTCAGGTGTAGCAACAACAACATCGAAATCTAACCATCCTTCGTTCTGGATCTTCGGAATTAACTCCTCGCCTCCAACGTAGTCAGCTCCTGCTGCCTGTGCCTCATCTAACTTAGTACCCTTAGCGAATACTAAAACCTTTACAGTCTTACCTGTTCCGTGTGGCAATACAACCGCACCACGAATCTGCTGCTCAGCGTGACGACCATCACAACCTGTTCTGATGTGAAGCTCGATTGTCTCATCAAATTTCGCTGTAGCGTTCTTCTTTACCAAGCTGATTGCCTCAGCAACTTCGTACTGAGCACTCTTGTCAAAAGATTTTACAGCGTCCTGATATTTCTTTCCTCTTTTCATGAAAATAAACCTCCTGGTGGTAGTATCGGGAGAGGACCCTCCCACTAAACTTCGTGTTTCAAAATCTGTGAAGAATGCTGCATTTGCATTGCTTCACAACGCGAGAAGTTTGGCTTGCCAAACTTCTAATGTATCGGTGCGCCCTCGCGACGATACTATTTACTCTTCTACAGTTACACCCATACTTCTTGCAGTACCTGCAATCATGCTCATAGCTGCCTCTAAAGATGCTGCATTTAAGTCTGGCATTTTTAACTCTGCGATTTCCTGCAATTTTGCCTTAGAAAGAACCGCAACTTTGTCCTTGTTTGGTTTCGCAGAACCAGACTTGATATTGCAAGCCTTCTTAATAAGTACTGGTGCAGGCGGTGTCTTTGTTACGAAGCTGAAGCTTCTGTCTGCGTACACTGTAATTACTACAGGGATGATCAAGTCGCCCTGATCAGCTGTTCTAGCATTGAACTGCTTGGTAAACTCAACAATGTTTACACCATGCTGTCCAAGAGCAGGTCCAACTGGAGGAGCAGGTGTAGCCTTGCCAGCAGGAATCTGCAATTTGATATATCCTTCTACTTTCTTTGCCATTGGAATTGCCTCCTTAATTCATTCTAAGTGTGTTCTATACACTTTGCTTAACTTACATAAGCTTTACATCTGCGAAACTTATTTCTACCGGCGTCTCGCGGCCGAAAAGTTCTACATTGATGGTCACGCTCTGCTTGCCATGGTTCATCGTCTGGATTACTCCGACAGTATCTTTCCAAACACCACCGGTAACCACAACGGTATCTCCCTCTGCAAAGTCAACCTCAATGTTCTCTGTCTTGATTCCTAATGGTCTCATTTCCATATCGGTAAGTGGTACCGGCTTAGACCCCGGACCAACAAATCCGGTAACACCACGGGTATTTCTGACAACGTACCACGTGTCATCATTCATTACCATATTGATAAGTACGTATCCCGGAAACATCTTCTTTGATACGGATTTCTTTGCGCCATTTTTCATCTCGACAACTTCCTGCATCGGAACTCTGACCTCTAAGATCTGATCTTCCAGATGTCGGTTTTCAATCGTTTTGTCAATGTTCGCCTTTACCTTATTCTCATATCCTGAGTAGGTATGAACTACATACCAGTGTGCCTCTGCCATAAATCACCTATGCCTCCATTAAAAACTTAAACCAATCAGGAAATCAACGCCATACTGAACGATATAATCCAGAAGCGCGATTACAAGACCCATTACTACGGAAACAGCAACAACTGCCGTCGTCTGTCTTGCAAGTGATTTTTTGTCCGGCCAAATTATCTTTTTAAACTCAGCCGACAGGCCCTTAAAAAAGCTCATCTTTGGAGCTTTGTTTTCGGTTTCTCCCATCTTCTCACTCCTTTGTTCTCAGACTTATTTGGTTTCCTTGTGCAATGTATGAGTCTTGCAGAATCTACAATACTTCTTGGTTTCCATTCTGTCTGGATGAGCTTTCTTGTCCTTTGTCATGTTGTAGTTACGATTCTTACACTCTGTACATGCCAATGTTATTTTCGTGCGCACAACTTCCACCTCCATTAAAATTCTTTGTGCTTTTCCTTAATACCTAAAAAAAGGCATAAAAAAAAGACCTACTTCCATCGCTAGTCTAATATATCACAATCAATATGGAGCGTCAACTATTTTTTTAAACTCGTACAACAGAATCATTGTAGCACTACATATTGTGTGTCGCAAGCTTTTTTTAGTTTTTTTGTTTTCCCCTAAATAATTTTACATTTCCGACCGATATTATAAAAAGAAGTATATTAATCTGCCCTCATGGATGAACGGCAGAACTATATAATAGGAAGAAATAATTCAAGTATCCCTGTATATATCGCATGCGATATACTATTTCACGGAAGAAAGGAGGGGATTTTATGGTCGCTATCGATAGCGCCTATCAGTATTATCTAAGCACCTATAGGCCTTCCGGCGTGTCACGTTATGACACTCATAAAAAAAGCCAGTTGCGTGCAGTCTATAATAATATCATAAAGACAAATAAAGATTCACCCCTCTATAAGATTAAATATTCCGGGGATGCAGAACGTTTTGCGATTGATATTAAGGAAAAGACTCGTTCTATCCAAAATGTCATCGCCTCACTTTCCGATTCCGGCAATGGCATTGAGAGTGTTTTCTCCAAAAAAGTTGCACAATCTTCCGACGAGGACATTATCAGCGCAGAATACATCGGAGATGATCAGAGCGTAGATGATTCTATACAGTTTGACGTAGAAGTACGGCAGCTTGCCACTCCGCAGACAAACCTTGGCTCTTATCTGCATCCGGAAAAATCCGATATTAAACCAGGATCCTACAGTTTTGACCTCTCCACGAGCCTTAGTTCCTATGAGTTCCAATATACCGTCAGTGAAAAGGATACCAACCTAAATGTTCAGGAAAAACTGATTCGATTAATCAACAACTCCAACGTCGGTCTTCATGCTTCACTTATGCAGGATGATTCCGGGAAAGGCGCAATTCAGATCAGTTCTTTGCAGACAGGACTTGGCGAGGATGAGCAGTATCTGTTCGAGATACTTCCGTCACCGGATAACGCTTCTATCAAGGCCATGCGCACACTTGGCATTGACCATATAGAAGAAATGGCTTCCAATGCTTCTTTCTTATTAAATGGTACGGAGCATTCGTCCCTTTCCAATCATTTCACTGTCAACAATGCGTTTTCTTTAACTTTAAAGAACACAAACACAGACGGTACTGCAACATCCATCGGATTTAAGGCAAATGCGGATGCGGTTACAGACAATGTCCAGTCTCTGGTCAATGTATATAATAACATCATCCGTCTCAGCCAAAACTATAACGGCACGCAGCAATCGGATAAACTGCGCAGAGATATCGTAAATGTCGCAAAATCTTATCACAATGAGTTAGAATCCTATGGTCTAAAATTAGAGAACGACGGTTCCATCACAGTTGACCGCAATCTTCTGGTGGATGCCGTTACTGCAGCAGATGCCAAGGAATGCTTTTCTGTATTAAACGATTTCAAGGACGACTTGAATACTAAAGCTGCAGAAATGTCTATCAACCCAATGAATTATGTGGACAAGATTCTTGTCGCTTACAAAAATCCGACAGGACACAACTTCGCCGCACCGTACATCACTTCCATCTACTCCGGAATGATGCTGGACCAGTATTGTTAAAAGACTACATGTAAGAACTTTAGTTGGGTTCTTTCATGTAGTCTTTTGATTTACACTTCCCGCTATGCCTGTGTAATCTGAGCAAGCATCGTGCGTATTCTTTCTATATAATTGTGTGTTGTTCTTACCTTCTGGTATCCACTTCGCGCAATCGCACAACGCTCTTCCTCGTGCGTCAGATAATATCCCACTTTTTCTTTTAAATCATTCACGCCATCGAAGCACACCAAGTCTTTTCCTTCTTCGAAAAAGTATGGTATTTCTGCCTGATAGTTTGTCAGCAGAAAGCCCCCTGAGCCAAGCACATCCCAAACACGAAGAGGGATTCCGCTCTTAATGTTCGGTATCGTAAAATTCAGATTAATTTTCGACGCACGAAATACTTTTGGCATCTCGCTCCAGTAATCCACCGAACCGCAGTACTGAATACGCAACATATCGTTTACATTGCTGTTGCTGTATACATTCACATGATAGTACTTAGAAAGCTCTATCAACGCTCTGCGCCGCTCAATCTCTGCAATTTTAAAACCAAGTACAGTCGTCTGAAAAATCAACCCCAAATCGGAAAAAGAACCTTCCGACTTCTCCAACTCAAAGTATTCCTGCAGTTGTCCTAGGATATCTGCGGTAAGCATCGGCTCTACAATGTTTGCTCCGCTGATGTTTAGCTGTGCCTCCATCACTGCATCAAAGTACCCCCGTAGATATTCCGGCAGTCGTTTCTTCAATTTGTCATAAGAGTTGCGTTCATAAAGGCTTCCCACAAATGCCACATCTCCACGGTATTTTGCCAGGTCATCCGCCGCTTCCATAATGGCGTCAAGTCTGTCAACATCCACCGCCAGCGGCAAATACCAGATGTTTTTCACACCCATCTCACGAAACTCCAAATAGTTTGTCTTATCGAAGGTAAAGATATAATTGCAGCTATTGAATACCGACTCATGATACATGCTAATAAGTGGGTTGTCACATGTCCAAGAAACATATTTTATTCCGGCATGCATGCAGGCATTTGAAATCACCGGGAAATAGTTTACCGTAAACACCATATCATAATGGTTGCTATGAATTCGCTCCTCAATTACCCGCTCAAATTCCGGGCTGACATCATAACTTCCCAGTTCCTGCTCAATATTATCCACCGTGTGTCCAAGCAGTTTAAATGTCTGTTCGATATCTCTATAATTGTACGCCTTCCATCGGTACATTAATATGTGCATCAAAATTTCTCCTCTATATACTCTGCTCTGCTTTTCCACGTGTGATTCTCTTTTGCTGCGCGATATCCACGCTCTGCGATTCGCTGTGCTTCCTCCATGTGCCCAAACAAAGCGAATACGCGCTCCGGCAATGTTCCCAATTCTTTTAGCGAAAACATCAACAGTTCCTCACCATCCCGAAACTCTCTGCGCAGATATGTCGAGCCATCCGTGACAACCGCCGCACCCGCCAGCATTCCATTGAAAATCCTGTCGTGTGCCCCCGCTTTAAACCAGGTCATCGTATTGAGCACCACCTTGGCATTGTTCATAAGCGGCAATATCTCCGGCGCCAATACTTTTCCACGATAATCCAAATACGAATTGTCGCTCCAGTCACATTGATCCCAACCGGTTCCATACGCAGTCACGCGAATACCGCTTTCCACCAGAATACGCACCGCTTGTTCCCGAAAAAAAGATGTCGCATAGGAATCAATAAAACGCATCTGAACGATAATCTCATGAATTCGTTGCTCCGGGATGTCATTTCTTTTATCTTTCAGGTATGCAGCTATCACATCTTCGGTCGTCCTCTCAGGATTTTTTATCAGTTCTCCCAGCACATCCTGTGCCATTTCCTGACCGTCCACTTCACGGATGGAACTCAAATCCGGAATCATCTTACTGACCGTATAGATTGGCAATGCACCGGCATATAGCACATCTATCCCTCTCTCAGCAAGCGGCTTGTGCCTGCTTCCAAGCTCCACGCCTGCATGTGGCAGAAAATCTGTCTGCCGGATATTTTTAAAATACTTTCGAATATATTTCACATGATTGCGGTCTGTGCAAAGTACCACAGAATTCTCCGGCGCATTGCGCAAAGGTTTCTCGTAGTGAAATGGATGATCCATCAAAATATTAATATAGGGAACCTCATAAGCATCCCACAGATTTCTTCCATCTGCCAAGTCTAAATTATAACCCAAATTATTGAATGCGACACAGACAATCCCCTGCTTTTGATTACTTGCGCCATCCTTGATGGCGCATTGATTGCTTTCCAACAAAGCAATCAACGCTTCCTTGCTCTGCTGTGCCAGTCTCGCATCATAGACAAAGGAACCATATCCCATATCTTCAAACGCTTCACGCAATTTTTCCGTAAATAAATCCAGCGTATCGTATACACCCACAAAATATATCATTGTTTTCTTCATGTCTATTCCTCAATAGCATTTATATCGGATTTTTATACTCTAATTTTAACGCAAATTAACCGTCAAAACAATGAATACTATAGGACTTTTTCCAATAAAAAAGCAGGTATATGCTTTGGCTATCACAAATATAACATAGCAAAACATATACCTGCTTTCTTACTTCTTAAAACTATAGAAACATCTCTTCCGTCATATACTCCATACCAAGCGGCTGGTAATAAGCCCGAAATCCACGTCTCTTAACATCTACATAATCACCGTTTACTAACACTCTGACAAACTTCTGTATTACACTTTTCTCTAAATGTGTCTCATACTCTCCATTGACTGCCTCTGTCAATTCTGCCACCGTCATTGCTTTATTTCTGTCCCACAAAACGTTCAGAATCAGATTTGCTGTCCGTGGCAGGTTATCTAAAAACACCTCGTCAATCACTTTTCTTTCATCCTTTGCATACTCTATGTCGATACGAATTACGTTTGTATCGTCCATAATATAGTCTTAACTTCCAGTAGAAGTTGACACTCAATCGAAAAATAAATGCTCAAAACGGGCAGGAAATCAAGAAATTTCTTGATTTCCTGCCCATTTCTTGTTATAATAATTGAGTAGGTATACATACTCAATATTTGAGTGAGAAACGATTATGTATTATGATTTTTTGGTTAAAATTCCTGCGAAAAAAGGAAAGATTTTTGAGCGTACCATAAAGGGTGTAACATACAT
>JALEKJ010000008.1 GCA_022771695.1 Roseburia sp. | reverse complement strand
GTTTATGCAGGAACAGAGAAATCAGATGAGTCTATAGATAGAAGATTGGATGATATCTGGTTATGAAAGATAAAAAACAGGACAGCTTATTTCGCTGCCCTGTTTTTATCTTTTGCAAAATGCTGTTTCTGGCAAATTATTCCTATTTACCTGCCATCTGTCTTTCCTGTGCCTCGATCATTTTCTTCACCATATAACCGCCGACAGAACCGTTCTGCTTGGAGGTTAAGTCACCATTGTAACCGTCTGTTAAAGGTACGCCAAGCTCGCTTGCTACCTCATACTTAAAACGGTCTAATGCGCTTTTTGCTTCCGGTACGGCTGCTTTGTTAGATGAACGACTTCCCATGATTTGTTTCCTCCTTTTGTACTTTATATGATTGGTTTCCTCTGTTATGAACAAATAGTCTTTAGAATGAAAATATGTTTTATATTTCGTTTTCACTGACCTTTTGTTCATCAATAGTATGTGTCGCAGGCAAAAGATTAAACATGCAGTTTTTGTCAAGAAATGAAAATTCAAACAAAAACTGTAAGCGCTTACAAAAATGTGTTTACAACCGATTTGATTTTCGTTATGATAGAGATAGGAAACATGCCTTGGTATAATCGTATGTATATGGCAGAAAAGGAGAAGAGACACGATGGATAAGATTGAAAGATATATTGATGAATTATTGGAGAAGAGTACGCCGGATCGTCCAATCTGGAATATCGAGAAAATTTTGCAGGGAAAGAAATCTACCTGGAATTATATTGACGGATGTATGATTAAGGCTGTACTTGAGATGTACGCAATTACAAAGGATGAAAAGTACTTCCAATTTGCAGATTCTTTTATTAATTACAAGGTGCGGGAGGATGGCTCGATTGACGGATATTCGGTAGAAGAGTTAAATATAGACAATGTGAATGCCGGAAAGACGCTTTTCGAACTCTATGATTTGACCGGAAAAGAAAAGTATCGCAAAGCGATTGATTTGGTATACAGTCAGATAGAGCAGATGCCGCGCACAAAAGAGGGAAATTTCTGGCATAAGAACATTTACCCGAATCAGGTATGGTTGGACGGTCTTTATATGTGTCAGCCGTTTTATATGGAATATGAGACGCGTTTTAACAATAAAAAAAACTATGATGATATTTTTCATCAGTTTTTCAGTGTGGTTGAGCATATGCGCGATCCGAAAACAGGGCTTTACTATCATGCGTATGATTCTTCCAGAGAGATGTTCTGGTGCGATAAGGTAACAGGCTTAAGTCAGAATTTCTGGTTGCGTGCGCTAGGGTGGTTTTCCATGGCGCTGCTTGATACGCTTGATAAGACAGATGCATCGGTCGGTGAGCCGTATGAGCGCCTGAAAAAAATCTTTGTAGAATTAATGGATGCTATGTTACAATATCAGGATAAGAGCGGTATGTGGTATCAGGTCGTAAATGTGGGTGGTATGGACAGAAACTATTTGGAAACAAGCGGAAGTTCTATCATGGCATATGCACTGCTTAAGGGCGTGCGATTGGGATTCCTGCCGGAAAGCTATCGTACCTACGGAGCAAAGGCATTCCATGGCATTTGTGACAGATATTTATCAGAGGAGGCGGATGGCAGTCTGCATCTGGATGGAATTTGTCTTGTGGCAGGACTTGGTGGCAAGGACATGCGTTCCGGTACCTATGATTATTATATGTCAGAGCCGGTGGTTAAGGATGATGCTAAGGGTGTAGGTCCATTTTTATTGGCATACACGGAAATGCGTCGAGCGGGATTGATAGAAGCATAACCGGAAAACAAGGAGATGTGGCATGAAGCAATCGACGAAATATCTGAAAATATTAAGTAACTTGTTGATGGCAGTAGGAGTGTTGTTGTTTTTAGTGTTTGCGCTTCCGAGAATTTTGGGATATTTTTTCCCATTTGTGTGTGGATTTATTTTGTCGTTAATTGCAAATCCGGTCGTGCGTTTTCTGGAAAAGAAAATTAAAATCAAGCGAAAATATGGTTCCGTGTTAATGATTGTTGCGGTAATCGGTGCGGTGGTACTTGTATGCTATGGTGCTATATCGGCACTGGCGACAGGTCTTGAAAGCTTTGCGGCTTATCTGCCGACGATGTATGAGAATGCAGGAGTCGAGTTGAATGAGGCAGCAAACCACCTGCAGATGATTCTTGACCGTATCCCTTTTACACAGAATATTGATTTGAGTGAGGTGGGAGAGTCTTTAAGCGGTTATGTGACTGAGCTTTTGTCAGGAGGCAGCGAGCCTACATTTGGTGCGATTGGGGACATTGCAAAACGGATTCCGGATATACTTTTCGGTGTGATTATCGGATTGCTTGCGACGTACTTTTTTATTGCTGACCGCGAAAAACTGATTCTGCTAATTGAGCGTCATGTACCACAAGGTTTTCGTGAGAACACAGCAAGAGTCTGGAGACAGATTGTGAAGGCGGTAGGCGGTTATTTTGAAGCACAGCTTAAGATTATGGTGATTATCTATATTGTCATATGGATTGGACTCGCTATTTTAGATGTGAATTATGCATGGCTAATTGGATTTGGTATTGCATTTTTGGACATGCTGCCGGTGTTTGGAGCAGGGGCAGTGCTCTGGCCGTGGGCGCTGATAAAGTTATTCTCAGGTAATTATATGACAGCACTTGGCATGATGATTTTATATGCGGTGGCACTTACGGTACATCAGCTTGTGCAGCCAAAACTGATAGGGGATTCTGTTGGTATGGATCCGTTCGCAGCATTGCTGTTTATGTTTATCGGATATAAAATCAGCAGCGTAGTTGGAATGATTGTGGCAATTCCGGTGGGGATGATTTTGATTAATCTCTACGAAGTGGGAGCTTTTGATACACTTATCTGGTGTGTAAAGGAAGTTGTGACGGATTTTAACAATTTCCGGAAAATAAATAAAGATTCCTAGAAAAAGGGAGCAGATGGTATGATAGGATGCCTTGCTCCCTTTTCTAGGCTATTCAACCAAAGTCAATCCCGAGATATCCGAATCAATCGTCAGCGAGTAGTTTGTGTAGTACACTACAAACCCCGGGGCACTTCCGTTTGGCTTTTTTACATTCTTTTTTTGAAGATAATCAATCTCAACCTTATCGTTGCCACGTCCTTTCGAGTAGTAAGCTGCGAGTTTTCCTGCTTCCTCAAAGACGCGGTCCGGCAATTCTTCGTTGTTGGATTTTACAACGACGTGAGAGCCGGGCATTCCTTTGGCATGGAACCACCAGTCATTTCCGGTCGCAAACTTAAAAGTAAGCTCTTCATTCTGATAGTTGTTCTTTCCGACATAAATGTGATAGCCATCGGAAGAAAGATAGTGAAACGGCTTGCTCTTTATTTTGGCTTTCTTGTCGGTACGCTTACGCTTGATGTAGCCGAATTCCACTAGTTCTTCCTTAATCTGAACCAAATCATCTTCGGTGAGCGCGATATCGAGTGATGTAGAAATGCTTTCAAGGTGCTCGATTTCTGCACGCGTTTCTTCAATTAAATCTGTCAGCGCCTCATAGGTGCGCTTTAATTTGTTATACTTATCGAAATATTTCTGAGCGTTTGTCTTGGCATCTAAGGTGGGATCGAGTGGAATCCTAACCAGCTCGTTTGTGTAATAGTTGAGTGCTTCCAATTCCTTTGCACCTTCGGCAAGTCCGTAGCCGTAGGTGTGGATGAGCTCGCCATAGACTTTATATTTATCGCGTTTTTCCGTATCTTTTAACTGCTTTTCCTGCAACTGGAACTTCTTGCGATTACGGTCTAATGCGGTACTTACAATCTTACGCAAATCTACAGATTTTTGACGAATACGTGTGTAGACATTTTTGGAAGCGTAATATTCTTCAAGAACGTGTGAAATTGAGTCATATTCTGTCATCGTGTAGATGTCTTCAGGCTTTAACGATGCATCAGTACTCTGTGTACCGCGATTCAGGTTGTCCGTATACTCCGACAGCTTGAAACAGGAAAAGTCAACCGGTTCTTTGCCGCGGGTAACAATATTCGGGCAGTAGTTATGATTTGCTACATCCTCCATCAGCCAGCTAAAATTGTTGAAAAGATGCTTTTTGCCGTCTGCATCCAGGGAATCTACCGGCATATCACCATCGATGGAGGCGCGATAACAGATTTCGGTGGCAATCACAGGGCTGATTCCGGTAAAAGAGGTATAGATTGCTTTTGTAATCGATGTCGGTTTGGTCATAACACTTTCCATGAAAGCTTCCTCGGTCGCCTCAATCGGATTTAACTTGTCATCCTGGGTGGCAGGAATACAGTAGGTGCGTCCCGGAAGGACCTCGCGGATGGAACTCATCATGGCAGAAACATGCTTAATACTGTCGATAATCATGCCCTCCGAGTTGCAGAAGATAATGTTACTGTGTTTGCCCATCAGTTCGACAATCAGCGTCTTGGTGCACAAATCGCCCATCTCGTCGAGATGCTCAATCTCAAAGTTGATGATACGTTCCATATGCGGTTGGTAGATACGCGTGATGCGACCGTTGCCGACATGCTTTCTTAATACCATGCAGAAATTCGGTGCCGTCATCGGACTCGGTTTATTATTATCGGTCAGATATAAAAAAGGCAGGGAAGCGCTTGCGGACATTGCAAGGCGGAACTGCCCGTTTGTTCCCTTTAGGGTAAAGAGCAGTTCGTCGTTTTCCGGCTGCGCAATTTTGCTGATTTTTGCATTTAAAATGGTATTGTTTAATTCATATACTAAATTGGATATGACTAATCCGTCCAAAGCCATGTTCGTGTCTCCTTTATCAGCTTATTTGCTGGATGTACAGTGAATCTATTATAGTTGATTGACGGAGAGAACGCAAGGCGTGCGGCTCGCTAATTGAAAATCTTTCTGTATTATCAAAGCTTTCACTTTACATTTTAGGACCAAGAGGGTACATTATTAGAGGGGATTCCGCCCGGGATTTCCTCTATTTTTAATGACAGGGAGGCTATTATGGCAAAAGAATTACCAAAAAGAAGTGAAGTAAAAGAAGAATATACATGGGATTTGAGCGCGATGTTTGCGTCAAAGGAAGATTGGGAGAAACAGCTTGAAACCAGCAACACCATGGTCTCTGAGATTGAGCAGTTTGAGGGAAAGGTAACTGCATCTGCAGAGAATCTTTTGACAGTATTGGAAAAGTCTGCAGCGGTAGAGGAAAAGTTAGAACTGGCGTTTAGCTATGCGGAACGTCTTTATGATCAGGACCAGAAAAATACCACACATCAGGCAATGGCACAGAAAATGTACGCGCTTGTGACAGACCTTAACAGCCGTACGGCGTTTGTTGTGCCGGAGATTTTGGCTACAGATGAGGCTGTGATTGAGCAGTTTATGAAGGAAAAGCCGGAATTAGAACTTTATCGTATCCAGATTGGCGAGATTCAGCGCCGCAAGGCACACAGCCTTACCGCGGAGCTTGAAAAGTTAGTGGCGATGACGGGAGAGATGGCACAGGTGCCGGAACAGGTATTCTCCATCTTGAGCAACGCAGATTTGGTATTTCCGGAGATTACCGATGAAAACGGCGAGCAGGCACGTCTTTCGCATGGAAACTTTGTACCGTTTGAGGAGTCTGCAGACCGTCGTGTCAGAAAGGAAGCTTTCGAGAAATTTTATGGCGTTTATAAGCAGTTTGCCAATACTTTGGCGGGTCTATATAACGGACAGGTAAAACAGCAGATTTTTGCGGCAAAGGCAAGAAACTATCCTTCTACGTTGGAGGCTGCCGTAGATTCCAACAACGTACCATCCAAGGTATATTATAATCTTGTTGATACGGTAAATAAGAACATGGACAAGATGCACCGTTATGTGAGACTGCGCAAGAAGTGCCTCGGTGTGGACGAACTTCATATGTATGATATCTATACGCCGATGATTGCGGATGTGGCGAAGAAGATTCCGTTTGAAGAGGCAAAGGAGACAGTCTTAAAAGCATTGGCACCGCTTGGCGAGGAGTATGTCGCAAAGGTAAAAGAGGGCTTTGAGAACCGTTGGATTGATGTCTATGAGAACGAGGGCAAACGCAGTGGAGCATACTCTGCAGGTGCTTATGGCGCACATCCATATGTCCTTTTGAATCACAATGATACACTGGATAATATGTTTACTTTGGCACATGAGATGGGACATGCAATGCATTCTTATTATTCGAATGAAAAACAGCCGTACATCTATGCCGGCTATAAGATTTTCGTTGCTGAGGTGGCATCAACCTGTAACGAGATTCTGCTGATGGAGTATCTGCTTGCAAATACGACCGATAAGAAAGAGCGTGCATATTTGCTGAACCATTATCTGGACAGCTTTAAAGGAACGGTATACCGTCAGACAATGTTTGCGGAGTATGAGATGCGTTCCAATAAGATGGTAGAGGATGGAGAGAGTCTGACTGCGGAAAACCTCTGTGCACTGTATCATGAACTGAATGAGAAATACTATGGACCGGATATGATATCGGATCCGGAGATTGCTTACGAGTGGGCAAGAATTCCTCATTTCTATTACAATTTCTATGTATATCAGTATGCAACCAGTTTTTCTGCGGCGGTGGCAATTGCGCATGAGATTCTGGAGAAAGGTGCTCCGGCAGTGGAACGCTACAAAGAATTCTTGTCCGGCGGCTGCTCGAAATCACCGGTAGAATTGTTGAAGATGGTTGGCATCAATATGGAGGAGGCAACTCCAATCCAGAATGCGTTGAATGTGTTCGGTGAAGTGTTAGATGAGATGGAAACATTAGTTTAATACGAAAGAGGTTCTGAATGGCATTTTTTTAGATGCCGTTTGGAACCTTTTTGTTGAGTGGATTGAAAACGTCCCGTTGTTTTACAAATAGCCATATATGCGTTACAGTATAACTGCCAAAAGGAAGACGCATTTCTGCAGAAAAAGACGCGGCTTAGAATGGAGGACATTATGGGACATGAAATAGGAGCGGTAATCAGCCAGAGCAGACAAAACCAGGGAATGACGCAGGAGGAATTTGCCTCGAGACTCGGGGTAACGCCGCAGGCAGTCAGCAAGTGGGAACGCGGAGTGGGAATGCCGGATATTTCTCTGGTTGAAGGAATCTGCCATATTTTACAAATTAGCGCAAATCAGCTTTTGGGAATTGCGGAGAATCGAGTGGTAGAAGACAATGATTTGGTGTTGGAAAAAGAAATCCGCAACAATATGTTTGCGGAGCCTCTGGTGATTGAATTTGGCAGTGAACTGGTGCCGTGTTTTATCGAAGGGCTGAAAACAGATTTTGTAAACCGAAAGCGAAAAGAACTTGTAAAAGAAACCGGTATGCTTGTCCCGTTACTTCGCATTCGCGACAGTGTGGAACTGGAGAAAAACGAAATCTGTATCAAGTGTTACGATAAGATTCTTGTGCAGAAGAATGTGGAGAACATAGACGAGGCAACGTATGAGGAGCTGATTACACTGGTATTTGATGAATGCCAAACGCATTACGACGAAATTTTGAATAAACAGATTGTAAAAACGCTGATTGATAACTTAAAAGAACAGTATCCGGGTGTTGCGGATGGACTGATTCCGGAAAAAATCAGTTATCTTACTTTGAAAAAATACCTGCAGAAAAGAGTAAGAGAGCAGGGAAATATTCGCGATATGATTCACATTTTGGAAGAATTGGAAAGCGAACTGCGATAATTTCTCGGAGAACAGCCGTATTTTTCACGGAATTTCCGGTAAAAATAGCTGCTGTTATCATAACCGATTGCTTCCATAACAGCTTCAACGGTAAGCGGTGTCTGCGTGAGCAGATACGCTGCCTGTTGGAGCTTTCTTTGTTGTAAGAGTTCTTTGAAATTCGCATTTGTATGTTTTTTTAACAAGCGGCTGACGTAATACGTCGGCTGCTTTAATTCTGTGGAGATATCCTCTAAGGTTCCGTTTTTATAATGTGTCTCAATATATTTCAAGACAGAAAAGACAAGATTTTGCTCATATTGGTTCGGATTGTTCTGATTGATATTGTCGGCGAACAGCGACAGATTTAGAAACAAAAGTCCCATGGTCGTCTGGTTGATGGTGTTGGTGCCGGATTTGCGGCAGATAATCGTCCAAATCATATTCTCCAACAGGTTCTGCACGGGAAGAATGTCTTTCGCCTGAAAATGCAGGTAAGAGGAAGTGGAATTATCTGCAGATAGCGTAGAAAGCAAAAAATCGCGCAGTACATTTTCGCGCTCAATCATCGAAATTGTGCGGTCAAAAAACTCCGGAAGAATGATGAAATTGACAGCGATATCGTCTTTGCCTGCGGGCAGGATTTCCTGTGTGACATTCTGATTTAAGAAGAGCAGGTCCCCCTCGTTTAAAACGATGGTTTCGGTTCCGTTGATGATATGGGTGGTGTTGCCGCTGCACATATAAACCATCTCTACATAGTTGTGGCGGTGCTTCGGAAAATGCGCAAATCTGGTATGTGGTCGAATCTCAATCAAGCGTCCTTTCTCCAACAGCTTTTTGCTGTCAATGACAAAATCCTTTTTGGAAGTATAGAGTTCTTTGCGAATATCTAATTCCCCGTCGAGAATGCGCTTTTCTTCTTCTGTAATTTTTTGAAGCTGTTCTAATAATTCCTGTTGCATATACTTTTCCTCTCATTTTGTGTGAAGTGCACCATAGTATGAAACTTTGGACAAGCAGAACTTTTTTTATATTATTCTAGCACATTAAGGCAAATGAAAACAACTGCAAATAAGGTCCTATTTTTTGGATGACAAAGACCTAAAAATGTATCGGAATTTTTTGTATGATAAGCATAGAAAAGAGGACGGGAACAGGAAAGGAGAGGGGTATGCAAAAATATTATCTTGCAGTTGATATCGGGGCATCCAGCGGCAGACATATGCTGGCGTCCCTACAGGACGGTAAGATGCTGTTAGAGGAGGTCTATCGCTTTGAAAACGGTATGCAGCATGTGGACGGTAAACTGCTCTGGGATACAAAGCATTTGTTCCGGGAAATCGTAAACGGAATGAAAAAATGCAAAGAGCTTGGAAAAATTCCGGCAAGCATGTCGATTGATACCTGGGCAGTGGACTATGTACTGCTGGATGAAAGAGATGAGGTGCTTGGCGACACCTATGGTTACCGAGACAGCCGCACAGACGGTATGGATGAAAAAGTCTATGAAATCATTCCGGAAGCCGAGTTGTACAAAAAAACCGGTATTCAGAAGCAGATGTTCAATACCATCTATCAGTTAATGGCGGTAAAGGAAAAAGAAACCGGGCTTTTGAACCGGGCAAAGACATTTTTGATGCTGCCGGATTATTTTCAATACCTATTGACCGGAAACAAGGTCTCGGAATACACCAATGCGACCTCTACACAGTTGATGAATCCTGAGACGAAGCAGTGGGATAAAGAACTGATTCGTAAACTTGGATATCCCGAGGAGATATTCTTGCCGGTGCAGCTTCCGGGAACGGAGGTTGGAAGCCTGAAAAAAGAAATCCGTGATGCAGTCGGATTTGACTGTAAGGTTGTACTCTGTGCAAGCCATGATACTGCCTCCGCGGTGATGGCAATGCCGGTGGTAAACGGCGACGGTCTGTATATCAGTTCCGGCACGTGGTCTTTGATGGGTGTGGAAAATGATACTGCGCTTTGCGATGAAAAGAGTCGATCGGCAAATTTTACCAATGAGGGCGGATATGAATATCGGTTTCGCTATCTGAAAAATATCATGGGACTTTGGATGATTCAATCTGTGCGCCACGAATTAAAAGATGCATATTCTTTTGCCGAGCTCTGTGTGATGGCGGAGGAGTGCAGGAATTTCCCGGCGAGAGTGGATGTCAATGACGATTGCTTTTTGGCACCGGAAAATATGACGGAGGCGATTCGCGATTACTGCAAAAAGCATGGCAAGCAGGTGCCACAGACGACCGGAGAAATTGCGGCAGTCATCTATCAGAGTCTTGCAGAATGCTATGGCAGAACCGTAAAAGAACTTGAACAGAATACGAAAAAAAGTTATGCCGGAATCCATATTATCGGTGGTGGCTCCAATGCAGCTTACCTAAATCAATTGACGGCGGCTGCAACCGGAAAGACGGTCTACGCCGGACCGGGGGAAGCGACAGCAATTGGAAATATTATGGCACAGATGATAAAAGACGGCGTATTTCAGAACTTAAGTGAGGCGAGAGCCTGTGTGTTTGCATCCTTTGATGTGAAGACATACGAAGCAGAAAATAGATAAAGGAGAAGAATTATGACTCAGAAAGAGCGTTATGCATACGCAAAAGAATGTTACGCAAAGCTTGGCGTCGATACGGATGCTGCAATTGCAAAGTTAAAAGAAATTCCGGTGTCTCTTCACTGCTGGCAGGGCGATGATGTGACCGGATTCGACCATGACGGTCCTCTGACCGGCGGTATCCAGACGACGGGAAACTATCCGGGCAAAGCGCGGACACCTGAGGAACTGATGGCGGATATGGACATGGTCATCAAGTCTACGCCGGGCAGAAAAAAACTGAACCTGCATGCATGCTATGCGATATTCGAGGACGGAGAATTTGCAGACCGCGACAAGCTAGAGCCAAAGCATTTTAAAAAATGGGTGGAATTTGCAAAAGAAAGAAATATGGGAATTGACTTTAATCCGACCTTTTTCTCTCATGAGAAGATAAAGGATGGTCTGACCTTATCTTCTCCGGATGATGAGACAAGAAGATTCTGGATTGAACACGGAAAAGCATGCATCCGCATTTCCGAATATTTTGCGAAGGAGACGGGCGTTCCATGTGTTATGAATATCTGGACAGGAGACGGTGCAAAGGACATCCCGGCGGACCGCTTAGGACCGAGAGCGCGCTATAAGGCATCGATTGAGGAAATCATTGCAGAGCCGCATGATCCCAAGCTGGTAAAACCGTGCGTAGAATCCAAGGTATTCGGCATCGGTGTGGAGTCCTATACCGTAGGTTCCGGCGAGTTTGCGCTCTCTTTTGCAGCAACACACGAAGGTTGTCTGCCGCTCATGGACAACGGTCATTATCATCCGACCGAGGTTGTCTCAGATAAGATTCCGGCACTGCTTGCATTTTTCCCGGAAATCGCGTTGCACATCACACGTCCGGTCAGATGGGATTCCGATCATGTAGTCTTATTTGATGACGAGACAAAGGAGATGGCAAAGGAAATTGTAAGATGTGAAGCTATTGACCGTGTAAATATGGCGTTAGACTATTTTGATGCGAGCATCAACCGTATCAGTGCATGGACGGTCGGTTTCCGCAGCTGGCAGAAAGCGCTGTTGTCTGCACTCTGCACACCAAATGCAGCTTTACAGCAACTTCAGGATGCTGCAAACTGGACAGAGCTGATGGTGCGTCAGGAAGAGGTGAAAATGCTTCCGTTTGGTGATGTGTGGGAAGAATACTGCATCGCATGCGGTACGACAGAGCATGACTGGTTTTCGGAAGTAAAGAAATATGAGGATGAGGTTTTGCGCAAACGTGCGTAAGGAGGAAAAAATGAACACGATTTTAGATGTAAAATTTGTACAGGGATTTATCCGTATGTGTAATGATGGCTGGGAACAGGGCTGGCATGAGAGAAACGGTGGGAATTTGTCTTACCGTATGAAGCCGGAGGAAGTAAGAGAGGTGGAGCCGTTTTTTTCAGAAAAAGGAGAATGGCGTGAAATCGGTACAAGTGTACCGGGGCTTGCCGGTGAATATTTCATGGTAACCGGAAGCGGTAAATTTTTCCGAAATGTAATCTTAGACCCTGCAGACAGTACCTGTATCATTGAACTGGATGAAAAAGGAGAAAACTATCGCATCTGCTGGGGACTGGTAAACGGTGGAAGACCGACCAGTGAACTGCCAAGCCACCTGATGAATCATGAAGTGAAAAAAGCGGCGACAAACGGCATGCATCGCGTCATATATCATGCACATACCACAAACGTGATAGCACTTACCTTTGTGCTTCCGCTAAAGGATGAAGTTTTCACCAGAGAACTTTGGGAGATGGCAACCGAGTGTCCGGTGGTATTCCCTGACGGAATCGGTGTGGTAGGCTGGATGGTTCCGGGTGGACGCGATATCGCGGTTGCAACCAGTGAACTGATGAAAAAATATGATGTGGCAATCTGGGCGCATCACGGTATGTTCTGCTCCGGAGAGGACTTTGACCTGACTTTTGGACTGATGCATACGGTAGAAAAATCAGCAGAAATTTTGGTGAAGATGCTTTCCATCCGTCCGGATAAGCTGCAGACCATCACGCCGCAGAATTTCCGTGATTTGGCAGTAGACTTCAAGGTGAATTTGCCGGAGAAATTTTTGTATGAAAAATAGGAAAAAAGTGCTATAATTAGAAAGCACTGTGAGAAGTAAATGGAACCGGGAATTGTTCCTTGTTTTACATAAAAAAGGAAAAGGAGAAGAATACTATGGCAAACAGATTTGTGTTGAACGAGACCTCCTATCATGGGGCAGGTGCAATCAGAGAAATCGCAACAGAGGCGAAGGGAAGAGGCTTTGGAAAAGCTTTTGTATGCTCTGATCCGGACCTTATCAAATTCGGGGTAACCAAGAAGGTTTTGGATGTGTTAGATGAAGCCGGACTCGCTTATGAAGTATATTCGAATATTAAGCCAAATCCGACCATCGAGAATGTACAGACCGGTGTGGCTGCTTTTCAGGCATCCGGTGCAGATTATATTGTTGCAATCGGCGGTGGTTCTTCTATGGATACGGCAAAGGCAATCGGCATCATCATTGCCAATCCGGATTTTGCAGACGTGGTAAGCTTGGAGGGTGTTGCACCTACCAAGAATAAATCCGTTCCGATTTTTGCAGTTCCGACAACTGCCGGTACCGCGGCAGAGGTAACCATTAACTATGTCATCACAGATGCCGAGAAGAATCGCAAGATGGTTTGTGTTGATCCGAAGGATATTCCGGTGGTAGCATTTGTTGATCCGGAGATGATGTCCTCTATGCCAAAGGGACTTACTGCAGCGACCGGTATGGATGCATTGACACATGCAATCGAAGGATATATTACCGCCGGAGCATGGGAACTGTCTGATATGTTCCATCTCAAGGCAATCGAGATTATCGCGCGCTCGTTAAGAGGTGCAGTGGCAAACACGCCGGAAGGCAGAGAGGACATGGCACTTGGACAGTATGTTGCAGGTATGGGATTCTCCAATGTCGGACTTGGAATCGTTCATTCTATGGCACATCCGCTCGGTGCTCTTTACGATACACCACACGGAATTGCAAATGCAATCATACTTCCGACGGTTATGGAGTATAATGCGGAGGCAACCGGCGAAAAGTATCGCGAGATTGCAAGAGCTATGGGAGTGGAAGGCGTTGATGAAATGTCCCAGGAGGAATACAGAAAGGCTGCCATTGATGCAGTCAGACAGCTTTCCATAGATGTTGGAATCCCTCAGGATTTAAAAGAGATCGTAAAAGAAGAGGATATTCCGTTCCTCGCGCAGTCTGCTTATGACGATGCGTGCAGACCGGGCAATCCGAAGGAGACAAGTGTGGAAGACATCACTGCACTTTATAAGAGCCTGATTTAAAATTTTTATATTAGAAACGCTCATTTTTTACCGGCAGTTATGCATGGGAAGAAAATGAGCGTTTTTGTGTGTTGTCACAACATCTGTCTTGTCAGATGTAAAGATATGTGTTATACTCGTGTAAATTCGTTGCAAAGAACATGTAAAATGAACATGTAAAAGAGGGAAACTATGAAGAATTTATACTATGATGTTGTGATTGCCGGCTGTGGTGTGGCTGGCTTGTATACAGCATTGCATCTGGGAGCGGACAAAAAGATTTTAATGCTCTCCAAAGAAGACCTCGCTAGCTGTGATTCGATGCTGGCCCAAGGTGGTATCTGTGTGCTGCATGATGAGGAGGACTACGATGCCTACTTTGAGGACACGATGCGGGCAGGACATTATGAAAATCGCAAAGAAAGTGTTGATATCATGATTCGCGGCAGCCGCGCGGTGATTGATGAACTTTTGACGCTTGGTGTGCGTTTTGAGAAAAATCCGGATGGAACACTGGCATATACCAGAGAGGGCGCACATTCGCGGGCACGTATCTGCTTTCATAAGGATATCACCGGCAAGGAGATTACAACGACCCTGTTGTCGCATGTACAAAAGCTGTCGAATGTTATAATCTGTGAGTATACGACGATGACAGATATTCTCACAGAAGGCAATGTCTGTCAGGGCATTGTTGCAAAGACAAAAGATGGAGAAACATTACATATACATGCAAAGGACGTCGTGATGGCGACCGGAGGTATCGGCGGACTTTACGAGCATTCGACAAACTACCCGTTGTTGACCGGAGACGCATGTCAAATAGCAAAAAAGCACGGTGTGGAGTTGGAACACATGGATTATGTGCAGATACATCCGACTTGCCTTTACAGTGAGAAACCGGGGCGAAGCTTTTTGATATCGGAATCTGCAAGAGGAGAAGGCGCGATTCTTTTAAATCATAAGGGAGAACGCTTTGTCGATGAACTGCTTCCAAGGGATGTCGTGACAAAGGCAATTCACGAGGAAATGGAGAAGGAAGGAACGGCTTATGAGTATCTTTCCTTCGAAAATGTGTCCGAGGATACGATAAAGAGTCATTTCCCCAATATTTATGAGCGCTGCTTACAAGAGGGCTATGACATCTTAAAGGAACCGGTGCCAATCGTACCAGCACAGCACTATTTTATGGGCGGTGTGCATGTAGACAGTCGTTCCATGACAACCATGCCGCATCTGTATGCGGTGGGTGAAACCAGTTGTAACGGTGTTCACGGCAAGAATCGTCTCGCAAGCAACAGTCTCTTAGAGAGTCTGGTATTTGCAAAACGGGCAGCCGCGCAGATAGAATTCACACAGAAAGGGAGAAAAGAACATGAATCCAATTACCATGCAGCTTGTTGCTGACAAATATATCAAAATGGCATTAGAGGAGGATATCAGCAGTGAGGATGTATCCACGAACGCAGTGATGCCGGAGTATAAGAAGGGCGATGTGCAGTTGATTTGTAAAGAGGACGGCATTATCGCGGGATTGCAGATATTTGAGCGTGTATTTACCATGCTTGATCCGCAGACTACAGTAGAATTCAAAGTAAAAGATGGCGAGGAAGTAAAAAAGGGTCAGTTGCTTGCAGTTGTAACCGGTGATATTCGAGTCCTTTTGTCCGGTGAGCGCACGGCACTCAATTACTTACAGCGTCTTTCCGGAATCGCCACCTACACAAACAGTGTAGCAAAGCTTTTAGAGGGTTCTAAGACGCAGCTTTTAGATACGAGAAAGACGACACCGGGGATGCGTGTGTTTGAAAAGTATGCCGTGCGTATCGGTGGCGGTCACAATCATAGATACAATCTTTCTGATGGTGTTTTATTAAAGGACAACCATATTGATGCGGCAGGCGGTGTAAAGGAAGCCATTGCGGCAGCAAAAGCATATGCGCCGTTCGTGCGCAAGATTGAGGTTGAGACCGAAAATCTTGACATGGTAAAGGAAGCTGTCGAGGCGGGAGCAGACATCATCATGTTAGACAACATGACACCGGATGAGATGGCAGAGGCAATCCGTATCATTGACGGTAGAGCAGAGACGGAATGCTCCGGTAACATTACAAAAGAAAATATCCAGACAATCACAAAGCTTGGTGTCGATTATGTGTCCAGTGGAGCTTTGACACATTCGGCACCGATTATGGATATCAGCTTGAAACATTTGCGTGTGTTGGAGGCGTAGAATAGAGCAACGGGCTTATAATAAGACAGAAGCGAGAAAGGAAGAACGGCATGGTAAAGGAACTGACCGGTACAGACAGAAGAAAAAGAATATTGTTTCTGATGCGTGAATCGGACACTCCGTTGTCGGGAACACAGCTGGGAAAGGAAACGGGAGTCAGCCGACAGGTTGTTGTGCAGGACATTGCACTGTTGCGAACAGAGGGATACCCGATTGTCTCTACGGCAAGAGGATATTTTCTGGCTGAGCCGAAGCAGGCCGTACGGTTGATTAAAGTGTGCCACACGGATGAGCAGGTGGAGGAGGAACTGACGACGATTGTTGACCTTGGCGGGAGCATTTTGAATGTTGTGGTGAATCATAAGGCGTACGGGAAACTGGAAGCGTCTCTAAATATTCGCAACCGCCGAGATGTGCAGAAGTTTGTAAGTGACCTTAAGACAGGAAAATCCACGCCGCTTTTGAATGTGACATCCGGATATCATTTTCACAAGATTGCGGCAGAGAGCGAAGAAATCTTGGACGAGATTGAAGATGCACTGCGAGATAAGAGTTTCTTGGCAGAACTCCTACCATATGAAAACCTTGACTTCCCTTTAAAATAGTTTTATAATAAATCGAATTAGCGTCGGACACTATGGTCAGTCCGGCGAAGCGCAATGTTATGCATATTAGGAGAAAACTCATGATTAAGAGTATGACCGGTTTCGGACGCTGTGAGATGGCGGACGGTAACCGTAAGTTTACGGTAGAGATTAAGTCTGTGAATCATCGCTATCTGGATGTGAATATTAAGATGCCGAAGAAACTCAACTTCTTTGAGAGTGCAATCCGCAATCTGTTAAAGGAGTATATTGAGCGCGGTAAGGTAGATGTGTTCATATCTTATGAGGATTATACGGAAGACAACTTTGCATTAAAATACAATGAGGATGTCGCAGCACAGTATCTGGTATACTTACAGCAGATGTCGGAGAAATTTGGAATTGAGAACGATATTCGTGTGAGCGCATTGTCCAGATACCCTGAAGTATTTACAATGGAAGAGCAGAATGTCGACGAGAAGGAACTCTGGGCAGGATTAGAGCGGACAATCAGAAGTGCTGCTGAACAGTTCGTGGAGAGCAGGATTGCAGAGGGCGAACGCCTTCGCAGCGACTTAATTGAAAAATTGAAGGGCATGCTCGCTTATGTCGATTACATTGAAGAGCGGTCTCCGCAGATGTTGCAGGAATACAGACAACGTCTGGAGGAAAAAGTACAGGAGCTTTTAGGCGATAAGCAGATTGATGATGCCAGAATCGCAATGGAGGTTACGATTTTTGCGGATAAGATATGTGTTGACGAAGAGACTGTACGCCTTAGAAGCCATATTCAGAGCACGATGGATACGTTGAATGCCGGTGGCGGTATGGGTAGAAAACTGGATTTTATCGCACAGGAGATGAACCGTGAGGCGAATACGATTCTTTCCAAGGCGAATGACCTCAAAATTTCTGATACAGGTATCAATTTAAAAACGGATATTGAAAAAGTACGTGAACAAATTCAGAATATTGAGTAGGTGTGAGGTATGGCGAAGTTAATCAATATCGGCTTTGGCAATATGGTAAATACAGACAAGGTCGTAAGTATCATTTCCTCCGATTCGGCACCTGCGAAGCGTCTTATTCAAAGAGGCAAGGAACAGGAATGTTTGATTGATGCAACACAGGGGAGAAGGACCAAAAGTGTCATATTTACAGAAAATCATACAATAATATTATCTGCATTACAGCCGGAAACGCTTGCCGGCAGATTTAATGGTAATGCCACAGAGGTTTGTGATGACGCAAAGGAATAAAGGAATTTTAACAGTCGTATCCGGCTTTTCCGGTGCCGGCAAAGGCACGATTATGAAGGAGCTTATGAAAAAGTACAGCGAGCAATATGCATTGTCTGTTTCTGCGACGACCAGAGCACCACGGTGCGGTGAGACGGATGGTGTGGAATATTTTTTTAAGAGCCGGGAAGAATTTGAACAGATGATTGCGGATGAAGCACTGATTGAGTATGCGCAGTATGTCGGAAACTATTACGGTACACCGAAGGCGTATGTGGAAGAGCAGCTCAATGCCGGAAAGGATGTCATCTTAGAGATTGAGATTCAGGGGGCGCTGAAGGTGAAAAAGCGTTTCCCGGACACTTTGCTTTTGTTTGTAACACCGCCGAGCGCTGATGAACTTAAGAAGCGTCTGATAGGGCGTGGCACAGAGACGATGGACGTGATAGAGTCCAGGCTTGCCAGAGCCTTAGAAGAGGCAGAAGGCATTGAAGAATATGATTACTTAGTGAATAATGATGTGCTTGATGAATGTGTGGAAGAGGTTCATGAACTTATTCAGAATGAGCATTATCGCGTATCACGTAATATAGAAGCAATCAATACTATGAGAGATGAGCTGAAAGGCTTTAAACGCTAAATAGGCGTATGAAAGGAGAATATTATGATACATCCATCTTATGTAGAACTAATGAAAGTCGTAAATAATGACGTAGAAATCGGTGAGGAACCGGTTGTTAACAGCCGTTATTCCATCGTAATCGCAACTGCCAAGAGAGCACGTCAGATTATTGCAGGCGATGAGCCGATGGCAGATAAGATTGTATGTCCGAAGCCGCTTTCCGTAGCAGTAGAGGAACTTTATGAAGGGAAAGTTAAGATTATTCCTGAAGCTGCCGAGGTAGAGGAATAGGATTTTTTGAGACATTAGTATGTAGAAAGGATGATAGGTTTTATCATCCTTTTTGGCTTTATAAACAACGAGCCATATGCTTTATGAATGGCTCTTGGTAAGGAAAGAGAGAAATATGAAGTTATTGTTTATTTCCCTTGGATGTGACAAGAATCTCGTAGACACAGAGTTCATGCTTGGTATGTTGCGGGACGATGGGATAGAGATGACGGATGATGAATACGAAGCAGACATCATCATCGTCAACAGTTGTTGTTTTATCAATGATGCCAAAGAAGAAAGCATCAACACGATTTTAGAGATGGCGGAGCACAAAAAAGACGGCAACCTAAAGGCATTGATTGTTACCGGATGTCTGGCACAGCGCTATCAGGATGAAATTAAAAAAGAAATTCCGGAAGTGGATGCCATTCTGGGAACGAACTCTTATGAGGACATCGTTAATGCGGTTCACTGTGCATTGGAAGGAAATTTCTACGAGAACTTTAAGACGTTGGAAGGGCTTCCGAGTATCCGTACAAAGCGTACGGTTACGACCGGAGGACATTTTGCATATTTGAAAATTGCAGAGGGCTGTAACAAGCGCTGTACTTACTGTATTATACCGTATATTCGAGGCAACTACCGCAGCGTGCCGATGGAAGATTTGATAGAACAGGCAAAAGACCTTGTGGCGGGCGGCGCGAAAGAGTTGATTCTCGTTGCGCAGGAGACGACTCTTTACGGTGTTGATTTATATGGTGAGAAGTCACTGCATCGCTTGCTGGATGAGCTGAATAAGATTCCGGGACTTTTCTGGATACGAATTATGTATTGCTATCCGGAAGAGATTTACGATGGGTTGATTGATGCGATGATACGCAATGAGAAAGTTTGCCATTATCTGGACTTGCCGATTCAGCATGCGAATGATACCATGCTAAAGCGCATGGGAAGAAGAACCAGCAATGCAGATTTGGTGCGTATTATTACCAATCTTAGAGAGCGGATTCCGGATATTACCCTGCGCACGACATTGATTTGTGGATTCCCGGGCGAGACACAGGAAATGCACGAAGAGTTGATGCAGTTCATCAACGATATGGAATTTGACCGTCTCGGTGCATTTACGTATTCGCCGGAAGAGGGGACACCTGCTGCCGAGTTCCCGGATCAGATTGATGAGGAATTAAAGCAGGAATGGCAGGCAGATGTCATGGAACTGCAGGAAGAAATTATTTTTGACAAGAATGAAGAGATGAAGGGCAGGGAACTGTTCGTATTCATTGAAGGCAAGGTGGCGGACGAGAACGCGTACATCGGACGTACTTACCGCGATGCGCCGGATGTGGATGGCTATATTTTTATTAACACTGACGAAGAATTGATGACCGGAGATATCGCGAAAGTACGCGTGACCGGAGCATATGAGTATGATTTGATAGGAGAACTGTTATGAGTATGAATTTACCAAATAAGTTGACAATATTAAGAGTTATCATGATTCCTTTTTTTGTATTTTTTATGATGGCACCTTACTTTGAGGGTTATGGTAATTATATTGCGGTAGCAATCTTTATCGTAGCAAGTCTTACGGATATGCTCGATGGCAAGATTGCAAGAAAATATAATCTTGTGACGAATTTTGGAAAGTTTATGGACCCGTTGGCGGATAAGCTTCTTGTCTGCTCGGCAATGATTTGTCTGATTGAAACCGGACAGCTCGCAGCTTGGATTGTTATCATCATTATTTCAAGAGAGTTTATTATCAGCGGATTCAGATTGATTGCCTCTGATAACGGTGTGGTAATTGCAGCAAGCTATTGGGGCAAGTTCAAGACCGTATTCCAGATGTTGATGGTGATCGTATTGATTTTAAATATTCCACATCCTGTATTTCAGGTGTTAGGAACAGTGCTTACCTATATTGCCCTGATTTTAACAGTGGTATCTCTGGTGGATTATGTGGTGAAGAATAAGGATGTATTAAAGGATCAGAAATAGTGCAAAAAGAGTCTTTGGAATATTCTATTTACGAATTGTTAAAAAAATATCAATATAAGCTTACAACCGCGGAATCGGCAACTGGCGGAATGATTGCATCAACACTTGTGAATGTTCCGGGAATATCTGAGTTCTTTGAGCAGGGATATGTCACTTATTCAAACGCTGCAAAAGTTAAAATGATTGGCGTGTCGGAAGAGACGATTGAGCGTTTTGGCGTGGTGAGCAGCGAGACTGCATATGATATGGCAGAATCGGCAGCGAGAACAGCAGGATGTGATGTGGCAGTTTCTGTTACCGGGGTTGCCGGGCCGGACGGCGGCACACCGGAATGTCCGGTGGGGCTTGTCTATATCGGATGCCATGTAAAGGGAAAGACAGTGGTTGAACGCCATTTATTTGATGGTGACCGTATGGCAGTGCGCACTTCTGCGACGCGATGTGCATTGCTGTTGTTAAAGCAGATGTTAGAAGAAGATGGAGGAACTATATGCGAATCATAGCAGGAACGGCGCGAAGCCTGCCTTTAAAGGCCGTAGAAGGAATGGAAACCAGACCTACCACGGACCGAATCAAGGAGACTCTTTTTAATATGATACAGGGCGAAGTGCCGGGAAGTTACTTCTTGGATTTATTTGCCGGAAGTGGACAGATAGGACTTGAGGCATTAAGCCGCGGTGCCAGATATGCTGTTTTCGTAGATAATGGGAAAAAGCAGGTTGCCTGTATTGAAGATAATATTCGGTTTACGAAGTTTGAGAAAGATTGCAAGGTATATCCATCTGATGTACTCAGTGCATTGCGGGCGATGGAAAGAAAGTATCAGTTTGACATTATCTTTATGGACCCGCCTTACAATCAGGAGTTAGAAAAAGAGGTTCTTCGGTATCTTGCAACATCTTCGTTGGTAAAAGAAGATACGACGATTATTGTGGAAGCTTCCCTGGAAACAACCTTTGACTATCTGGAAGAATTTGGATTTACGCTGCATAAAATAAAGACATATAAGACGAACGCGCATGCTTTTATCAGAAAGCAGTAGCAGCACTTTTGCAGAATGCAGGAGGTAACTTATGAAAAAAGCGATTTACCCTGGAAGTTTTGACCCTCTTACCCTCGGACATGTCGATATCATTCGGCGTGCTTCTCAAATTGTGGACGAGCTGGTGGTTGGAGTATTGAATAACAGTGCAAAAAATTCGTTGTTTTCTCTTGAGGAACGTGTTAGTATGATAAAAGAGATGACGGATTCTATGCCGAATGTCACAGTTGCATCTTTTGATGGGCTATTGGTAGATTATATGGATGAGATTGGTGCGACAATTATTGTACGTGGCCTTCGTGCGGTGACAGATTTTGAGTATGAGCTTCAGATTGCGCAGACGAATCATGTGGAGAATCCGAATGTTGAGACGATTTTTCTCACGACGAGTCTGCAGTATTCCTATTTAAGCTCTACGATTGTGAAGGAGTTTGCTTCTTACGGCGGGGATATCTCAAAATTTGTTCCGACACAGTTTATTGATAGAATCTATGATAAGTACAAAAAATAACCATTTGAAATATCTATTACAAGGAGAGTTTTATGGCAAGCAGAATCGAACAGATCATAGAGGAGATTGAGGAGTATATTGACAACTGTAAACCTCAGACATTTTCTTCTTCCAAGATTATCGTAAATCGTGAAGAGATGGAAGAACTTTTAAATGAACTCCGGGTAAAGACTCCGGAAGAAATCAAGCGTTATCAGAAGATTATCAGTAATAAAGAAGCAATCTTAGCGGATGCGCAGGCGAAGGCAGATGCGATTATCGCACAGGCGCAGGTTAAGACAGACGAGCTTGTCAGTGAGCATCAGATTATGCAACAGGCATATGCGCAGGCGAACGAGGTTGTCATGATTGCGACAAAGCAGGCACAGGAAATTCTGGACAATGCGACCAATGATGCCAATAACATTCGCATGGGGGCAATGCAGTATACGGATGATATTCTCCGTAATCTCGAGAATACTATTTCTCACTCCATGGAGACCGCCAAGGCCCGCCACGATTCTTATGTGAGCTCTTTACAGGGATTCTTGGATATTGTTACGGCAAATCGTGCAGAACTTAATCCGACAGCGGAGGAGCCGATTGCTAAGAGCGCAGAGTCAATGACAGAGGAGCTTCCGAAGGTAGAGATTACGTCTGATATGTTAGGATGATATTGGAAAACAGAGCGTAACAAGCCATGCGAGTATTCCTGAGGATATCATAAGCCAGACTTTCATCTGACAGTAGGTGCGTAAGGAGAGTGTAGTATCTTTAATCATCGAACTTGTCTGGGCAATTCCGGATAGTCCGCCAAAGGCAGTAAAAGCCATAGCGAGAATATATTGGCTGTCAGCATGTGTTATTGTTTTCGGAATCAGATAGATGCCATTGGTGATTTCTGTGATGCCTGTAAATATGAGTTTCAGGTTTGCAGAGAACGGTAGTTTCTGAAGAATGGAAGCAATCATGGAAAACAGCATAATATAACCACCGAGTCTGGTCAATGTTTCAAAACCGTTCATGATGCCGGCATCTATGATTTTAAAATTCATTTGAGATCTGGATGCCGGTCTTTTTGCGACTGCATGAATGGGATTAAGTGTATCTAAGGAGGATTCTTTCCGATTCTTATGTAGAATCAGTTTCCCAATCAAAAGTGGTGGCAAATATAGTATGAGATAGCTTGCGACAGTTCGAGAAGGCATCTTTAACTGTTGGTTTAAAATAAAGCTGCTGATAAAAACCGGACTGATATTGTTCGTGATGATAAACAGAATATCCGCTTCTTTTTTTTCTATCTGACCGCGCTTTAGAAGTTCGGCACAGTTTTTGCTCCCCATCGGGAAGCCAAAGAGAAAGCCGGACAGCGCGACGAATGCACCGTTGTCACTTACCGGAAGAAGGAATCTGATAAGCGGTGAGAACGGTTTTATAAGATATTCAAGATATCCGGAAGAAATCAGTATATTTGAGACGATGGCAAAGGGGAGCAGCGTAGGCAGAACTTGCTCATACCAGAGGACAAGACCGCAGGAAGCGGCGGAAACCGCGTCTTTGGGAAATATAAGGATATAGCCGGTAAATATAACGAGAGATAAGAATATTAATTTCTTTTTCATACTACAATATATGAAAAGCAGGAGGTATTATATGAGTAACTTAACAGAATTAAAAGGACGAAACTTGGAATCACAGAGAGTATTTGATTATTTTGAGGAAATCAGTGCGATTCCGCACGGTTCTAGGAATACAAAGCAGATTAGTGACTATCTGGTTTCTTTTGCAAAAGAGCATGGGTTAGAACACTATCAGGATGAGGCAAACAATGTTGTCATTATTCAGGAGGCAACTGCCGGCTATGAAAATACAGAGCCGATTATTATCCAGGGACATATGGATATGGTTTGTGAGAAAGAGAATGATTGCAATATCGACTTTGAAAAAGATGGCTTAGATTTGTATGTAGAGGATGATTTCCTAAAAGCAAGAGGCACAACTCTTGGCGGCGATGACGGTATTGCTGTGGCATATGCGCTTGCAATTATGGACTCACCGGAAATTGCGCATCCGCGTCTCGAGGTTGTGATTACGGTAGACGAAGAAATTGGCATGCTCGGTGCAGAGGTTATTGATTTGTCCATGTTAAAAGGCCATAAGCTTTTGAATATCGACTCGGATGTTGAGGGGCATTTTTTGACAAGCTGTGCGGGCGGTATGACGGTAGAGGTGTCTCTTCCTGTGACGCGTATGGCACAGAAGGGTCTTGAAATGGCAATCACGATTACAGGTCTTGAAGGTGGACATTCCGGTTCGGAAATCGACAAAGAGCATGCAAATGCAAACATTGTGATGGGCAGAGTATTAAAATATCTGACAGACCGCATGGAAGTCGGCATCATTACCATGGCAGGCGGGTTAAAAGACAATGCGATTCCGCGTGAGCATACGGCAGTGCTTTTGATTCCTGCAGAGAAAAAGGAGGAATTTCTTTCTTATATTGCCGAAATTGAGAAAATTCTGAAAAATGAGTTTGCAGCTTCGGATGAGGGTATCTGTATCCAGACAGTAGCAGGCGCCGAGAAGGAAGCAGAGATTTTATCCTATAGTGCGATGTCGAAAGTGATTTTCTACTTAAGACAGGTTCCGGACGGCGTACAGCATATGAGCCGTGTGATACCGGGATTGGTAGAGACTTCTTTGAATATGGGAATCCTTGCTTTAAAAGAGGATGCGCTTGTGACGACTACTTCTGTGCGAAGCAGTGTATCATCTCGTAAAGAGGAGCTGCTTGACCGAATCACACATTTGGTTGAGTTTTTAGGCGGCGAGGTCGAAACGAACGGCGATTATCCTGCATGGGAGTATAAGGCGGATTCCGAAATCCGTGATACTATCAGTGCCGTGTATAAGGAGCTGTTTGATGAGGAACCGGTATTTGAGGCAATCCACGCCGGTCTTGAGTGTGGTCTCTTGTCCGGTAAGATTGCAGATTTGGACTGCGTATCCTTTGGACCGAACAATTATGACATCCATACACCGAAGGAACGTTTAAGCATTTCCTCCACGGAAAAAGTATGGAAACTGCTAAAAGAATTTTTAAAAAGATGTAAATAATAAAAAGAAGGGCAAGCATGAATCTGAGAAGTATCCGTATCTTACTTCTGTTTAGCATCGTGGTTCTGCTTCATGTATTTTTGATAGGAGCCATCGAAGAGAGGACACTTCAGATAAACTGTTTTTCTTATGAGACCGCCTACCGGAATCTGCGAAATCATCAGATTCCGGTAGATGTTTTAGAGGCTTTTTGGCAGGAATCCAACGATACGAAGGATTTCGCGGAGCTTCTTACCATGTACTTTGCGACAGACGGACTTGTAACAGATACAAAGATGTTGCGGGAGGATATCGCTTTTGTTGAGAGATATCGCTATGACGATTTCCATGAGATTTGTGGATATGTGTATGCCGTCTGGAATGATTTAGAACGCTTTCCGGTAGGTGCAGTCGCTTCGCATCCGGAAGCGAAAGTGACATTTTCGGACAGTTGGATGCAGAGTCGTACGTTTGGTGGCGACAGAGGTCATGAAGGCTGTGATATCATGGCATCGCTGAATCAAAGAGGCATTTATCCGATTTACAGCATGACGGACGGTGTTGTGGAGAATATCGGCTGGCTGCGTCTCGGAGGATATCGGATTGGTATCCGCAGCGATTCCGGTGCGTATTTTTACTATGCACATCTGGCAGAGTATGCCGAGGAGTTTGAAATAGGGGAGCGTGTGGAAGCGGGCACGTTTTTAGGATATATGGGAGACACCGGTTATAGTGATATGCCGGGAACGACCGGTATGTTTGATGTGCATTTGCATGTGGGCATCTATCTGAACGATGCAGACGGCAAGGAATTTTCCGTCAATTCATATCCGATGCTGCGGTATCTTGACGGGAGCTCAGACGTTCGCTGAGATATCGTATTGCAGATATCAGAGTGTAGAAAATAGAATGGCAGGAGACAGGTGTATGGCACTTCGGTTGGATAGGTATCTGACGGAGCTGGGCGTGGGTACGCGCAGCGAAGTGAAGAAATTAATCAAAGCAAAACAGATTACGGTAAATGGCGCGATTGCCATAAAGCCGGAGAAAAAGATTGACGAATGGAAGGATGAGGTATGCTTACGTGGGGAAAAACTTCACTATGCAGCATTTGAATACTATCTTTTTCATAAACCTGCAGGATGCGTCTCGGCAACCGAGGATAATGTGCATCAGACGGTCATGGATTATCTGACGGATACGGTGCGAAAAGACCTTTTTCCGGTTGGCAGATTGGATATTGATACGGAAGGGTTGCTTCTTATTACCAACGACGGCGCATTGGCACATGAATTGCTCAGTCCTACAAAGCACGTGGAAAAGACTTATTATGCAAAAGTCAGAGGAACGGTTACGGTGGATGATGTCAACCTTTTTGAAAAAGGGGTTGATATTGGAGAGGACAAGCTGACAAAGCCTGCAAAGCTTGTCATTATCAATGACGGGCACATGGACGATGGCACATGCAATGAAGCGCAGGAAGAAAATGTGATATCGGAAATTCGTCTTACTATCACGGAAGGCAGATTTCATCAGGTCAAGCGGATGTTTGAGGCGGTCGGGAAAGAGGTTGTCTACTTAAAGCGCCTTTCCATGGGAAGTCTGAGGCTACCGGGGGACTTAGCACCGGGAGAGTATCGGGCATTAAGCGAGGAAGAACTTTCTGAGTTAAAGCAATGTATTTTAGAGAAGAAAAGGGAGAAATGAGATGAGCAACGGATTTTTGCCAATCAGTAGGGCTGACATGGAGGAACAGGGAATTAAGCAGCTCGACTTTGTCTATGTGTGTGGGGATGCTTATGTCGATCATCCTTCCTTTGGTCATGCAATTATCTCAAGATTGTTAGAGGCGCACGGATATAAGGTCGGTATCATCGCACAGCCTGACTGGCGGGATGCGGAGTCCATCAATATTTTAGGAGAGCCGCGTCTTGGTTTCTTAGTGTCCGCAGGAAATATGGATTCTATGGTGAATCATTATTCTGTCTCGAAAAAGAGGAGAGCCACAGATGCATTTACACCGGGGGGAGTGATGGGCAAACGTCCGGATTATGCTACGATTGTATACTGCAACCTGATTCGCAAGCTTTATAAGCAGAAGCCGATTATCATTGGAGGTATCGAGGCAAGTCTGCGCCGGCTGGCACATTATGATTACTGGTCTAATAAGCTCAAACGCTCCATTCTTTTGGATTCCGGTGCTGATATCATATCATACGGAATGGGGGAGCACAGCATTGTAGAGATTGCCGATGCGTTAAACAGCGGGCTTGATGTGCGCGATATCACGTTTATTAACGGAACGGTTTATAAGACGAGAAAGCGCGAGGATATTTATGATGCGATTGAACTGCCGCATTATGAAGCATTGCTGGCAGACAAGAAGGAATACGCGAAAAGCTTTTACACACAATACTGCAATACTGACCCGTTTGTGGCAAAGCGTTTGTTCGAAACATATGACGGCAAGCTGTTCGTCGTGCAGAATCCGCCGGCAAAGCCATTGACCCAGAGCGAAATGGATCAGGTCTATGCATTGCCGTACCAGCGCACCTATCATCCGAGCTATGAGGCGGCAGGAGGTGTACCTGCGATTGAGGAGGTACGTTTCTCACTGGTAAGCAATCGTGGCTGCTATGGCGGCTGCAGTTTCTGTGCTTTGACCTTCCATCAGGGAAGAATCATCCAGACCAGAAGCCACGAGTCGATTATCGCTGAAGCGAAGAAGATGGTCTGGGAGCCGGATTTTAAGGGGTATATTCATGATGTTGGTGGACCTACGGCAAACTTTAGGGCACCGGCGTGCGACAAGCAGATGACCAAGGGCGTGTGCCCGAACAAGCAGTGTCTGTTCCCGAAGCCATGCCAGAACCTTAAAGTAGATCATAAGGATTACTTGAACCTCCTAAGAAAATTACGTGAACTGCCGAACGTTAAGAAGGTCTTTATTCGTTCCGGTATCCGGTTTGATTATCTGATTTATGATGAAGATAAAACCTTTTTACGTGAACTCTGTGAACACCACGTCAGCGGACAACTAAAGGTGGCTCCGGAGCATATTTCCAACGCAGTCTTGGAGAAGATGGGTAAGCCTAGTGTGGAAGTCTACCGGAAGTTCACAAAAGCCTATAAGGATATGAATGAGAAGCTTGGCAAAAAGCAATACCTGGTGCCTTATCTGATGTCCTCTCATCCGGGTTCCACCTTAAAGGAAGCGGTTGAACTGGCAGAGTTCCTGCGTGATTTGGGGTATATGCCGGAGCAGGTACAGGACTTCTATCCGACCCCGTCAACGATTTCGACCTGTATGTATTATACGGGGCTTGACCCGCGTACCATGGAGCCGGTCTATGTGGCAGTCAATCCACATGAAAAGGCGATGCAGCGTGCGCTAATCCAGTATCGCAATCCAAAGAACTATGACCTTGTTGTGGAGGCTTTGACAAAAGCAGGGCGTACGGATTTAATCGGTTTTGATAAGAAATGTCTGGTACGTCCGAGAAATATCGGATATGGAAAGAGTCAGGATGTCGAGCACAGTCGTTACGGAAAGAAAAACAACACTGGGAAAGCCGGCATAGGAAAGAACGGAAAGTCAACCGGCAGCGCGTCTGGTTTTGCTAAGAAAAAGACAATTCGCAACGTGCACAAGAAGAAGTCCGGAAAGTAGGAAATTATGCGAGAATTTCAAATTAACAGTAATGAAGCTGGACAGCGTTTTGACAAGTACTTAAAGAAGCTTCTTGTAGGCGCACCAAACAGCTTTGTCTATAAAATGCTTCGGAAAAAGAATATTACTTTAAATGGAAAAAAGGCGGATGGCACAGAAAAGCTTATAGGCGGAGATGTGGTAAAGCTGTTCTTGTCCGATGAAACCTTTGAGAAGTTTACCGGAAAGGAAGAAGTGGCTGCTGCCTATGAACATTTAAAGGGACTTCGTGCGTTGCCTGTTGTCTATGAAGATGAAGATGTTCTGATTGTCAACAAACCTTCGGGAATGCTATCACAGAAGGCGAAGTCTACAGATGTATCTGCTAACGAACATATCATAAGTTATCTGATAGAAAAAGGAGAGTTGACGGAGGAGATGATGCGCACTTTTAAGCCGTCCGTCTGCAATCGCCTCGACCGCAATACCTCGGGGCTTCTGGTTGCAGGAAAGACTTTAAAGGGCTTGCAGGAGATGTCACAGGCACTCAAAGAGCGTACCGTTCAGAAATATTATCGCTGTATCGTAAAAGGCGAGGTGCAGAAGAATTCCTACATCAAGGGATGGCTTTTAAAGGATGAGCGCAGTAATAAGGTGACGATTTATGCGGATAGGCCGCAAATTGGCACTGAGGAAACGTTTTTGCCGATTGAGACGGAATATGTACCGCTTCAGGTAAAACATGGTTATTCGGAACTTGAGGTTCATCTGATTACCGGTCGTTCCCATCAGATTCGCGCACATTTGGCATCCATCGGGCATCCGATTGTCGGAGATGTGAAGTACGGTGATAAGAATGTGAATGAACGTTTCCGTAAGGAGCTTCAGATTAATTCTCAGATGCTTCATGCATACTGGATGGTATTTGCGGATGGCAGAGAGGTGATAGCGCCTTGCGGCGTGGAATTTGAACGCGTTCTCAGATATTTGGATAAGTAAAATAAAAAGGAGAGGTATCACATCACACATCAATCAAAGATACCTCTCCTTTTTGTTTTACTTATGTAATCATATCTTCCCGGAACTGGCGTTGATATGACGCTTGATTGCCTCAAAGCTTTCGGCGCTGACATCATGCTCGATTTTGCAGGCGTCTTCCGCTGCGATTCGCGGGTCTACACCGAGCATCATGAGCCAGTTGGAAAGAATCGTATGCCTCTCATAAATTTTCTCAGCTACCTCAAGACCGGTTTCCGTGAGATGGATGTAGCCCTCCGGACTGACGGTGATATAGCCGTTTTCGCGCAGATTTTTCATGGCAACACTGACGCTGGGTTTTTTGAAATTCATTTCATTTGCAATGTCTACAGAACGCACATTGCCCAATCTATGATTTAGTACTAATATGGTTTCCAGGTAATTTTCAGTAGATTCGTTCATGACCATCCGGTATGTACCTCCCGTGAAAAAAGTAAAATCCTTCTCTATAATTTTCAAGTATAGCATAGAAGTCTGTTTTTTACAAAGAGAATATTTTGGTTGTTTCACCTTGGAGAATCACTTATAATGATAGAAATGATAAACGGTGCAGGAGGTATGTATGGCGACCTGGAATTCAAGAGGATTGAGAGGTTCTACCTTAGAAGAATTTATTAATCGAACCAATGAAAAATATCTGGAGAACGGTCTTGCCCTCATTCAGAAGGTTCCGACGCCGATTACTCCGATTAATATCGATAAAGAGACAAGGCACATCACATTGGCCTATTTTGATCAGAAAAGTACGGTTGACTATATTGGAGCGGTACAGGGAATACCGGTATGCTTTGATGCCAAAGAATGTAATACGGACACATTCCCGCTTCACAATATCCACGAGCATCAGGTGATGTTTATGGAGAACTTCGAGAAACAGGGCGGTGTCGCTTTTTTCCTTGTCAGCTATACCCATCGGGATGAATTTTATTATCTGAGGCTCACCAAATTGCTGGAGTTCTGGAATCGGGCAAAAGAGGGCGGGCGAAAAAGTTTTCGGTATGATGAACTGGAGCCGGAGTACTTTCTGCCGAAAGGAAAAGGGGTTTTAGTGCCTTATCTGGATACACTGCAAAAAGATTTACTTGCAAGGGATTGACAACGGTTCTTTTATTTCATATAATTAACAGAGTTTCACTTAGTAGCACATTACCAAATTAGCACACTAAAGTGAATGGTGAATATTATAAAGCAGACTTCGTGGATGAAGGGGAGAAGCTATGAGAAGACAGTTGTTACATACTCCGGAAGGTGTCAGAGATATCTATAATGATGAATGCGCAAAAAAGCTGATTTTACAGGACAGTTTATATCAGATGCTTGTGAGATACGGGTATCATCCAATCCAGACACCTACCTTTGAGTTTTTTGATATTTTTGGAAGAGAGATTGGTACGACACCCTCCAGAGATTTATATAAATTTTTTGATCGCGAAGGAAATACGCTGGTGTTGCGACCGGATATCACGCCCTCCATTGCGCGCTGTGCGGCGAAGTATTTTGGGGAGGAGGATATGCCGATTCGTCTCTGCTATATGGGGAATACCTTTATTAACAATAGCAGTTATCAAGGCAGATTAAAAGAGAGTACTCAGCTTGGCGCAGAGCTTTTAGGGGATTCTTCCGTGGATGCGGATGCGGAGATGCTTTCCATGGTAGTTTCCTGTTTGAAAACTGCCGGTTTGAAAGAGTTTCAAATCAGTGTCGGACACGCAGACTTTTTCCGTGGCTTAATGGATGCTGCCGGACTTTTAGGGGAACAGGAAGATGAACTGCGTGAATTGATTTCAAACAAGAATTTTTTCGGTGTGGAAGAGTTCGTGGAAACCTTGAATTTAAATTCTGATTTAAGAAAATTGTTTGGTATGCTCGGAAATCTCTATACCGGTACCGATGAACTTCTGGAAGCAAAAGCATATGCGAAGGAATATCCGAGAATTGAAAAAGCGATTGATGACTTGGAAGAACTTCACAGGATTCTTGAGGTGTATGATATTTCACGCTATGTCTCTTTTGAGCTTGGTATCATCAGTAATTATCAGTACTATACCGGTATCATTTTTGCGGGATATACGTTTGGCAGCGGTGAGGCGATTGTAAAGGGCGGACGTTATGATAAGCTTCTTACCTATTTTGGTAAGGATTCCGCATCCATCGGTTTTGCGATTGTTATTGACCAGTTGATGGCAGCGCTTTCCAGACAGAAGATTGAGATACCGTTTGAAAAGCAGACGCTCCTTATCGTATATGAGTCGCAGGGACGCACCGAGGCGATTCGTCATGCAAAGGAGCTGCGTGAAAACGGGCGTGCGGTGGAATTGATTCTGCGTGATGCGAAAAAAAGCAAGGACGACTATCTTGCGTATGCTGCGCGAAACAATATCACGGAAGTGCGTTTTATATAGCAGTATGTATGGAAAGTATCATCAATGGCAGAAAGGAATCTAAGATGGAAGATATGAGATACCTTACCTTTGCCTTGGGCAAGGGCAGGCTTGCGAAAAAGACATTGGAATTGTTTGAACAGATTGGCATCACCTGTGAGGAGATGAAGGATAAAGATACGCGAAAACTGATATTCGTAAATGAGGAGTTAAAACTCCGCTTTTTCCTTGCAAAAGGACCGGATGTGCCGACTTACGTGGAGTACGGTGCAGCGGACATTGGAATTGTCGGAAAGGATACGATTTTAGAGGAAGGTCGCAATATCTATGAGGTACTAGACCTTGGCTTTGGTAAGTGCCGGATGTGTATCTGTGGACCGGAGAGCGCAGGAGAGCTTTTACAGCATCACGAACTAATACGTGTGGCAACCAAGTATCCGCATATTGCGAAGGACTATTTCTACAATAAGAAACACCAGACGGTAGAGATAATCAAACTGAACGGTTCTATTGAGCTGGCTCCGATTGTCGGTTTGTCTGAAGTGATTTGTGATATTGTGGAGACAGGTTCAACGCTTCGGGAGAACGGTCTTGTCGTGTTGGAAGAGGTTTGTCCGCTTTCGGCGCGTATGGTAGTCAATCAAGTGAGCATGAAGATGGAAAACGAGCGGATTACAAAGCTGATTTCAGATTTGAAAACGGTGTTGAACGAACAATAAACAGCTATGATCACGCGGCTGAATGCATAAAGAGGGAATTGATATGAGAATTTTAAAATTAACGGAAGAAACGAGAAACAATATTTTAGAAAATCTGTTAAAGCGCAGCCCGAATTCCTATGGTGAATTTGAGGGACGTGTGAACGATATTATTACTCAGGTGCGGGAGCGGCGCGACGCGGCAATATTTGAGTATACGAAGCGTTTTGACGGCGCTGATATTAATGCGGGAAATATTCTAGTGACGGAAGAAGAGATTGCAGAGGCATACGAACAGGTAGACCCAAAACTTTTGGATGTTATTCGAAAAGCATTGGTGAATATTCGCGATTATCATGCAAAGCAGCGCCAGTTTTCCTGGTTTGATTCGGAAGAGTCCGGTATCATTCTCGGGCAGAAGGTGACACCACTTGATACGGTTGGCGTTTATGTGCCGGGCGGAAAAGCTGTTTACCCATCTTCGGTACTTATGAATGTGATTCCTGCAAAAGTGGCGGGTGTCAGAAGAATTGTGATGACAACACCGCCGGGAGCGGACGGAAAGGTTTATCCGTCCACGCTTGTAGCAGCAAAAGAAGCCGGAGTAGATGCAATCTATAAGGTTGGCGGTGCGCAGGCGATTGCAGCACTGGCATTCGGAACGGAGAGTGTTCCGAAAGTCGATAAGATTGTAGGTCCGGGCAATATCTATGTCGCATTGGCAAAGAAGGCTGTCTTTGGCTACGTCAGCATTGATTCTATCGCCGGTCCGAGCGAAATCTTAGTGCTTGCGGATGAAACGGCAAATCCGAGATTTGTGGCTGCCGATCTTTTATCACAGGCAGAACACGACGAGATGGCTTCCGCAATTTTGATTACGACAAGCCAGAAGTTAGCGGAGCAGGTTTCTGTGGAAGTGGACAAATTTGTCGCAGAGCTTTCCAGAAAAGAGATTATCACAAAGTCTTTGGAGAATTATGGCTATATTCTCGTTGCGGATACGATGGAGGATGCGATTGCGGCGGCAAACGAGATTGCATCCGAACACTTGGAAATTGTAACGGAAAATGCGTTTGAAGTGATGACAAAAATCCGTAATGCAGGTGCGATTTTTATCGGTGAGTATTCCAGTGAGCCTTTGGGAGACTATTTTGCAGGCCCGAATCATGTACTTCCGACGAACGGTACGGCGAAGTTTTTCTCACCGCTTGGTGTGGATGACTTTATCAAGAAATCCAGTATCATTTCCTATTCCAGAGAAGCATTGGAGCCTGTATATAAGGATATCGTGCAGTTTGCAGAATGTGAGAAGCTTACGGCTCATGCAAACTCCATTCGTGTACGATTTGAAAAGTAGTATTTTAATTTTATGAAACTCGTACTATAATAGAAAGGTGCTTGTTGCAGAGCAAACGGAAAGGCATAGGTGTTGGGATGAATCGAACCGCAGAGTGTGTGCGTAAGACAAAAGAGACAAACATTACATTAAGCTTGAACTTAGATGGAACAGGGAAGAGTGAAATACATACCGGAATCGGATTTTTTAATCATATGCTGGAGGGATTCTCCAGGCATGGTTTTTTTGACCTTGGCGTGAAGGCAGAGGGGGATTTGGAGGTGGATTGCCACCATACGATTGAGGATACCGGTATCGTGCTCGGAAGCGCGATTAAGGAAGCAATCGGTAATAAGAAGGGAATAAAGCGTTACGGAAGCTGTATTTTGCCGATGGATGAGACGCTCGTACTCTGCGCCATTGATTTGTCCGGCAGACCATATCTTGCTTTTGATGGCGAATTTACCACGCCGAAGGTTGGTGATATGGATACAGAGATGGTCAAAGAATTTTTTTATGCGATTTCTTACGCCGCTGGGATGAATCTGCACGTGAAAGTAATCTCAGGTGGGAATAACCACCACATGATAGAAGCCATGTTCAAGGCTTTTGCAAGGGCATTAGATGAGGCAACTTCCATGGACCCGCGCATTACAGATGTGCTGTCTACGAAGGGAAGCCTATAGAGAAAGGTATAGAAGTATTATGGAACATAAGAATATTGTTGCAACGATTTACTTGAAGAATGGGCAGGCAGTAAAGTCGATGGATGATTTTACTCCGTTGGAGGATGTCATCGAGCTTGCGCGTCTTTACAACGACAATGGAATTGATAAAATCATCATTTTTGACTTATCCGATGATGATGAGGAACATGAGAAAAATATTCATACGATTAAGAACATTAACCGCAATGTAGAGATAAAAGTCTGCGCCGGTGGCAACATCAACCGTTTAGAGGACATTAAGAAGTTCATCTATGCCGGCTGTATTCAGGTCATCGTAAATGGTGCCAAACAGGGCAGTATGGAGATTGCGGAGGAAGCCAGCAAGCGTTTCGGCAAGGATCGTATCCTTGTATCGGTTGAGAATGTTGATTTTATTTTCAAGCATCAGGATGAGATGCGTGAGAATTTTCACGAACTGCTGGTTTTAAATACAAATGTACTGGATGCTATTGAAAATATTACGGATGTCCCGTATGTGGTAAACTTTGACACCTGTGATTATGAGAAGATTATCGAGGTGTTAAAGCGCAAGAACACCAGAGGAATCGCAGGTAATTTTATAAATGACCCGCAGACCGATATTATGGAAATAAAGTCACAGCTTTCCGCAGCGGGTATTAAGATGGACAACTTTGAGCCTGCGCTTAAGTGGATGGATTTTAAGAAGAATTCCGATGGCATGGTACCTGTTGTCGTGCAGGATTACCGTACGGATGAAGTGCTGATGCTGGCGTACATGAATGAAGAAGCGTTTGATACGACGGTGAATACCGGACGTATGACCTATTTCAGCCGGAGTAGAAATGAACTTTGGACCAAGGGGATGACCTCAGGACATATTCAATACGTGAAATCTCTGACCGCAGACTGCGATTTTGACACGATTTTAGCGAAGGTATCACAGGTTGGCGTGGCTTGTCATACCGGCAATCCGACCTGCTTCTTCAATGAGATTGTGAAGAAGGAATATGTGGAGAAGAACCCGCTTAAGGTCTTAGAAGATGTCTATGGAATTATTTTAGACCGCAAGGCAAATCCAAAGGAGGGGTCTTATACCAATTACCTTTTTGATAAGGGAATTGACAAGATTTTAAAGAAAGTCGGTGAGGAGGCGACAGAGATTGTCATTGCCGCCAAGAATCCGGAGCCGGAAGAAATCAAATATGAAATCTCGGATTTCCTGTACCATATGATGGTGCTTATGGCAGAAAAGGGTGTGACATGGGAAGATATCACACAGGAGTTGTCACAGAGATAGCGAGTGACAGAGGATGCTTTTATGAAAGTTTCATAGAAAGCATCCTTTTTTATGTAATCGGACCAGCAGTACTGATTCTTTCTTTTTGCACAAAACTGTGTTATTCTGTTAGCATGTAAAAATGATAGCGAGGATGAAGCGTGAATATTACTTTTAAAGAAAAGTTGCGATATAAGCTGCTTGGCAATGCGTGGAGTGCAGAACGAAAAATCTATATTGACTATGTGCGTCTGCTTGCAACCGTGTTTGTAGTCTGTGTTCATACCTTAGAATTGGCAAGAACGCAATTAGCACCGGGGACGATTCCCTTTCAAATTGCAGAGGTATTTCATTTTGTGTTTTTGTCCTGTAATCTGCTCTTTATCATGGTGAGCGGTGCTTTGCTTTTGCCGATTAAGAATGAACGTATAGGTGATTTTTTTGTGAAGCGTTTTTCAAAGGTGGCAATCCCGTTTTTGGTATATTACATCATATATGTCTGTGCCAAGGAGGGAATACAGTGCCTTTATCCAAATTATTGGCTTACTTTTTTGAAACGGATTTTGATTGGACCTCCGGTGGAAGCACCTCACTTTTGGTTGATTTATGTGATTTTATGGTTGTATGTGTTGACGCCGTTTTTGCGGTATCTTGTGCAGAATATTCCGGATGAGATATTTGCAGGTGTGATTGTGGTAATCTTTTTGGTCAATGCGTTGGATACCTATCTGCCACTATTTGGTAAGGATGCGCATCTTTCGGGGGTGGTTGATTCCTATGTCGGCGTATTCCTGTTGGGATATTACATGGCGGAGCGGTGCTGCAAGAGGGCGGAGAATATTTTGATTGCAGGTGGTATAGCATCGTTTTTGATTACCTGCTATATTTTTTTCAACCTTGGCTGGTATGACGATTACGTCTATAATAACGCGCCGACGATGATGTTGTTTGCCTCAGCGCTGTTTTTGGAATTGAAACGTCTTGCAACACACTGGGAGAAGAAGGGGCTGTTGTTGCAGTTCGTCAGCCGTTACAGCTTTGCGATTCTGCTGATTCACTGGGCCGTGCTTCATGTCGTGGTAAAACAGGTGTTAAAGGTGAATGTCATGAGTGGCGGCGTTATCGGCGGATGCCTGCTTGCGATAGTGCTAACTTTGGTGATTTCTCTGGTCGGCGGCATGGTGTTCGATCTGCTGTTGATACAGCCGCTGCAGAAACTCTTCGGAAAGTGCTTTTCCCAAAAGAAAAAGCAGGTGACTTTGAATACAGGAAAATGATTGACATGCCCAAAAAGAATCGGTATCATACAATCTTGCAGGGATTTTAAAAGAAAGGTAGAAAACATGACAAAATTAGCGTTATCCGATGAGATATTAATGAAGATTGATAAACCGGCGCGCTATATCGGAAATGAGTTGAACAGCGTTAAGAAGAATAAGGACGAGGTTGCAATTCGTTTTGCGATGTGCTTTCCGGATGTATATGAAATCGGAATGTCGCACCTGGGCATTCAGATTTTATATGATATGTTCAATAAGAGAGAAGATGTGTGGTGTGAGCGTGTCTATTCCCCATGGCCGGATTTACACCGGATTATGAAGGAAGAGCAGATTCCGCTTTTTGGCTTGGAGTCACAGGAACCGGTGAAGAATATGGATTTTCTCGGTATTACCATTCAGTATGAGATGTGCTATACCAACATCTTGCAGATACTGGATTTAAGCCAGATTCCGCTTCTTTCCGCAGAACGTGGTGAGGATTGCCCGATTGTCATCGGCGGTGGTCCGTGTACTTATAATCCGGAGCCGATTGCCGATTTCTTTGATTTGTTCTATATGGGTGAGGGCGAGATTCAGTATGATGCGCTTTTTGAACTATACAAAAAGATGCGTTCAGACGGAAATTCCCGCGCCGAGTTTTTACACGAAGCCGCAAAGATTCCGGGCATCTATGTGCCGTCTCTCTACGAGCCGGTCTACAATGAAGACGGGACATTAAAAAGCTTTGCGCCGATTGTAGATGATATTCCGTCTGTCATTACAAAGCAGTTGGTGCTTGACATGACAGAAGCAGTCTATCCGGAAAAGCCGGTGGTTCCTTTTATCAAGGCGACACAGGATCGTGTCGTGTTGGAGATTCAGCGCGGCTGTATTCGCGGCTGTCGTTTTTGTCAGGCAGGTATGGTGTATCGTCCGGTGCGAGAAAAACATGTGGAGCGCCTAAAAGAACTTGCGATGGCGATGTTAAAGTCCACCGGACATGAAGAGATTTCGCTCAGTTCTTTAAGTTCTTCCGATTATTCGCAGCTAGAAGAATTGATTGACTTTTTGATTGAAGAGTGCAATAAAAAGCGTGTCAATATATCGCTTCCGTCTTTGCGCATTGATGCTTTTTCTCTGGATGTCATGAGCAAGGTGCAGGATGTAAAAAAGAGTAGCCTGACGTTTGCACCGGAGGCAGGCTCTCAGAGATTGCGTGATGTTATCAATAAGGGATTGACAGAAGAAGTGATTTTAAACGGTGCCACGCAGGCATTCGAGGGTGGTTGGAATAAGGTAAAGTTCTACTTTATGCTTGGACTTCCGACAGAGACCGAGGAGGACATGCGTGCGATTGCGGAGCTTGCAAATGAGACGGCTGTCCGTTACTATGAGACGGTCCCCAAAGAAAAACGGAATGGAAAATGCCAGATTACCATCAGTACCTCGTTCTTTGTACCAAAGCCGTTTACCCCGTTCCAGTGGGCGCGTATGTATCCGCCGGAGGATTACATCGGCAGAGCCAAGATTGTGAATGATGCAGTAAAGGAGCAGTTGAACCGCAAGAGCATCAAGTACAACTGGCATGAGGCGGATGTGACTGTTTTAGAGGGAGTTTTGGCACGCGGTGACAGGCGCGTGGGAAAAGCGATTTTGGAGGTTTACAAAAACGGCGGTATCTTTGATGCGTGGTCGGAGTTCTTTGACTATAAGCGCTGGCTGGATGCATTCGCGGCATGTGGCATTGATCCGGATTTCTATACGATGCGGGAGCGTTCCTTAGACGAACTGTTCCCATGGGATTTCATCGATACCGGTGTGAGCAAGGAATTTTTGCAGCGTGAGTGGAAGAATGCGATGGCAGAATCTGTGACACCGAACTGCCGTATGCGTTGTTCCGGTTGTGGTGTAAAAAAATTCGGAGGAGGTGTCTGCTATGAAGATTAGAATCAAGTTTCGCAAGTATGGCGTGATGAAGTTCATCGGACACTTGGATATCATGCGTTATTTCCAGAAGGCAATGCGCCGCGCAGAGATTGATATCTGTTATTCGGAGGGCTTTTCTCCGCATCAGATTATGTCGTTTGCATCGCCGCTTGGTGTAGGAATTACCAGTGACGGCGAATATTTGGATATTGAAGTTAATTCTACCCTTTCTACCGAGGACGCTTTACGTGCATTGAATGACACAATGGTGGAAGGCGTGGAGATTGTGGATTATGTGCAACTTCCGGACAATGCAAAAACGGCAATGTCTATCGTTGCTGCGGCGGACTATGACCTCTACTTTAAGGAAGGCTATGAGGCACCGGTGGAGGTAGAACAATTTGCAGAAGGTATTGAAAATTTTTTCACAAGACGTTCGGAGGTCCTGATTACAAAGAAGACAAAAAAGAGCGAAAAGGTCATGGACTTAAAGCAACTGGTTTATGATTTTAAGGTGGAATCGAAGGTGCGTGAGGACAGTGTAAGTGTTCCCTCGTTTTATCTGATGCTCTCCACCGGAAGCTCGGACAATTTAAAGCCGGAGCTTGTTGTGGAAGCCTTATTTGAAGCTTTGGGGCTTACCTATGATGCAAATGCTATTCAGATTCACAGAAGAGATGTCTATGCCTCCGCTTCAGAAGGAAAGGGATATATTTCTCTTGGTAAAATGGGTACTAAGATTAAGTGATTTCGCATCGGCGGGTGTAGTTAACTTCGCAGAATGGCAAATGAATGGAGAAGTCTGTATGAATCGTTATATCATCACGAAGGAGACTTTTAAGGGGCAGGAATATCGCATTTCTGCCCTTTATGATAGTAATAAGAAAATGATTGAAGTATTGCCGGAACGGATTTCAGAGGAACAGGTGGCAATACTTGGAAATATCTATATCGGAAGAGTTGAGAATGTCGTTAAGAATTTGAATGCTGCCTTTGTCAAGATTTCACCGGAGCAGACCTGCTATCTGCCCTTAGAAGACCTGAAACATCCGGTTTTTACAAAGAAGCTTTCGGGGAAAAAGGCTCTGGTAGCAGGGGAGGAACTTCTTGTTCAGGTATCACGCGAAGCCTTAAAGACAAAAGAACCAACGGTTACGACGAACCTGAACCTGACCGGAAAGTATGCAGTCCTCACAAGTGGAAATCATAAGCTTAGCGTATCAAGTAAGCTTTCGAAAGATTTGAGAAAGCATTATCAGGAGCTATTGCAGAGGCTCTGCGGGACAGAAAAAGGTATATTAGAGTCCAAGGATGAAATTGTTCAAAAAACAGCGAAAATTGCAGGAGAAACTGCAACGAATAGTACTAATGACACAGAATCTTGCAACTTGACTGCCACTTTAGCATGTGGGCTTATTATCCGCACGAATGCTGCGGAGGTGCCGGATGACGTGGTTGTGTCTGAGATTGCAGCATTAAAGCAAGTGTATACAAAGCTATTGGAAACGGCACGCTACAAGACCTGCTACAGCCTGTTATATCAGGCAGAAGCAGGTTACATGAAACACTTAAACGATTTGCGTCAGGATAAGTTAGAAGAGATTGTGACGGACAACAGAGAAATATTTGAAAAGGTTTGTGCGAGGTACCATATTCCGGAAGAAAAGCTTATGACAGGTGGCAGTGTGTCTGTCCCTGTGAATGAGATTATGACAGAAGGTGGCGTACGAATTCGTTATCATGAAGATTCATCGATATCTTTGTCTGCGCTTTACAGTGTCGCATCAAACCTGGAGGATGCTTTGAAGGAACGTGTATGGTTGAAATCGGGCGCATATCTTATCATTCAGCCGACAGAAGCGCTGACGGTCATCGATGTCAATACTGGCAAAAATATAGCGAAAAAAGAGGTACAAGAGAATTTTCTGAAGATAAATAAAGAGGCCGCAGTAGAGATTACAAGGCAGCTTCGTCTGCGTAATATTTCCGGAATCGTGATTGTGGATTTTATAAACCTGACGTCAAAAGAGGCAGAAGCGGAATTGATGAGTACCTTTCGAGCTACATTAAAGCGGGACCCGGTGCCGACACAACTGATTGATATCACAAAGCTTGGACTCGTGGAAGTGACGAGGAAGAAAGTTAGGAAGTCGTTAAGGGAAATGTTTTAATAATGAATATTAGCTTATAACAAAAAGGGATGAAAATGATTATTTTCATCCCTTTTCGCATTCTTATATTACCACAAAATCGTTATTTTTTCAAGACTTGTAGTCTGATTAACCTGAGAGTACAATGGCATTCCACATATATGAGAAAAAGATATTATTTGTAAAAGGATGGAGGTAACAATGGGGAATGCAGAGTGGATGCTTGCGGTTGTAAAAGAAAATCAAATCAAAGCGCTAAAAGAAACAAACGACTATACAGAACAATTCGGACTTGTGTTGACAGAGGAAGACGCAGCACTTTTGGTGAATGAACGCATGGATATATTAAAAAAGCAGGAACGCGTAGAGTTTGGGGAAGGAATTCTGCCGCAGCTTATTCAGGTATTTTGCGATTCTTCGTATTTGAATCAGGAGAATTATCGAGATTCACTGACGAGATTGCAAGAGATTTTTTATGAGTTCAAGACGGAAGCGTTGGAGCAGTTGACAGATGAGGAGTTGCTAAACTTCATGCGGGAGCAGTTCGATGATATCTGTGCGGGAGATTTTGACTATTTGGAGGGAACTTGCCTTAAGAATTTTGCAGAGGCAATACGTGCAGGCTATCAGGGGTTTATTGGAAGCTGTGGCAGAGGAGAATATGAGCATTTTGATGATGTGACACGATGGAATAAAGAGTTGTATTTACAGGTTTTAAATGAATTGAACTCGTAGGCGGTTCTCTTTTGCGGTATTTCGTCGCACAGTGTAAGAAAGAGAGGATTTCAAATGAATTATCAAATGGAAGAACTCGTACCAATCGTAGCAGAACTGACTGCACAGTACACGTCTAAGGAAAGCACTTCGGTTCCTTATGCAGTTGCAGAGCAGTTGATGGGAGCGGTGATTTATTGTATTGAAGAATATGAGCAGAGTCAGAGCAACGGTTTGTTTGGGGAAAAAGGTTTATCTGCAAAGGCGGTCTACCGAGCGGGAAAACAATTTGTAATGGAAAAGGTAAAGCGGGCAAAAGAACTGTATCATGCAATTTTGCCGGAGTTTCATGACTATGGCAATCAGGCTTATCGAGAAACCGTGCTGGAGGGTATGCCAAAATTTTTTGTTCAATATGATTTTCATTTCTGCCCACAGGAACACCTGTTGACGCTTGATTATCCGGTTCTGGTGCATTTTCCTACCGTCATGTGCGGGATTGACTTGATTTATGCATATCTGCATGTCATTTTGCTGGAACAGAAATTTTTAAAAGAGGTGCCGGAAGAATATATTACTTTTCTAACGTCTTCCTGCCTGTTTGATTTCACGGAAGCTTTTGTCAATGTTCCGGCTCTTGTGATGAAAAATATGTTAGGCTGCAGGCTTGCAGAGCGAAAGATTAGCACGCTTTCTTACACAAAGCAGGAATGTGAGAGATTAAGGATAAATATCATACATGAACTGGAAGCAGGTACGTTAGAGCAATCCCTTTTGCAGGAGCTTTCTAACATAGTCCTATGTCTTTCGGATGTGGATGAAGAAATGGAAGATTATCTGAAATTATACATCCCGGACTTTTGTGCGGAACTTGAAAATGCTTTGAAAAATGATTGTCTGAATGCAGTGCTTGTTTTATAATAGTCATGTATTTCGTTTAATATTGGAAAAGGAAAATATTTTCCAAAAAGTAGTTGACGTAATAATTTGCGTGTGCTATGATAACGAAGTATGCCGCACAGTGAGGTCTAAAAGTCTGTTCATTTACGGAACAGCACCACAACTGGCGAGTAATGATAATAGGAGGTGCCATATGTACGCAATTATAGCAACAGGTGGTAAACAGTACAAAGTATCCGAAGGCGATATCATTACCATTGAAAAACTTGGTGTTGAGGCTGGTGAGAAAGTAACTTTCGATCAGGTTTTAGCTGTATCTGACAATGGAATCAAAGTTGGTTCTGATGTAGCTAACGCATCTGTAGAGGCTTCTGTAGTAAAAGAGGGTCGCGGTAAGAAGGTTATCGTTTACAAGTACAAGAGAAAGACTGGCTATCACAAGAAGAACGGCCACAGACAGGCGTTCACACAGGTTAAGATTGAGAAAATCAATGCGTAATCAAATCTTTTTTTAGAAAAGATGGGAAATTGTTATGACAAAGATAACGGTTTTCAAAAATCATGACGGAAAGTATCTCGGTTTTACATGTTTAGGACATGCTGAATATGCGGATGAGGGCGAGGATATTGTGTGTGCGGGAATCTCAGCACTGGTTATCAATACCGTGAACGCTCTGGAATTGTATACTTCAGAAAAATTCGAGACGGACGCAGAGGTGCCGGGGGAGATAGCGGTTCGCTTTGAATCACCTGCGGGACATGACGCGGACTTACTTATGAAGTCATTGGTTTTAGGCTTACAAGGAATACAAAACAATTATGGGAACGAGTTTATCGTTTTAGAATTCAGGGAGGTGTAAGACATGTTGAATATGAACCTTCAGTTTTTTGCTCATAAAAAGGGAGTTGGTTCTACAAAGAACGGCCGTGATTCCGAATCCAAGAGATTAGGAGCAAAAAGAGCAGACGGACAGTTCGTTAAGGCTGGTAACATTTTATACAGACAGCGTGGAACTAAGATTCATCCGGGCGTTAACGTAGGCATCGGCGGAGATGACACATTATTCGCTTTAACAGATGGTATCTTAAGATTCGAGAGAAAAGGAAGAGATAAGAAACAGGCTTCCGTATATCCAGTAGCTGAATAAGATGCACTGTAGACCCGACTATGCACAGACATTTTGATGCCTGAAAATAGCCGGGTCTTATTGTATGTTATGCGATTTTTTGAATTGAGGTAGAAGTTAATGTTTGCAGATAGAGCAACAATTATTATAAAATCAGGAAAAGGCGGCGACGGTCATGTGAGCTTCCGACGTGAAAAATATGTTCCGGATGGCGGCCCGGACGGTGGTGACGGCGGAAAAGGCGGCGACATCATTTTTGAGGTAGATGAGGGATTAAATACACTGACGGATTATCGCCATCGCAGAAAGTTTGCGGCACAGGCGGGCGAAGAGGGCGGCAAGAAGAACTGTCATGGTAAGAACGGTGCGGATTTGATTTTGAAGGTTCCGGCTGGAACGGTCATCAAAGATGCGGAGTCAGGAAAAGTAATCGCCGATATGTCCGGTGACAATCGCAGACAGATTATTCTTTACGGAGGCAGAGGCGGTCTTGGAAACCAACATTTTGCAACGTCTACAATGCAGGCACCGAAGTATGCACAGCCGGGTGGGGAAGCAATCGAGCTTGAAGTAAAACTCGAGCTTAAAGTGATTGCGGACGTAGGTTTGGTTGGATTTCCCAATGTCGGTAAATCCACGCTGTTATCTCGCGTGACCAACGCACAGCCGAAGATTGCAAATTATCATTTCACAACATTGCAGCCGAACCTTGGCGTGGTAGACTTAGATGGTGCAAAAGGGTTTGTAATTGCAGACATTCCGGGATTAATTGAGGGGGCATCTGAGGGTGTCGGACTTGGGTTGGAATTTTTGCGTCACATTGAGCGTACCAAGGTCATGATTCATATTGTGGATGCGGCAGGTACGGAAGGTCGTGACCCGATTGCGGATATCAAAGCAATCAATAAAGAATTAGAGGCGTATGACCCTGAAATCTTAAAGAAACCACAGGTGATTGCGGCAAATAAGATTGACGCGATTTACGGTGATGAAAACGAGGTTATTCAGGCTTTGCGTGCAGAGTTTGAAAAAGACGGGATTAAGGTATTCCCGATTTCTGCGGTCAGCGGAAAAGGCTTAAAGGAGCTCCTTTACCATGTAAACAATCTGCTGGAAAGCTGCAGTAAGGAGCCGGTTGTTTATGAGCAGGAATTTGACCCTGCGCTTCGTTTCTTCAAGGACGAGCCATATACCATTACAAGAGCAGACGATGCGGCTTTTGTGGTAGAGGGACCGAAGATTGACAAGATGCTCGGTTATACCAACATTGAGTCGGAAAAGGGATTCCTCTTCTTCCAGAAGTTTATGAAAGAGCAGGGAATCTTAAAGGAATTAGAGCAGATGGGTATCCAGGATGGCGATACGGTTCGCATTTATGGGCATGAATTTGACTATTACAAATAGACTGATGAGAACGGTATATTTACAGAAAAACTAGGAAACATACCGATTATATCGGTAGGAAAGGATTATAGATTATGGAATTGACAAGTAAGCAGCGGGCATACCTTGGCGGCGAAGCAAGTACCTTAAATCCGATTTTCCAAATTGGAAAGGCAAGTCTGACCCCCGAGCTTATCACTGCGTTAGACGAGGCATTAGAGAAGAGAGAATTAATTAAAATCTCTGTTCTGAAAAACTGTGCAGATGACCCTCGCGAGATTGCAGACGTGATTGCAGAGCGTACACGCTCTGATGTCGTGAAAGTCATCGGTAAGAAGATTATTCTTTTCCGTCAAGCAAAAAAGAATTCAAAATTTGAACTTCCAAGATAAGAAAAACAGTAGGAGTGTTCGAGGAAAGTGTAATGGAAAGGTGTTATGATTGCAAGAAAATCGGAATTCTGGGTGGTTCATTTGACCCGATTCATCAAGGTCATTTGAATATAGCGGAATATGCAAGAGCAGAATTTCGTTTAGACGAAATTTGGTTTATTCCGGCAGGCCATTCTCCAAATAAGCGCGAAGCCGATATGACACCTGCCGAAGTGCGTTTGGAGATGGTTGCTCTTGCAATTGCAGATTATCCCTATTATAAGCTTTCACGCGTTGAAGTGGATGCAAAGGAAACCAGCTATACCTATCTGACATTGTCAAAGTTGGCAAAACAGTATCCGATCACACAGTTTTATTTTATAATGGGAGCCGACTCACTTGACTATCTCGAAAAATGGCGTCATCCTGAAATTATTTGCAAAAAAGCAATTATTCTGGCGGCAGTACGTGATGATATGGATATTGTTCAGATTGAGCAGAAGATTTTGTCTTTGAAAGAACTTTTTGAGGCGGAGATATATCCGATACAGGGCGGACGCACAAACATTTCATCCACGACGTTGCGACGACAGTTGGCTGATTGCAGGGAGAAACCCGAGCTGCTTCCGGCCCCCGTATGGAAATATATTTGTGAGAATGGGCTTTATGGTTGTAAGTCAGAAAAGTAGCACTTTTTTGCGCAGATAACAATATAGGTACAGGTCATGTTATGGAATTAAATGAGATTCGAAAAAAACTGAAAAAGGAACTGGATAAATGCCGTTATGAGCACACGAAGGGTGTGATGTATACGGCTGGGTGTCTTGCGATGGCACATGAATATTCGATAGAGCAGGCGATGCTTGCCGGCTTGCTGCATGATTGCGCGAAATGTATCCCAAACGATGAGAAAATCAAAATGTGTGAAAAGAATGATATCCTGATTACGCCGGTGGAATACGAAAGCCCATATCTGTTGCATGCCAAATTAGGTGCGTATTTGGCCGAGACGGAATATGATGTGAAATCCCCGCAGATTTTACATGCGATAAAGGTGCATACGACCGGAGAACCGGATATGAGTCCTCTGGATAAAATTATTTATATTGCAGATTATATTGAACCGGGACGGGACAAGGCACCAAATCTTTCCTATGTGCGTAAGCTTGCATTTCAGGATTTAGATGCTTGTATGGCAGAAATTTTGCGGGATACCTTAAAATATTTATCCAGCAGAGGAGGTTCTGTTGATCCTATGACAAAAATGACTTACGATTATTACGAACAATATCTGATAGATAAAAACCTATAATTTATGAAAGGCAGGAAACAAATATGACATCAAACGAGTATTGCAAAGTGGCAGTAGCCGCATTAGAAGATCGCAAAGCGGAGGATGTAAAAGTAATCGATATCCGTGAGATATCTCCGATTGCAGATTATTTTATTATTGCAAATGGAACAAACCAAAATCAGATTCAGGCAATGCGTGACGCTTGTGATGAAGCTCTTTACAAAGCAGGACTAAAAGTAAAACAGGTAGAGGGAAATTCCAATTCTACATGGATTTTGATGGATTATGGCGATATCATCGTTCATATTTTCTCCAAAGAAGACCGTCTGTTCTATGACTTGGAGCGTATCTGGAGAGATGGCAAAGAAGTAGATGTAACAGAGTTATAGATTGCGTATCTGTGTGTGCAGTGCTTTTATATGATAGAAAGAAATCCCTTATTGCAGAAAAGGTATCATGATCAGTATGTCATGATACCTTTTCTGTGTAATATAGAACTGTGTCCTAGTGCGTATAAGGATGTTACTATTAGGAGAAGAGGCGGAACACGCCGAAAACTTTCCCTAAAATCTGGCAATCCTCTACAATAATCGGGTCCATTGTATCATTTTCAGGCTGCAGACGAAAATGTCCGTTCTCCTTGTAAAAAGTCTTAACCGTTGCAGAATCATCAACCAATGCAACCACGATATCACCGTTGCGGGCATCAGACTGCTTCTGAACCAGAATCTGATCTCCATCGTAAATGCCGACATTAATCATACTTTCACCTTTGACATTCAGCATAAATGTCTCAGCATTCGGCAAAAACTCTACCGGAATTGGAAAGTAGTTTTCGATATTCTCAACAGCTAAAAGTGGCTGTCCGGCTGCAACATTACCAATAATAGGCACATTCGTTACTTCACGTCTGGTAAGATTAAAGTTGTCATCGATAATCTCGATTGCACGGGGCTTTGTCGGGTCGCGTCGGATATAGCCATTCTTCTCGAGTGTTTCCAGATGGGAATGTACGGAAGAGGTAGACTTTAGGTCGACTGCCTCGCAAATCTCACGCACTGCAGGCGGATAACCCTTATTTAAAATTTCCTGTTTGATATATTCTAATATTTCTCTCTGCTTATTACTAATCTTGCCATATGCCATGTAAGTACCTCCTAATTAATATCGTATCGTAATCCTGTTAATCACTGATAATAGTGTAACATAGAGGAAAGAAAAATGCAAACATATATTCCGAAAATTTGTTCGATTTTATGCTTGACAAACATTCGTTCTGGTATTATGATAAACACATGCAAAACAAATGTTCGCAACAAATGTTCGACAAATGTTCGTTTAGGAGGTTGATGTTTATGAGTAGCAGAAGAGCAGCGGCAAAGAAACAACAATTTACGTTATTAACTATTATATTTGTTATGACAGTTGCTATTATCGGCTGTATCGTGTTTGGTTCTACAAAGGCACAGGCAGCGCCGGCAGAAACCTCTTATAAATATTATACAAGTATCCAGGTTCAGAAGGGTGATACGCTTTGGAATATTGCAAGTAATTATATGACAGACGAATACGCAAGCGTGAATGATTATATCGAGGAAATCTGCGAGATTAATCACATTGCCGATAATGCTATCCATTCCGGACAGTATCTTACAATTCCATATTATTCAGATGAGTACTTAGAGTAACGAACCATCTCCTCCGGTCAGTTGTTTTTTTGCTAAAAATACGGTATAATATACAAAGTGCTAAAACTGCCAGAGCCAAGTAAGATGCCTGCAGACGACTTTATATAAGCACTGCAATATATACGGAGGATAATTATTTGGAATGATAAAGTTTATATATGTAATCATAATGAATCTCTTTCGCGCGCCTTATTTGATTCCTAAGATGCGCAGAGAAGCAGATCATCCTGAAAAATATTCGGAAGAAGAGAGATATGATCTTGCCCGATATGTAATACGTTTGATGAAGCTGTCCGGTGGAATCCGTACCAAAGCATTCGGAACAGTGAATCTTCCGGAAGAAGGCGGATATATGATGTATCCAAATCATCAGGGAAAGTATGATGCACTTGGTATTATCTATACACATAAGAATCCTTGCTCCCTTGTCATGGACAAAGCGAAATCCAATACAATTCTTGTGCGTGAATTTATAGATTTGGTACAAGGAAAGAGATTGGATAAGAAAGATGTCAGACAGGCGCTTACCATTATTAATGAGGTTTCAGAAGACGTGAAAAACGGAAAGCGTTACATTCTATTCCCGGAAGGGGGATACGAGTTTAATAATCGTAATGAAGTTTGTGGGTTTAAAGCAGGCAGTTTTAAGATTGCGCTAAAGACGAAAGCACCGATTATTCCTGTTGCATTAATTGATTCTTATAAGGTTTTTAACAGCTTTAATTTTGGACCTGTCACAACACAGGTACATTATTTAAAACCGATTCTTTTTGAAGAATATGGACATCTGAAAACACAGGAAATTGCAGATATAGTACGTTCCCGCATCCAAGAGAAAATTGATGAAGTATTGAGAACGGAAAGTGCTCCGGCATAATGATATGATACCTCCAAAGTAGACATGGATAATAACCCAAATCTACTTTAGGGGTATTTTTATGTGATGGGAAATTTTTTCTTATTTTTATACATCTCTTAACTTTACATATTTCGCAGCACTGCGTCTCCGGTCGTCATCGATGGCTGCATAGTGTTTTCTTGTCGTATTGACATCTTTATGACCGAGAACATCTGCAACCAAATAAATATCACCGGTCTCACGGTAGAGTGATGTACCATAGGTGCTTCTGAGCTTATGTGGTGTAATATGCTTTAAATTTGTGACAAGTTTGGAATATTTCTTAACTAAATTTTCAACAGAACGCACATTGATACGACGATTCTGCAAGGAGAGAAAGAGCGCATTGATACTTCCGTCTTCAGCAGTGATTTTCTGGCGTTCTACCATATAGTCAAGCAATGTTTCACGAACTTCTTCGCCGAAGTAAACAATAACCTCTGCACCACCTTTGCGATGAATTTTGATGCCGTTATTGCGGAAATCAACATCTTCCATATCAAGTCCAACACATTCCGAGACTCGGATGCCGGTGCCAAGCAGAAGAGTCATCATAGCAAGATCACGTTTTTTTGTCTTCTCGTGATATTTTTGCTGTCTGGCTGTAAGATTTTCTCCGGATTCTACTTCGTCTAACAACCTTGAGACCTCATCGATATCCAGACGAACAATCGCTTTTTCATGAATTTTGGGCATATCAACCTTAACAGCCGGATCGTTCTGTATTAGCTCATTTTTATAAAAATAACGATAAAAGGAACGGAGAGAAGCGAGCTTACGTTTGATACCGCGCTCATCATTGGTGTGTGCCACGCCATCTTTTTCATAGTATTTTAAATAAAAAAGATACTCCTCAATATCCATCGGTGTAATTTGATCTAAGATAGAAAGCGGAAAGTCACGAATCTCCATACGCTGGCAAATTGGATTAACTTCATGTAAGTAATCAAAAAAGCACCCGATGTCGTATGCATACGCAAGACGTGTTCGAGATGCAGTTGTTGGCTCGATGCCGATAAAAAATTGCTTGCAAAATGCGGGTAACGTTTCTAACATCTTGCGGAGCTTTAATTCATTTTTCACATTTACATTTTCGTAATAAGCTTTTTCTTTCATAATAAGCCTTTCTTTTATGTGTATAACCTGTGGAAATAATATAACAAGGAATTTTTATATGTCTATTGACCAGTCGGGAATATTTCCATTCTGGATTGCGTGAAATAGTCTGGATTTAACACCCGGATGATCAAAATTCATCTGGCGTATCAGTTGTTTGACATATTCGCGCTTGGTATTGCCGTCTGCCGGGCACGGATTCTTAACAACAGGTAATTGATATTTGTTCTGAAAACCCTTTACTTCAGCTTCGGAAACGTAAATCATTGGACGGATGACAGTAAGATTAGAATCCTCTAAGTAAGTTTTAGGAGGAAATGAGTAGAAACGTCCTTCAAAAATCATAGAGAGAAAGGCTGTCTCAATCACGTCATCCATATGATGTGCGTATGCAACTTTATTGCAGCCAAGGTCTTTCAGTGCATTATTAAGAGCTCCTTTGCGCATTTTAGCACATAGAGAACAGGGAGAGCTTTCCTGCCGTTTCTCAAAGAGAATTTTTGCAATTTCTGTATAAACAATATGATAAGGAACCTCCAGCTCGTCACAGAGTTTTTGAATTGCTTCAAGGTGAAATCCTTCATATCCCAAATCAACAGTGACTGCCTCTAATTCAAAAGGCTTCGGGTAGAAACGCCGCAAGCCGCTCAATGCATAAAGAAGAGTGAGAGAGTCTTTGCCGCCCGAGATGGCGACGGCAATTTTATCACCAGCCTCGATTAATTGGTAATCATCCAGTGCCTTTCGTGTATGACTGTATAACTGCTGTAATTTCATGTGTGAAAGCCTCCAAAACTGCTTTTATTATACTATATTTTAACGCGAATTTATACAAATCTTTGCGCAGTTTATATAAAATATAAAAATTTTAATGGGTAGACCAACAGGTAAGCAAATGGTATAATGGTACTAGCATATCATTAAAAAATGTAGGAGGAGGGGAACATGAGGAACATTAGCGTAAAGGTAAAGATGATACTGATGGCAATCATTACGTTTATTGGATTGATGACACTGGGAGGTGTTACAATCTTAGAATTGAGAGCATTGAGAAATGATGCTACGGAAATTCTTGAGACAAGTATTCGTACCGATTATGATCAGAACATCAAAGAACAGGTGGAAAATGCAATCTCTATGCTAGATGCAGTCTATAACAGGTATGAGAATGGGGAGTGTTCTTTACAGGAAGCAACAGACATGGGCGCAACTTTGCTTCGTGACCTGCGTTATGGGGAAGCAGGTTATTTCTGGGCAGATACTTATGAAGGGGACTGCGTGGTATTGCTTGGAGGCGAGACGGAAGGGACGAATCGTTTGGAGACGAAGGATGCTGCCGGCTATGAAATGGTTCGGGAAATTATTCGCGTCGGTCAGGAGCCGGACGGAGGTTTTACGGATTATGTATTCCCGAAGGCAGGAGAGACAGAACCGTCACCAAAACGCTCCTACAGCAAGGCATTTGAACCGTTTGGCTGGGTAATTGGAACGGGTAACTATACAGATTATATTGATACAACAGTTGCTCAAAAGACAGCAGAGTTGAATGCAAAGATTTCGACTACAATATTGGTGGTAGTTGTAATTGAAATGGTGCTACTCGTTATTACGTTAGGTTTATGTATTTATATTGGAAACAATTTAAGTACATCTTTCCGGGCTTCATTAAAATATATTGGAGAGATGGCAAAAGGCAATTTCTCAGAGCCGCTTCCTAGCCTTTTGACGAATCGGAAGGATGATTTCGGAATCCTTGGAGAAGGATTGGAAAACATGAAAGTGCAGGTGAGCGGTCTGATTCGTGAGGTAAAGAATCAGGGAAATGAGATTTATGGCATCGTAGACCGTGTGAAAGACAATGTGTATGTATTGAGTGGAAATATTGAAGATGTGTCCGCTACGACACAGCAACTGGCGGCGGGAATGGAAGAAACAGCAGCATCCTCAGAGACGATTAAGAATATGTCACATGAAATCGAGGCTGCTGCTAAAAATATTGCACTTCGTTCACAGGATGGTGCCGAACAGGCGGTGGATATTCATGAGCGTGCAGCCAAGGTACAGGAAGATACCAGAAACCAGAGAGAACATGCCCGTCAAATGCATAATGAACTGAGTGAGAGCCTGACACATGCATTGGAGGAAGCAAAAGTAGTACAAGAAATAGAAGTGCTTTCCTCTGCAATTATGGAGATTACAGAACAGACAAACTTGCTGGCATTAAATGCTTCTATTGAAGCTGCACGTGCAGGAGAAGCAGGTAGAGGATTTGCGGTTGTTGCATCGGAGATTGGAGGTCTGGCAGAACAGTCAAAACAGACAGTATCTAAGATTCAGAGTGTAACGGAGGAGGTTACAGCAGCGGTTGAGAATCTGTCGCAAGATGCAGAGCGCTTGCTAGAGTTTGTGGCTACCGATGTTGTGGAAAGCTATGATATGTTTGATGGAGTTGCAACTGCATATAATCAGGATGCGGAGGAAATTGATTCGCTTATCAGTGACTTCAGTGCAACCTCCGAGGAACTATTGGCGTCTATTGACAGCGTACTTGAGGCAATGGATGAGATTGCAAATGCGACGAATGAGGGAGCACAGGGTACCACCGATATTGCATCTAAGACAGCCGATGTTAAGTGCCGCACAGATGAGGTCAGCGGAGAGATTGATAAGTGCGATGATACAGCAAAACGTCTTAATGAAGAGATATCAATATTTGTAATTGAATAGGGACGTAAAAAGATGATATCGGAGAATAAAAGACACCGGTTTATAGTGCTTTTATTCTCCGATTTTTGCCGGCATAATGCAGGTAGACTTTATACATAGGAAATGGTATACTTTTTAAGCGTACGTTATAGAATCAATGCATGTCATTAACTTAAAATATAGTTTGAGAGAGAGTAGTAAGTATGAAATTTGTAATTCAACGTGTGACCTCCGCATCCTGCACGGTTGACGGACAGGTGACAGGAAGTATTGAAAAGGGATTTTTAGTGCTCATTGGCGTATCAGATTCAGATACCAGGGAAATTGCCGATAAAATGACAAAAAAACTGCTTGGTTTACGCATTTTTGAGGATGCAGATGGAAAGACAAATCTTTCGCTTGCAGATGTGAGTGGGAGCTTGTTGTTAATTTCACAATTTACTTTGTATGCGGATTGCAAAAAAGGAAATCGTCCATCTTTTATCAATGCCGGAAAGCCTGATATGGCAAATGAAATGTACGAATATATTATTGCAGAATGTAAAAAGAATGTTCCCATCGTCGAGAAAGGTATCTTTGGGGCAGATATGAAGATACAGTTACTCAACGACGGTCCATTTACAATCATCTTGGATTCAGCGGAAATTTGCGCTTAAAAGCTCCTGAAGATGCAGAATAAATATATACACATTACAATCGCAATAGTTTGATTTTGTAGTGGCGTTTAGTTATTCGCAAAACACAAGTTTAACGAATAGTTATATATTCCCAAAACATGCTTTTAACGCATAAATAAGGCTTCTATACATATAGAGATATTTGTAATCCGTATGTATAGAAGCCATTGCTCATTCAATCTTATCACTTATTTCTTCTGTGCATCCATGATTTCACGGAATTTTAAAATCATATCGACACAACCATTAATACCAAGCTTACTGGAATCTAATGTGAGGTTATAGCTGGTGGAATCGCCCCATTTTTTGCTGGTATAATAGTTATAATAACTTGCGCGTTGCTTATCCTGTTTTAATATGAAATCTTTTGCCTTATTCTCGGTCATATTACCGCGTTTACAAACCATTTTAACGCGGAAGTCCATGTCTGCATGAATAAAAACATTGATGCAGTCCGGATTGTCAGCCAAAGCATAGTCTGCACATCGCCCAACAATAACACAGGATTCTTTTTCTGCAATCTTTTTAATTGCATCAAACTGTGCAAGAAAAACCTTGTGATTCAATGGCATATCCAAAAATGGTGTTGAACTGTAGCCATTCATGGAATATGTATCCATAACCAATGAATATAAAAAGCTGTTGGTTGGCTTTTCATCATGATTTTCAAAAATTTCTTCGCAGAAACCGCTTTCTTTTGCCGCATGCTGCAACAATTCCTTATCGTATAACTTGATACCAAGACGCTCTGCCAATTTTTCTCCGACATCCTTGCCCCCGCTGCCGAATTCTCTACCGATGGTATAAATCTTGTTTCCCATAGTCACCCCGCCTTTCACAATTTCTATATAGTCATTATAATACATTTTTATGTAAATTAAAAGAAATAATTGAAATTATCGCAAATCTTTCAATATTTTCTCAAAATATTCCGGCAAAGGTGCACTTACCTCCATATACTCTCTGCTAGTGGGGTGAACAAATCCGATTGTCATGGCATGCAAGGTCTGTCCTTGAAGCTTATAAGGGCTTTTCCCGCTGGAATACAGCGTGTCTCCAAGCAATGGATGACCGATGCTTGCCATATGAACACGAATCTGGTGTGTCCTTCCGGTTTCCAGTTTGAATTCCATGTAGGTATAACGTTCAAAACGCTCCAACACCTTGTAATTTGTGATGGCGTTTTTACCATTTTTCTCATTGATTGCCATCTTTTTTCGTTCAATCGGATGACGTCCAATCGGCGCATCAATCGTTCCCTCATCGTCTTTTACACGTCCACATACGATTCCGCGGTACCTACGATTGACAGAATGCTCTTTAATCTGTTTCGCAATAAAAATATGACTGGCATCATTTTTGCATACAATCAATGAACCGGTGGTATCCATATCAATCCGGTGTACAATACCCGGTCGAACCTCTCCATTGATACCGGATAAGCTTTCACGGCAATGATACATGATTGCATTGACTAATGTACCGGAATAATGACCTGCAGATGGATGTACGACCATTCCCTTTGGCTTGTTGACAATCAAAAGGTCTTCATCCTCATATAAAATATCTAACGGGATATTCTCCGGCAGGATTGGCGTTTCTACGGCATCCGGAATCTCAACCGTAATCATATCGTCAGCTTTTAGTCGATAATTAGCCTTCTGGGGTACATCGTTGACGCAGACATGATTCTCCTTGATGAGCTTTTGAAAAAAAGAACGCGAGGGGGGCGCACCTGTATCTTGAAAAATCAGGCTCAAGTATTTGTCTAAGCGCTCTCCTTCGTATTCTATTCCTGCCTCAAAGCTTTCTATATTCATACGGACTCCTTTTTCTTGGACGGAAAGATGCGTTCAAAGTCTTCTTCCTTATAATAAAAAAATCCCAAGAGAATCAAAAGAAATGCAGCAACCGTCACATAAATATCAGCCACATTGAAAATCGGAAAGTCAATCAGACAAAAGTAGAAAAAATCCACCACATAATCCTGCATGAAACGGTCAATAAAATTGCCGATTGCACCCGCAAAAAACAGCACGGCGATGATGTTAAGCCACAAAAAACGGTGCTCATTCGGAAGCTTTTTGAGATAGACATAGATAATTAAAATTAATACTAAACTGGTAAGAATCAGGAAAAACATGCGCTGATCCTGTAAGATACCGAATGCTGCCCCGCGGTTTTCAAGATAACGAAGCTCAAAGACACCTTTCCATAGCACAATAGGTTCTTGACCCTTTAAATGCGCCACAGCGAGATTTTTTGCCAACTGGTCAATAAAGATAAGCAAAGCGGATATTATGAGCCCAATCAGCCCCTTACGAAGTATAGAATGTTCTTTCATAAACAAAAAGTCCTTCCATAATTATAAAATATCAGTCATGACATACATACATGTGAAATACCATCTAAAATCTGGGTATCTGAGAGCTCCCGATAAATATATGCATTGCCGATGCTTGATAACAAAATAAATTTTACTTGATTGCCGACCATCTTCTTATCTGATTTGGTTGCTGCCAGAATATCCTGTGGAACCAGACCTTTGATGTTGGTCTGAAATCCAAAAGCAATCAAACATGTTCGGATGTCGTCTAATTCTGTCTCTGTAATATTTCCAAGCTGCATCGAAAGATATGCTGCAGCTAAGATTCCAAGTCCAACACATTCCCCATGATAAAGAGAAAAATCGCAGAGTTTTTCGATGGCATGTCCAATGGTATGTCCGAAATTAAGGAGTGCACGCTCTCCCTTTTCTGTAGGATCCTTCTCTACGACTTCTCTCTTGATATTACAACTGCGGTAAACCATTTCTTCCATCGTTCCAGGCTCTAAGTTAAGAATTGCATCATGGTTTTCGGTAAGCCAGCGATAATATGCGCCGTCCTTAATCAGACCATGCTTGATGATTTCACCCATACCGGAGATAAGCTGGCGCTCCGGAAGTGATTTTAACGTAGAGAGATTGATATAGACGAGCTTTGGTTGATAAAAAGCCCCAACCATATTCTTATACTGCATAAAATCAACACCGGTTTTGCCGCCGATGCTGCTGTCAACCTGTGACAAAAGCGTGGTTGGCACCTGAATAAAATCAATGCCGCGAAGATAAGTAGCCGCTGTAAAACCGGTTAAATCACCGACAACGCCGCCGCCAAGTGCAACCAGTAAATCTCTGCGGTCAAAATGATTTAAAATCAGGTATTCGTAAAGACCGTTTACTGTTTCTAAGTTCTTATTGTGCTCCCCTGCTTCAAAGGTGTATACGAAAACAGAATCAAATGAGCTGTTTAAGTGTTTTTTTACCTCCTTGGCATAAAGCGGCTCCACATGTGAATCTGTTACAATGCAGATTTTATGCTCTTTCTGATAGCCTAACTTCTGTAAATGATTGCACAGAGCAGAAAAATCCTGTGTCAGTTCAATTTTGTAAATCTGTGTACCACCGGATGTGACGGGAATTGACTTTGCCATAGTAGTATTCTCCTTTCAAGCAAGAAAAAATGAATCTGTCTGTGTCAGTTCTTGTATAGATTATATTTGAATTTCAGTCGCCCCTTATTGGTTTCGCCATGCTCGCTTAAATAGATAAAACGTCCATAGCCCCGTACGGATATAATATCATCTGTATGGCAGGAATAAGTCGCGTTTGTGGTCATTTTACCGTTTACAAAGACTTTTTCCTGACGGAACAACTCTAATGCCTGGCTGCGTGAAAGCTTGTGTACACATGCAATGACTGAATCAAGACGATTGGAAGTGATGATGCCGTCCTTTTCCTCCATCTCGTGAGTAATGGTAAGTTTATCCGGAGCGCACTCTTCTATTTTGACAATCGTATGACGAATTTTATCAAGATTTTTTCTGAAATAGTCTGCAATATTTTCCTCGCAGAGCAAATAATAGACACCGTCATCGATGATAATATCACCGATTTTACTGCGGTCTACTCCCAACTTCATGATTGCCCCAAGGATATCTCTATGCCCCAGCTTTTCAGCAAATTTAGGATACGCCGGAACAATGCGAAGTGCCGCAATCGGATAATTCCACTCATAGCAACAGTGAGAAACACGCAAATCATGTTTCTCCTGCTCCCGACAGTAGTCAAAGGCTCCTTCAATCCGAGCATTTTCCTCGTTGCTGTCGCGTAAATAAAGAGCATCAGGAATAAAAGCAATAATCTGACGCTCTGCATAAGGTACACCGCCAAAGCTCTCCGTCTTTGTCTCAAAGAGGCTCTCGGACTGGTGGTATATATTCAATTCATTCAAATTAAGGAAATCGCTAAATAAGACGATTCCCTTGCGATTCGCCTGTTTGGATAAATCAATAAGTCTTTTCTTACAAAGTTCCTGTTCATTCATAATTAAAAGTCTGTCTGAATTCCTCTGCCCTGGAAAGTATCTACCAGATTTAAGAAATCTCCTGAGATATCAACGGATGCCGGTGTGATAATAAATATATAATTTGAAATCTTTTGCAGATTACCGCTGATTGCGAAGCAGGAACCGGAAGTAAAGTCGATGATTCGCTGTGCAATTTCGACATCAAGACCTTCAACATTCAAAACAACAGTACGATTGTTAAGCAACGTTTCTGTAATTTCCCGCGCATCCTCAACAGAAGTCGGTTTAATGACACATACTTCCATACCGGAACCGGATGATTTCTTAGACGGCCGAATCGGTGTAACCTTCGGTGTTGTCTTAACCGTCCTTTCGTGATATGACTTGTCAGAATCGTAATCATCCTCAAAGTCATCTGTTTTCTTCTCTTTACGAAAAGAAGACTTGGGTTTTGCTACTTCTTCTTCATAGTCATCATCATAGTCATAATCCTCATTATAAAAATCATCGTCATCATCCGGATTAAGACGCATGATGTTTAAAAATTTATCCATGATTCCCATTCTATTGTGCTCCCATGTTATCTAACTATTCTTATATATTCTTTCACCGAAAATACCGGTTCCGACGCGAACCATGGTTGCGCCTTCCTCAATCGCAACAGCATAATCCCCCGTCATACCCATAGACAGTATTTCCATAGATACATTATGTATGTTTTTATTGGTTATGTCAACAGATAATTGCTTTATTTTGCGGAAATACAGGCGATTTTCTTCAGAATCCACAACATATGGTGCTATTGTCATCAGACCTTTGATACGAATATTTTCCAATTGAGCAATCTCTTCCACTAAAAGAAGGGCGTCCTCCGCAGAAGTACCAAACTTTGATTCTTCACCAGCAATGTTAACTTCTACAAGAATCGGAACAATAATATTTTTCTTTTTTGCCTGAATATTAATCTCTTCTGCCAGACGGTAGGTGTCGACGGAATGAATTAAAGCAACGCGGTCAACAATGTATTTTACTTTATTACGTTGTAAATGCCCAATCATATGCCACCTGATGTCGGAAGGCATTTCGTCAATCTTTTCACAAAGCTCCTGCACTTTATTTTCGCCAAAATCATGGATTCCGGTATCATATACTTCCTGTAGCATCGAAACCGGTTTTGTTTTGCTAACAGCAATCAATGTGACTTCTTCCCGCGCTCTTCCTGCGCGTTTGCATGCTTCTGCAATATTGTGTTCAACGGTAGCTAAATTTTCTTTTATCATATTCTCCTCCCAAAAACTATTGTTTGATTAACTCGTTTTCTTTGATCTTAGATCCATCTAAAGCTATGTGGTCATACAGCGCAATACCATAAGTCGTACCGGTGCGCACAATGGAATATTCTTCATTTTGATATAGCAGATCAATCTGCTTGAATACCGCATACCCTTTATTGATATTATAAACGCCTTTTAATACGGCAGTATTGCTTCCAACGGTATAAGTAGCATTGGAATCCGGTTTTATGATGTAGTCATCGGCAGATATATCTTCACTGTCAATATAGAAATATTTTTCTGTCTCATAATAAATGGTCGGTGCAACAAACTCCGTGTATTTCTTTCCGTCTTTATCTGTTCGCTCAACTAAGAGTCCTTCATTCTGCGAATCGCCACCTCGCATGAAATATTCTTTCGGAACCGTGAAAAACTCTTTTTCTGTAATGGCGGAATTCGGTATCTTAAGTCCTGTTTCCTCTTTTAGCAGAAGTTCCACTTCGATGTAGCGTTCTTTTGCATAGCGAATCATGGAGTTGCGCAAAGTGAGAATGACATAATCCTGTTCATCCATCTGCGTTAAGGTGTAAGTGGCATATGTTTTCTTGTCATCCTTTACAAAACGTAGTTGTAAGGTATCATCATCCGCTAACTCGGCTGCCACATCCGCAGGAACAGGGAGCACGATATTCCAATATTCGCTGGTAATCAGTTTGTACACCGGATTACCGATTGTGATATTGACAGCATTCTGATTGCTGACACGACTATACGATGTCTCATTGAACATTTGTGCAGAAAAAGTATCTACTCTTACATCCTCATATCCGTCCGTATAGTACACGACAACACCATGCGTATCCGCTGTGATTGGATGAAATGTATTGCTTGCCTGTGCACTTGCCGCATAATCTCCCAGTTGGTTCAATGCGCTCAAGCTCAATGCCTCATTCAAGGAAGAGTCAATGTTCTCCTTAAATGCATAGACATTATAATAATGCTGCGAGTCGTAAGCTGCCTGAAAATCATAGATACTCTCTTCAATCTCATTAAGATCGTTTGCATCCAGTACAGAGACATCATGACTGGTCGAATTAATTAATTTGGATACGTCCCCATTTTCATCAATGGAATAGACAAGGTTGTTGTAACTGACTTTGGAACCTTCTTTTACATAGTAATTTAAAGCCCCTGAATAATTGGCATAATATACCTGTTCCTCTCGCAAAATCAAGCCGCGATAGATATTATTTGCCGCCATCGTTCCCTGCTCTACCTCATATACAGAAATATGTGTTGTAGTCATATAGGAAAATACATTAAAAATCAAATAAATAAAAATAATGATAAAAATAATGACTCCTATATTGAGATTAAAAGGTTTTCGGTATTTTACTACCTTTTTATTTTTACTCAAAAGATTATCCACCTTTTCAAAAATTCAATATTCATATTTTATCATTTTGTAAAGCAGAAAACAACGCTAACAATGCATAAATATCTTCCAAGTAGAAGATACTATTAGAAAAAAAGGAGGCATGTAAATGAATACAAATTGGTTAGATTATACATTGCTTACATTAGTAATTATTGGAGCAATCAACTGGGGCTTAATCGGGTTCTTCCGATTTGATTTAGTAGCATTCATTTTCGGGGATATGTCCTGGTTTACACGGATCATTTATGCCATTGTAGGACTTGGCGGTTTGTATCTCATCAGTCTGTTTGGCAGAATACGCTCTATTGAGGAGTCATAATCCCTTTTTAGGGAATAAAAAAAGTGCTGTAGAAATACAGCACTTTTAAAATCAAAATTATAAGGAAATGACGATTTTTGCTTTCGCGCACTCCGGAAGTAACGATTCGTCCCGAGATACGCTCAAAATAAATTTAACATTGTACTTTTCACTGATGATATCCAACTTCTGAATTGCATGATTAATCTGCTCATCGGAACTGATGGAAGCAATGGTAAGGAAGCTGTCTAAGTACATCTCTTCAAGATCGTTGTCCTGTGATACGATACCACAGATAAAACCGAGAAACTCATCACAATTATCAATCGGATAATCGGTAACATTGATGAGTCGAACCTTATTATTCAATTCATACATGTGCTTCTGGCTTTTGTCAAGGTATACAATATTACCGGACGCGGATGCAACAGAAGCATTCACTTTGCTTAATAATTCTTTTGTCTTACCTTTTCCCTTTTCACCTGAAATAATCTCTATCATGGCCATTTCCTCCTAGTAGTACTGTTTTATGCATATCAATTCGTTAATATGTATAAAAGCAACTGATTTTATAAAATAATTATAGTATATATGCACATAAAATACAACCGTATTTTATATTAAAATACAACATGTAATTTATGTTAAAATATACCGTGTTTCTTGGGAGTGATGCCCGAAAAAGATTAGTTCGCAAAGCCCGAAAGCATCTCATTCATCAGCAAATAAAGGTTGGATTTTCCGTCTGCTTTAAAAACAATTGATATAATTGGCTGACCGGATGCATTGTAGGAGTACAGTACAAGACAATAGCCTGCATCGCCGGTTGTTCCGGTTTTCCCACCAATTACAGAAAAACCTTCCGGTGCTTTGGTGGCACCGGTCAAATACTGATTCGTATTCTCCCATGTACGCTCCACTGCTTTGCCGTTCGCATCTGTATAGACCACATCATGGGATTTGGTACTGATGATATCAATGAATGTCTGATTCTCCAGTGCTCTTGCAAAAATTAAATACATATCATAGACAGTTGTATAGTGGTTTTCGTCCGGTAAACCATTCGGATTTACGAAATGTGACTGTGTTGCGCCTATGGCAGCCGCCTCCTGATTCATAAGCTCTGCAAAGGATTCCACATCTCCTGAGACATATTCGGCAATCGCTACCGCCGCATCATTACCGCTTCGGAGCATAAGTCCGTAGAGAAGATCGCGTAGTTTCACGATATCTCCTGCTTTCAAATTGCAGACAGACGAATCAGATGCCTGATTAACGGCTCTTTCGCTAATCGTGACATAGGCATCTAAGTCTTCACAATATTTGAGGGCAATATAAGCTGTCAGTATTTTTGTTGTGCTGGCAGGATACAACCGTTCGTAGAGATTCTTGGCATATACAACATCGCCGGTAGCAAGATTGAACGTACCGGCACCTTCTGCCACCTGTGAATTTGTTGTATCTGTTCCAAGGGAAATATCTTCTGATACACAGAGCTGATTGGAAAAATAAGATTTAGCGTTGTCATTTGTCGCCGTAGATATACCAACGGAATCTGCCATCTGATACACATCGTATGATAAAGCAAGATCCGACTGTGAGTTACTGCAGCCGCACAGCCCTGTTGCGAGCATAGCGGCAAGCAATAATGTGATGCATTTATTTGTACATTTCACGCCACTCTAAATCTCCTCTGTCTAATGATTTGATTAACAATTCTGCAGTTGCAAGATTCGTTGCAAGCGGAATATTATGTGTATCGCAGATGCGAATCACATTGTGCACATCCGGCTCATGCGATTTCTGTGTCAAAGGATCTCGCAGGAAAATTACGAGGTCGATTTCGTTGTGCTCAATCTGTGCCCCGAGCTGCTGAGCACCGCCAAGATGGCCAGCCAAGTACTTATGGATATTTAGATTGGTTACTTCCTCAATCAGTCTTCCGGTTGTGCCGGTTGCATAAAGCTCGTTTTTCGCAAGTATTCCTCTGTAAGCAATGCAAAAATTTTGCATTAATTTTTTCTTTGAATCGTGTGCAATTAGTCCAATGTTCATATTTGTGGGTACCCCCTGTTAATATTTTTTAGGCTGCAGACCAACATTTAGGACAAGTCCGATACCTATATATAATGACCATAATGAAGTAAGACCATAACTTACAAATGGCAATGTTACACCGGTATTCGGTAGTAAACCACTGGCAACACTGATGTTGACAATACTCTGAAAGCCAATCAGTGAAGCCATGCCGCAACAGATTAATCTGCCTGTGGCATCTTTTGCTTTTCTAGCAATAAATATACACTCAATCGTGATGAAAAGCAAGAGAATTATAATCGCTGCAGTACCTAGAAATCCCAGTTCTTCTCCTGCTACTGCGAAAATAAAATCGTTTTGCGGCTCCAAGATAAACTTACCGTTTTTAACAGATGTCGGGTCTGTATTGCCCAGTCCTTTGCCCCAGAGCATTCCGGAACCGATTGCCATAATCGAGTTCTGCTGCTGGTAGGCAAGATCCGGGTAATCCTCCGGATAGAGCCATGCCATGATACGGCCAATCTGATAGCTCCGGATGAAAGGAACTCTGTCTTGAATAATTAACGTCATGAGTACTAAAAATGCGGGAACACAGATAGCCAGAACACCAACAACGATTTTATAGCTCAATCCTGCAACAAACAGCATTGCACAAAAGATTATTGCCATGATAATTGTCGTTGAAAGGTTTGGCTGTGCTAAAACAAGTGCAAGCAAAATGCCAACCAAAAGGAAGGAACTGCATAAGACTCTGATACTGTTGATTTTTTCCTCATGCTTCATAAAATAATAAGCAAAAAACAGAATCATCAGAATCTTGACTAGCTCAGATGGCTGAAACTGAAAACCTCCAATTTTAAACCATCGCTGCGCACCCTTGCTGTCCTCGCCTGCTACAATGACAAGAACCAGCATTGCAACAGAAAACAGGTAAATCAACCACGAAAAACGCAGTATGAAGTTATAATCAATACAGGACACGATTGCCATGATAACCAGCCCCGACAGCATTCCAATGAGCTGCTTTTTCTGGTCACCAGGGCTTGCGCTTCCGACAAGCATGATTCCTAAAATATTTAGGGCAGCTACTAATATGATCAATGTGAACTTGTAATTCTTTAGTTTATATTGTTTTGGCATGTTATCTGTATTCCTTAAGAATAATTTTGATTTCTATGTTTTCCGGTTCAATATCGACATATTTTGTGACAACAGAACCTATTTCCTGACGGATTTGATTCATTGTATCATCGTCAATACGTTTCTTACGTGCATCAATCATCAACTTAAGACGTTCTTTGGCAACATTCTTTTTCCCTGATTTATGACACATGCTACACCAGCTTTCTGGAACTATTTCCCCAAAATACTTTGGAAAAAAGTTTTCCTCGCCTTGTATAATCAGGAATTGGTATTTCCTCTCCCACCAATCTGCGGACAATATTCTGATAACAGCCTGATGCCATGGAACGCGTGCCTATCACAGGCTCACCATGGTTCTGTGAGATAATGACCTCTTCATCCTCCAAGATGACACCGATAAGCTCTGTCTCTAAGAGCTCGCAGATATCCGGCAAATCAAGCATATTACCTTCCCGCACCATCTGTCTGCGAAAACAGTTGACCAAAAGATTTAAGTTTTCTGCCTTTTGGCGTTTCAAAAGCTGAAGCACACAGTCTGCATCATGGATGGCTGCAATCTGTGGTGTTGTTACTACAATAATGCGGTCAGCACCAATGGTTGCCAGACGAAAACCAGCGTCAATTCCTGCCGGACTGTCGATTAAGATATAATCGAACTCCTGACGCAACTCCTCAATCAAAATCGTCATCTGTTTTGAATTTAAGCTGTCTTTGCATTCATTGGAGCATGAGGACGGAATCATCGATAGGTTGGGATAACGCTTATCCCGGATTAATGCCTGCTTTAAGCGGCATTTCCCGGTCAAGACATCGACCAGATTGTAGAGAATTCGATTTTCCAGTCCCATGACCACATCAAGATTTCTTAAGCCGATATCGGTATCCACCAATACCACCTTTTTATCTAACAGTGAAAGTCCTACGCCAACGTTGGCTGTTGTAGTCGTCTTGCCAACGCCGCCTTTTCCTGAGGTAAAAGTAATGACTTCACCCATTTGGAAGACCTCCTGTTTTTATATTGTTCAGCCCTAATTTAACGGACTGACACTAATAATACCCGCGCTTGCAGTTGCAATCATTGCCAGCGGAGTCTTATTACGTTTGGAAAATAGGGAGTTTTTGCTCTTATGCACAGGTTCCCCGTAAATACCTGCAATATTATAACTTTCAGGTGCAAAGTCAAGCGCCGAGATAAAACTGTCCTGGTTGCCGGACATGCCTGCATAAGCACTTCCTTTTAATGCTCCTAATACTACGATGTCAGATTGTGATACAACAGAAGCACCATGTGGGACATCTCCGATAATCACAATGCTCTCAGCAGTTTCCAGACGCTCACCTTCGGTAAGGCTTCCGTAGTAAAACGAACCTTTTACTTTTTGTTCTGCCTCTGCCGCACGTTGTTGCAACTCCTGCTCCTGCATCTTTTGCCGGATAATGGCATCCCGTATCTCATCTTCTTCCATAATGCAAAGAATCTTGATACTTGTCTCTGCCATGATGGCATCAATAATCTGATACTTTTCCTCGTCGGTCAGATCTCTTCCTTCAAAGGAAATGGCAAAGGATGCGTTTGCAAAGAACTTTTCTGATTCTTTGAAACGACTCAATATTTCGTCCAATAATTCTTGAAACGGCAATCCGGCATCCAATACCAAGTTGATGCCACATTTACTGCTTTTAATGATAACTGCCTGACTCATGTTTGCCTCCATTAGTCACTGATTTGATTGGAAGAAGAATCGATTTCTTCTGCCTGACCACTTAAAAGAGCATCCGTATCTTCTACCTTAAAGTAATAAGCAAATACATTTTTGGATAGCTCTGCTGCGTTGTGTGAAGTATATCCATATGCAATACGTGTCGCGATAGATATTTCCGGATTATCATATGGTGCATAACCGACAAAAAGGGCGTGGTTAGCACGATTTAGATTTTGCTGTGCTGTACCGGTTTTACCTGCTGCCGCAATCGGGAAACCATTAAATTCGCTGGTATTCTCCACAACCATACGCATACCGGAATGAATTGCATCCCATTCGGCAGTATTTAAAACATCTACCGTGTTACGCACTTCCGGCTCAAAGGATGCAATGACATTGCCCTCGGAATCCTCTACCCGATTCAAAAGTGTGTAATTATATACCGTACCACCATTCGCAACCGCGGTCACATAGCGGGAAAGCTGTACGGTTGTATAACGGTTATTACTCTGACCGATGGCAGCCATGACAGGGAACTCGTCTGCTATGCGCGGTTCCGCTTCCTCAATTTCAATGCCGGTCTTCTCATCAAGTCCAAACATGCTGGCATATTCCTGAATCTTAGAAATACCAAGCTCGTCGTTGTAGCTTGTCGTATAATTGTTGGTGCTTAAGCGGTAACCAACCTCATAGAAATAGTAGTTACAGGAGTCTCTTAAGGCTTCGGACACGTTGATTTCGCCATGTGTACCGCCATTTGAAAAAATCCAACATTTCGGCTTATTACTGATATTCTCATATTGACCAAGATCCCTGATGCGCTCTCCTATTGTGATATATTTTTCAGAAAGCCCTGCGGTAGCCATAACCATCTTGAACGTGGAACCGGGTGCAGTACCCTGCTGTGTTGCATAATTGTACTGAGGTAAGGATTTATCATTTTGCAAACTGTTAAAATATTCCGCATCTACGGTATTGGCAAGCTTGTTGCTGTCATAACCCGGATAGCTGACAAGCGCTAATATTTCGCCTGTGTCGGTATCTGCCACAACACAGGAACCTGAGCAAGGGTCCAATGCAAGCTGTGCAGGGGTGATGTCCAGATTTTTAATTTTTCCTTTTAAAAAAGATACTGCATTCAAAGAGCCATCACTTAATCCTTTAATCTCATCTTCATCATACGGAAGAACTCCTTGATCGAATAGAATCAGGCAAAGCTGCCTACCTGAAATGGCATCACTCTTAATCAGATACTCATAGATTATCTTGGAAAATTCTTTCTGGGTAGTAATATCTTCTAAGATATAAGTACATAAAGCATCATATATCTCCATGGAATCGGAGTACTTCTCTTCCACCGTAAACTTTGTAATATCAATCCAGTTCTGGGAAATTGCATGATTCAAATAATCTGCCGGACTGACGGCTCCCACTTTCCATTCCTGATAGACTTCATCAGAGGTATCAATATTATCCTCAATGATAATCCCTGTTGTTTTCAACTGGCTGATAATATAATTGAAATAATCTTGATCTTCCTCACCTAAATCTTTGAAAAATGCGGCATCATCAGATGTAAGATTTGTTGCAATACGCTCCTTTACCACAGAAGCTCTCGCAGAAAAAATCTGTTCAACCGCCTTTTCTGTTTCAGATGCATCTTCATTGGAAAAATCTTCAAAATCTATGACGTTGTTATTAATTAATGCAAAATATACGTCTGAAATAGGAATCGGAATATCTGCATATGGGTTATCGATATTAGAATAAACAATACCGGCAATCTCTTGTTCTAGGAGGTGATAAATGGCAATCTGAAGCTCGCTGTCAATCGACAGGTAGACATCATATCCGGCATTCGGTTCCTCACGCTCTATGACTTCAATTGCCTTTCCCATGTAATCAACGTAAAGCTTTTCATAGCCTTTTTCGCCTCGTAAGTAACTGTCCATATACTGCTCAATGCCGCCTTTTCCAACGACATCATTGAGTGTATAGCTGTCATCCGTCTCGGAAAGCTTTTCATATTCCCTGTCTGAAATCCGACCTGTGTAGCCGAGAATAGAAGCAAAATATTCACTGTTGTTGTATTTACGGATGGTGTCGCTTATGACCTCCACACCTTGTAACTCCTGCGAGTGCTCCACAATATAAGCAACGGATTCTTCCGAAACATTTGTTGCAATGGTTGTTGCGATATACTTCTGATATGCGTTCTGTGCCATTGCAAAACGTACGCTGACAATCTTGTATGCCATTTCGACATCATAGGTATCACTAACGCCAAAACGCTTTTCAAGCAAATACGCCATAACCTGGTCCTCTGTCGCAACAGAAGTATCATAACCCAACTTCTTGTTATCTCCTAAGTCTTCGTACGAAGACTCCCCATAGACGTCTGCCAAGAAGCGCTTCCAGGATGTTCCGGTAACGTTAAAAGAATAGCTGCCGTCCGCATTCAAATCAATCTTAAAGTCATTTACAATCGCATCGCCATTCGCCTCAAGTGCTGTAATAATCTGTGCGATTTCCGCGTTAATGGATTCATTTTTTGCAGCGGTACTGCTATAGGTACCGTTATCTTCGATAGTAATGGAATATGCAAGCTCGTTATAAGCTAAAAGCTTGCCATTTCTGTCATAAATATTGCCACGCGTACTGTTTAGCGTACGCTCTTTTACAATTTTTAAAGTGTAATCATTCTGATAGTCTTCTCCGCTAATAATCTGCAGATAGAACATCCGCCATAGAAGCACTCCAAAAAGGAGTGTCATGACAACTGTTGCAACTGCCAGACGAGATTTTATAAACAAGCGAAAAAACTCTTTTATATTCTCAACCAAACTTACTTGCACTCCTTTTTTCAATCACTTCAAGGTGCTGATTAATCTTTAAGATAACGACATACAAAAAGATGGTAATCAACATTGTATATACCAGTTCCGGAAGGATGATATTCAAAAAATAATAATGGAAATCAAAACGATTACGGAACAGGAAAAAGAAAAAATAGATTAGCAGATTGCAGCTTATATCACTGCCCGCAATCAGAAGCATCGGTAGTTTGATATCCTCCGGATAAAACATCTTACGAAAATATCCATTAAAATAACCGATGTACATGTATAACAGCGCATTGATTCCAAGTGTGTTTCCGCTAAAAATATCTAAAATGATTCCAACCACAAAACCAATATACAAGCCTTCCGTTTTGCCGCGCATAAAACCGAATGCCGACACTACGATAATCATCAGATTCGGTGTAATGGAAGCAAAGGAAAGTGCCTGAAACAAGGTGGTTTGGAGCAGATAGCACACCACTATAATGATAAAAACGGTAACTTTTCTTCTCATATTGCTTATTCATTCTCCGCTTTCTGTTTCTTGTCCAGAATTACTAATACTTCCTCAATGTGTTCAAAATCTACCGCAGGGGTAATTGTTCCTGACTTCGTCAGGTTGTTGGCGTCCATCTCCATACTGCTGATATAACCGATTAAAATACCCTGCTGATACTTGTCGGAAATATAGGAAGTAACAATCGGATCTCCAACCTGAACTTCATTGTCACTGTCATTGAGATTAGAAAATTCAATTACCATATTTTCACTCATACTTTGAAGGCTTCCGTTTACAATCAAGTTGTCGGAAGTCGTCGTAACCATGCCGCTCACTTTTGCAGTGTCATTGATGATAGATGTTACAGTTGCATAATTTGGTCCGACTTCTGTGACAATTCCAACCAGACCACTGCCTGCAATGACATTCATATCGACTTCAATTCCGTCATTTGTTCCCTTATTGATAGTAAAATTGCTAAACCAGTTGCTGCTGTCTTTGCCAATAACATTGGCAGCTACCTTTTCATAGCTTGGATATTTCTGATCCAATTCTAATAATTCACGCAGGTTCTGCAATTCGTACTGCTCCAGATTCATCGTATTCAATTCTACGGTAAGCTCGTCTACCTGTTTTTGTAACGCTTCGTTCTCCGCCATAACCTCATTCAGATTCTTAAATCCATCGGCTTTTTCTGTAATCCAGGTTCCTACGGTATTGATACCCTCCTGCATCGGAATAAACACATAGCCTGCCGCTGTATGTAACGGACCTCCGGATATATTGAAGGTAAAGCTGACTAATATCGTAGCAATACAGATACCGGTCAATATCATCAGTATGTATTTCGGTGGTAGAACAAATTTGGATTTTCGTTTCATAATTTCCTCTATAACAATATCTTACTCTTCATGCTATATGCCAGATGCTTGAATTTGCTGTCAGATACAATCTTGACAAGTCCACGTACAACACATTCCTCCGGCTCTTCACAGGTGTTAATCTTAATTCCTGTAATTTCACGGAACAGTTGATCCAAATCATGAATCTGCGAGCTTCCGCCGGTGATGTAAATACCGGAATGGATAATATCTTTTGCCAACTCTGGCGGGGTTTTCTCTAAAATCATTTTGATGGAATTACAGATGTTGTTTAAGTTGTCTTTGATTGCATCATAAATAACCGCACCTGACATCTCTAATTCGATTGGCAGACCGCTTACGACATCGCGTCCTGCTACGGTCATTGTATCTTCTCTGCCCGGAACACCGGAGCCTAAATGTTCTTTTAAGCTCTGTGCCGTTTTCTGACCAATGACGAGATTATATTTACGCTTCACATAGGTAATGATTGACTCATCAATTTTATTACCACCGGAAGGCAATAACGCGCTAAGGACAAGACCGCCTAAAGAGATAACGGAAATTTCCGTCGTGTCTGCACCGATATCGACAATCATAATACCTGTCGGCTCATTTACATCAAGACCAAGCCCCACTGCATCCGCAATTGGTTTTGGGCAAAGAAGCACACTCTTTGGTTTTAACTTGCTCTTGTAGAACATATCATAAAAAGCCTTTTTTTCAAGTTCTGTGATGTCAGTAGGAACCGCTACAATGAATTCAGCTCCACGCAACTTGCCCTTGGCATGCTTCTCAAGATATATCTGAAGCATAGACTGCAGATTATTGAAATCAGCAATTACTCCTCCTGAAACCGGAAAAGTTACCTGAATCGTCTCAGGTGCTTTTTCGTACATCGCATAGGCATCATCTCCGTAAGCATAAATCTGGTCCTTGTTTACCAGTGCTATCGTGTTTTTTTCGTTTAAAATTTTGTTGGATGCCTTGCAATAAATCTTCATATTGCAGGTACCAAGGTCAATACCATACACGTTATTCGTCATTGTTTTCTCCCTCAATATATGATTCTTTTGTGTTCTCTGTAACTATAATACGATTGGTCACCAAGGATGATATGATCAATCAATGGTATTCCAAGCAGCACACCACACTCTTCTATCCTTTTTGTGACCGTGTCATCGTCTGCAGATGGTTCGGTATTCCCACTCGGATGATTGTGCAGCAATATGATTTGTACTGCGTTACAGCGAAGCGCCGCAAGAAATATCTCACGCGGTGATACAAAGGTGGTCGTAATGCTCCCGATAGACATGGTCACATCAGAAAGCAGACGGCATCTGTTGTCAAAAAACAGTGCCAGCAATCGTTCCTGCTTCTCATGCCGCATACGCTCCATATAATAATCGGCAATCGTTTGCGGATGGTTCATGGAAAGCTTGTCCTGATAGCGTGTCTTTGCGATGCGTTTTGAAAGCTCGGCAACACACTTAAGCTGAATCGCCTTTACCTGACCGATTCCGTGAATGCTTTTCATCTCATCAAATGAAATCTCATACAGATTCAGCAGATTACGGCTGCCCTGCGCCAGAAAGTCCTGTGCTACCTCAATAGACTTCTTTCCTTGCGTACCGGAACGGATGATGACGGCTAAAAGCTCTGCATCACTTAATGCTTCTGCTCCGGACTCTAAAAACTTCTCATAAGGCTTTTCGGAATCCGGCAATTCTTTCATACTGGTAAATGTTTGTACCATGTGCTTCCATTGCTCTCCCCGGAAGAATGGCCTTGTTTCTGTTATGTTATGTCAACCACAAACAAAACAGAAACTTACATAATATTTTAACATAACAGTTCTGCATTCACAAGATTTCGTTCCTTAAGTTTTTGTAAAGATTTCAGGATTCCAAGCTTCGCGTGATACCAGGTAAGACCGCCCTGGAAATAAACGGCATATGGAGGCTTTAAGGGTCCGTCCGCAGAGAGTTCAATGGAGGAGCCTTGCACAAAAGCACCTGCCGCCATAATGACATCGCTGTCATATCCCGGCATTGCCCAAGGTTCCGGTGTCACATAACTGTCTACCGGTGCTGCAGCCTGAATTCCCTCACAGAACGCAATCAATGCATCCGGATTGTGGAAGGATACTGCCTGAATGATATCATGCCTGCTCTCGGAACCGTTCGGAACAACATCAAAGCCAAGGCGTTCATAGATATTCGCTGCAAAAATTGCGCCCTTTAATGCCCCAGCCACAACCGTGGGTGCAAGGAAAAATCCCTGATAGAAGGACTGCATAATGCCGAGAGAAGCGCCGACTTCTTTTCCCAGTCCCGGAGAAGTAAGGCGATAGGCCGCATTTTCAATGCATTCTTTTTTACCTACAATATAACCGCCAATCGGAGCAAGTCCACCGCCTGGATTTTTGATTAAGGAACCGACAATCATGTCCGCACCAACCTCAAGCGGCTCCTTCTCTTCCACAAATTCGCCGTAGCAGTTGTCTACCATGCAGATAATATCCGGTTTGATTCCCTTGATAAAAGAAATCAATTCACCAATACGGTCGACGGAAAGCGTCTTGCGCGGTGCATATCCTTTAGAACGCTGAATAGTCACAAGCTTTGTTTTTTCGTTAATTGCTTTTTTGATGTTCTCATAATCAAACTCACCGTCCGGAAGTAAATCTACCTGCTGATAAGTTACACCATATTCTGCAAGCGACCCCTTGGAAGGGCGGATACCGATGACTTCCTCCAAGGTATCATACGGCTTTCCAACCGGAGATAACAGTTCATCCCCCGGACGCAGATTCGACATCAAAGCCAATGCCAACGCATGCGTACCGCAGGTAATCTGCGGACGCACCAACGCATCTTCCCCTTTGAAACAGGAAGCATATACCTTTTCTAATGTATCTCTTCCGAGGTCATTATAGCCGTAACCGGAACTTGAATTGAAACATTCCGCAGAAACTTTGTTTTCCTGCATCGCTTTTATCACTTTCATCTGATTGTACTCTGCGATACGGTCAATCTGCTCAAAACGCTCTTTTAATGAATCTTCTATCTTTTTTCCGTATTCGTATACCTCTTTTGATATACCAAGATTTTCGTATTGTTCTATCATTAACTGTTCCATTTATTTCATTCCTTTCTCCTGAAGCACATTCATCATCTTATCTAAGATTTTATTCTCATCGTACTCGTATTCACCCTTGTCAATCCAGATAACGTCACGCTCTCTGCGAAACCATGTCAACTGCCGCTTTGCAAAATGTCTGGTCTCACGCTTGATAATATAAATCGCCTCTTCAAGCGTCCTCTTTCCATCCAAATAATCCAGAATTTCCTTGTAACCAAGTCCCTGCATTGCCACCATACCGCTGTGACACCCCATTTCTTTGAGACAGGTTACTTCTTCAACCAGTCCCTTTTCAACCATGACATCTACCCGCTTATCAATATTGGCATAAAGCTTTTGACGGTCATCTGTCAGCACAAAATAGGCAAACTCATAAGGAGAAGTCTTCTTACGCTCTTTCTCGTTGTGCTCCGAAATTTTCTTGCCAGTTAAGTGGTAAAATTCCAGTGCTCGAATGACACGTTTGATATTATTAGCATGGATTGCCTCGGCAGACTCTGGGTCTACCTCTTTAAGCATATTATGCAGTGTGTCAGACCCTTTTTCACGGGCGAGTTGCTCTAAGCTGTCACGGTATTCCTCGTCACATTCCTGCTCCGTAAAGTCAATATCGTAGAGCAATGCCTGTATGTAAAAGCCTGTACCGCCCACAATAATCGGAATCTTGCCCGCATCGTAGATTTCCTGCATATACTTTTTTGCCAATTCCACAAAACGGACGACATGAAATTCCTCAGACGGTTCTAGTTCATCAATCAGATAATGTCTGATTCCCTGCATTTCCTGTGGCATGATTTTTGCGGAACCGATATCCATATGCTTATAGACCTGCATGGAATCGGCAGAAATAATCGCACCGTTCACCTGTTTTGCAAGTGCAATGGAAAGTGCTGTTTTCCCGACTGCTGTAGGACCTGTCAGGATTACCATTGGTTTTTTGCTCATCTTATACTATCCTTTTAAACTTTTTCTCAATCTCGTATTTGTTCATCGAGATGATGGTTGGCCTGCCGTGCGGGCAATGATACGGATTTTCAAGCGTTAAAAGTTCGTCAATCAACTGCTCCGCTTCTGCACGGCTGATATGATTGCCGCCTTTAATTGCCGCTTTACAGGACAAGGAAGCAACCTTTTCCAAAATAAGCTCCGGTGCTTCTCTGCTGTTGATATTCGTAAAATCGTCTAACATATCTACGAACATGCTTTTCATATCAACCCCTTCAAACTCCGCGGGAATGGCATTGATTGCATATTCTTTTCCGCCGAACGGCTCTACCTCATAACCAAAGAGTTTTATCTGCTCTTCATATTTTTCAAGCATCTCCTGCTCTTCTAAGCTGAGTGTAAGAATGATTGGTGGGCTGATTGTCTGAGAAGAAAAGTCCTGCTTCCTTACGCGTGCCATCGTGCGCTCATAGAGTACTTTCTCATGTGCCGCATGTTGGTCTATGATAAAAAGCTTATCCTCGTACTCAATCAGCCAATATGTATCGAACAACTGACCGATGATGCGGTGCTTTTTGGCTGCGTCCGGGGTAAGAAATTCTTTATTCTCCGCCATAAGTGTCTGCTGTTCGTAGACGAATGCTTGCTCCTCGGACTGTCTTTTTGCCGATTCATGTATTGGTGTTTCTGTTACATCGCTTTTTTCCTGACGGATTGTATCGTCATTTTTTCTCTCAAGCTCTACATGGTAGGTGCTTGGTTCGCACAGAACATCTGCAGACTTTTCATTCCTCTTATATTCTTCCTTTCTGCCGGAAGATGAGGAAGCAAGCAATTTTTTAAATACGTCGAGATTTTCCGCCTGTTCCGTCGGTTTTTGTGGTAATGTATCTTGCACAGAGCCCGGCGTTTTCAGAATCTCCTGCGATTCCGAAATTATGGTTGTTTTCGGAAGCTTCTGTGATTCCGCCGTTACCCCAAGGCGGTCGCGTGCAGGATATTTCTGTTCATAAGGGCTGTCCTTGGCGACTGAACTACGCAGTTCCTGAATTCTCCTTTTTTCAAACGGCTCGGGACTCTTTTGCTCAAGCGGCACACGCCTCTCCTCGCGTTTTGCATCCACCGGAACATCCGGGATGAATTCCTTGTGTGTCAAAGTATCCCGAATAATCTGATAGAGCCTACGATAGATTTCTTCGTTATTGGAAAAACGAAGCTCCATCTTGGTCGGATGAACGTTGACATCCAAAAGGTCTGTATCCATCGTCACGTACAGTACACAGAACGGATACTGATGCTGCATCATAAACCCTTTATATGCCTCTTCCACCGCTTTTGAGAGCAGGGCGCTTTTGATGTAGCGTCCATTGATAAAATAGTTTTCATAATTACGGTTACCACGGGAAACCATTGGTTTTCCGATAAAACCTTTCACTTTAAACAGCTCATTTTCTGCATTGACAGGAAGAATGGATGCCGTGATATCTCTTCCGTAAATGTGGTATATCATATCTTTTTCATTGGAATTTCCGGAGGTATGCAGCTTTGTCTGCCCATTGCTTATGAACTTAAACGATACATCCGGGTGGGATAATGCAAGACGTTCCATCAGGTCTCCGATGTAATTTCCCTCTGTCTGCGCAGTTTTTAAAAATTTGCGTCTTGCCGGTGTATTGTAAAAAAGGTTGCGCACAATAAACGTAGTACCATCCGGTGCACCGACCTCTTCATTTTCTTTCTCTTTGGAGCCTTCAATCACATAGCGCGTTCCTGTGAGTTCTCCATAAGTCTTGGTAATCAGCTCGACCTGTGATACTGCAGCAATACTGGAAAGCGCCTCACCGCGGAAGCCCAAGGACCTGATGCACATCAAGTCTTCTACGCTCTTAATCTTACTGGTGGAGTGACGCAAAAAAGCGAGCGGTACCTGCTCGCGCTCAATTCCACAGCCATTGTCCGTGATGCGGATAAACGAGATACCGCCTTCTTTAATCTCTACTGTTACCGCGGTTGCTTTCGCATCAATCGCGTTTTCTACCAGCTCTTTGACCACGGAGGACGGACGTTCCACGACCTCTCCCGCGGCGATTTTATCGATGGTCTCCTGACTTAATAATGTAATTTGTGGCATCCATTCACTCTCCCTCTTTGTATAGTGCAGATATGTATATTATTTCAAGGGAGATTGCGCTACGCGCAATCTCGTGCGTGTCGTGCCTCGACACGCTACCAGCGGTTTTTTACTTTATTCTGCAGTTCATACAATTTATTGAGCGCCTCAATCGGTGTAAGGTTCCCGACATCGACATTGCGCAGTTCTTCTATGATATCGTCGTCTTTTACTGTGTCAAAAAGGGACATCTGTGTCAAATCAACTTCATCCAAATGCTCTTTTTTCTTTTTATTTGAAGCTGAGGCGGTATTCACTTCAATACCGCGTGCTACGGAAGCGATATCGTTTTCTATCAAAGTTTCGACAATTTCTTTTGCACGCTCGATGACAGAATCCGGCACACCCGCCAGTTTTGCGACCTGAATACCGTAGCTTTTATCTGCTCCTCCTTTTACAATCTTGCGCAAAAATACGATATCATCGCCCTTCTCCTTTACGGCAATACAATAGTTGTGGACATTATTTAACTTGCCTTCCAACTCGGTCAATTCATGATAATGTGTTGCAAACAAAGTCTTTGCGCCTAACAGCTTTGGATTACTGATATGTTCGACAACTGCCCAGGCGATACTGAGTCCGTCAAACGTACTGGTTCCTCTGCCAATCTCGTCGAGAATTAGCAATGAGTTCGACGTAGCATTGCGCAGAATGTTGGCAACCTCGTTCATCTCCACCATAAAGGTACTCTGTCCGCTTGCAAGGTCGTCCGACGCACCGACGCGCGTAAAGATGCGATCTACAATTCCGATTTTTGCGGAAGATGCGGGAACATAGCTTCCAATCTGCGCCATCAGCACGATAAGTGCCGTCTGGCGCATGTAGGTAGATTTACCTGCCATATTTGGTCCGGTGATAATGGAAATGCGGTTGTTGCCGTTATCCAGATACGTGTCATTATCGATGAACATATCGTTGCTAATCATTTTCTCAACAACGGGATGACGACCATTCTTGATGTCAATTACACCATTCTCGTTAATCTTCGGACGACAGTAATTATTCTGGTCCGCCACAAGTGCCAGTGATACAAATACGTCCAGTCCTGCCACTGCTTTTGCCGTGCGTTGAATACGCACAACCTCTGCAGCAATCTTTTCTCGTATTTCACAGAACAAATCGTACTCCAAAGATACTAGCTTATCCTCGGCACCTAAAATCATATCTTCAAGTTCTTTTAATTCTGGTGTAATGTAACGCTCTGCATTGGCAAGCGTCTGCTTGCGCATGAAATAATCCGGTACAAGGTCTTTGTAAGAATTTGTAACCTCCAGATAATAGCCAAACACTTTATTGTACTTGATACGGAGATTCTTAATTCCGGTTTTCTCACGTTCTTTTTCTTCGAGCTCGGCGAGCCATGTCTTCCCCTCTGTTTTGGCATGACGGTATTTGTCTACCTCTTCGTTATAGCCTTCTTTGATAATGCCACCATCACGCACGGAAATCGGCGGTTCTTCCACAATTGCCGATTCAATCAATGTATAAAGCTCTTCCAAAGTATCCATATCTGCCTGGATTTCTTTTAAAAGCTCTCCCTCGAATTCATCCAATAATGCGTGAATCGGAGGCAGCATTCCAATGGAATTGCGAAACGCAATAAGGTCACGTGGATTTGCAGACATATATGTAACACGTGTAATCAAGCGTTCCAAATCGTAAATTGGATTTAAGTACTCCCTCAATTCTTCACGTGTGATAACATGTTTGTTGATTTCGCAGATTGCATTCTGGCGTTTTTCAATCTCCGCTTTGTCAATCAAAGGCTGCTCCACATAAGAACGAAGGAGTCTTGCACCCATTGCAGTTTTGGTCTTGTCTAACACCCAGAGCAGGGAACCACGCTTCTGCTTTTCACGCAGTGTTTCTACAAGTTCGAGATTTCGTCTGGTAGAACTGTCAATAATCATATACTTACCTGTCGAATACGGACGTATGGCAGAAATATGATCCAGATTATTCTTCTGTGTCTCATAAAGATATTTTAAAAGTGCACCTGCAGCAATGGTTCCGCAATCATAATCAATCAATCCAAGTGCTTCCAGACTTTTTACCTTAAAGTGAGAAAGCAGAGTATTTGCTGCAAGTTCGTCTCCAAAATACCATGTCTCCAACGCGTAAATTGTAATCTTAAGTCGATGACGCATATCTTCGATATCGACGCCACTCATATAAAAGCTTTCGTTGCATATGATTTCAGATGGGGAAAATTTATTGATTTCATCAATCAGCTTACGCTCAGAGTCCACTTCCGTCACATAGTAGTCTCCCGTTGAAACATCGGCAATCGAGACACCGTATTTATCTGCAAGATAAACAATACACATAATATAATTATTTTTCGACTCATCGAGTGCCTGCATATCCAGATTCGTACCCGGAGTGACGATGCGGATAACCTCTCTCTTTACTAATCCTTTCGCTGTTTTCGGGTCTTCGACCTGTTCGCAGATTGCAACCTTATGACCATTTGCAACCAGCTTGTTTAAATAGCCCTCAACTGCATGAAACGGAACACCGCACATCGGTGCACGCTCTTCCATCCCACATTGCTTGCCTGTTAAAGTCAATTCCAGTTCTTTGGAAACGATAATCGCATCGTCAAAAAACATCTCGTAGAAATCTCCGAGTCGGTAAAAAAGAATGCAATCCTTATATTCTTCTTTTGTCTGCAGATATTGCTGCATCATTGGTGTATATTCTGACACGTATTTTCCCTCTATTTCTGTTTACTATTTCTGTTTACTGTTAATATTGCTTCCGCTACTTTCAATCCGTCCATTGCAGCCGACATAATACCACCTGCATATCCGGCTCCTTCTCCACATGGATAAATACCGGAAACCGCAGCCTCAAATGCCTCATCTCTTGGAATTCTCACCGGCGATGAAGTACGACTCTCAACGCCTGATAGGATTGCATCCTTCCGGTCAAAATCCGGTATCGCACGGCAGAAGGCATGCATCCCCTCCATAAGAGCATCCTCTAACTCTTCCGGTAAAACTCCACGTAAATTACAGAGAACCGCTGCTCCTTTTGTGGCACTGTCAAAAGAACCATAGGCGATGGAAGGCTGATTTGCGCAGTAGTCACCAAATAATTGCTGCGGAATCTTTCCATTTCCAAGTGTGTAGGCGCGCTCCTCTAATTTCTCCTGAAAACGAACACCGGAAAGAGCATCCTCTCCCGGGAAATCGTTTGGGGACACAGAAACAATAATGGCACTGTTCGCATTCGCTCCGTCTCGCCCCGAATAACTCATACCGTTTACCGCAAGACGCCCCTTCTCAGAAGAGGCATTGACGACATAACCGCCCGGGCACATGCAAAACGAATAAACGCCTCTGCCATTCGTCAGATTTGCCGTGACTTTATACGGAGCTGCCGGAAGCCTCGTATAATACAGTTCACCGTATTGCTGTCGGTTGATGTATTCCTGTGGATGTTCCACACGAAATCCTACCGCAAATGATTTCGGTTCCATTTTAAGTTCGCGCTTCGCATCCAGCATCCGGAACGTATCGCGCGCACTGTGCCCTATGGCAAGTACCACGGTATCTGCTTCTAACCATTCCTTGTGATTCAATTCTAAGGCACAGAGCTTTCCGTTCGCGGTACGGTAGTCAGTCAGACATGTCTCAAAATAGAATTTTGCCCCTAACTCTTCCATATAGATACGCATATCACGGATAACTTTCGCTAAAATATCTGTACCGATATGCGGCTTGTTCTCGTATAAAATATGTTCCGGAGCGCCGAATTTTACAAAAGTCTCTAATACAAAGCGGTTTCTTCCAAAAGAATCTTTGACCAACGTATTTAGCTTTCCATCAGAGAAAGTACCTGCACCACCTTCTCCGAATTGCACATTGGACTTCGTATCAAGCACACCAGTCTTCCAGAATTTTTCAACATCTTCCGTACGTTCTTCAATTTTTCTGCCTCGCTCAATGACAAGCGGACATATACCTTTTTGCACAAGCGCATAGGCGCAAAATAGTCCGGCAGGCCCTGCACCGACAATGACAGGCTGCATGGCATTATCGGAAAAATAAGCAGGATTCGCATCAGGAATATGATACTCTTTGGGATTCGTTAACATAACATTGTTATTGTCAACCTTTTTCAAAACAGATGCCTCAGACTGCACTGACACATCTACCGAATAGACATATTGTAACTCCGGTTTCTTACGCGCATCAAGGGAACGCTTTGCAATCGAAAGCTCAAGTAATTGCTCATCCGAAATATGTAACGACTTGCATATCTTCTTCCGAAGCTGCTTTTCTGTGTGTTCTATTGGCAATTTTATTTGGTTGATACGTATCATATCTGATTTATCGTTCCTTTCTGTTTGCCTGCATCTCTGCTACGCAGATAAATCTGCCGCATGAACCCCGGCGACATAGCCGCTTGACCATGCCCATTGTAAATTGTATCCACCGCATGTGCCATCAATATCAAGCACCTCACCGGCAAAATAAACCCCCTTTGCAAGCTTTGATTCCAGAGTCTTATCATCCACTTCACAGGTTGCTACTCCTCCGGCACAGACCTGTGCAGCATCCACACTTTTACTTCCGACTATATCAACATGAAACCTTTTGATGGTTGCAAGAAGACGCGCAAGCTGCCCCGGCTTTATCTGTTCTGCCGGAAGATGTAAATCAATCCGGCTTTCTTTTAACAGAACCTCAATCAGTTTCTTATTGAACAGACCAATAAGTGCTTCACTACAGTTTTTTCCATGCGCATACATATAAAAACGTTCATCTAATATTGCTGTTACCTGCTCATCGCTAAGAGCCGGCAAAAAATCAATTTTTGCGCAGACGTCTCTTTTTTCATGTAAAGCTCTTGTTGCAAAACGGCTGATTTGAAATACCGGTATACCGGAAATACCATAATCGGTTAACTGGAGTTCTCCTGTCTCAGTACAAATCTTCTCCCATCCGCTCATATCATCCTTCATGTTGGCATTTTTTGCGTCAAAATCATGGCTTCCTATGTACAAATCAATGGTCGCTTCTGCACGGATTCCTGCAAGTGTTTTGAAAAATGACTGTTTTCCTTGCAGTTGAACAAGTGCCGGCACAATATCTATGAAATGATGTCCAAGCCTTTCAATATGTGGAAAGCAGCTTCCATCGCTTCCGGTTTTGGGAGCGGCAAGAAGACCGGGAGCAAAAATTATTTTTTTGGTTGAAAATGCGCCTTTATCGGTGCTGATTTGATATCCGTTTCCGGCTTTTTGGATGAATTTAATGTGACAGGAGGTGTATATTCCGACATTTTGGTAATCACATTCCATGCGAAGCACATCAAGCACAGAAGAAGCCTGTTCACTTGTTGGATAGAAATAGCCTTTCCTCACCTTGGGATAGATACCAAGTTCTTGAAAAAAGTTCACGGTTTCTTCATGACCGAATTGTTCAAAAATCGGCAATACAAATGCAGGGTTTTCTCCACGATAATAGGATATCCCCTGCAGCGCATTCGTATAATTACACTTTCCGTTTCCGGTAGAAAGAATCTTCTTCCCCACGCGATCCATATGTTCTATAATTAGTGTCCTAGCACCACATCGTGCCGCGGTGATTGCTGCCATAAGTCCTGCAGCACCTCCGCCAATAACGATTACATCTGTATCTATCATGTTTCACCTCTTGAAAGATTTTACCACACCGTTCTTTAGTTTTCAATGTGATTAACTGGAATAACTCTCGAGAAGATCATAAAGCTCTTCCTCATCCGTAATCCAGATTCCATCATGCAATAGCTTTCGTGTTCCCTCGTCCAACCCATGCACCCTGATGTTCGTCTCCAGTAGGACTGTTTCACCGTCCTTTTCATAGACGATCAGGAAACCGTCTTCTTCCACAAGCAGGTATCGAAAGGATTCCTGTACCTGCATACTTTCCGCAAGCTCGGGTGCTTCTGTTTGCGTCTGCATTTCGGTTGCATCGGCAAGGTCCGGCTCATTTTGACGTCGCTCTGATAAAGCATTCCAGATTATTGCACTGCCAAAGACACAAAATGTCAATACTACGGTAAAAAGGCAAATGCCCATCGTTTTCTTCATGTCTGCCTCCCATCGGTTGCATTATAACTACGATAAGTATCTGCCATTTCTTCCCTTTTTATTCAACTAGCGTAAAAGATGCAAGCGCTTTGCGAGAGACGCAATCATTCTTCCCTTCGGAAAGCGTAGAATTTCCTGCTCGGTCAACCCTTTTAATGAAAGAAGCAACGCTGCATAAGTCATAACACCTGCCAGAATTGCAAAAATTGTTGCGATTGTGTTACTGCGCAGCAGATAAAGGAACAACTGATAAATCAGCCATACGACAAGTCCCATTCCTGTTGCGGAAATTGCCGGCACCAAAAACGTTTTTCTGATTTCCTGACGATATCCGCTGTATCGGCGGATAGAATTTGCATTTAGAAGACACATAAGAAAACCAAATACCGTATTTGCAATAACAACCGCAAAAATGTTTAAATCCAGACCGAACATCAATCCTACCAAAACAAAAAGATGTAAAATCAATGCGATAACCGCATTCTTAATCGGCTCCTTCATGCGATTCATGCCCTGCAGCAATCCGTTTGTAAGTGTAGATAACGAAAATACGATAATTGCAGGAGCTCCTACCTGAAGCATTCTTGCTGCAATTTCCGAAGAATCTCCAAACAACATCTGAAGAATTGGTGATGCAAGAACCCCCATACCGACGGCACATGGGAATGCGATTACCATAACAAAGCGTGTAGCTGTTGCAATCTGCTTCTTTGCCTCTCCACGCTTACCGCTTACATAAGCAGCCGTCAGAGCGGGCACAGAGGAAGCCGCAATCGAGGATGCGATGGCAAGTGGCACATTGATAAGCACCTGGTATTTACCGGAATAGATACCATTCCATGCGCCGTACTGGCTTTCTGCATATCCTTGAAAGTAAGCAATATTTTTAAACACTGCTTCATCAATCAAAGTGTTGCAGTTATAAATCGTGCTGCTCAGCAGTACCGGAATAATCGTGATGATAAGCATATGCACAATAGAAGAATAGGAATCTACATTCGCACGTCTTTCCTTTTTCATGCTCTTTTTAAATGCTCCAAGGAAAACGACAAGGACAAACGTAGAGAAAAGCAATGCAACCAATGCACCCGTACCGGTTCCGATTGTACCTCCGGCTGCACCATATGCAGCGGCGTAATTCTCAGGATCTCCTAACAGTGCACCTACCCTGCTTCCTATTCCGAAGAGAACATATGCTGCCCAAACACTGACGATGGCATTTGCAATCTGCTCTAAAATCTGTGATACGGCACTCGGCATCATGGTTCCAAGTCCCTGAAAAAATCCTCTCATAACACCAAGAACTGCCACGATGATAAGAACCGGAACTAGCGTTTTAACTGCAAAAATACTAAGCGGCGTACGCATCAAGGTCGTTGTGATAAACTCCGCCCCAAAATAAAGAACCAGAGCAGCAACTGCACCGGATATCGCACCAAAAATCAACGCTGCTTTTAAAATGCGATAAACATTACGCTTTCTGCCCTGTGAAATATTCGCAGAAACAAGCTTCGATACCGCAAGCGGCAAGCTGTATGATGAAATAATCAATAAGATATTATATATTTTAAATGCAGTTCCATAGTAATTGTTGCCGGAATCTCCAATGATTGCAGTCAAAGGAATTCGATAAATCAAACCGATGACACGGCTGATTAAGGATGCCATTGCAAGGATAGAGCCCTGCACCAAAAAGCTTGTACTATTTTTCTTCTTATTATTAGCCATAAAAAGTCCTCAACTATCCTCTTTCACACTGCTTAATCTCTGGAAATGTGCATTGCATCTAATATTTGATGCTGCTTTTCTTCCATTACCGCAGCCTCCTCTTCTGTCATATGGTCATATCCAAACAGATGCAGCATACTATGTACAATCAGAAATGCATATTCTCTGCGCTCACTGTGTCCATATTCTTTCGCCTGCTCACGCACACGATCTATCGAGATAATAATATCTCCTAGCATGATTTCACCTGTATCAGGATTAAAGTTGTCTTCATACTCCTCTTCCAACGCAGAAAAATCGCCTGCCTGGGTATAGGAAAGCATCGGAAAAGACAGTACATCTGTAGGTGCATCAATATCTCGATACATTTTATTGATTATGTGAATTCCACTATTATCAGTAAGTGTCAGATTTACTTCAGCTTCATAGGGAAAATTTTCATACTCCATCGCAAAAGAAACGACTTCCTTTGCAAGCATCTCATAGTCAAAATCAAATATGATTTCTACTTCCTTTTCAATATTCAGGCTCATAGCAGCGCCTCCTCATTTACCAAATATTCTCGAATTTTCAAAAACATATTCATGCTAAGCCCGGATTTATCGTATAATCCCTGTGTTGAAAAATCATTTAAGGTCTGATAGATGACCATGTTCTGATTCCACCCGCTTGACATCATATCCTCATCGAACAATTCAAGCTTTTTCATTAATCCGTCTACCATATGCACAATAGCAGACTCAATGGTGGATGGCAATTCCTGCTCCCCGTTGTATTCGCTGATAATTCTGATAACATCCTCCGGGAAACATTCCCTCTGGGCAATGCGAATACCGCCAGAGACGATAGATTCCCCTTCCAAAATACCAATTCGATAATAAAATCCTGCCACCGCACTGAGCCTTTCGTCTGCACCAACCAAGCGTGCACATTTTCCCGAAAGGCGTGAGACACGTTTGGCGTGTTTATAATCTGCCTTCGAAAAATTTTTGAGTTCACGACAAAGAGGATAGGATTCATCCAACATATCGTCCAGTGTATCCGATATCTCCGCTTCCTTCTCGTCAACGGCACGCATATAAAACAAATGTAAAAAAATATCAATAACAAGTCCTTCCAATGCGCCGAACAGCAACAATGACATTTTTGTTTCTCGATAAGCCAAATAATAAAACAATGCAGGTAAAGTCGTTGAAATTGCAAGAATCGCCAATTCGCACCAAAGCTTGAACCTGCTTTCTTCAAGTGCATCCGCAAGCATACAGCCAAATAGAATGAATAATGTATAAAGCACCATCTCATGAATCGCACTGCCAGAGATAAGACATAAGATAGTGCTCAGAAACATTCCGACACATATAGCAATGCCTTGTGTACTAAATGCGGCCATCACCAGTGGTATTGCAAGCATTGGTTTTAAAAACTCCGGCATAAAGGAGCTTATCAATACAAGCATCCATGAAATCATATAACCATGCAAAATTCTGCGAAACGTCGTTTCTTTATTAGAAGAGATACTCTTATGCATGCGGTTATGCTCTAATACAAACAAAAAAAGTGCCATGAATATCAAATCGATAATCAGATAGACCACAACCTCGTCCATATATTTCCCATGCAACAAGGAAACGACCATGGTACCCGCTAATGTCCAAAATAGTATAAGTGCTATATTCAGATATCGTTTTATTACAAAACGGTCATTCATCGTTCTTTCGGCTCCTGTTTTTCTTTCCTGACATCAGAACTTTTTTTCCGGTTCTTCGATGCAGCTTTTTTTCTTGTGTTATTCTCATAATCTTCATATGCTTTGACAATCTTCTGCACCACCGGATGACGCACGACATCCTGGCTCGTCAGTTCACAGATGCCAATCTCATCCACTTTACGAAGGACTTTAAGCGCTACGTCCAGACCGGATTGTGTGCCCGGCGCAAGGTCTTTCTGTGTCGCATCACCTGTGATAACCGCTTTTGAACCGAAGCCGATACGTGTCAGGAACATCTTCATCTGCGCAGGAGTCGTATTCTGCGCCTCATCTAAGATAATAAAGGCATTATCTAAAGTGCGACCTCTCATATAGGCAAGAGGTGCAACCTCAATAAGCCCCTTTTCCATATTCTTCTGAAAACTCTCTGCCCCCATAATCTGATAAAGCGCATCATAGAGCGGTCTTAAATACGGGTCAACCTTGCTCTGCAAATCGCCCGGAAGAAAGCCAAGCTTCTCCCCTGCTTCGATGGCAGGACGCGTCAAAATAATTCTTCCTACCTCTTCATTTTTAAACGCAGTAATTGCCATAGCCATGGCGAGATATGTTTTACCTGTACCAGCAGGTCCCATTCCAAACACAATCATCTTCTCGCGAATTGCATCGACATAAGCCTTCTGTCCAAGTGTCTTCGGCTTTACCGGTTTCCCGTTTATCGTATGACAGATACATTCGCGGTCAATCTCTACGATGGCGGATTCTTTCTCCTCCTCCATCAGTGCCAAAGCATAATTCACATTCTGCTCTGAGATAACGTTGCCACGGCGCGAGAGCTCTATCAACTGCAGAAATACATCTGCTGCGCGTTTTGCCCGGCGCTCATCACCCAAAATCTTCATATTTTCGCCACGCACTACAACGGTCACGTTTAAGGTCCGTTCAATTTTCTTGATATATGCATCAAACTGTCCAAATACATTCGCCATGTGGTCAGTTGGAATATTTAACGATACTTCAGTCAGACTCATCTGCATTCTGCCTTTCTTCACTCGTGATATTTCTTATCTCTGTCGGCTGATAAGAAACAATCGACTCGTAGACCTCAATGGTACCACTCGCCAAATAGCCTTTATCAGTTCTCTTTATAATAACATTTTTTCCAATAATTTGAATACCTTTTTCTTCCAAATCTTGCAGATAGTTCATAAGATTCTTTGATGCAATCTGACGGATTTCTTTTTCACTGTGAGACTTTTGCTGTTTTTTAACTTCTTGGTAATTGTATCGGGTCACCCAGATTGGAAGATAAAAATTATCCGTTACATGTACCTGATAGGTATCCGTGGTCATCCGATATTCCTCATATGGGTTATGAAAAAAAGGATTTTTAAACGTAATTTCTCCTATAAGCAACGTATAGTCCTTACAGCTTTTCTCCGTAGGCGTTGTAGCAATATACTCCTTTTTTATCACGTCATGATAAGGATAAACCACCTTACCGACAATGTCTGCATCCGAACTGTGATAAAGGTATTCTACCACCTCATCCGCATCATTCTTAATTTCGACACATCCACTGACGAGTAAATCCCCCTTTTTTACTTCTGTTCCTGCTGTAACAAGCGGTGTACCGCTGCGCGTTATGATTTCGGTAACAACGCCATCCTTTGCTGCGACGATATCGTAGACGGCATCATCCTGCTTCTCATACTGCTCCTCCGGTAAAAGGTTTTCCTGAATATCTACCGTCATTTTTGTGCCGTAAATTTTGATGGAAGTCCATATTACTTCACTGTAACGGCTTCGAAGAGCCTCTTCTAGCACCTGACAGTTGATATCACTCTTTTTTGTGCCAAACGTACATGCCTCGTCTTTTAAGAAATCTAATATGACTTCATTTGACAGATAAGAATTACCATTGATTTCAATGTTCCAAATAAACCCGGACAGATAATATAAGAGCATGCCAAAGAAAAGGAGTCCTACACCAAACAGTTTGCGTTTTCGATAGCGAAATGTCAAAAACGGGGCTCCTACACGTCGTAAGATGCGGACCTTTGTGCGTGTCTTCTTTAGAATTGGCTTTAGCTGACGGAAGCCGGCTACACTGATGCAAAACTCATAACCGTCTTCACAGGGCAATAAATTCCATATTAAGATATCTCGATTGCCGCAGAGATTTAAAAAGCGTTCCGGTGCATATCCGGTAATCCGGACATAAACATACCCTTTGGCATATTTCATCAATGATAGCAACATGAAATTTTATGTCTCGTACTGTATCGACTCAATAAAACCGGTAATTTTCATCTCTTCATTCGTATAATAATCAATTACAAGATGTGCACCGGATATCTGAATCCTGCAATTTTTTGTCTGAACTCTGATAAAGGAATCCTTATATTCCAGGATTCCTTTATAATTTGAAATTAACGCTTCCCCTCTGCCGGTGACAGTGAGCACGCTTGCTCCTAACATCAAATCCTTGGGAAGTTCTAAATTGGTTACCATCTTTTCGCGCAGGGTAGGCGCATGCCCCCTCGCATTACTGTCATTTCTTTTCATATATAACTATATGAAAAATCATGAAATCTTATTCAGAAAAGATATATTTGCGAATCACCGGAAGCTTTTCTGCCGGGGTGCTCTCAATTTCATAAGCATGACAAATCAATTCGCTTGCACGTGCGATTTTTTCGGAATCATTTCCATAGATGACAGCCAGGGTATCGCCGGTCTTTACGACATCCCCCTTTTTCTTTTTTAGAACAATGCCGACAGAAAGGTCGATTTCACTCTCTTTTGTCTCTCTTCCACCCCCTAAGCTCATACAAGCAATCCCGATTTCTTCGGCAAGAATGCGATGGACATAACCGTCACAATCTGCCACTACCGGAACTTCTGTTTTTGCAATCTCAAGCAGGGACGTATCATAGATTGGAGAAGCATCACCACCCTGTGCCTCTATAAATTCTGCAAATTTCTTTTTTGCAGAACCGTCTGTTATCACAGTCTCCATCATGCTGCGAGCTTCTGCATCATCTTGCGCTTTACCGCCAAGCTGCAACATCAAAGATCCCAGTGCAAAGACAACCTCTTTAAAATCTTCCGGTCCGTTGCCGTTTAATGTCTCGATTGCCTCTAATACCTCGAGAGAATTGCCAACTGCATATCCCAGCGGCTGATCCATATCCGTGATAACGGCGGCAGTCTTCTTACCCGCCATGGTTCCGATGGATACCATTTCTTCTGCCAAAGCAACCGAATCTTCAAACTTTTTCATAAATGCACCGTTTCCGGTCTTGACATCAAGCACGATGGCATCACTTCCGGATGCAAGCTTCTTACTCATAATGGAGCTCGCAATCAGAGACATCTGATCTACGGTTGCCGTCACATCACGAAGCGCATAAAGCTTTTTGTCAGCCGGAGCAAGATTTGCAGTCTGACCTGCAATCGCAATGCCGATTTCATTGACATTGCGGACAAATGTCTCGTCAGAAATTCCGGTTGTAAATCCCTCAAAACATTCCAATTTATCAATCGTTCCACCGGTATGTCCAAGACCTCTTCCGGACATTTTCGCAACCGGTACGCCAAGTGCAGCGACAATCGGCGTCAATGCAAGCGAAGTCTTGTCACCAACGCCACCGGTACTGTGTTTGTCGACCTTCACTCCCTTGATACCTGACAAGTCTAATACTTCACCACTGTCTCGCATCGCGAGTGTCAGGTCAACTGTCTCACGCTTGCTCATCCCTTGAAAGCAAATTGCCATTGTCATTGCAGACATCTGATAATCCGGAATGCTACCGTCTGTAAATCCCCCTATCATATAACGGATTTCTTCCGTTGTCAGTTCTTCCCCTTTTTTCTTTTTTGCAATTAAGTCATACATTCTCATGATAGATTCCCCCTTATTTCTGATTCACTTTTAGAAACTGTTTTAAGCTATGCGCGCACTGCCCAACGCATCTTTGTAGAACGAGCGCGACTGTTACGGTTACATTCTTCTGCGGATGGTCTTATGACATCGGAGGAAATCTCGCTGTAAATTCCTTCTTTAAAAAAACGCTTAAATGCCTTTTTCACCAACCGATCTTCGCCAGAGTGGAATGTCAGAATTGCCACGCGCGCTCCCGGTTCCAAAACGTCAGGCAATTTTTCCAGGAAAGCTTCCAGCACTTCAAATTCACTGTTTACATCAATGCGCAATGCCTGAAATGTACGTGCACAGGCTTTTTTTACAGCCTCTTTTTTTTCTTTTTCCGGCAAGAAAGATAGCGCCTGTTCAATCACGCTTTTCAACTGTGTCGTAGTTTCAATTGTTTCACCCTTGCGAAAAGCCGTTATCACCGACTTTGCAATTTCTGCGGCATAAGGCTCGTCCGAATTGGTAACAAGCATTCCCTCCAACTCATCCTGTGTCAATTCACGGAGGCGTTCCGTCGCAGAGGTTCCTTTTGTCGGATCCAGCCGTAAATCCAGTGGTCCCTCGTATTTATAAGTAAAGCCTCGTTCTGGATTGTCAATCTGCATGGATGACACACCTAAATCCGCCAATACAAAATTGAACTTGCCATACTCCTCTGCCACCAAATCAATGTTAGCAAAATTCTGGCGGATAACCGTGAGGATGTCTTCACCATACCCCATCTCTGCCAGACGTCTCTTCGTCTTTTCCATCTCAATTGGGTCGACATCCAAGGCGCAGATATGACCTTCGCCTTTTAGACACTCAAGCATTTTTGCAGTATGACCGCCATATCCTAAGGTTGCGTCCAATCCGTGCCATCCCGGTTGTATCTGCAAAAAATCCAAGATTTCCTGCACCATAATGGAGATGTGCATGCCGGCGGGCGTGCCACCTTTGCGAATGACGTGTTCAACGGTGTCCTTATATTTTTCAGGATTCAATTCCTTATATTTTTCATGAAAGCTTCTCGGATGTGTTCCCTTATAACGCACCCTTCGCTTGTGTTGCTGTTCCATCAGTGTCTCCATTCATATGATAATAATTATTTATGATACGGCTCTCCATTCATAATGCGGTATGCGCGATAGATCTGTTCTAACAGAATAACACGCATCAACTGATGCGGAAATGTCATCTTAGAAAAAGAAAGCTTCATATCCGCCCTTTTTAACAGGGAATCTGCCATTCCAAGCGAACCGCCAATCAAAAAAATGATATGACTTGTACCGCCGGTACCAAGCCTATCAATCTTCTTTGAAAGCTCTACGGAATCCAACTGCTTGCCGTCGATTGCGAGTGCGCAGACAAACGCGCCGTCACACAGATACTTTTCCATACGTGCAATCATACGCTCTGCTTCTTTCTCCTTAATCTGAAGTTCTACCGTCTCGCTGGCTCCCTCCGGTGTCTTTTCATCTGCGACCTCAATGATTTCCAATTTACAATAACGACTCAAACGTTTTTCATATTCCGCAATCGCATCACGATAAAATTTTTCTTTGATTTTTCCTACGCATAAAATTGTAATTTTCATGAAAAAATTATATCACAACTCTATTGCTATGGTCTAGAAAATCCCCTATAATAAATAAAAATATAATAAAACGAGGTATGAACATGTGGTGTCCAAACTGTAAAAATGAATATGTGTCGGGAATTACACAGTGCGCAGACTGTGGCGTTGCCCTTGTAGAATCTTTAGAAGAATACGAAGCTACCGAGGCAAGGGCTTCCCAAGAGGCATTTTGTGAAATGTATCAAGAAGTTTCCGATGAGCGTGTTTCCGAAGAAACTACCGAAGAGACAGAAGCAACACCTGCCCAGCCCGCACACGCCTATGTGTCCAAAAAAAGTAAAACCGAAGATATGAAGTCTACCGCCTATACGTTTACCATTGTGGGCATCCTTGGTCTCGTTCTTTTGGTTTTATTTGCTATCGGCGTACTGCCACTACATACAGCAAGCTATATGAAAGTGATGATTTGTGTCGTCATGGGAACAATGTTTGTCATTTTTCTTGTCATTGGTATCCGTTCTTTTGCTCAGATAAAGTCCTATTCAGACGCAGCAGACAATGAGGAAGAGTTGTTATCGGAAATCCTGGCATGGTTCCGTGATTCGTATGACAAAAATGCCATCGATGCCAGTCTTGATACAAATCAGCAGGAAGAAATGCTTTATTTTGCACGTTATGAAGTAATGCGCCAGAATATTGTAGGAAAATATCCTGATGTTGAGGAAGCTCTGTTAGACCATATCATCGAAACGCTCTACGCAGAAATTTTCTAACCGCAATCTTCCTATTTCTGAAAAAGCGTATGACTCCTGTCTGCAATGTAGCAAGAGCCATACGCTTTTTTATTGAATTTCTCGCTGCAACCTATTGCTTATGGGTAATAGATAAAATTCGTCCGGTAGACACCGCTGTCTAAGCCGGTTTTATCGTTAACCACAAGTATTGACAAAATATTATTTCCGGTCGGAATTTCAAGTGGTTCTAAATATTTCAAGGATGCTTCCGTCGGGTCTGTCCCGTCCCATGTGTAATAAATCGTGCAATTTTCTTCGGCTTCAACTGTTACCGTCGTCTCAGAAGTAATTCTTCCACCATCCGGAGAAACAGTTGCATATGCCGGTGCCACAACCTCAATATTATAAGTAGCTTCGGCAATTTCGCTGCTGATACCTTTTTCATTGATGCAGACAGCACGCACTGTATATTTTCCTGCCTCATCAAGCGTAATGTCTTTTTTATCGGAAGTACCATTGGAAGTATAACGAATACCGTTTTCTTTATCCGGTTCGGTTCCGTCTAATGTATAATAAATATCATAGTCTTCTATAGAGAAAAGAGTTACATCAATATATTCGTCGTATTCCCCTTCTACCGGAGATATGATTGGCGCTGCAACCAGATATCCTTCAAAAAGTTCTAATATATCCGTATCTTCCACACCGGAAGCCAACTCAATAATACTGCCATAGTCCTCTTTTTTCTCATAGATTTGAATCAAGCGCTTGTATGCCGTCTGATTCTGCGGTTCTAAGTCAATGACCTCCATTAGAAGAACCATCGCAGCGTCATACTCTGCCTGTTCCACATAGATATCTGCCATCGCTAAACGAACCGGAACATCGCTTGGCTTTAATGCCAATGCCGTCTTATAGTAATGTAGCGCATTTTCATAATTCTTATCTACATACTCCTGCTCGGCCGCTGATACCTGGTACTCATAAGAGTTTGCATTTTTACGATCAATAACCACTTTGATGATAATTCCAATAAAAATTGCAACAACCAGAACACCGCACACAACAAAAATCGGAATACGATTGTCCATCTGCTGTTTGGGTGCCTGGGTTTGTTTTTTCTCTTTCGGCGCATTCTGACTCGCACGTTTTTCTGCCTCCGCTTTCTCCTCTTCCTTCAAAAGAGAGCGGAGATAATCGTCTTCCAACACGCTATAGTCCGGAACTATCTGTGCTTCATTGCCACAGACAGAACAGTAAATACATCCCTCTTTTAGCTCTGCCCCACATTTTACACACTTCATATGAAAATATCCTCTCCGTTTATCGTGACATAGATGCCACACAATTATTCATCAACATCGCGATTGTCATCGGTCCAACTCCGCCCGGAACCGGCGTGATTGCAGAGGCAACCGGGAATACCTCGTCATACTTTACGTCTCCGCAAAGCTTATTTGCTGCATCACGGTGAATACCGACATCAATAACAACGGCTCCCTCTTTCACATATTCCGCAGTGATATACTGTGGCTTTCCGATTGCCACAATTAAGATATCTGCATTTTTACATAGTTCTTTCAGATTCTGTGTCTTAGAATGTGCAATCGTAACAGTCGCATTCTCACGCAGCATCAAAAGCGCCATCGGCTTTCCTACAATATTACTTCTTCCGATTACAACACAGTTTTTCCCGGAGATCTCAATATCAGAGCGCTTCAGCAACTGAATGATGCCCGCAGGTGTACAGGAAACAAACCCTTCCTCACCAATGACAAGTTTTCCGACATTCTCCGGATGAAATCCGTCTACATCCTTCTCCGGTGAAATTGCCTGAATGATTTTGTCCTCATTGATATGAGCCGGAACCGGAAGCTGCACCAAAATACCATTTACAGCATTGTCGTTATTTAACTTGTCAATCAAAGCCAATAGCTCCGCTTCTGTCGTCTCTTCCGGCAATTCATAAGAGAGCGACTCAATACCAATATAAGCACATGCCTTTTTTTTGTTGTTTACGTAAACGCTGGACGCCGGATCACAACCAACCTGAATAACCGCTAAAGCCGCTTCTTTTCCTTCTGCTTTTAAGGATGCCACTTTTTCACGTAGTTCATCCTTAATTTCCTGTGATATTCTTTTTCCGTCAATTATCTGTGCCATTGGGATCCCTCCTAGAACAATCCGGTAATTATACCATCATCATTTACGTCAATGCCATACGCAGCCGGGCTCTTGGAAAGTCCGGGCATTGTCATGATTGCCCCTGTCACTGCAACAACAAATCCCGCTCCTGCAGATACATAGACCTCGCGCACGTTTACGGTAAATCCGGTTGGGCGTCCAAGCTTAGTCTGATCGTCAGAAAGTGAATACTGAGTCTTTGCCATACAAACTGGGAAATCAGACATTCCCATCTCCGCAATGCGTTTCAACTCCTTTTTTGCAGCAGGCGCGTAAGTAACACCATCTGCTCCGTAGATTTCTTTCGCAATCTTTTCTATTTTTTCTTCCAACGATAATCCATTTTCATATAACGGTTTGAAATGACTTTCCTTCTGCTCCAGTGTCTCTAATACTTTATTTGCAAGTGCAATACCGCCCTCACCGCCTTTTTCCCATACTTCGGAAAGTGCAAACTCGCAGCCTCTGTCTTTACAGAATTTTTCGACAAAGTCTGTTTCGGCTTTGGTGTCTGTCACAAAAGAGTTCAAGGTTACAACAACCGGAACACCATATTTCTGTAAGTTTTCAATATGCTTCTCGAGATTTACAATACCATTCTTTAATGCTTCAAGATTTTCTGTACCGAGGTCTGCCTTGGCAACACCGCCATTGTACTTAAGCGCACGAATAGTCGCCACAAGCACAACAGCATCCGGATGAAGTCCTGCCATGCGGCACTTGATATCAAAGAATTTCTCAGCACCGAGGTCTGCGCCAAATCCTGCCTCTGTGATGACATAATCTGCAAGTTTTAAGGCTGTCTTGGTTGCTCTTACACTGTTACATCCATGTGCAATATTTGCAAACGGACCACCATGAACAATCGCCGGTGTATGCTCTAATGTCTGAATCAAGTTCGGTTTTAGAGCATCCTTTAATAATGCCGCCATTGCACCTGTTGCATGCAAATCGTCTGCCGTTACCGGCTTTCCTTCAAAATTATATGCAACAATGATTCGTCCAAGTCGCTTCTTCAAGTCATGCATATCGTCTGCCAAGCAGAGAATTGCCATAATCTCGGAAGCCACTGTGATAACAAAGTGGTCTTCTCTGACCATACCGTCCATTTTGCTGCCAAGTCCTACCACAATGTTACGCAGTACACGGTCGTTCATATCCATACATCTCTTCCAGACAATCTGTCTCGGATCGATGCCAAGTTCATTTCCCTGCTGAATATGATTATCTAAAAGGGCTGCCAGCAAATTGTTCGCAGATGTAATTGCATGAAAATCTCCGGTAAAATGCAGATTCAAATCTTCCATCGGCACTACCTGTGCATATCCGCCACCTGCAGCACCTCCTTTGATACCAAAACACGGCCCTAAAGAAGGCTCGCGAAGTGCAATAACAGCCTTTTTCCCAAGCTTACCAAATGCCTGTCCCAGACCTACGCTTGTTGTCGTCTTTCCCTCACCTGCCGGCGTTGGATTGATTGCAGTTACAAGGATTAGTTTTCCGTCCGGTTCGTCCTTTACACGCTCCATCAATTCGTCGGAAAGCTTTGCCTTATATTTGCCGTAAAGTTCTAAATCATCTTCTTTAATATCAAGCTTTTCCGCAACCTCTTTGATATGTAACATTTTCGCTTCCTGTGCAATCTGGATATCACTCTTCATAATATTCCTCCATCATAGATATTCTTCTTCATATTGCTCAAATTGCTCCGGGGACATCAAAACGCGACGCGGCTTTGTGCCCTCCTCCGGTCCTACGATACCAGCCTCTTCCAACTGATCCATAATTCTGGCAGCACGGTTAAATCCAACTTTAAAATAGCGTTGTAACATACCGATAGAACCTTTTTCTTTATCGATTAACAGCCTTGCTGCATCTGCAAAGTATGGGTCTCTTCCGTCTCCCATTCCGGATCCGGAATCGATGCTCACGGTCATATTTGCAGATTCAATACTGCTCATCTTCTCTTCCACTTCTGCGCTGTACGTTCCCGGTCCATTCTGCTCTTTTAAGAACGAAACGACATCCGACACTTCCTTATCAGATACAAATGCACCCTGTACACGAATTGGTTTTGGAACGCCCTGCGGATTAAAGAGCATATCGCCCTTTCCAAGCAGCTTCTCCGCTCCATTCATATCCAGAATCGTTCTGGAATCCACACCGGAAGTCACTGCAAATGCAATACGGCTAGGCATATTTGCTTTAATCAGCCCGGTGATGACATTGACGGACGGACGCTGCGTCGCAATAATCAAATGAATACCGCAGGCACGTGCCAACTGTGCCAGACGGCAGATTGCCTCCTCGACATCGCCCGGTGCAACCATCATGAGGTCTGCCAGCTCGTCCACAATAATGACAATCTGCGGAAGCTTCTCAGGCTTCGGATCGCCTTCAATGGTAGGCAGTGTATCAATCTTGGCATTGTAGCCTTTCAAATCGCGCACGCCTGTCTCCGCAAACTTCTGGTAGCGGTCAGTCATCTCAGAAACTGCCCAGTGTAATGCGCCTGCCGCTTTCTTTGGATCTGTCACAACCGGAATCAATAAATGAGGAATACCATTATAAACACTCAACTCTACAACTTTCGGGTCAATCATAATAAGCTTGACATCCTTCGGCTCTGCTTTATATAGGATACTCATGATAATCGTATTAATACATACGGACTTACCCGAACCTGTTGCACCTGCAATCAATAGATGCGGCATCTTTGCAATGTCCGTTACGGTTACCTTACCGGCAATATCTTTACCGACACAGAAGGATATCTTAGATGCATGGTTTTTAAATTCTTCAGATTCAATGAGTTCTCGGAAGGTTACCATGACATTCTCTTTGTTCGGAACCTCGATACCAATTGCCGCTTTTCCGGGAATCGGGGCTTCTATACGAATATCTGCCGCCGCCAGATTGAGCTTGATATCATCCGCTAGATTTACAATCTTACTAACCTTTACCCCCATCTCCGGCTGCAATTCATAACGAGTTACTGCCGGTCCGCAGCTAATATTGGTAATCGTGACATTCACGCCAAAATTCTTAAGTGTCTGCTGAAGCTTGAGCGCCGTCTCCTGCAGATGCTGTCTGGAATCTCCAGCCTTGTTTGAGCCTTTTGCCAACAGTGATACGGGTGGGAATACATATGCTTTTTCAGTGATACAGTTACTTTCAATTTCGCTTCGGATATCGGAAACATCCTCCGCAATCTCCGCGGCACTTTGTTTCGGATTCTTGCGATGCTTTTCTTCCGACTCTGTGACAGGTTCTGTATGCTTCGGTTCTGTCTGTCTGGTCACAGATGCTCCCTCTGCCGGCGGATATGCCTTAAGTGCAGTTAAAGCTTCGTCTGAAAATGCAGAAGGAGTCATTGCAACCGGCTCCTCATACGCTGTACCCGAAGTCAGAGTTACATGCTTTTCTTCTTCTATCTCAGGCAAATCAAAAAACGAATTCGCAGATAGTTCGTTTATTTCATCCGAATGCTCCTTAGGCGTTTCCGGAAGCACTCTTGTATCGATTGCAACACCCTCTACCTTGCGATCCATACGGCGCAGTTCTCTTTCTTCTCTGCGCAGTTCCGCGCGTTCACGGTGACGCTCATTGCTGATTTTGGCTGATTCATAAACCTTTTGACCGCCTTTTTGCACACCGCGCAAAGCGGACCGCTCTGTAATCAGAACTAAGGAAATGATAAGCACAATCGCATCAATGACATAGGAGCCAATCAATCCAAAATTCGGACAGATAAGCCATACAAGCAATCCGCCTACAAAGCCGCCGCCAAATCGCTGCTCATAGCTGAACTGATATGCCTCAAACGCTGTCACTGTGTCATCACCATGAATAATAAGCTCCATAAACATGCAGAGAAATATCACAAAAAGTATCACGGCGACCATCTTAACGGCAGCAATACGATTCCCTTTATTTGAAACAGTAAAAAACGTTCCAACCAATAGAATAATTGGGAATACATATGCAATCAGCCCGAAGACTCCAAAAAAGAACCTGCTGACAGCATTGCCGATGGTTCCGCCAATTCCAAAATTACTGATGAATAATAATATAGACACTGCCAATACAATCCAAAGAATTACCTCACTTGTAAAGTCTTCCTGTTTTTTTGCGGCAGCCTTACCTTTCCGTCTTGAAGTTGTATTCCGGCTTGTTTGTGCCTTTCTGCCGGATGTACTCTTTTTCTTCCCTGTTGCCAAAAAAATTACCTCCAAAATACCATGTGCTTCACATAGGATATCCCCTATGCTATATAGAAATACCCACCGATGGATAAAGCTCCAATAAGCAGGCAATATATTGCAAAAATTGTAAACTTCTTCTTACGTACAATCACCAGCATCGTCTTAATGCAGATATATCCCACAATAGCAGCAATCAGCATACCGATAACGTAATAAGCAATCTCTGCCGGTGCCACGCTTATCGTGTCGATATCCGCTAATTCCAGAACGAGCGCCCCAAGAATTGCCGGTATGGACATAATAAAAGAATATTTCACTGCAAAATTGCGCTGATAGCCGCAAAGCAGGCATGCTGTAATCGTGGTACCGGAGCGTGATAATCCGGGCAGTGTCGCAATACCCTGTGCAATACCAACGGTAAATGCATTTGTATATGTAACGCTTTTCGGCAGCTTATTGCCGTCTTTGATACGATCTGCAATAAATAATAAGATTGCCGTGATAATCAGACAGATTCCCGGAACAATTAGAATCTCCGATGCCAACGCCACTGCATCTCTTCCAAAGAATCCAATCACACCGGTAGGAATCGTAGAGACAATGATAAGCATCACAAATTTGCGATAACCGTTACATATGACTCTACGATAGCTTTCTGTCTCTTTTTTAATTTTGTTGCGAAAGAAAATAACAACATTGACAAACGCATCACGCACAATGCAACATCCTTCTACAATCAGCTTCCAGATATCTTTATAGTAAACCAGACAGATTGCCGACAGTGTGCCGACATGCAGCAGCACATCATATAATATTCCTGTCTCTGTCTCGATTCCAAACAGTATTTTAAAAAGTGCCAGATGTCCGGAACTGCTGACAGGCAAGAACTCTGTCAGTCCCTGAATAATACCCATTATAATTGCCTGCAATAATGACATATCTGCCTCCTTATCTTGATGTACCCTTCTGTATCGAAATCTTCACATACATATTTTATCTTATCATATTTGATACAGATTGTCATTAACAGGTTTTCTATTTCTTTTTGACTTTTTGAGCGTCAATCATACTGTGCAGTTTTAAAAATGCCTGATGAATTCCGCCGACTTCGTCAATCAGTCCCTCTTTTACCGCTTGTTCTCCGACAAGTATCGTCCCCAAGTCCTTTGTGAGCATCCCGGTATTCATCATCAACTTTTCCAAACGTTCCTCCTGTGCGTTCGAATGCTTGGCAATAAAATGCAGGATTCTATCCTGCATCTGTTTGAAATAGTCATATGTCGGCTGTGCACCAATTACCATGCCATTCATGCGTACCGGATGAATCACCATTGTTCCGGATGGCACAATAAAAGAATAGTCAGTGGAAACTGCAAGCGGAACACCGATGGAATGACTGCCTCCAAGCACCAATGATACCGTTGGCTTGCTGATTGATGCCACCATCTCTGCAATCGCAAGACCACTTTCGACATCTCCCCCAACGGTATTTAAAAGCAGCAACACTCCTTCCGAATCCTGATTATCCTCAATTTCTGCTAACTTTGGTAATATATGTTCATATTTTGTCGTCTTTGTTGTTGCAGGAAGGCAATCGTGTCCCTCTATTTCTCCTATAATAGAGAGTAGGGATACCTTATTGTTTTCTCGATTGTTCTTCAATTCAATCTGACCGAACTCTTTGATGACTTCATTCTTTTTTTCCTGATTCTCTGGCATACGCTGATTGTTCTCCTCCTGAAACGATTTTTGTATAATACGATATTATTTCATCATAAAAAAGAAGGTGTAGTATTACACCTTCTTTTATTATCAGCATATTTGAAATTTTTATACAAGCAATCCTAACATTCGCCAAGCAGATAACGATATAGACCTTCATAACGACCCTTAGAGCTTTTCCATGAATAATCATTCGCCATACCACGGTCAATCATTTGATTCCACTGCTTTTTGCGATCGAAATAAATGTGCTTGGAGTAATTAATCACACCGAGCATCTCATCGCCGTTATAGTTTGCAAATGAGAATCCGTCTCCCGTATTCTCGTATTCATTATATGGACGTACCGTATCTTTTAATCCACCTGTTTCTCGCACAATCGGAACTGTACCATAGCGGAACGAAATCAACTGCGTCAATCCGCATGGTTCAAAACGAGACGGCATCAAGAATGCATCCGCAGCAGCATAAAGCTTATGTGCCAAATCATCCGAATAACAAATATTTGCAGATACACGGTCACCATATTTCCAAGCATAGTGACGGAACATATTTTCGTACTGTGGGTCGCCGGTACCGATGACAACAATCTGTGTATAATCATCCACAATGCGGTCAATTGCATAATTGATAAGGTCTAATCCCTTCTGGTCGGTCAGACGAGAAATCAAACCAATCATATACTTCCTCTTATCAACCGTCAATCCCAGTTCTTCTTGCAACTTGACCTTATTCATGTATTTCTTTTTGCGGAAATTCTCTGCGTTATAATTTACATAAATTTTCGGGTCTGTGTCCGGGTTGTAAACTTCATAGTCGATTCCGTTTACAATGCCTTGCATGTCAAAGTGACGTGCGGAAAGTAATCCGTTCAATCCCTCTCCGTAATACTCCGTCTGAATCTCATTCGCATACGAGTCGCTTACTGTTGTAATATAATCTGCATAAACCAGACCACCCTTTAGCATATTCGCATCCTTCTTGAATTCAAGCTTATCCGGCGTAAAGAGATCTGCCGAAAATCCGGTCAGTCCGCGAAGCGTCTTGACGTCCCAAATCCCCTGAAACTTCAGATTATGAATTGTCATAATTGACTTCATGCCCCAATAGAAGGAATCTGCCTGAAATTCATTTTTAAGATACACCGGAATTAATCCGGTTTCCCAATCATGACAGTGAATTAAGTCTGGTCGAAATCCAATCTGTTTTAATATGGATAAGACTGCCTTATCAAAAAAGCAGAACTTCTCAATATCATAGCGAATATCGCCGTATGGAACCACACAGTCAAAATACTCTTTGTTATCAATGAAATAATAAGTAATTCCATCCAGCACATATTTTAGAACGCCCACATATTTGTTCGTAATGTAACTGCCCACACTCATATAAAAGTGTGTCACATATTCAAATTGATTACGATACTTTTCCGGAATACAGGTATAATTCGGAATCACCACGCGAACATCCCATTCCTCTTTGTCAAATTCCTTCGGAAGCGCTCCACAGACATCTGCGAGTCCACCTGTCTTGATAAACGGTACGCATTCTGATGCAGCAAAAAGTATTTTCTTCATGAAACCCCCTCCTATCACATTATATAACAGCCAATGCCTGCTCTAAATCCCCAATGATGTCATCTACATTTTCAATTCCAACAGAAAGACGCATCAAATCCGGTGAAATACCGGCTTCCAAGAGCTGCTCTTCTGTCATCTGGCGATGTGTGTGGCTTGCCGGATGTAAAATACAGGTTCTTGCATCTGCAACATGCGTCACAATCGCAGTGAGCTTTAAATGGTCCATAAAGCGAATTGCCGTTGTCCGGTCGCCCTTAATGCCGAAAGCCATGACACCGCAAGTGCCGTTTGGCATATACTTCTCTGCCAGTGCATGATATTTATTATCCGGAAGTCCTGCATAATTCACCCATGCAACCTTCTCGTGTCCATTCAAAAATTCTGCAACCTTCATTGCATTCTCACAATGTCTTGGCACTCTAAGATGTAAGGTTTCCAGCCCTACATTCAGTAAAAAAGCATTCATCGGAGATGGAATAGAACCCAGATCGCGCATTAATTGTGCAGTTGCCTTAGTAATATAAGCGCTCTTTCCAAACTTAGACGCGTAAGTAATTCCGTGATAAGACTCATCCGGCGTCGTAAGTCCCGGAAACTTGTCTGCATGTGCCATCCAGTCAAAGTTGCCTGAATCGATAATCGCTCCACCAACCGCCATCGCATGTCCATCCATGTATTTGGTTGTGGAATGTGTCACAATATCTGCCCCCCACTCAAACGGTCTACAGTTAATCGGAGTTGCAAATGTATTGTCAACGATAAGCGGTACCCCATGCTCGTGTGCAAGCTTTGCAAATTTCTCGATATCCAAAATAACAATCGATGGATTTGCAATTGTCTCTGCAAAAACAGCCTTTGTATTTGGGCGTATCGATTTACAAAGTTCCTCATAAGAGTCATCCGGATTCACAAACGTACAGTCGATTCCCTGTTTCTTCATCGTTGTGCCAAAAAGATTATATGTACCGCCATATACGGAGTTGGAACATACAATATGATCCCCTGCCTCGCAGATATTAAACAATGCATAATAATTTGCTGCTTGTCCGGATGATGTTAACATTCCGGCAACACCGCCCTCCAAGGCTGTAATCTTTGCTGCAACCGCATCGTTGGTCGGATTCTGAAGTCTGGTATAAAAGTATCCCTCTGCTTCCAAATCGAAAAGCTTGCCCATCTGGTCACTGTCATCATACTTAAATGTCGTACTCTGATAAATCGGAAGCACTCTCGGCTCCCCACATTTCGGCTGCCATCCGGCTTGAATACATTTCGTCTCAATCTTGTAGTCGTTTTCCATTTCTCCTGTTGCTCCTTATACAATTCTCTCTTATTATCATATACTATTTTTCTCTACAATGCCATATCTTTTTACACGTTAATTGAAAAAAGTGTATTATAAAAAAAGACCGCTTGCACTTATATGCGCAAGCAGTCCATTGTTCTTACTCATCCCAGTTGTGGTATACTTCCTGTACATCATCATCCATATCTAAAAGGTCTAAGATACGATTGATGTTCGTCAAATCCTCTTCAGATGTAAGTTCTACATAATTCTGTGGAAGCATGGTTACAGAAGCCTCTGCCATCGGAATCTTCTCTGCTTCCAAAGCAACTCTTACTGCCTCGAAATCCTCCGGAGTTGTAAGAATCTCAAAACTGTCTTCTTCTTCCGCAAAATCTTCTGCACCAGCATCTAATGCCATCATCATCAAGTCATCTGCTTCCATATCGCACTCTTCTTTGGCAACGATAATCTGACCTTTCTCATCAAACATATAAGACACACACCCCTGTGTACCGATGCTTCCATGTCCTTTTGTGAATGCATTACGCACGTTTGCAGCGGTACGGTTCTTATTGTCCGTCAGACACTTTACGATGATTGCAGTACCGCTTGGTCCGTATCCCTCATAGGTACAGAACTCGTAGTTTACCGCATCTCCATCACCGGCAGCTTTCTTGATACCACGGTCAATAGTGTCATTTGGCATATTGTTTGCGTTTGCCTTGGCAATCACCTGTGCAAGTTTATAATTGTTGGCCGGATCCGGGCCGCCCTCTTTTACCGCAACTGCAATTTCTCTACCGATCACCGTAAAAATCTTGCCTTTTGCTGCGTCATTTTTTTCTTTCTTATGCTTAATATTTGCAAATTTTGAATGTCCTGACATAACTGTTTATCCTCTCTTTATCATACAGAATCCGATTTATTCTAACATCTATTCATGATTCTGGCAAGTGTTATCCGTCAGTTCCTCATCTGTTAACGAAGAAACGTTCCTCTTTTCTTCCGGTTGTTTTACCACATGCACACTTTGAATCATCTTATTTTCAACAGACAAAATCTCGAAGCGATAGCCATACGCTGTTGTTGAAAAGACTTCGTTATCACTTGGTATTTTACCGATAAGCGAAATCAAAAATCCATTGAGCGTTTCAAACTCGTCTTCTTCCTCCTCGCGCTCAATACCAAGCTCTTCCATTACTTCCTCAAAAGATGCCATGCCACTCATATAGTAACTTCCATCTAAGCGTTTCTCAATCGTCTGTTCCTCTTCGTCATGCTCATCCTCAATGTTGCCGACAATCTCTTCTAAGATGTCCTCCATTGCAACGATTCCGGATGTCTGTCCATACTCGTCCACCACAATAACCATATGACTCTTATCTGCCTGCATTGTTGCGAACAAGTTGTTAATATTTCTGGTTTCAGGTATAAAATCAACATCAAGAATTATGCCATCGATATCCTTGATTGCCTTCTCATACATAGAAGAATCCATGCTTAAATCTAATGCTTCCTTAATATGTAAGACACCGATAATGTTATCGATGTCGTCTATATAGACAGGAAATCTTGAATAATTGTTTTCCTTGATAAACTCTAATGTCTGGCGAAATGTCTTATTACCGTCAATCACAACAATATTCTTGCGGTGTGTCATAATGTCCTTCGCCTCTTTATCGCCAAATTCAAATATATTATGAATCATCTCGGCTTCGCTTGCCAAAAGCACTCCCTGTTCGTGTCCCTCGTTTACCATGGAAATAATTTCCTCCTCTGTGACATCATCCGTATCACTGAGCGGGTCCACACCGAAAATGCGCGCCAGAAGATTTGACAACATATCCGTAAGCCAAATGATTGGGAAAAAGCAGATTTCCAACACATGGACAGGGCGTACCAAACGCATCGCCCAACTTTCCGGTTTCCTGGAAGCCACCTTTTCAGGTGTATAAATTCCAAGGATAAGCACTAAAAGAATTAAAATGACAAATACCAGCACATCCACTGCCATTGCAATGATTGTATGCTCTACCATCGGTTGAAAATACCGTTCCCAGAGCGGAACCTGTAAAAAGCCCAACAGCATATGTGCCATTAGTACAAGCAACTGACAGACATGCGTATATCGTTCTGTCTTATCCATGTACTTAATCAATAAGTCCGTTGTCTTTGTTTTCTCGTCCTTCGCCATCTTCTCAACTGTCGCTTCATTCAGATTTTGCATTGCGGCATTAAACCCAAATATTACGAAGTCTACAATAATCAATCCTACAAAAATCAAAATTCCCGTAGTGGGACTACCACCATCATCCATTGAATTCTTTCCTTTCCTTTGTATCCAATATTACACATAAAAACATTTAAAATAGTATCATTTTCATGTGTAATAGTCAAGCTATGTATATAGTTCCAAGCTTATCTCAAGTGCTTTATCAATCTTAACAAGAATCTGTGAATCAAGATGACAAACCTTATCCTTAAGTCTTGTCTTATCAATCGTACGCAGTTGTTCCAGCAGGACGACAGAGTCCTTTACCAAATCATATTTCTTACTGTCAAGTTCAACATGTGTCGGCAATTTTGCCTTGTTCATCTGTGAAGTGATTGCCGCACAGATGACAGTCGGGCTGTGCCTGTTGCCAACATCGTTCTGTATGATTAACACCGGTCTTACGCCGCCCTGTTCCGAGCCTATTACCGGTCTTAAGTCTGCATAAAATATATCCCCACGTCTAATTACCATATACTTTCCACTCCCTAATGTTTTAAGGATAGTATTGCCAATTTTAACGGGTGTATTCTATTTCCTACCTAAAAATTTAGGACGCTACTCCGAAAAATGATCCTTTGTGCCTACCACTCTGCCATTTTGCAGATATACTCTCGGAATTCGTTTTCCAAGGTCACACACAAATTCATAATTGAATCTGTCTGCGCGTTCCCCTAATTCTTCCATCGTAATCTGCTCATCGCCATCTTTTCCAATGAGCGTTACCTTGTCACCTGTTTTGACATCCGGAATATGTGTGACATCCACCATGAACTGGTCCATGCAGACTCTTCCGCAAATCGGTGCCCTCTGTCCATGAATAAGGACATCCCCCTTATTGGAAAGTGTTCTCGCATAGCCGTCTGCATACCCAACCGGAATTGTTGCAATCATCTGCTTCTTGGTTGTCGTATATGTTCCGCCATAACTGATTTCGCGTCCGGCTTCCAATTCCTTGACATAGGCCACATGCGTGACAAGAGAAAGTGCCGGTTTTAGATCAATACGGTTCTTATCCACCTCGGGAGACGGCCACAAACCATACATGGTGATTCCTGCACGCACAAGATCCATGTTAGCTTCCGGTACCTCTACGATAGCCGCACTGTTTGAACAGTGGTGAATCGGTATGCTAACTCCGCGTTCTTCCAACATATCAACCATATGCTCAAATAGCTGCAGTTGCTTGTATGTGCTGGTCTTGTCTGCCTCATCCGCCTTTGCAAAATGTGTAAATATCCCTTCTACCACAATATGCGGCAAAGACGCAATTCGTGCCATCTCATCGGCAGCCTCCTCGGTCACCTGATACCCGATACGGCTCATTCCAGTATCTATTGCAAAATGAATCGGACAATCCACATCCAGTCTGCCAGCCATAAAAGACAGGCGCTCCGCCATATCACTGGTAAACACAGTCGGACGGATTCTAGCACGTATCATATCATGATATTGCTCCGGGAACACATATCCTAAAATCAGAATTGGTTTCTCAATACCATGATTACGCAAAATCAAGCCTTCCTCTACAGTTGCCACCGCATAGCCAAACACATAAGGGAGGTCGTCGATTGCTTCTGCAATCTCTACCGCTCCATGTCCATAGCCATCTGCTTTGATGACAGCCATAATTTTTGTATTCTCTGAAATATTCGCATGCATTGCATTCATGTTATGGGTAATTGCATCCAAATCAATTTCTGCATGCACTCTGCTATATCGCTTCATTTTTATTAACCATACCTTTCTGTTTCTCTCGTTCACATAATACCAAACGGAGTCCTTCTGGTAAATCAGATGCCATAAGACCACTTCTGCTACAACAATTCTGCATCACATCGCCGGCTTTCCCGTGAAGGTAAACTCCCAGCGGTGTCGCATCCTCCGCCGGCATCCCCTGCGCCATCAAACCTCCGATAACACCGCTTAAGACATCACCGCTTCCCGCGGTTGCCATACCCGAATTTCCCGACAAATTCAAATAGGTCTGGCGATATGGAACGCTTGTAATTGTATGTTCATCTTTTAATACACATATAACATTATATTGTCTTGCAAATTCTTCTGCAACATCTATCAAATGATTTTGAATATAAGCCACTGTATCTCCGCACAGACGGCTCATTTCGCCCAAATGCGGTGTCACAACAAGCTCCGTATGAGGCTTTAGCAGTATATTTGTATCCTGCGCAATGATATTTAGCGCGTCCGCATCCATCAGTACCGGAACAGCCGAATTCTTGAGCACGGCATTTACGATACTCTTAGCAGCATCCGATGTGCCGATTCCCGGTCCGCACACGATGATATCCGCCCAGCCGATTGCCTCAATCATCTGTGTGATATCCGGCTTTTTGGCATTATAGACTGTTATAATCGCCTCCGGGAGCTGTGTCTGGAGCACAGTGCGATTCTCCTCCGGAGTTACAATACGCACCAAGCCACAGCCGCTGCAATACGCCGCCTTCGCACTAAGATAAGCTGCACCGGACATTCCTACACTTCCGGCAATTACTAAGAGCCTGCCGAATGTTCCCTTATTTGAATGACTTTCATGCACCGGGAGTCTGTTTAAATCATTATCATCTAGCGCTGCCAGCATCGGTTTGTGTTCAAAGAAGCTTCGCTCATCAATGCCGATATCCTTGACGATGACTTCCCCCGCGTACTCATTGCCCGGCCATAGAATGCTTCCGATTTTCTCAAATGCAAAAGTCACCGTCAAATCCGCACGAAACGCTGTTTTCATCACAGCCCCGCTATCAGCAGAGATTCCGGATGGAATATCTAACGCAATTTTCACTCCGGATAGCGCATTCATCTGCGCAATGATATCCGCATATTTCCCCTCAACATTGCGAGATAGCCCCACACCAAATACTGCATCAATGATTGCTGTATAGTTTGTACCTTCCGGCATCTTCTCCAATACCTGTCCGCCATATGCCTGCAAGATTTCACGCTGCAGCCGGTTTTCCTCTGTTTCCTTTGCCTTCGCATCAGCCATTACAACATCCACAGAGTATCCTGCCAGCATCAAAAGCCTTGCTACTGCATAACCATCTCCACCATTGTTACCGCTTCCGCATACCACAAGCACATTATCCAGCACAACTTTTTTCTCCATAAGTGCTTCTGTAACTGCAAGCGCTGCACGCTCCATCAAAACGACAGAAGGAACATGGTATATTTCCATGGTATTCTTATCATAGCTTTTCATTTCACGACTATTCACAATATATCTCATAACTTCCTCCTATACGTAAAAAGAGCCCGCTTGACGGACTCTTCACGCCCGAGCGATAAGGTGCCTAATCAATGGTTCTCTTTATCAGCTCTATTCTTGACAATATTATAAGATAACTGCATCAAGCTGTCTGAGAGATGTACATTCTCAACTACGACATCCTGATCGATTAAATCTAAATCTACATGGGCAAAATTCCAGATTGCATGAATTCCAAGCTCTACCAGACGATGTGCGCTCGCATCTGCTTTTTCTTTTGGCAACGTAAGCGCTGCAATATCCACCTGATTCTCTGCACAGAAAGCTTCCAATTCATCCATCATATGAATCTTGATTCCTCGTACGGTCACTCCTTCTAATGCCGGATTCACATCAAACAAACCGATAATCACGAAGCCAAGTTTCTCAAACTTTACATAGTTGGCGATTGCCTGTCCCAAATTACCGGCACCAATCACAATAATATTATGTCTCTGATTCAATCCTAATATTTTACCGATTTCATCATGTAAATATTTTACATTATATCCATATCCCTGCTGTCCGAATCCGCCAAAATTATTCAAATCCTGACGAATCTGTGATGCAGTTACTCGCATTGTACGACTCAGGTCATTTGAAGAAATACGCTCTACACCGTCATCCAGCAATTCGCCCAGATAGCGGTAATAACGTGGCATCCTACGGATTACTGCCTGAGAAATTTCTTTTTCCTGCACGTCATTTTCCACCTTTCCCGCATAAACATACTAGACTTATTATAATGAGAAAAAAAGCGTATGTCAATGTGTCAAAAATTTAACAACCAGCTTTTATGAACTTTCCAGTTCTAAAGACAACTCCTCCCATGTTTCATAACACGTTTCTAATTCCTTGCGATATGCCGCCTGCTTTGCAGAAAGTTCATTCAGTTTTGCTGAATTTGTTGCATTCTCCGGCAATATGCATGCTGCATCAATCTCCTCAATAAGCGTCTCAAGCTCTGCAATCCGCTCCTCGGCCTTTTTCAGGTTATTTTCAAGCTTTCGTATACGTGCCTGTTCAGCTTTTTGTGTCTGCCAGTCCGTTTTTGCAGCCTGCGCCTCTGTATGTAACACTGCGCTATCATTTCCTGCGGCGTTACTCTTTGGCATCTCCGGCACATAAATGCGTGTCAGTTCCTCCCGCTTTTCCAGATAGTAATCATAATTTCCGATGTAGTTAACAATCGTCTCTCCGGTAAGTTCCATAATCCGTGTTGCAGTCTGATTGATAAAATAGCGGTCATGTGATACAAAGAACACAGTTCCTGTATATTGATTCAATGCTGTCTCTAAAATTTCTTTTGAGGTAATATCCAAGTGGTTTGTCGGCTCATCTAGAATTAAAAAGTTTGCATCGGAAAGCATCAACTTTGCAAGCGATACCCTGCCTCGCTCTCCACCGCTCAGGTCTCCGATACGTTTAAAGACATCATCGTTTGTAAACAAGAATGCTGCCAACACATTACGGATTTTTGTATTATTGAGTTGCGGATAATCATCCGAAATCTCCTCAAAAATCGTTTTTTCCATGTGAAGGAGCTGATGCTCCTGGTCATAGTAGCCAATGTGCACATTCGTTCCTAATGTGATACTGCCACCATCTCCGGGAATCAGTCCATTAATCATTTTAAGTATTGTCGTTTTTCCTGTTCCGTTATTTCCAATCAATGCCACACGCTCACCACGCTTGATTTCAAATGAAATATCAGTAAACAGTTGGTTCTCGCCATAGGATTTTGCTATATGAGACACAGCGAGGACATCGTTGCCACTTGTCACATTCGGTTCAAGCACAATATGGATATCCGTATTCTCCTCTGTCGGCTTTTCCAAACGTTCTATCTTATCCAGCATCTTCTCACGACTTTCGGCTCGCTTGATAGACTTTTCACGGTTAAATGACTTTAACTTCGCAATAACCTCTTCCTGATGCTTGATTTCACGCTGCTGATTATAATACTGCTTTAACAAATCCTCGCGCACTTTTGCTTTCTTCTTTGCAAAAGCAGTATAGTTTCCCTCGTAAACGAACCCCTTATGCTGGAAAATTTCTACTACCTTCGTGACAACACGGTCGAGAAAATAGCGGTCATGCGCTACAATCACAACTGCACCCTTATAATTTACCAGAAAAGTTTCCAGCCATCGGATTGACTCCAGATCCAGATGGTTTGTCGGCTCGTCCAAAAGCAGAACATCCGGTTTTGTCACAAGCAGTTTTCCCAAAGATACGCGCGTCTTCTGTCCTCCCGAGAGTTCGCTCATCTTCTTTGTAAACTCCTCATCAGAAAAACCAAGCCCTTTTAAAACACCAGTCACCTCGCTTCGATAGGTATAGCCTCCCAGTAATTCAAATTCATGACTTAAACGATGATAACTATTAAGCAGATCTTCTAAATCATCGCCGGAAAGTTGATTCATCCGCGCTTCCATATCGCGCAGTTTTGCCTCCATCGCAAGAACGTCATCACGTGCTTGTAGCACTTCCTCATAAATAGTACGATGACCTGAAACATCCTGATACTGCGCCAAATATCCTATTGTGGCATCTTTTGCAAGGATAACCTCACCGGTGTCCGGATGTTCTTCCTGCATAATTATTTTAAGCAGCGTAGACTTGCCGGCACCATTGATGCCGACAATCGCTGCTTTTTCATTCGCTTCAATATGAAAGCTTACGTCTTTTAATACTTCGTCAGTCCCGAATGACTTTGAGATATTCTGACAAGATAAAATCATAATTATAAAATTCCTTCTAACGTCGTACGAATTGCCTTGATAAAATCTTCACTGTTTAATACGACCGGATTTGGATTCGTCGTAATCAGTGCAAGGTCTTTTGTCATTTTACCATCTTCGATGGTCTTTATACAAGCTTTTTCCAATTTCTCTGCAAAATTGACCAAATCCTGATTACCGTCAAGTTCACCTCTTTTTTTCAGAGCACCCGTCCATGCAAAAATTGTTGCAACGGAATTTGTGGATGTCTCCTCGCCTTTTAGGTGTTTGTAATAATGGCGCTGCACCGTTCCATGCGCTGCTTCATACTCGTAATTACCATCCGGAGATACGAGCACAGAAGTCATCATCGCCAAAGAGCCAAAAGCACTGGATACCATATCACTCATGACATCTCCGTCATAGTTCTTGCAAGCCCAGATATATCCCCCCTCTGACTTCATCACACGTGCAACCGCATCATCAATCAGTGTATAGAAATAGGTGATTCCTGCCGCATCAAACTTCTCTTTATACTCCGCATCAAAAATCTCCTGGAAAATATCTTTGAATGTATGGTCATACTTTTTGGAAATCGTATCTTTTGTTGCAAACCATAAATCCTGCTTTGTGTCTAACGCGTAGTTAAAGCAGCTTTTTGCAAAGCTCTCAATAGAACCGCAGAGATTGTGCTGCCCCTGTACCACACCCGCACCGGTAAAGTTGTGAATCAGCTCTCTCGTCTCTGTTCCATCCTCTGCTGTATATACAAGTTCACACTTGCCAGCTCCCGGAATCTTCATCTCGGAAGCTTTATATACATCACCGTAAGCATGACGCGCGATGGTAATCGGCTTCTTCCAGTTCTTCACACATGGTTCAATTCCCTTTACGATGATTGGCGCACGGAATACGGTTCCGTCTAACATAGCACGAATTGTTCCATTCGGACTCTTCCACATTTCCTTCAGGTTATACTCGGACATACGCGCCGCATTTGGTGTAATAGTCGCACATTTCACTGCAACGCCGTATTTCTTGGTCGCATTGGCCGAATCCACTGTCACCTGATCGTTTGTCTGATTCCGGTACTCTAGTCCGAGGTCATAATACTCGGTATTCAGCTCAATAAAAGGAGTTAAGAGTTCGTCCTTAATCATCTTCCATAAGATACGTGTCATCTCATCTCCATCCATCTCAACAAGCGGTGTCGTCATTTTAATTTTTTCCATTGTTCTTGTCCTTTCCATAGCGCTTAAGGGTTATTTTGTATCATTGCAATTTAAAAACAAACCATAGTTATCCATATTCTTAATCGTATTCATCATATGTGCATTTGCCAGTTTCTCAGCCAAATCCGCATCATGCACCTTTAATGCTTCCACTATTTTACGATGTTCCTCATTAGAACTGATTGCACGCGCTTGTACCGCAAGTGTGATTTTGCGCACGCGCTGTACATAATGATGGAAATCCACTAAAATATGCCGGAGTTCTTTACTTCCGGACGCATTATAGATAATCTCATGGAAACGATTATCAAGCTCAACGACCTGTTCGGAGTTTCCCTTGGAAGAATGGAAGTCTGACAAGTAAATATTCTCTTCCAATTCATCCAACTGTTCTTTCGTGATATGTTCTGTTGCCCATCTGGCGCATAGCCCTTCTAAGCGGGAACGTATCTCGTAAATATCACGAATATCCTTTTGTGAGATTCCAACCACATAGGCACCCTTGTTGGGAATAATTGTAACTAATCCCTCCAGTTCTAGCTGTCTTAATGCTTCCCTTACCGGAGTACGGCTTACCCCAAGCTCCTCTCCAATGGATTTCTCTTTTAGTTCTTCATCTGTTGCATATTTTCCTGAAAGTATATCCTCACGTATCGTATGAAATACACGAGAACTTAACGAATAATTGTCCTCTCCCATTTGAATCACCTCAAATTATAACGCAATATTCTTCTCTTTGCAGCATCTGTTAATCTCTTCTACAAGCTCACTGTCAGTAAGAACGGTAACTCTGCCATCTTCATACTGCTGATCTACCCATACCTTGATTGACTTAACCAATTCCGAATTCTTATCCACCCATTTTTCTTTCGGCAAATGGTAATAAGAATTAATCCAGTGTGCGATTCCTGCAAGTCCGGAGGTATTAGAAACAGATACCAGTGGTGGACGATTCAAAAATTTACCGGTATCAAAAATATTGTATATTTCTTCGTTCTTAAGCAGTCCGTCTGCGTGAATTCCCGCTCTGGTCACATTAAAATTGCTTCCTACAAACGGTGTCCTACTCGGCTGTACATAACCTAATTCCTTCTCAAAATATTCTGCAAGCTCTGTAATTACCGTCGTGTCCATGCCGTCTAAGCTACCTTTTAACTGAGCATATTCAAATACCATCGCCTCTAACGGTGTATTTCCGGTTCTCTCCCCGATTCCGAAAAGAGAACAGTTGACTCCGCTGGCACCATAAAGCCATGCGGTTGTCGAGTTGTTTACTGCTTTGTAAAAATCATTGTGTCCATGCCATTCAATCAATTCGGATGGTACACCTGCGTGTGTGGTCAAACCATAAATAATTCCCGGTACACTTCGCGGAATCACGGCTCCCGGGAAGTTTACACCGTATCCCATCGTATCGCAGGCACGAATCTTAATTGGAATCTTATATTCCTCCATCAGCTTCATCAGCTCTACACAGAAAGGAATTACGAATCCGTAAATATCGGAACGTGTAATATCCTCCAGATGACATCTTGGACTGATTCCTGTCTCTAAGCATTCACGAATGACACTCAGGTAAAGATTCATAACCTCTCTTCTTGTCATCTTCATTTTATAAAAAATGTGATAATCAGAACAACTGACAAGAATACCTGTCTCGCGCAGACCGATATCCTTTACCAACTGAAAATCCTGCTTGCTTGCACGAATCCAGCTTGTTACTTCCGGGAACTTATATCCTCTCTCCATACATTTGTACACAGCATCTCTGTCCTTCTTGCTATATAAAAAGAACTCACTCTGTCGTACCAATCCTTTGGGTCCGCCAAGACGGTGCAGATAATCGTAGATTGTCACAATCTGCTCTGTGGTATATGGTGCACGTGACTGTTGTCCGTCACGGAACGTCGTATCCGTAATCCAGATATTTTCCGGCATATTATGTGGCACGATGCGATCGTTGAATGCAATCTTTGGAATCTCATCATAGGGGAACAGATTATGGAATACATTGGGTTCCTCTACGTCTACCAACTGATAAAAATGTTCCTCTAGCTGCAGCAGGTTTGTTTTTTTATTCATTACAACATCTCTCATAACTGCTCTCCTTTTCAGAAAAAGTTTAAGAACTTGTGATACTCTTCTAATATCACACCATTGCATCTTTTTTCACATTTTCGTATAAATAATCACGTGCATAATTGTATACAATTATGCACGTTCCTATTCTATACATTTCTTATTCTGTTTGTCAATGAATAAAATTTTATATCTACTATAACCAGCTATTATATAATCCAAAAATTCAACGCGGTATTGCGATATTAACGATATCCTCCTGCTCTTTCTTTAAAACCGCAGATTGACCACCAAGTGCCGCAATTCCTATCTTCGTTGCACGTATAATCATATTGCGAATCTGTGGATTCTTCACTCGCTGTACATTCGGAAGCTCCATACCATTTTCATCCTTTGCTATCCGATAACGCACACGAAGAATATATGCCTTATCCGTCTGCTCAATCAATGCCTGCATCTGATAACTATTTTGCAAATCTTTACATACCCCTGTAACCAGCCGCAGAATATATGCAATCTCATTCATGCACCTCGGCTCAATTTGCCCCGGTACGTTGTTTTTCATCTGGAAAAAACATTGATGATCCGGATCATGACCAAAAGCCACTTGAGAGCGCAAAATCTGTTCATAATTCCCACTTCCGTTGATTACTTGTTGCACATACTCTTCAATTATCCACTGATACCAACGCTTTAGACGCTCCTGAATCTTTGGTTCCATGTCACTGCCGGCATCAACATTAGAGGATAGCAAATCAATCATTAAATTCTGAATCTGTTTCAATTCATCCTGTTGTTTTTGCCACATTGCATTTGTCTTTGCAAATTCTTCCTCTACCGCAGCGCGGCTTGAATCTGTATTTTGCAATTCTTGTTTCATTCGCTCGCACTGTTGCTTATAAAGGAACGCTGCATGAATCGGAACCAGCAGGTCTTCTGCCACACGGCATGGTTTTATGATGATTTTGAAGGCTTTGCATTCATTCATAAATTCTACCGTCTCATGAATCTTGCCACCATCTGTCATTACAATACGAATCGTATCTGGTGACATCATCTCTATCATGGAGAATAACTCTGTACCGCTCATCACCGGCATCTGCATGTCCCCAATAAACACATCCGGTTTCCGATTCTCGGCAGATAAGATTGCCGCTTCCGCGGACATAACCAGTTCATACTCAAAGTCTAAATCTAAGCTTTCCAAAATTGCACGAATACGTGCTGCATTTACCTCTTCCGGCTCAACAATCAGTACAAAGCTCATTCATTCCCCTCCAGTCTTTATTTACCAGTATTTTCTCTTTTATCATAGCAAATTAGGGGACACATAACAATTCTTTTTCAAAATTTCTGTAACACTTTTTCCTCCCCCTCATAAGATACAGTGTAAGAAAAATTTGGAGGAATTAATATGAGTGATTTAGCTGCAACAAACTGTGGTGGATGTAATTGTAACGACGGAGGATGTAATTCTATTATTTGGATTATCCTGCTGTTATGCTGCTGCGGCAACAACAATGGTCTCTTTTCAAACAACGGCTGTGGAAATGATAGCTGCTTGTGGATCATCATCCTTCTCTTCTTCTGTGGCAACGGCTGCGGAAATAACTGCTTCTGCTAATCAGATATGAAAAGGAGTTGCCGTTCGGCAACTCCTTTTTTAATTCTTCTGTTTTTTTCTTTTTTTATTCTTGCATTCCTGTTGTAGCTTTTCATATACATTACATTCTTTTGGAACGCCTCTTTTTCGAATACACTCTTCATCAATTTCGTATACACTATCACCCTCAATAATCAGCATAACAGTTCCCTCCACTCTACTATGTTATGCAAGGTTTGTCATAAAGAATCTTATCCTTACATAAACTAAAAGAAAAAAGGGGTATTTATGGAAAATACGCCATTCACTCCATTTGACTATATGACACAGACCAGAGAGTTGCAGATGCTAAAGACCATACTTCCCTATATGCGAGAATCACAAAAAAAACAATTTGCCATATTGATAAAGTATATGGAACTGCAAAATACCATTCAGGTGTTTTCTCAGGAGGATAAAGTGCTATCTATGTGCTCAATTAATGAAGAAAGCAATACAATGCTTGCTATGTTAAATGATCTCCGCCAGTTCTGTAACAGCAAAGAGCAAGAGACGCTCGATATGCTTGCGAATATGTTCTCTATGCTTGAAACTTATGAAACAATCTTTAATTAGTGTAAACAGAAAGGAGCCCTTCATGGCAAATGACATTTTCCAAAACAACCCTCTGCTTCAAAATATGGCACCGGAAAAACTGCAATTTTTAATGAACTTTGCTTCCAGCCAGAAGCCAACAGACATCAAAGAAATGATGCCATTTTTGCTTGCCACTATGAATTCTGCCAAGGCAAATAACATCCAATTTACAGACCCCGAAACAGAACTTCTCATTACCGTTCTAAAACAAAATATGTCTGAAGAAGAAGCCGCGAAGGCTGATAAGATTATTCAGCTCATGAAAAGCAGAAAGAGTGGTTCTTAACCACTCTTTCCTATTCTCACCAGACAGATGCAACTGCCACCTCCAGCACCTTATCAATCGGTGATGTGGATGTGCCGTTTCCATCTGTTCCTTCAAAATACTTCCTGCTCGCCGATTCAAATACCACATAGATATTATTATCCGTAATTGCAATCTGCTCCGCGCACGGTGGCATCTCAACCTTCATGGTTGGTTCATTTGGACTCTTCGTCAACGCCAGCAACGAAGAATAAACTTTCAGATAAGACGAATTATTCCTGCCATAGGAAGTGCTTAAATATACTGCACCATCTGCATCAAACGCAATTCCCTGTACCTTGCTTGGAATTCGATAACTGCTGACCGGAGACAACTGATTGCTTTTTTTGTCATAACTATAAGATAACATCTCGGAATCTAAGAACTTTGTGTGTGTTGCAACCCAAATTCTTCCACCATAACAAGTAATGCTCGATGGTGTATTTTTTAACTGATATTCGTCTGTCAATGCGGATGCATCTACACAGCACCGCGGTTCATTTCCGGCAATCGCCAAAATGTATTCATACGGAATACGCTCCAATGTCTTGGAATTGGAATGACATACCCAGATATTTTCATCATCAAACGCAATTCCACCTAAGTGGCTCTCTTCTTTCATACAAAGTGTCACCAGATATTCACCGCTCACTCGGTCAAACACCATCAACGACCCCTTATTTTCTGCCTCTTCTGCATAGGAAGTCATCAAAATATAATCCGGCGTAAAGCACAATCCCTGCATACACTGCGCATCGCTGGTAATCAGGTTCTCCTTGTAATCACGCTCTCTTGTAGACGGCATTCCGGGAATTACGACATTATCCAGAAAACTATAACTGCATTCTTTTAATTCCTTGCGATTACTGTTTCCTGCACCCGTTGACTGATAAGAATACATCTCAACATTATAATGATTGTCGATTTCCTTCGTCCACTTTGCAAAAAGCACCATATTTTCTGCATTTTTGCTGTTAATCTCTGTAATCTTATTCGTATAAGCACTATCCGTATACCAGCCTGCAAAATTATAGCCGGTACGTTCAGGAATATCCAATATATATGGCAGTTCATCCCTTGAAATGGTAAGAGGATTCTCATTGTCCGTTCCCCCATTCAACGCATAAGCAAGATGAATTTCTTCGGTATTTCCTAAATCCAGGAACGGATTAACTGTCATACTAACATTTTGCATCCTATTCATTACTATGCTGCGGTCTTCCAACCCATATGCACGAAGCATCTGTGGATCATTTAAAAGGAGGACGAACACATATATAACAACGAACACTTCTCTACGCAGTTTCAATGTATCATCCTCCTTTCTATTAATAAACTTCTATCCTTATCATTATTCTTCTATATTCTCAAGCTTTGACGCTCTTGCTTCCACCTCTTTCTCCTGAATATCCGATGGAGTCTGCTCATATCTTGCAAACTCATATGAAAATGTACCGCTACCGCCTGTCATGGAACGTAAGTCGGTATTGTATCCATATAATTCCATATATGGAATATCTGCTACAATTTCCTGATAGCCATTATCCGTAGGATTCATACCAAGCACACGTCCGCGGCGCTTGTTTAAGTCTCCCATAATATCGCCGGTATACTTATCCGGCACAATAACTTTTAAGGATGCAATAGGCTCTAACAGAATCGGAGATGCCTCCATAAATCCCTTCTTAAATGCCTGTATTGTCGCTACCTTAAATGCCATCTCAGAAGAATCTACCGGATGATAGGAACCATCATACAGTACTGCCTTGACTCCGACTACCGGGTATGCTGCCATAGGTCCTTTTAAGACTGCTTCCTGAACACCCTTTTCAACTGCCGGGAAGTAATTCTTCGGTACTGCACCTCCGACTACACACTGCTCAAATACATATGGCTGTTCCAAATCACCGGAGGGCTCAAAGGTCATCTTAACATGTCCATACTGTCCATGACCTCCGGACTGTTTTTTGTACTTGTACTCTACGTCCGCTTTCTTACGGATAGTTTCGCGAAATGCTACTTTCGGTTTCTTCAGTTCGATATCAACTTTATAGCGTTCTAAAAGCTTACTTGTTACTACTTCTAAGTGCTGGTCGCCCATACCATAGAGAAGCGTCTGTCCATTCTCACTGTCATTGACGGCCTTTAATGTAAGATCCTCGAGCATCAGTTTCTGTAATGCCTGAGAAATCTTATCCTCATCTCCTTTATTCTTTGCCTTATATCTCTTATAGGTATATGGTGTGGAGATTGTGGTCCGAATATACAAAATCGGGTTTGCCTTTGTGGAAAGTGAATCTGTCGTTGCTGCCGAAGATAACTTTGCAAGCGCTCCGATATCGCCTGCATGGAGTTCTTTTACCTCCTCCGGCTTGTTGCCGCAGAGAACATACAATTTTCCAATCTTCTCCTCAACGTCTTTGTGATGGTTGAAGAGCACATCATCGGTCTTTAATACACCGGAATTCACCTTAATCAATGAATATTTTCCGATAAATGGGTCTGCAATTGTCTTCCAGACATATGCGGATTTCGGTTTTGCGAAATCATAGTCCGCATTATATACTTCATTGGACTTCGCATTGATACCTGTGCAGGAGCGCTTTTCCGGACTTGGCAAATACTTCACGATATCCACTAGCAGTGTATAAGCACCTCTTGCTAAGATATTGGAACCCATAAGTACAGGAACAATGCTTCCGTCCGCCACATTGACACGAAGTGCCTGACGAATCTCATCTTCCGAGAACTCTTCACCGTTAAAGTAACGATCCATAAATTCCTCGCTCGTCTCAGCTACTGCTTCCATCAACGCCTCACGGCAAATATCCAAGTTCTCTCTGGAGTAATCCGGAACATCTGCTTTTTCAACTTCGCCGTTATCTTTCCAACGCTTTGCACGCTGCTGTAATACATTGACGTATCCGACAAACTGTCCGTTCTCACGAATCGGCAAATGAAACGGTGCAATACGCTTTCCATACGATTGCTGAAGGTCTTCTACCACTTGTCTGAAACTTGCCTCATCAATATCCATATCCGTCACGAATACCATGCGTGGCAGTTTATACTTCTCACAGAGTTCCCAAGCTTTGCGGGTTCCAACCTCAATCCCCGCCTTGCCGGATACCACAATAATTGCTGCATCGGCCGCACTGACCGCTTCCTCGGTCTCGCCAACAAAATCAAAATATCCGGGGGTATCAAGAATATTAATCTTCGTGTCTCCCCAAATGATTGGTACAACGGAGGTATTGATAGAGAAGTGACGCTTTATCTCCTCTTTATCATAATCACTTATGGTATTTCCATCTTCGACTTTTCCCATACGTGTTGTCATGCCTGCAAGATAAGCCATCGCCTCCACGAGACTTGTCTTGCCACATCCCCCATGGCCGAGTAAAACCACATTACGAATCTTGTCAGTTGTGTAAACATTCATTAGCAAACCCTCCATATTCTGTAATAGTTTTATGTATGGTTATATTTTACTAAATTCTGTGGTTTATTACAACTTATTTATTCATTTTCACTAACTGATTTTATACTACCATCCTTTTATTTATATATTATGTATGCTTTTTTAACATTCTATAGATATTTGTTGGAATTGTTTACACATTATTAACAAACAGTACATGCGCTTTTCATTTTCTTGTTGTGCACATGTGCTTTTACACTTTAACGTGTTGACTTTTTTGTTGGAAATGTCTATGATAATCTAAGTATGAAACAGTATAAAAGATGAGGATTTAATATATGAAATTAAATAAAATCGGATTTATCGGTCTCGGATTGATTGGCGGTTCTATCGCCAAACGTTTGAAAGTGTTATACAAGGATTTGACGATTATCGCAACCGCCGGGCATCTCTCTACGATTGAGGCCGCGTATGCCGAAGGGCTGATTGCAAACAATGCGCTCTGTGATATTGCGGATTTTTATGACTGTGACTATATCTTTTTGTGTACGCCGGTCCAGAAAAATATCGAATATCTGCGCCAATTAAAAGGTCATATAAGTGATTGCTGCATCATCACAGATGTTGGCAGCGTAAAATCTGACATTCATCGCGAAGTAATTGCCCTTGGCATGGAACACCAGTTTATCGGCGGACATCCGATGGCAGGCTCGGAGAAGACCGGGCTTGACAGTTCCAGAGACTCGCTGCTTGAAAATGCATATTACATCATCACCCCGACCGCCCGGTCAGAGGAATCTGTAGTTGCCTCTTTTAAAGAACTGGTAGAATCGCTCGGTGCAATTCCCATGGTCTTAGACTATGAGCTCCACGATTATGCAACCGCCGCCATCAGCCATCTGCCACATGTCATTGCCTACACTCTCGTCAATCTGGTGCGCGAATGCGACGACAAGAACGAAACCATGAAAACGATTGCAGCCGGCGGCTTTAAGGATATTACCCGTATTGCGTCCTCTTCTCCTGTAATGTGGGAGAATATTTGCCTGTCAAACAAAGAACCTCTGATAAAGCTGATTGACACATATGTAGCTATGCTAAAAAAAACACGCAATGATATTTTGGCAGAAGACGGTTCTGCTTTGACCTCTGCTTTTTCGCAGGCAAAGGATTATCGTGATTCGATTACAATTCATCGAAACGGTGTTCTAAAACCGATTTATGAACTGTACATGGACTTGCTGGATGAGGCAGGCGGAATTGCCACAGTTGCGACAATTCTTGCAAGCAACCGTTTGAGCATCAAAAATATAGGCATTATACATAACCGCGAATTTGAGGACGGGGTCCTTCGTCTGGAAATGTACGATCAGGAATCCTTAGATTCTGCCATTGCACTTCTAAACAGGCATCATTACACAATTTATAAGCGATAAATCTTATCGTTACACGTGAGAAGGCGACCGCTGTCTGCGGTCGCCTTTTTTGGGGCAATTTCAAATTCATACTTATGGTTCTGTCTTATTGCTTCTTGCTATTTACACAGCTTCTTAAATTCGTCTGCTACAAACTGTACCTGTGTACCCACAACAACCTGAACGGCTGTCTTACTTGGTCGAATCACGCCTGCAACACCTGCAGATTTAATCAGCTTTTCATTTACAATTGTACTGTCCTTTACTTCCAGACGAAGTCTTGTAACGCAGTTGTCGATAGAGGTAACGTTTTCTTTACCTCCGACACCTTCCAGAACAAGCTTTGCCACTTCCGTATAATTATTATTTGACAGTTTTACATTCTTCTCTGCTTCTTCATCGTCATCCTCACGTCCCGGAGTCTTTAAATCAAACTTCGTGATTGCGAAACGGAATACCACGTAAAAAATAAGGAATGCTGCAATTCCGAGCGGGATGATTAACCATGTCTTTTCAGCAGCCGGTAAGGATGCGGAGAATAACAGGTCTGTTGCACCGGCGGAGAAACTAAATCCTGCACGGAAACCGACTAATGTTGTAACAAAGGCAAAGATACCATAAAGCAATGCATAAATAACATATAAGCCCGGAGCTAAGAACATAAAACCGAACTCGAACGGCTCTGTAACACCGCAAAGGAATGCACAGAATGCTGCGGAACCAACAAGACCGATTGCAACTTTTTTCTTATTGCTCTTTGCAGTATGTACCATAGCAAGCGCTGCACCAGGAATACCAAACATCATACATGGGAAGAATCCGGACATATACATACCAAGACTCCATGTGACATCTGCGGAAGTCTTGCCGCGCCAGAAATTCTGCAAATCGCCAAGACCGATAGTATCAAACCAGAATACGTTGTTCAACGCGTGATGCAGACCTGTCGGGATTAATAGACGGTTCAAGAATGCGTAGATACCTGCACCAACTGCATCCATACCGACAATTGCGTTACCAAGTGCAACCAGTGCACCGAAGATTACCGGCCATACGAACAACAATACTGCGGATACAAGGATAGAGATCGTACCTGCGATAATTGCAACACAACGCTTTCCACTGAAGAAAGCTAAAAAGTCCGGGAGCTTTGTGTTCTTGAACTTATTGTAACAGGTTGCACCAATGATACCGGAAAGAATACCGATAAACGGGTTTTCAATCTTCTGGAACGCGATAAACTTCGCTGTACCTTCTTCCAGAGTCATCAGAGTTCCTACAACACCGGTCGATAACAAGTTTGTAATCATCAGCCAGGAAGCCAATGCTGCGAGCGCTGCCGTACCGTCATTATCGTCTGCCATACCGACACCGACACCGATGACAAACAGCAATGCCATATTGTCAATCAGGGCACCGCCGGCTTTAATCAAGAAAAATCCGATTGTATACGCCGTACCGCTGGCAACATAACCATTTACTTCCCCCGCCATTGCTGCCGGTGCAAGTGCGTATCCGATTCCCATCAAAATACCACAAATAGGTAAGCATGCTACTGGAAGCATCAACGCTTTGCCTAATTTCTGAAGATATTTCATCATAACTTCTTCCTCCTTCTTTTTGCCCCTTTTATTTTAACCGGAAGCATCCGGTATAAAATACAATTATTTTTTTACTAAAGTTAATACCACCTCTCCCGGATTCACCGACCCGCTCCTTTCTGCGGAAACCTCTGCATAATCCGAAGTGTTGCAGATTATCATCGGCGTAATCGTGTCATATCCGGCTGCCCGGATTTTCTCTAAGTCTGCCGAGAGTAACAGGTCGCCTTTCTTCACGGAATCGCCGGTCTTTACATGCGCCGTAAAGTATTCACCCTTCAACGCCACCGTATCAAGACCTACATGAATCAATATCTCTGCTCCGTCTTTACTGGTAATGCTGACTGCATGCAACGTGTCAAACAGCAGTGTAACCATTCCGTCTGCAGGCGCATAAAACTCGCCCTCTGCCGGTCGGATTGCAATACCCTTTCCAAGAATCTCTTCTCCAAACGTCGGATCGCTCACCTCATGGATTGACACTGCCTCTCCTTTTACCGGTGCAGACACCTCATATTTTTCCTGCTTTTTGAATAAACCAAACATACGCATCCTCTCCTTTACTTATATTATTCATTCTCCTTCATCAGAATTCGCCGGATGTGAATTGTCAGATACATCTGTTCTTCACCGGTCAGTTCTGTATGGTAACGCTCACGGATATAGTCTGTAATCTTCCGAGCACACGCATACTCTTTTGTATACTTGCGTTTAATCTCTTCCGCCATCTCTGTCTCTTCATCATCCAATAGTTCTCTACTTGATATTCGTCTCGCCAAAAACTTCAGATGTGCCATAAAACGCTCATAATGCATCGAATGTTCCTGCACGCTATCGCCAAACTCCGCCTTTACGATTGCCATACTTTGCTTTAGCATATCCGTAATTGCATAAGCATCGTGCGTTGTTGTATCATAGACGGCATTGACAAAATGTAATGCGATAAACCCTGCTTCATCCTCTGAAAAATGAATATCAAGACGCTCCGTTAAAATACGAATTGCATATTCACCAACCAGATACTCTCTGCGGTAAAATTGACGTATCTCACCTAAAAGCGCATTCGGCAACTGTATTCCCTGTCTGTAACGCTCGATTGCATAATTAATGTGATCCGTCAGCGCCACATAAATGCTCTGGTTCAATTTCATGTTGCACTCGTTCTTTGCGTAAGAAATAATATCTGCCGAAATCTGCATATGCTCTAACGGCATATCAGAAATTATCTCCTGAAACTGTCTGGAGAGGGCACTGTTCTCAATATGAAAAACCTTTTCTATTTTACTCTCATCAATAAGATCTCCCGCTTTCGCTTTAAAGCCAATCCCTCGTCCCATAAGAACGATTTCCCGCTCTTTCTCATCGAATGCAGAAAGTACATTATTATTGATTACTTTATAAACCCTCATCCCAACATCCTTCTAAAAAAATAAGACCAAATTCAGAAATTCTCCTATTTAAAATAAAAGAATCACGGAACTTGGTCTTGCCTGCTTAACCAGTAACAATCCAAAAACAATATCTGTACATTTGATGTATTAAGTGTACTGTATATTGTGATTTCTGTCAACATCTGTTCTGTACAAATATCGCTTTTTGTGTATTTTGCACATGTATACAAATATTTTTTCGTTATAATAACGATAGAGCAGCCTCGTCTCCTACGATGGTCACATCCGGGTGTAGCTGTAACACCGAAGCTGGGACCTCCGGAGTAATCGGTCCACGAAGTGCCTGCTTCATGATAGCCGCCTTCTCTTCACCGCTTGCTATCAGCAAAATTTTCTTTGCACGCATAATAGTGCCAATTCCCATGGTATATGCATAGCGCGGTACCTCTTCTTCTGACGCAAAAAAACGCTTATTCGCCTCAATGGTACTTCCTGATAACTCGACACAATGTGTCTCTCTTTCAAACACCTTCTCCGGCTCATTGAACCCGATATGTCCGTTATGACCGATGCCAAGAAGCTGCAAATCAATACCTCCTAAATCCTGAATCGTCTGCTCATAACAGGCGCATTCCCTCTCACCGTCTGCCGCCATCCCGTCCGGTATATGAACTGAGTCCAAATTGATATTCACCCGTTCAAAAAGATGCTTTTTCATAAAATAAAAATAGCTCTGCTCATTCTCAGGCTCCAACCCTTTATACTCATCAAGATTTACCGTTCTGATTTCAGAAAAATCCAAATCTCCCTGTTTATAAAGCATTGCCAACTCATCATATGTTCCTATCGGTGTCGAACCGGTTGCCAAGCCCAACACACTGTCCGGTTTTAGTGTTACCTGTGATGCAATAATTGCCGCCGCCTTCCGGCTCATTCCACGATAGTCTTTTGTTTTATAAATTTTCATGCCCTTCTCCCTCATATTTAACAATTTCCTGATAAATTGCATATACCGACGATTCCTTTACACACTCATAGGCATACCACTTTTCTCCCTCCTGCACTGCAAAGGAGACCTGATTGCCACGTGCTGTCAAATCCTCACGATTTCCTCTGCAGGAGCTGTGTATCTGAGATATGCCCGTCTGCTCTATCAGCCGTCTGACATTGGCACTGCGCACACCGGACCCAGCAAGAACCTCCAGCCTGTCACCGAATTGCATTTGCAATAAATGCAACATATCACAGCCTTCCTGCGCAGTAGCGGCACCACCACTTGTAAGCACCCGGTCTACACCGGCTGTAAGCAAAGCCTCTGCACCCGCTGTAAGATTTTCCACACAGTCGAATGCCCGATGAAACACCGCTTCACGTCCATAAGAATGCGTTAACTCCACTAGCATTTTTGTGCGCGGAATATCCACCTGTCTGTCCGGAGTTAATATACCAAATGCCAGTCCATCTGCTCCTGCCTCAAGCATAATCTCTGCACTTTTTTGCATACAAAAGAATTCACCTTCTGTATAGCAAAATCCGCCCGCACGTGGTCGCAGCATCGCTATCACCGGAATACACAGTTGTTTCTTACACAGACACAAATCCCCAATATCCGGTGTTAAACCGCCGAGTGCCAATGCACTGTTGAGTTCTATCCTTGATGCCCCTGCGCGCTCCGCCGCGATTGCATCTTCATAGCTGCCACAGCATATTTCCAATGTAATCATAGCTGTTCCTCAAAGAATTGCTGCAATGCCTGGCATGCTTCCTCCTCATCTTCTCCTTCAATAGTCAGTGTAACTTTCGTTCCACACTTCACACCTAATGCCATAATTGCCATTAATCTGGTTGCATCAATCTCCGTGTCATCCTTTTTAAGGAGGACCTTGCTTTTATAATTTTTCACTTCCTTCACCAATAATCCTGCTGGTCTTGCATGAATTCCCAATTCATCCTTTACCACGTAATCAAATGTTTTCATCGCTTCTTCTCCTTTCGTCTTCCATTGTTTTTAGGCTTCCAGAATATTTTTACGGACTGGCAATACCATTCCCGGTGCTACAGACAATTCATCGATTCCCATCTCGATAAATGTTTTCGTCAAGGTAACATCTGCACCAAGTTCTCCGCAGATACCTGCCCAAATACCCTCCTTATGTGCAGCATCTATTACCATCTGTATCATCTTAAGTACCGCCGGATGATGCGCATCATAGTAACGATCGAGCTTGTTGTTCTGACGATCAAGCGCCAACGCATACTGTGTCAAATCATTTGTACCAATACTGAAAAAATCCACTTCTTTTGCCAACTCTTCCGCAATCATTACTGCCGCCGGTGTCTCAACCATAATGCCAAACTCTATCTCACCGTATGGAATTCCCTGCTCTTCTAATTCCTGCCTGACCTCTGCCATAATGCGTTTGACCTCAACCACCTCCCATACAGAGATAATCATCGGTATCATCACTGCAAGTCTGCCATAAGCACCTGCACGATACAGCGCACGCAACTGTGTGCGGAAAATTTCCTGGCGATCGAGACAGATACGCACTGCACGATATCCAAGCGCAGGGTTCTCTTCTTCCTCTAAATTAAAGTAATCAATCTTCTTGTCCGCACCGATATCCAGCGTGCGAATAACCACCTTTTTCCCTGCCATCATCTCAAGGACACGACGATATGCCATGAACTGTTCTTCTTCGGTTGGATAGTGAGCATTCTGCAAATATAAAAATTCACTTCGAAACAACCCGATTCCCTCGGCATCATTTTCTAATACAGCAGCGACATCCGACACACCTCCGATATTGGCATAGAGATGTATCTTCTTACCGCCGGAGGTTACACTTTCTTTTCCCTTTAACGTGGCAAACAGTTCTTTCTGTGCCTTCTCTTCCTCAAGCAGCTTTTGATAATGCCGTAGAGTTTCCTCATCCGGTTCTAAGATAAAAAGTCCCTGCTTTCCGTCAACAATCGCTAAAGTATCGGCATCCACCTGTCCTGCCGGTGTGGCAACCAATGCCGGAATATTCATCATGCGTGCAAGAATTGCTGTATGGGAATTTACCGAGCCCTCACGTGTCACAAATGCCAGTACCTCATTTTTTTCTAACTGGATGGTCTCACTGGGTGCCAAATCGTCCGCCAAAATGATTGCTGCCTTTTTCTGCCCTTCGGTCACTTCTTTTACACCGCACAGAATACGGATGACACGTTCCGAAATGTCTTTGATATCCGCTGCTCGTGCACGCATATATTCATCATCCATTGCTGCAAACATTGCAGCAAAATTGTCTCCCGTAGTCGCAATCGCAAATTCCGCATTCACTTGCTGGCTTGTAATCATATGCGCTATCGAATCACAATAATCGGGGTCTTCCAGCATCATCTGATGCACTTCAAAAATTGCTGCGTGTTCTTCCCCCACCTGCGGAAGCGCCTTTTCATATAATGTTTTCAGTTCCTCCTGTGCACGCTCTTTTGCTTTTGCAAATCGTTCCAGTTCCTGCGCTGTATCCTCGATTCGGCTTCTTCTCACCATCTGTCCCTTGCCGCCAAGTGTGCGTACCGGTCCGATT
>JALEKJ010000007.1 GCA_022771695.1 Roseburia sp. | reverse complement strand
AGTTCCCGAAGGAGCATCCAGTTTTTGATTGTGATGCTTCTCTACGATTTCCATGTCAAAGCCTGCCGGTGCCAAGATGGTTGCTGCCTGTCTTAACAGCTCCATCAGCATATTGATGCCGAGAGACATGTTTGCAGACTTTAAAACTGCGATTTTCTTAGATGTCTCCTCTACACGCTTTAGCTGTTCCTCGGAAAGCCCTGTCGTACACAGCACCACCGGAATCTGCTTTTCCGCACTGTAGATTAACAAATCGTCGACCGCCTTTGCATTGGAAAAGTCTATAATGACATCCGCCTTCACATCACAAACTGAAATATTCGGAAATACAGGATAATCATTTGCAATCCCGTCGTAAAGGTCTACGCCTGCCACAATCTCGATTTCCGGGTCTGCCTTACAGATGCCTGTAATGACTTGTCCCATCTTTCCATTACATCCGTTCATAATCGCTTTTATCATGTTGTTATCCTCTCATAAATGGCTCCAAGCCGGCATTATGCCAGCTTGATACCGTAATTTTTCATAGCCTCCGCGAGCTTTGCTGCATTCTCCGGTGTCATCTCTGTAAGTGGTGAACGGAGTGAGCCTACATCCTTGCCCATCAGATTCAATGCTTTTTTCACCGGAATCGGATTCACCTCGCTAAACAGTGCATCCACAAGCGGCTGTGCTGCAAGCTGCATCTGCATCGCCTTTGCGACATCACCGTTTGCAAAAGCTGCGCACATATCATGTACATCCTTCGGTGCAATATTGGACCACACGGAGATTACGCCGACTGCACCGAGTGCCATAAGCGGTACCACGATTCCATCCTCCCCGGAATAGAGGTCAATCTTACCATCGGTTAAGTACATCGTCTTTGCCGCCTGTGCCACATTGCCGGTTGCTTCCTTGATTCCGACGATATTTTCCACATTCTTAAACAATGTCGCTGCTGTCTCCGGCAAAATATTGCATCCGGTTCTTCCCGGCACATTGTACATAATAATCGGTACCTTTACCGCATCCGCAATCTCTGTGTAATACTGAACCAGACCGCCCTGTGTCGCCTTATTGTAGTATGGTGTCACAGCGAGCAATCCGTCTACTCCCGCTGCTTCTGCCTCCTTGGACAGATGAACGGCTTCTCTGGTACAGTTAGAACCCGTACCTGCCACAACCGGTACACGATGCTTGGTAAACTGTACTGCCGCTTTGATAACCTCAGCATGTTCCTCCGTGGTGAGCGTTGAACTCTCTCCGGTTGTACCGGCGATGATAATACAGTCTGTTCCCTGATCAATCTGCCAGTTAATCAGCTCTTCTAATCTGTCGTAATTGACATCCTCATTTTCCTTCATAGGTGTAACGATTGCCACACCCGCACCTTTAAAAATAGACATTGCAAATCCTCCTGACTTATTATATGGTACATTCTCATGATGGTTCATTAATTCTAAATCAAAGTGTGCTATGCACACTTTGCTGCGCCCGAGCGGTGCCGCTTGCGGCATTCTTCCACTCCGCAAGGTGCGCATAAAAGGACCGGCTCTGATGAGCCGGTCCTTGATTCCTCTAAAACGCGGATAACTCCGCACAAAACTATGTAGAAACCGATAGCGCCCCATCTTAAAAGATGACAGTCATAAAGCTCTTAACTTTATGCCCAAGCAATATAGCTACAGGTACTATACCCTTTCGGCGTGCTCCCCTTTTGCTCTCCTTCCTCTGTGCCTGCCACATCCGAAAAGCTACTCTTAAAGTACGCAACCTCTATCAAACTATGTATCATATTTTTATTTACCATAGCACTATCTATTCTTATTGTCAATGCATTCTTTTTATAACTACCGAATTATTCTCATTCCTCCAGGAAATCCACTTTGCTGACAGATACCTCATACGCCACACGCTTTTCGGTTTCTGTCTCGGAGAGTTTTTTTACGTACTCTCTGCTCTGAATTCTTCCCCACACCTGCACATGCCCACCGACTTCAAAGCCGGACGCAAATCTGGCATTTCTTCCCCAGCAGATGCACGGAATATAATCAGACTTTCCGTAAGAACGATTCACTGCAATCAAAAGGTCTGCAATCTCTCTTCCCAAAGGAGTTTTTCGATAAATTGGCTCTTTGCAGATATATCCGTCCAAAAATATCTGATTACTCTTTACATCCTCCTGCACTTCCGAAATGAATTCCAGTTCTCTGGCAAAGACGGAGAGCACCAATCTGTTTTTCTTCTCTTCGTGCCGGTTGAACGAGCGGAACTGTCCCGTCACATAAATATACTGTCCTATGTAATTTTCCGTCACATCAATCAATCGCTCGGAAACCATTAATGGAATGTAATCCAGATAATTGCTCAGGCGGTTCACTGCTACATCCACCATATAGAATCCCTCTCCATAAACCTCGTGACTGAATCTGAAATCAGATACGATTTCCCCTACAATTGATACCTGGTTGTTTTCAAAAATTTTATCTGCCATGAATCTTTCTCCCTTCCTCTAGGTCATACACCTATTTGCTGTATTCTTATCTTTTCTTTCTGTTTCTATGGTATGACCTGCCTGACACACTATTTTTACCATTAAGTTCCCGCAGAATTTCCATAGAACATGTCGATAAGAAAAGAAATGAAATGACAGATTTTGTCGCATAATACTTGCGCATTTTCAAAAATGTGATAGAATAAGTAAGTTGATTTTTTCTAGGCACATATATTAAGGAAATAAATAGCATTACAAAGAAAGGTATCGGTTATTATGAAAATGAAACGTGAAGATGTCCGTAATATCGCAATTATCGCCCACGTAGACCACGGTAAGACCACACTGGTCGATGAGCTTTTAAAGCAAAGCGGTGTATTCCGTGAAAACCAAGCGGTTCAGGAGCGTGTCATGGACTCCAATGATATCGAACGAGAACGCGGTATCACCATTCTTTCCAAGAATACAGCAATCACCTATAAGGGTACAAAAATTAACGTCATTGATACACCCGGTCATGCAGACTTCGGCGGCGAGGTGGAGCGTGTACTTAAGATGGTAAACGGTGTTATCCTTGTTGTAGACGCTTTTGAGGGCGTTATGCCACAGACAAAATTCGTTCTGATGAAAGCTTTAGAGCTTGCTCTTCCGGTTGTCGTATGCGTTAACAAAGTAGACCGCCCGGAGGCACGCCCGAACGAAGTCGTTGACGAGGTCTTAGAGTTGTTCATGGATTTGGACGCTTCCGACGAACAGTTAGACTGTCCGTTCCTCTTCGCCTCCGCAAGAGACGGATATGCAGTACGCGAAATTCACGATTTGGTAAACAATAAGAAAGACATGACTCCATTGTTTGAGACGATTCTTGACTACATTCCTGCACCGGAGGGTGACCCGGATGCCAACACGCAGGTACTTATCAGTACGATTGATTACAATGAGTATGTTGGGCGTATCGGTATCGGTAAAGTAGATAACGGTTGCCTGAAGGTAAATCAGGACGTCGTAGTTGTCAACCATCATGAACCGGACAAGCAGAAAAAAGTCCGCATCAACAAGCTCTATGAGTTCGACGGTCTGAACAAAGTTGATGTGACCGAGGCAAAAATCGGTTCCATCGTAGCAATTTCCGGTATTGCAGATATTCACATCGGAGACACCATCTGTGCACTGGAAAATCCGGTAGCAATTCCGTTCCAGAAAATTTCTGAGCCGACATTGTCTATGAACTTCATTGTCAACGACAGCCCTCTCGCAGGACAGGAAGGCAAATTCGTAACCTCCCGTCATATCAGAGACCGTCTGTTCAAGGAGTTGAATACAGATGTTTCTCTTCGTGTGGAAGAGACAGACAGCCCGGATTCCTACAAGGTGTCCGGCCGTGGAGAGCTACATTTATCTGTATTGATAGAAAACATGCGCCGTGAAGGATATGAGTTCGCGGTAAGCAAAGCAGAAGTACTCTATCACACTGACGAGAACGGGAAAAAATTAGAGCCAATGGAGTTGGCTTACGTCGATGTTCCGGATGAGTTTACCGGAGCTGTTATAGAGAAGCTCAGCCAGCGAAAGGGAGAACTACTTAATATGAAACCGATTACCGGCGGATATACCCGTCTGGAGTTCAACATCCCATCCCGTGGTCTGATTGGTTATCGTGGCGAGTTTATGACTGACACCAAGGGAAACGGTATCATCAATACCATCTTCAACGGTTATGCACCATTCAAGGGCGAAATCGCATACCGCAAACTCGGTTCTCTGATTGCGTTTGAGACCGGTGAGTCTGTTACCTACGGACTTTTCTCCGCACAGGACCGCGGTACACTCTTTATCGGACCGGGTGAAAAAGTGTATGCCGGTATGGTCATCGGTTCTTCCTCCCGCGCGGAAGATATCGAATTGAACGTATGTAAGAAAAAGCATTTGACAAATACGCGTTCCTCTTCCGCTGACGAGGCGTTAACCTTAGTTCCGCCTAAGATTTTAAGTTTGGAGCAGGCGCTCGATTTCATTGATGTAGACGAACTTCTGGAGGTAACTCCGAAAAGTCTGCGTATCCGCAAGCGCATCTTAGACCCGACTCTGCGCAAGCGAGCTTCTTTCAAAAAATAGTGCATTCACGAAAAAAAGGAAGTTGTCCCATCACATCACGGCAACTTCCTTTTTAGATTTATCGTCTTATCTGTTTTGAAATCAAATTAGCTCTCTGCAATTTTTTTCATCTGCTCCAAATCAGCAATCAACTCTTTTGAATAATTCTCTGCTTCTTTGTACAACTGCTCTGCTTTGGAATAATCCTGTGTAAATAATGCCTTTGTCGCATCCGAACCATAACCGTGGAACTTCTTATGCTTCGCCTCCAGTGCATCCCAAATCGGGCGAATCTCCGGTGTCTTCGGTGTCATTGCATAATAGAAATGTCCGAACCCACACTTAGATGCATCCAACTGTAACGGCAAAACCGTACGCTCATCCACCATGCGTTTTAAATTCGCAAGCCACAACTTATGTGCCTCTATCGCAGTCTTCACATACTTTGCAAACTCAGCCTTTTGCATGCGGAAGAACGGATCATCCGTCATCTTACCCATCTTTCTTGCCGCATTATCCAATGTTGTCTCAATCTGTGATATCGGCTTGGTCACATTCTGCAAATCCTTGCAGACATCACGCATATAAGTCGCATTCTCCTTCAATTCATCACACTGCACTTCGATGCTTGTTGCCTGCGATTCAAGCTCTGCCATAGAGCTGCTGATTTCCTCGCTGACCGCTGCTAACGAAGCAATCTCTTCATTTATCTTAGAAACGTGTTTCTGATTCTCATCATTAAGCTCCCACACATTCTTAATCTTGTCCGTCATCTCACCAAGCGCATCAATCGTACCCGTCGCGCTCGCAGCACTTTTCTCTGATGCGGTACGGATTGCTTCTACAAACAATCCCATATTTCCTGTCAACTTCTGAGTCTCCTCTGCAAGTCCGCGAATCTCATCCGCGACGACTGCAAAACCTCGTCCCGCTTCTCCTGCACGTGCCGCCTCAATGGACGCATTGAGCGCCAGCAGGTTCGTCTGTGAGGAAATCGAATTAATACCTGCAATCACTTCATTCATATGATTGATGACTTCAAGCAGCTCATCCATATCCTTCTGCATCTCTTTGGATGCTTCAATTGTCTGCTCGGAAAGTCCCTTGATATTTGTAAGCTCCCCCTGACCGGATTCTATCTTCTTATAGACCTCCTCCGTCTCCTCAGAGGCTTTAATAATCGTATTCGTCAGTTCCTCATGCTGCTCATTTACCTGACCTGCGACCTGTGAAGTCTCTGCCGCCGCACCAAAAATAACCCCGGTTGCATCTGCCACATTATGCGAAATTTCCATCATATGATCCGTATGATGATGCAGTGCTAAATCTAAGGAACTAATCTGCATAACTGCTCCAATGTCATCTGACATGGCTTCCTCAAACTGTTTCCGTCCCTTCAAATGTCTCTGATGAATTGCTCCCAGCTCCGGCTCCTTTGAATAATCTGCTTCCCGCATCTCGGCAACCGCTTTTACCAGTTCTGAATGATTTTTTCCAAATGCCATATTTCCCAACCTCGTTTTCTCCGTCTTGTATTTTAGAAGCAAGACCGCTTTTCCATACTTTTGTACTATTTAGATTTTCTCTCAAATAGAATAGAATGTCAATGATTATTGCATTCTTTCTTCATAAAAGCTCATGCCGTTTTTGCCGTTTCTCTTAATATAATACATCGCAGTATCTGCAGCTTCCACCAACTCCGAAAGTGTCTCCCCGTCCTCCGGCCACATTGCCGCACCAATACTGGTATACAAGCCTTTTTCTTTGCCTCCCAGATTATATGGCTGCTGCAATGCATCATACAACATCTTCATATAAGAATTTACAACTGCACGGTCACCGCTCTTTACAATCGCGGTAAATTCATCCCCGGCAAGCCTATATACCGTAAACCTCTCATCCGCAAGTTGCTTGGAACGCCTTGCCAGTTCCTGCAGAATGGCATCTCCCTCATTATGTCCATAAATATCATTAATCTGTTTAAAATTATCCAAGTCATACATGATGACACCAAAGCACTCTCCCGCCGCAATCATCTCATCTAAATCTTCCATGAATACCCCGCGGTTGTAAATTTTTGTCAGCGTATCGTAGCGTGCAGTCCGCTCCAGTTGCGCATTCGCCCGGCTGATTGCCTCATTCATCTTTCTCCTGCGCATATTATCTGCCACAAGCACTGCAATCACAAACAAAAGTAGTGCAACAATCACCAGCGCAATCTGTATCACGCTCTTGTTTCGTTCCAGAAACGTTTCTTCATGATTAATAATCTCTACATTCTCAGGAAGTATTTTTGTCGTAATATCAAACCGTTCCATGACCTGTTCGTCAAAGCAATAGGTCTTCGGAGAATCCTCTACCAATGCAATTTCGCTGCAATCTGCACCGGACATAATTTGCATTGCCATATCACCTGCAATCTTTCCCATCTGCTTCTGCGAAACAATCTCACCGCCGATAAAGCCTTTTCCCATGCCGATTGACACGATAGAAAATGTCGGTATCTGTGCACTTTCGCATAGTATTGGAATTGCCTCTGCGGATGCATAGGTATTTCCGTCCCCATCTTCACTGCACATGATATAAAGGAGGATACTCTCTTTGCCCAACGCTGCCACCCGGCTCTTTAACTCCTCCTGCGATAATATGGAAGCATTGATTTCCACAAATTCCAGAGTTGGAAAATAAGCATCATACTTGTAAAACTCAATCCGCTCTCCTTCTCCTGTCACAGTGTCGTCCAAAATTGCTACAACCTGTGTCGCCTGTGGATACATCTGATGCGCCAGCTCAATCGTATCTCCATAGGAAAGGCTCTCAATCACCCCCGTCACATATGTATCAGTGCTCGCCTGCACCGCCTGCTCCACATTATTCACGCCCTCAAAAATAATCGGTGTCTCAAAAAACAACTCCTGCTGATGCTCCATCGCAAATTGAAACGCTGCATCATCTCCTACAATCACAATATCATAAGCCGGCACCTGCTGCAAATAATAGCGCATACTCTCGTAGAATAGCTGCTTGTTTTCCTCTGTATTGACGTTCTTGGTATCCATGAACTTATAATCCAGAACAACATCATCACCAAGTGCCTCTTGGATTCCCTCCATCTGCTGTGGTACAGTCTCCCACGCATAGGAATAGGAACTGATAAAAAGCACTCTGCCGGTCACGTTTTCCGTCGCCTGCTGCTCCGCGCTCACCCATACACGATTGGCTCCAAAGCAACACAAAAAAAGGAGAAATATCGTATATATCGTCTTTTTTTTGTTCCAAATATGTTTTCTCATAAGCCGTCACCTTTTCTGTTAGTCCTATTAAAATTTTCCTGCAATTTACCCTTGTTGTCAATATTTTTCGGACATTTTCGTGACTTTTTTCCTATTCCTTTTGCGTTTTTTCATAAGCAGTCACCGCAGGATCGTTCATATCAAATGTACGCTTCCACTCCTTCGTTCCCTCCACCTTGTATACCGCGGAACGGTTCTTATAAAGAAACCGTGTCAAATCATAGCAATCCACCCAGATTTCATTGTTTCCTTCTTTCTGTGATTCATCAAAAATCAACTGCAGACCCATGTGAAGATGCACCTGATCAATATTATTCACATTTTCTTCCGTGCTGTAGCCGGTGTGTCCCATGTATCCGATTACCTCCCCCGCAGTTACCACATCTCCCTCTTTTAATTTTTCCTGATACGGATAGTTCTGACGCAGGTGCGCATAATAATAGTAACGCATTCCGTCAAAACTGCGAATGCCGATACGCCAGCCGCCATACTGATTCCACCCCAGCACTTCCACGTATCCGGACTCCACAGCGATAATCGGTGTACCCACCTGTCCCATCATGTCATGTCCTAAATGCTGCCTGCGGTAGCCATAACTTCTCGAAACTCCAAAATCATCATAGTCGCTGTATTCAAACCCTTTTGCCACCGGCGAAAAGGCTTTCAGCCCATATTTTTTCACATAATCGCCACCCTCTTTTTCCTGTATCTCATATTCGCCTACAAATCCGCCAAGGACGGCAGCATATGCCTCTTTATAGTAGGAGAAGTATTTCATCTCTTTCGTAGCGGCCTTCATCGTCGTCTCACCCTTTAAAATCTTCTCTGCAATTTCATGAATATCTTCCACTGCGCCAACACCGAAATCGCCTCCGTTTTTTGCGGCTGCATACGCCAACAGTTCAATCCAGTCAAGATGTATCTTTTCCCCATATGTATCTACATCATACTCATATGCCCGACAGAGTGCTTCGTAAGATACATTAAAATCTACCCACTTGATATATCCATCTCCTGACACCTCCACTGTTCCACTCTCCACAAAACGCCCTTCCCCAAGACATATAATTCCTATTGCAAGCAGCAAAGCCAGTTCCAGCACTATCGCAGCTCTAAGTCTGCCCGCCCACTCCTTTTTCCTTATATCATCCCTCATATCCTGTCCGCCATATTTCTTCTTTTCATTATATAAAAAAAGAGAAAGGACTATTCATCCTTTCTCACCTTCCTCACACCCAAGACATTTCCTGCAAGTGCCATATAAAATTGAATTCTTGCATTGAAGGGCAAATCCATGATCCTTTTCGATATGCTCGGATATCTCATCCATAAACGCACAGTCTAAATGAATAATGCAACCGCATTTCACGCATTTAAGATGGAGATGCTCATCACAGTGATGCCCCTGTTCCACATACTGATATACTGCCTTGCCACCTTTTTCCGCTACATACTTGATCACGGTTCCTTCCTTCGCAAGCTTATCCAGATAACGATAAATGGTGGTGATATTGACCTCGCTGTCTGTCTTCCTAAGATAAGCATCAATGTCCGCTGCTGTCACAGTCCGGTCGCTGTTCGTCTTAAGAAACTCCAATATCCGCTTGCGGCTTGCCGTCGCATATCCGCTTCCTGCCATATTCTTGCCCCTTTACTCTCACATTATTTAAAATACAATTCCCAAGGCTTCTATTATAACACCCCAGAACACGCCAAGTCCATAGAGGGTTGCAATAATTCCCGCATTCTGTTTGCCATCACGGTTTAAGCGAAGCAACACAAGCAATCCAACCCCTGCATTTACCAAAAGCCCGGACATCATGGCACCTGCGCTGATAATTCCGTCTAAGTATAGTTCCGTGATAATGACCGAAGATGCGCAATTCGGAACCAGTCCCACAAGTGCCGCAATTATTTCTCCTATGATTGGCATTGTCGAAAACAATCCTGCCAGTGCATCCTCTCCAATCATTTCGATGATACCGTTTAAGACAAACGAAATCAGTAAGATATAAAAAAATATTTTCAATGTATGCTTAAGTGCTGATACGAAAATGCCATCCTCACAATGACAGTGCTCTTCCTCGCATACCACATGAATGTCCATTGTCTTTTCCTGTCGCTTCAATGCTTTCACATAGACAACTTCCACTAGCAATCCTGACACTATAGCAATCAATACTTTGACCGCTAATATTTTTATAATGGAGATTACCGGCACTGCCTGAGATATCAGAATCGGAAGCATCTCATCCGAAGTCGAAAGGTAGATTGCCAACAGCGTTCCCACGGTAATTACCCTGCCCGCATAGAGGCTGGATGCCGCCGCTGAAAAACCACACTGCGGCATGATGCCGAGCAGCCCTCCCCATATCGGTCCGAACGTTCCGGCTGTACGGATTCTCTGCTGCAGTTTATCTCCGGTGTGATGCTCCAACGCCTCCATAAGCAGATAAGTCAAAAACAAAAACGGAAGAAGTTTTATACTGTCCTCCAGTGAGTCCGTCAATGTGTGTAATAAAATATCAGTCATGTCTCTCTCCATCTCTTTCCTATCAAATATAGCAACCGACACAGTTTCCAGTTGCGCAAAAAACGCAAACAAATTGCTTTTGCACTTTAATTGCATTTGCAACTTGTTTGCGTTTTTATTATACATGGATTCTTCTATTTGTCAACACATATTTACAACTTTTTGATTCGCTCCAATGCCGCCAGCGTATTCTCATAGCTTCCAAAAGCAGTCAATCTGAAATATCCCTCACCGCTTGGACCAAATCCGGAACCCGGTGTTCCAACGACATTCGCATTCTCCAATAAGTAATCAAAGAACTCCCAGGATGTCATCTTCTCCGGTGTCTTAAGCCAGATATATGGCGCGTTCACACCGCCGAAAACGGTATAGCCAGCCTCCTTAAGTCCTTCCTTGATTGCCTTTGCATTCTTCATGTAGTATGCAACCTGTTCTTTTAACTGCGCCTTGCCTGCCTCTGAATATACTGCCTCGCCTGCACGCTGTACGATATAAGGTGCACCGTTAAATTTTGTGCCATGACGTCTCGCCCACATTGCATTTAGGGATACATCACCACATTTTAATTCCTTCGGCACAACCGTATATCCGAGACGCACACCGGTAAATCCCGCATTCTTAGAAAAACTCTTGAGCTCAATCGCACAGGTTTTCGCGCCCTCACACTCATAGATGGAATGTGCCACATCGTCCTCAGAAATATATGCTTCATAGGCCGCATCATAGATAATCACAGCGCCAACTTTGTTCGCATAATCTACCCAGGTCTGCAGTTGGCTCTTGGTAATCGTAGTACCGGTCGGATTATTCGGCAGACACAGGTAAATGATATCCGGCGTCTCCTTCGGGAACTCCGGCACAAAACCGTTTTCCATCGTACACGGCATATAGATGACATCGCTCCACATCTCAGTCTTCGGATTATACGTCCCGGTTCTCCCTGCCATAACGTTAGAGTCTACATATACCGGATATACCGGATCACAGACCGCAATGCGGTTGTCCTGTGCAAAAATCTCCTGAATATTGCCGGAGTCACTCTTGGCACCATCCGACACAAAAATTTCATCCATTGCAATATCGCAGCCTCTTGCCTGATAATCATTTTTTACAATGGCAGAGCGCAGGAATTCATACCCTAAATCCGGTGCATAGCCATGGAAAGTTTCAGCTTTTCCCATCTCATCCACTGCCTTATGCATTGCTTCGATAATCGCAGGGGCGATTGGCTGTGTCACATCACCAATTCCAAGACGAATAATCTGTTTATCCGGATTCGCCTCGGAATAAGCGTTTACTTTTTTCCCAATCGTACTAAAAAGATAACTTCCCGGTAACTTCTGGTAATTGTCATTAATCTTGTACATGCTTCTCTCCTCATCTCCTACTGCCACGTCACATGCGGCATACGTGTTTCAACTGATATTGGGTACAGTATAGCATCCTTACTTCCATACCGCAAGCACTTTTTGTTTACCAGGAATCAATTTCTTGTTCTACCTCCGAGTTGTGATACAGATAAAAGTCATCCCAAGCTCCCCATGCTCCGGCATTTGCGTCTACATATACGCCAATCGTAACCGGTGTATCATCTTCTTCTACCACAATTTCATCAATGATCGCTTCGGACCAATTCTGCCAGCTACTCACTCCGGTGTCTACACTTTTCGTTTCTCCGTCAACAACCGCATAGAACTGAAATACCGCATCGTCTCCGGCATCGCCGCCCTGCAGATAGGTTCCGGCCCGATAGGTTCCGGCATCCAATGTTACGGTCTGTTCAGCAGTATAAGAAAACGCCTTATCATCCCAGAAATGCAGACAGTACGAGCCGCTTCTCGTATTCGTGGTTTCCTTTCTGATACCCACGCAGGACGTATCAGATGCAATCGTCCACATGGATGTATCACTTTCTTCAAAATCCGCATTTGCCAATAAATTTACAGGCTTAATCGTCAACGAGCAAAAAACCTCGTAGATTTCTCCGTCAAGCGGCACCGTTCCTGAAATCTCGTAACTGCCCTGACCATTTGTCAAAGCTTCTGCCAAGGCTTCTGCATCCCATGTCACCGCAAATGTCTCGGAAGAATTATCCGTGTAAGTAACAACCGCCGTCTCCGGTAAGGTAACCTCCGCGCCAAGCTCTGCCGTCACATCTTCTACCTCAGTTGACATAACTTCTACTTTGGCAGTCGTTCCGGTTCGTACATATTGAAAAATTCGCAGTGTATCCAGCGGATGCCCTGTAAAGTCAAACAGTCCCTGATTGTCAACCGCGGAGCCGCCGTACCATTTACCGGCATCCTCCGGGTCGTATTCTTTTGCATAGGAGGTTGCCCAGCCGGAGCCGTATTTTTCCCAGATTGCCTGATTCTGCTCTAAGATTTCCTCTGCGTTGTCTGCCCCTTCCTCATACACCTGTGTCGGAATCCAAGCCGGCTCCCAATAGAGTACACCGATTCCCGCATCACCGATATCTACAACCGCCTGCACGACATCACGAAGTTCCAGCGCCTGCCCCTGCACGGAAATCGGATAGGCAAGATTCGTGTCGTTCTTTCCTTTTCTCACCGTATTTGCACTACCGTCCCCATCCGTCAATGTCGTTGCCCACGAGGTCTCGGCTACCATAACCTTTTTCCCGTATGTATCCGCCACCTGGCGAAGCACAGAAGTCAGATTCTCTGTTGTTCCATGCCAAAATGGATAATACGAAGATGCAAACACATCGTAATCTACCCCATATGTGTCCAATTTCGCCGCATATCCACTGTATCTTCCTGCGGTCTCCGGATTTGCAAAATGCAATACCACCTGCATTTCATGTCCCTTTTCCTCTGATACACTGCGGATTGCCCTGCTTCCTGCCGAAAAAAGCTTGCAAATCGATGCCCAATCCGATTCTCCGCAAAACTCCCCGTTCGTCTCATTTCCGACCTGTACCATTCCCACATCGACTCCCGCATCCAAAAGCGTAGTTAAGCTCTCCTTGGTATATGTCTCTAATGCTTCTGCTTTCTCGTCAGCGGTAAGTCCGCTCCATGCCCTTGGCTCCTGCTGCTTTGCCGGGTCTGCCCAGAAATCGGAATAGTGAAAATCGACAAATACCTTCATCCCTGCCTTCGTCGCCCACTGCCCGATGCTCACCGCTGTGTTTAAGTCGTTATTGCCGCCGCCAAAGCTGTTGCCGGACGCATCATATGGATTGTTCCATATGCGCACACGGACATAGTTCATCCCGCTTGCCGCTAGCAAATCAAAAAATCCCTGCTCATTTAACTCATTACCTGCAAAATCATAATATTTTACACCACTGTCTCTCTCTGCAACATAAGAGGACACATCCGCACCACAAATAAAATCATCCGTTATTCCTTCGACACGCTCCACATAAATTTCCGCGTCCACCGAAGTTACCGTTTGTTCGTCCTCCCGTGCGTTCACTGTTTCCGTCCCCATTTCATCTTCGGTCTCAGCCATCCCTGCCGTACATCCACTTACAAGCAGCATCTGTCCTGCCAAAAGCACTGCCAAGCACGCCGCTCCTGCCGCACGTTTGCTTTTCCAACGTCTTTTCATTTCTCCTCCATTCTGCCATGCACCGGGCATAACCTTTTACCTTCGGATTGCACCTCCTGTTTTTTGCGCAATCGGTAAACCATATATAAGTTTATCACGCCAGTTTTCTCGTTTCAATTCACAGTTTTTCCAATAACGCTCAATAATTTTTGTGCTATATCACCAGTTTTTGTCACCACATCCTGCTGTAAATCAGATTGCAGGATTGCGCAACCTCTTTCTGTTTGCGCAGAAAAAGACCCTGGATTATATCCAAGGTCCCTTACATACGATTATGTGAGCAAACTTAAAATCATCTGGGCTGTCTCTACCATGCCAGTCCCATTATCCATACTCCGCTTCTGCATATAGCGGTGCGCTTCTTCTTCCGAGAGATTATTGCGCTCCATCAGAAGTGCCTTTGCTTCCTGAATCAAAGCAGTCTCTTCTTCCGTTCGTTGTTTTGGTGACTGCCTTGCTTTCTTTTTCCGGCGTGTAATGGTATAATCCATCATTTCCATTGTCTGCAACAGTTCGGTTACCTTCAACGGCGTAGACAAACATACCAGATTTTCCACATCCCGAATCCCGCAATTTGCGGGGGATGCCACAAGCAGCATTTCAAACTGTGCTGGCAGATATTCGTGCAGTTCTGTGTACATCATATCCACAAAACGATAACCGCACACGATAATGCCACCTCCAAGTTCACCGGCGCTCTGCAGTGCCTGTGCTCCCGTTGTGCAGACCGCATTCACGTGATATCCGTTCTGCATCAGGATTTTCTTGATGTTTCGGGCAATATCCTGCTTGGGAAATGCAACAATAATATTCGTCAAATCAAATCCCCTTATCCGTCAGCGTTAAATTTTGTACAAATAATTGTCGATTTCCCAACTCGTTACCTGCGCACGATAGTCTGCCCACTCTGCTCTCTTTGCTTCACTATATTTTTCTGTAATGTGTTTTCCTAATACCTCCTGAATGTAGGTATCTTTTGCAAACTCATCCAAAGACTCGCCCAAGTCTGCCGGCAAAGACTCAATGCCAAGTTCGTGTTTCTGTGACAAACGCATCTCAAATACATTCTCTGTCACAGCTTTTGGCGGTTCGATATGGTTACGAATACCATCCAAGCCTGCCTCTAAGCACACTGCCAAGGTCAGATACGGGTTAGCGGAAGGGTCCGGGCAACGCAATTCGACTCTGGTTCCGCTTCCTCTGGAAGCCGGAATACGGATGAGCGGGCTGCGATTTGTTGCAGACCATGCAATATAGATTGGAGCTTCATACCCCGGCACCAGACGCTTATAGGAATTCACGAGGGGATTTGTAATCACAGTCATTCCTTTCATGTGCTTGATGATGCCACCGATAAACCAGTACGCTTCCTTACTCAATCCCATCTCACCGTCTTCATCGGCAAAAATGTTCTTGCCATCCTTAGAGAGCGACATATTCACATGCATTCCGGAACCATTGACGCCGTAACGCGGTTTTGGCATGAAGCTTGCAAAAAGTCCGTGGCGCTTCGCAATCGTCTTGACCGCAAGTTTAAAAGTCATAATGTTGTCAGCAGTCTTTAATGCCTCATCATAGCGAAAATCAATCTCATGCTGTGCCGGAGCAACCTCATGATGAGACGCCTCGATTTCATATCCCATATCCTCTAAGGTGAGTACCATATCACGTCTCGCATTTTCTCCCAAGTCAACCGGTCCAAGGTCAAAATACCCTGCACGCTCCGTACTGATGGTCGTCGGCTGTCCATCCTCATCTTGATTAAAAAGGAAGAACTCGCACTCCGGTCCTACATCAAAACGATACCCCATTGCCTCTGCATCTGCGATTGCTTTTTTGAGTACATATCTCGGGTCACCTTCAAACGGCTTTTTTTCTGCAGTATAAATATCACAGATAATTCTTGCAACCTTACCCTGCTGCGGACGCCATGGGAATATCACAAAGGTATCCAAATCAGGATACAGGTACATATCCGACTCCTCAATACGCACGAAACCCTCGATAGAAGACCCATCAAACATGCACTCGTTATTTAATGCCTTCTCAAGCTGGCTCGATGTAATTGCCACGTTTTTTAATGTTCCAAACATATCCGTGAACTGAAGGCGAATAAACTCCACATCCTCCTCTTCTACCATACGGATAATATCCTGCTTTGTATATTTGCTCATAATTATATCCTCCATTCTATCCTAACAAAGCTTATCTTATGCTTCGTTTATATACGTTATCACCTGCTCATATGCCATCGGTCCACCAAACAAATCCAACGCACTTCCAATTGTTACATGAAGCCGCCCTCTTCCAAGCACTTTCAGGTGTTCCAAGTCCGTGAAGCTGCCCACACCGCCTGCGTAAGTAATCGGTATTCTTCCCCAATCACCCAATAACTGCACTAACGGTTTCTCGATGCCGGAGGATTTCCCTTCAACATCCACCGCATGCACTAAAAACTCATCACAATATTCACATAATTCATCCAACAGTGCCGTAGTGATGCGCTCATCCGTAAATTTCTGCCAGCGGTCTGTCACAATATAATAATCCTCACCACGCTTCCGGCAGCTTAAATCCAAAACAAGCTGTTCTTTTCCGACCGCGTCACAAAGCTTGCGCAGATTATCGTAGTGAATCTTTCCGTCACGAAATACATAAGAGGTAACAATCACATGGCTTGCTCCCGCCTGCAAAAACTCATTTGCATTTTCCGCTGTAATTCCGCCGCCCACTTGAAGCCCACCTGGATATTCACGCAATGCCAACATTGCCTGCTGCTTTGTCGCTTCATAGAACTCACTTTCCTTTGCATTTAATAATATAATATGCCCTCCGCGAATTCCTGCTTCCTTATATAAATGCGCAAAAAATCCGGCATCCTGTTCCGATACAAAATTCTCTTCTGCCCGGTTGCCGGCATCCATAAGACTTCCTCCGACAATTTGTTTTACCTTTCCATTGTGAATATCAATACAAGGACGAAACTCCATCTCTCCACCTCCCGCAACGCTTCCACACATTAAAGTAACAAATTTATGCTACGCATCTGTACACATAGTGTTTCAATGCCATAAAACGCAATTTCCTATTGCATAAAAAAGGCAACGTGTCCCCTTGTTTATAGCCCCGTCGCCTGTTGTCATGATATCACACCTATTTGCATTTGTGAATATCCATTTTTATAAGGTTTTTTCACGCCTTTTATTAGTTTTTCTAATGTAATTTCATTTTTTATAAATTCCTGCTTATCTTTCGTTGACATGCACGTTTTTTTTTGCTATGATACTGACTAATAAATTTTCATACCAAACACATATCAATAAGAAGAAAGCGAGGATAACAGAATGGGAACAATTATCGGTGAAGGAATTACTTTTGATGATGTACTCTTAGTACCACAGTATTCCGAAGTAACTCCAAACATGATTGATTTGACAACACATCTTACAAAAAAGATTGTTTTGAATATTCCTATGATGAGTGCCGCAATGGACACCGTCACAGAACACAGAATGGCAATCGCCATGGCAAGACAGGGTGGTATCGGTATCATCCATAAGAACATGTCTATCCAGGCGCAGGCTGATGAAGTAGATAAAGTAAAACGTTCTGAGAATGGTGTTATCACAGACCCATTCTTCCTTTCTCCAGATCATACATTACAGGATGCCGAGGATTTAATGCGCAAGTTCCGCATTTCCGGTGTTCCTATTTGCGAAAACGGCAAATTAGTCGGTATCATCACAAACCGTGATTTGAAATTCGAGACAGACTTCACAAAAAAAATCAGCGAAAGCATGACCTCCGAGGGTCTTATCACTGCTCCGGAAGGTATCACATTGGAAGAAGCAAAGACCATCCTTGCAAAAGCAAGGAAAGAAAAACTTCCTATTGTCGATAAAGATTTCCACTTAAAGGGTCTTATCACAATCAAGGATATCGAAAAACAAATTAAATATCCGCTTTCTGCAAAAGACGAGCTTGGCCGTTTACTCTGTGGTGCCGGCGTTGGTATCACCGGCAATATGATGGAGCGTGTAGATGCTCTGGTAAAAGCCCACGTAGACGTTATCGTTGTAGACTCCGCACATGGACATTCCAAGAACATCTTAGATGCGGTCAAAAAAATTAAAACTACTTACCCTGATTTACAGGTTGTTGCAGGTAACGTTGCAACCGGTGATGCAACCCGCGACTTAATCGAAGCCGGAGCGGACGCTGTCAAGGTAGGTATCGGACCTGGTTCTATCTGTACAACCCGTATCGTTGCCGGTATCGGTGTTCCACAGATTAGCGCTATCATGGATTGTTACAATGTTGCAAAAGAGTATGGTGTGCCAATCATCGCTGATGGTGGTATCAAGTACTCCGGCGATATGACCAAGGCTCTTGCTGCCGGCGCAAATGTCTGCATGATGGGTAGTCTTTTTGCCGGATGTGATGAGGCTCCTGGCACATTTGAATTATATCAGGGAAGAAAATACAAAGTATACCGCGGTATGGGTTCTCTTGCTGCCATGGAAAACGGAAGCAAGGACCGCTACTTCCAGGAAGGTGCAAGAAAGCTCGTTCCGGAAGGTGTAGAAGGTCGTGTTGCATATAAGGGCAACGTAGAAGATACCGTATTCCAGATGGTCGGCGGTATCCGTTCCGGTATGGGCTACTGTGGTTGTCCTACTATTGAAGCTTTGAAAACCAATAGTAAATTCGTCAAGATTTCGGCTGCTGCTCTTCGTGAAAGCCATCCGCATGATATCCATATCACAAAAGAGGCGCCAAACTACAGTATTGACGAATAGTTTGATTACTTATATAATAGCTACTATATTATACATTCCTTTCCGGCACAGTTTCTGTGCCGGAAAATTGTTACTTCCGGGAAACAGTTTTTCCGGTTCACATTTTTTCTAGTTGAGGTGAATTTATTTGGATTCGGGTGACATATTTCAGATTATAGTTCTAATTATCTTACTTTTGTTATCTGCGTTCTTTTCTTCCGCAGAGACGGCGCTGACCACCGTTAACCGTATTCGCATGCGAACACTTGCAGAAGACGGCGACAAGCGGGCCGAGCGGGTGCTCCGCATCACAGACGATTCAGGGAAAATGCTTTCCGCGATTCTTATCGGCAACAATATCGTAAATCTTTCCGCTTCTTCCCTTGCCACTTCTCTGGCAATCAAGCTTTGGGGGAGTATGGGAGCCGGTATTGCAACCGGTATACTGACCTTCTTGATTTTAATATTCGGAGAGATTTCTCCTAAGACATTGGCTACCATCCATTCAGAGCGAATTGCACTTTTATACGCCGGTACGATTGATACGCTTATGAAGGTTCTGACTCCGATTATCTATCTCATCAATAAGCTTGCAATGGGATTCCTAATGCTTCTTAAAGTTGACCCCAAAGCCGGTGACCAGCAAATGACGGAAGAAGAATTGCGCACCATTGTAGATGTCAGCAAGGAATCCGGCGTAATTGAATCAGAAGAACATGAAATGATAAATAATCTGTTCGATTTCGGCGACGCACAAGCGAAAGAGGTCATGGTGCCGCGTATCGACATGACATTCGCCAATATTGAAAGCACTTATGACGAGTTAATCGAAATTTTTCAGGAAGACAAATTCACAAGACTTCCTGTATATGAAGAGACCACCGACAATGTTGTCGGCATCCTCAACATGAAGGATCTTCTTCTTTATAAGGATAAGGAGCATTTTTCCGTCCGTGCTATCATGCGTGAACCATACTTCACTTATGAGCACAAAAACACAGCAGAGCTTTTCATTGAGATGCGTAAGTCCTCTATCTCACTTGCTATCGTATTAGATGAATATGGCGCTACCGCCGGTCTTATCACGCTAGAAGATTTGCTGGAGGAAATCGTCGGTGAAATTCGCGATGAGTATGATACCGACGAGGAGGATTCCATTATTCAGTTAAGCGAGCGCGAGTTCCTTGTCTTAGGTTCCACCAACTTAGAAGACCTTTGTGAGGAATTAGGCTTGAACTTCAGTTCTGAAGATTACGACACGATTGGCGGATATCTGATAGGATTATTAGATCACCTTCCTGAGAAAAATGAGATTATCATCACCGATGATGATGTACTACTTCGTGTAGATCAGATGGATAAAAACCGTATTGAGAAGATTTACATCAAAAAACCTGAAGCAAAAGATACAGAGGATGAGGATTCTGAATCCTAATGAATAACGGACAAAAACCCAAGCATGTGACAGTTATGATACTATCGAGTGTGTGAAGAAAAGTCTGTAAATGCTAATCTTCTATGATAATGATTGGGCTGGAAGCTCCTATGCGAGCTCTCAGCCCTTGTTTTATATATAACAGTCCATGCTGGCGCATGTCAAGAGCAGGCGAAGTACCCGCCTG
>JALEKJ010000026.1 GCA_022771695.1 Roseburia sp. | reverse complement strand
GGGCGAGGAGCACCCGCGGCATGGATGCCGCGTGTACTCCGGTTGCGTCAGCTTGTAATAACTGTTCGCAGAACATTAGAATTCCTTATGCCCGAAGCACTTAAACCTCAAGCAGCAGGCAGCCGTCCTTTTCAGTAACATTAAAACTGCGGCAGAAATTCTCTCATAACTTTTCTTATATATTTCTCTTCCACAAACCGGAATTTCTAGGAAAAGAAATTCTCCGCCAACGTAATACTCCCGATATACACCACCGGTCCCGTCATAAAAATATTTCCATCCTCTGCAAATTCCACCAGAAGTTCTCCTCCATGCATATGCACGTTTACTTTATCCCCCACCAGCCCCAGCCGATGTGATGCTGCAGCCGCTGCGCAGGCTCCGGTTCCGGATGCATATGTATATCCGGCACCGCGCTCATAAATTTCAATCTGGATATTTCCCTCATCAAGTACTTGGCAAAGTTGCATGTTAATGCGATTCGGAAAATACTTGGAATTTTCTACATACGGTCCTAACTGCTTCGCTTTCTTTGGATTTGCTTCCTCTATCATCAGTACGCAGTTCGGATTGCCCATAGATACACAGGTAGCATTATAAAAGTTATCGCAAAAGAAGATTGCCTCATTGATAATCTCCTCCCCAAATCCGACTGCCGGTATCTCGCTCGCCAAAAACTTTGCCTTGCCCATATCTACACGCATGATGCTTCCGTTCTCGTCTAAAAAAGATACCGTGGTTTTTCCCGCCTTTGTGGTCAGCACATAAGACTGCTCCTTGATATATCCGGCATCCTTTAAGTACTTTGAAAAGATCCGAATACCGTTACCGCTCTTTTCCGCCTCACTTCCATCCGGATTAAAAATCCGAACCACAATGTCTTCTCCATTAAAAAAAGGGCCATACAAAATGCCATCTGCCCCGACACCGACATTTCTTCTGCATAGCGCCTCTATCTGACGCTCCTGCAGAAGGTTCTCATTCCGGTTTGGATCATAAATCAGATAATCATTTCCCAGCCCATGGTATTTACGCAGAGTTATCTCCGACATAAACACCTCCACAACATATTCTTATTCTAATATATGCTATCAACAGATTTGTTGCCTATTCTTCCTCCCAAAAATAGTCTTCCGAACTCTCCTCAATCAAATTTCGCAACGCTTCATCCTTCTCCTGCAGGATTCGGTTAATCCGACCTTTTGTCACTTCATCCGAAACCTTAGCTGCACCATATGTTCCAGAATAGGACCCGGTTGTCGCATTATAAAGTGATTCCAGTTCTCTCGGTCTTTCTGGCGCCTCTTTTTCCGCTTCTTTCTCCGCCGCAGCCGCTTCCTCCACGTTTTCCTTTCCTTCCCATGGAGTCGGAATGTAGTTTACATTCCAAAACTTGATGATACTCCTGCTGATGCGCTCCTTTTCATTTCTCTTGTCAATGGTGTCTCCCATATTATTTCCCTCTTATTTCTATCTTGATTTTCTATTCTAATTTTCTATCTGATTCTCCGTTGTTCTGTCCGGAAAAACAATTTTCTCTGCATAAAAACATCCCAAATGAAGCATCCTTTTAACATGAACAAAAGCCTTAAAAATAACTACTAGATTCTGGAGGACGACATACCATGGCTTCATACAAAGTTGAAATCTGCGGCGTAAATACCGCTAAGCTCCCTATTCTGAAAGAAGAAGAAAAAGAAGCTCTCTTTGCACGCATCAAGCAAGGAGACTCCGAAGCCAGAGAAGCATATATCAAAGGGAATCTCCGCCTCGTCCTAAGCGTTATCAAACGCTTTTCCGGAAATCACGAAAATGTGGACGACCTATTCCAAATTGGATGTATCGGGCTTATCAAATCCATCGATAACTTCGACCCAACGATGGGTGTCAAATTCTCAACCTATGCAGTTCCTATGATTATCGGGGAAATCCGTCGTTACCTGCGCGATAACAATGCCATCCGTGTCAGTCGTTCACTGCGCGATACTGCCTACAAGGCAATCCATACGCGAGAACTGCTGGCAAAGACTTCCGCCAAAGAGCCGACAATCGAAGAAATCGCCGAGGCATCCGGCCTCACGAAAGAAGAAATTGTTTTCGCTCTGGACGCCATCCAAAGTCCCGTCAGCCTGTATGATCCGGTCTATACCGATGGCGGCGATACGCTCTATGTCATGGACCAGATTAGTGATAAAAAGAATCGCGAAGAAAACTGGGTCGAAGAGCTCTCATTAAACGATGCCATGAACCACCTGAACGAGCGTGAAAACTATATCCTGCGCTTACGCTTCTTTGAGGGAAAAACCCAGATGGAGGTCGCTGAGGAGATTCACATCTCACAGGCACAGGTCAGCCGACTGGAAAAGTCTGCTTTAAAATCCATTCGCAATTATCTGTCGTTGTAAAGTATTGCTCAAGCACATCACATATACCTGAGAATACATTTGGTTAGCGCTCCCACTTATTACAGAGCTCATTAATCTGGTCAGCGAATTTACCAAGCTCACGGTTTGGCATTCCTTCGCATTTCTGAATGACGGTCATCAACCTGCCGCCGGCAGCAAGCAGTCTTGCAAATACATTGCTAGATGCCTTGCTGCTTTTATCCTTCTTGGCTACTAGTTCTCTCGTGCCCTCTTGGATTCTTTCTCCGGTCAGCAAATCAAATGCATCTCCGCTAAACGGTGCATAGGCTTCTGCCCCTACTGTTTCGCGAAGATGCTCAGCAAACTGCTCCGTCACCTTATCCTCGCCGTGTACGACAAAAATCTTCTTTGGTTTCTGCTCAAATGCTTCCACCCATCGGGTCAACTGATTTATATCGGCATGTCCGCTGATTCCCGGAAGGTTCTCGATTTTCGCATGAACTTCAATGGTCTCGCCAAACAAACGTACTTCCTTCGCTCCACCAAGCAACGCATTGCCAAGTGTACCCGGAACCTGAAAGCCTACAAACAGAATCGTGGAGTCCTTGCGCCACAGGTTATGCTTTAAATGATGGCGAATACGACCTGCCTCACACATACCGGAGGCAGATAGGATAACCTTCGGCTTCTCATCAAAGTTAATCATCTTCGACTCGTCACTGGTAATCGCCATGCGAAGTCCCGGAAAACCAATCGGATTGATTCCCTGCTGTACCAATGCCAGCGCTTCCTCATCGAAACAGTCTTCTACATTCTTATTGAAAATGGATGTCGCTTCTACGGCGAGCGGGCTATCCACATACACCTCAAAATTCTCATATTCCGGCAAAAGGTGCTCCGTCTTAATTCTACGCATGAAATAAAGCATTTCCTGTGTACGTCCGACAGAAAACGCCGGAATGACAAGGTTACCGCCACGTCCAAACGTGTCCTTTAATACTCTTGCAAGTTCTATCGCATAGTCCGGTGGAGTTGCATGTGTACGATCTCCATAAGTAGATTCCATCACGACATAGTCTGCATCCTTTATGTACTCCGGGTCTTTGATTAACGGACGGTTTCCTGTTCCGATATCTCCCGAGAAAACAATCTTACAGGATTCTCTGCCCTTTTCTGTCTCTTCTTCCACCCACATCTCGATAGATGAAGAACCAAGCAGATGTCCCGCATCCACAAAGCGCACCTTCAATCCGTCACATACCTGTACCATCTGATGATACTCACAAGGTACAAAATGTGTCAACACGCCCATTGCATCATTCATATCATAAAGCGGCACAACTTCCGGCTTGCCGGCTCTTCTCGCCTTACGGTTACGCCACTCGGCCTCAAACATCTGGATGTGCGCACTATCCTTCAACATAATATTACAAAGCTGTCCGGTCGCTACTGTCGAAAAAATCTGCCCGCGGAATCCATGATTATACAACAGCGGCAACAATCCAGAATGGTCGATATGTGCATGTGTGATAAACACATAGTCAATCGCCGCTGCATTCACCGGAATCTCCTGATTAACATATAAATCCGGTCCCTGTTCCATACCGCAATCGACCAAAACATGCTTATCCCCAAATTCCAAGTAATGACAACTTCCTGTTACCTCATGCGCTGCACCTAAAAATTCAAGTATCATATGCGTCCCCCCAGACTTTATCGTTATGGTATAATTATACTCCCTTCCACATTTTTGTACAATTTGTTTTTGCTTTATTTAAATCACAAATATATCTTTTTGTTCTTTTTTCTTATTCCAATCGCACAATTTCCTTTTTCAGACGTCCCATAATCTTTTTTTCCAGACGTGAAATGTAAGACTGCGAAATACCAAGCATATCTGCCACTTCTTTCTGTGTTTTCTCCTCACCTCCTGCCGAATTCAAGCCAAACCGAAGTTCAATAATCATCCTCTCCCTACCGGAGAGTTTTTCAATCGCTGTCTTTAATAACTTTCGTTCCACATCCGTTTCGATATCACGATAGATGACATCCTCATCCGTTCCCAAAATATCCGACAGTAAAAGTTCATTCCCATCCCAGTCCACATTGAGTGGCTCGTCGATGGACACCTCCAATTTTGTCTTATTATTTCGCCTTAAATACATCAATATCTCATTCTCAATGCAACGCGATGCATAGGTTGCCAGTTTGATATTCTTGTTTGGGTTAAACGTATTAATCGCTTTAATCAGTCCAATCGTTCCTATGGAGATAAGGTCCTCCACCCCTACCCCGGTGTTATCAAATTTCTTTGCTATGTACACGACCAATCGCAGATTATGCTCAATCAGCCGTTTTCTGGCTGCATCAGGCGCTTCACTTGCAAGCATGCGGATGCAGGCATTCTCCTCTTCTCCCGGAAGTGGCGGCGGCAGCACCTCTGCTCCTCCGATATAGTGTACCTCATCCCGCTGATTTAATAAGATTCTTCCCAGTCCTGCCCATATTCCCTTCATACGATATTCCGGAATCATTAATTTTACATACATGCCCTTTCCTCTCTTTCCCATTTATTTACATCTTCTTAAGTCCTACAGCCCTCCTGTATTACAAAAAAGACGCATGCAATATCAAATCGTACTCCCGATTTTCCATCAATCCGGCATTGGCAATCCCAACTGCCACATGTGCTACCCGTATCGTCTTCTTTCCGTCAAAAAGCAGCAATTCATCCACATCCGTGACCCAGAGCATCCCCGCGCTCTCCCCCAACGAGCAATACGGAACCAGGCGAAACCTATCATCTTTCTGGTTAAAAAAGCTTTTTGATTTTTCATCGCTTAAGATACAGATTCCCTGCCCTGTATAGGGATCCCGCAGTTGGTTGCCACTATCCCAATATGCCCTTAGCGTCAGGCAACGACCACACTTTTTTATCTGCACCTCCATAATATGGTTTCGAAAATCCTTTCTCTGCATAAGATATAACAGAATCCCATAAACACCAAATATCCCTACTATCCCAAAAAGCAGAAATTCTCTTGATAAGACGCGGTTCTCTGACAACCATTCCAATGTTCCGCCAAGCAGAATCACTACAAAATACGTCACCGTCCAATTTTCCAGAAACTCTTTTTTCCCACATCTTCCAAAACAAAAAAACACCATAGCTGTATTCAGCAGAAAATGTGAGGCAATCGCATAAAGCATGACATTTTTTACCGTAAGCAGCAGAAAGAGCCCTACCACGGAAGCAGCCGCTGATGCTGCAATCAGATAACGATATTTTCTGTGCCGCCGCAAAAAAAAGTTTGCCCCCAGAACCGCAATCAAATCCATCAAAAAATTCTGCATCAGAAATACATCCGCATAGAATACATAAATCTTCCTCACCTCATTTTTTCTCTGACATAGCCTTCATTATACCCGGGGTCTGACATATTTTTTGTCAAACCATAGCAGGGCAAATTTTAAAATCATCCCCTTTTTCTGACAAAATCGAATAAAAATACATATCACCGCACACAAAAACCCCCTCGCATTCCGCGAGGGGGCTAAAATTGCTTTCTAATTATTTACGAGAATTCTTAAGGAAATCCGGAATCTTAATATCCATCTGCTGAACGGTGCTTTCCGGCTGACGTGGCTTCTGGATACCGGAGAATGTCGGATTTACCGTCTGCTGTGGTGCTCCTGTCTGCGCGCCAAATCCTGTAGTTGTCGCTGTCGTGGTTGTCCTACCCATCGGTGCAGAAGAAACCGGTCTTGTCATCGTAGATGCAGAATTTGCATAGTTGAGCTTCGGCATAATCTTGCTGGCATTTCCACTCTCAAGACCTGTTGCGATAACCGTGATGGTAGCCTCATCTGTCATAGACTCATCATACTTCGCACCGAAGATAATGTTAGCATTCTCTCCAGCAAGATCCTGTACATAGCTTGCCGCATCGTTCGCATCCATAAGGGAGATATCTCCGGAAATATTGATAATGACGTGTGTTGCGCCATTGATTGTCGTCTCAAGCAAAGGACTTGCAACAGCAAGCTTCACTGCCTCGATTGCCTTATCGTCGCCCTTCGCACTACCGATACCAATATGTGCCATACCCTTGTCCTTCATGACGGTAGATACGTCTGCAAAGTCAAGGTTAATAAGTGCCGGCAGATTAATCAGGTCGGTAATACCCTGTACTGCCTGCTGTAATACCTCGTCCGCCTTCTTAAGTGCATCCGGCATCGTCGTACGTCTGTCTACAATCTCAAGGAGCTTATCATTCGGTATTACAATTAAGGTATCAACGTTGTCTTTCAAACGCTCAATACCGGAAAGCGCATTTACCATACGCTGTTTTGCTTCAAATTTGAAAGGTTTGGTAACAACTCCGACCGTCAGAATTCCCTGCTCCTTCGCAATCTTAGCGACAACAGGTGCTGCACCTGTACCGGTACCGCCTCCCATACCACAGGTAACAAATACCATGTCTGCACCCTTGATTGCTGCAGAAAGCTCTTCCATACTCTCTTCTGCTGCTTTCTCACCGATTTCCGGCTGTGCACCCGCACCAAGTCCCTTGGTCAGCTTCTCACCAATCTGAATTAATGTCGGTGCTTTACAAAGTGTTAATGCCTGCTTATCGGTATTGATACCGATAAACTCCACTCCGCCAATATTCTCATCAATCATTCTATTAACAGCATTGTTACCAGCTCCTCCCACACCGATTACTATAATCTTTGCACTGGTATCCGCTTCTGTTGTCATAATCTCTAGCAAGGTAGTTCCTCCTTCATCTCTCCCAAAATTTATATCCTGTTGCACGATGCAACGAATCATCCTACAGTGAAAAGCTGTCTCGGCATTCTTCATGCCGCCAATATCGTGTCTCTTATAATTAATTCAATACGCGCACTATACGCTTATAAACTCATATACACTATAATATAATCTTTCGTGCAATTAATCAACTAATTTTTTCAAATTTTTATACAAATTCGGGTATTTTATTCATCCCGCTTATATATAATCTCTGTAGTATCCGGTGTCCAGCTATCCAGATATAATGTTCCGTATAAGCCTGCCAATTCCGGCATAATTGCAGAAAGTCTCACTACCTTCTGCGTCAGATACTCGTCCGATCCAACAACCACACGCGTACCATAGTAGGTAAGTGTCGGTTCCAAATTCTCGTCATAATGTATCTCTTGCGGCAGCAAATCGTACTTTTTCAATATCTGGGTCAAATTCAAAAGGTTGTCAAGCACTTCCTCCTGTTCGAGTGGAAGTTGCTCATATAAGACAACCTCCTGACACGTAATACCCGTAATCTTCGGAATTCCGGGTATCTCCTCTGAAGAAGTCTCAACCACGAAACCATCCTTATCAAAATACGCATATTGACCAATGGTATCAATATAGAAGCATCCTAACATCCCCTTCTCATAAACAGAGATACGAACCGTATGCGGATCCTCCAATGACACCTCCATTGTATCCAGAAACGGAACATCTTCCGTGTTCCAAAGGCTGTATTTTACAACCACATATAAAGAATTCCACGAATACTCATCATTTA
>JALEKJ010000009.1 GCA_022771695.1 Roseburia sp. | reverse complement strand
ACACGTCATGGGCATTTTGCTCAAAATGACGTGTCTAACTGTATTTTTTAGAAAATCAAATGTCTAAACCTTAGAAACGACCAGCCTTTGCTGCTTCCTCGATAGAAACTGCAACTGCAACAGTAGCGCCTACCATAGGGTTGTTACCCATTCCGATAAGACCCATCATCTCAACGTGAGCCGGTACGGAAGAAGAACCTGCGAACTGTGCATCAGAGTGCATACGTCCCATGGTATCTGTCATACCGTAGGAAGCAGGACCTGCAGCCATGTTGTCCGGATGAAGTGTACGTCCTGTACCACCGCCGGATGCTACGGAGAAGTACTTCTTACCCTGCTCGATACATTCTTTCTTGTATGTACCTGCTACCGGATGCTGGAAACGTGTCGGGTTAGTGGAGTTACCTGTGATAGATACACCAACGTTCTCATGATGCATGATTGCAACACCTTCCTGAACATCGTCTGCACCGTAACATTTTACAGTTGCACGAAGTCCGTCAGAGTATGCTTTCTCGTATACTACGTTAAGCTTTGCTTCCTTGTAGTCATACTTTGTCTCAACAAATGTAAATCCGTTGATACGGGAGATAATCTGAGCAGCGTCTTTTCCAAGACCGTTTAATACAACGCGTAACGGTTTCTGACGTACTTTGTTTGCCTTCTCAGCGATACCGATAGCACCTTCAGCAGCTGCGAAAGACTCATGACCTGCTAAGAAGCAGAAGCACTCTGTCTCTTCCTCTAATAACATCTTACCAAGGTTACCATGTCCAAGACCTACTTTTCTGTGGTCAGCAACAGAACCCGGGATACAGAATGCCTGAAGACCTTCACCGATTGCAGCAGCAGCGTCGGAAGCTTTTGTGCATCCCTTCTTGATTGCGATTGCAGCACCTACGATGTAAGCCCAGCAAGCGTTCTCAAAACAGATTGGCTGGATTGCTTTGATCTGTGCATATACATCAAGTCCAACATCTTTTGTAATTTTCTCAGCTTCTTCGATAGAGCTGATACCATAACTATTCAACACAGCGTTAATCTGTGGAATTCTTCTCTCATATGATTCAAATAAAGCCATTATCTTCGTTCTCCTTTCGTTACTCTACACGTGGGTCGATGATCTTTGCAGCGTCTGCCACACGGCCATACTGACCTTTTGCTTTTTCCCATGCAGTGTTAGGATCATCACCTTTTTTGATGAAGTCAGTCATCTTTCCAAGGGAAACGAACTGATATCCGATAACTTCGTCGTTCTCGTCAAGCGCGAGTCCGGTTACATAACCCTCTGCCATCTCTAAGTAACGAACACCCTTTTCCTTGGTAGCGTACATGGTACCAACCTGGGAACGAAGTCCTTTTCCTAAGTCCACAAGACCTGCACCTACCGCAAGTCCGTCATCAGAGAAAGCACTCTGTGTACGTCCGTAAACGATCTGTAAAAATAACTCTCTCATAGCTGTATTGATAGCATCACATACCAAGTCTGTATTTAATGCTTCAAGAATGGTCTTACCCTGTAAAATCTCAGCTGCCATAGCTGCGGAATGTGTCATACCGGAACATCCGATTGTCTCAACCAATGCCTCTTCGATTACACCGTTCTTTACGTTTAATGAAAGCTTGCAGGCACCCTGCTGTGGAGCGCACCAGCCTACACCATGTGTAAAACCTGAAATATCTTCAATTTTTTTAGAATGAACCCATTTGCCTTCTTCTGGAATTGGAGCTGGTTCATGTTTTGCGCCTTTTGCTACCGGGCACATGTTTTCAACTTCCTTAGTGTAAATCATTTTAAGACTCCTTTCACTTAAATAGAACTGTGTTGTTAAAGTTTGTTACACATTTAACATACTGTCAATATTTTCGCACATTTTTTCAGAATAGTAAAGTCCTAATTCGTCAAAATTTTCATCAATCAAAATAATTCAATTCTGTAAATACTTTTTCCGCAGGCATATCCACATTTAAGATGTTTCCGTCTTCAATCTGAATATAACCTTCTGTTCCATCTTTGCCACGCACAAAAATCCACTCTTCTAAGTCAGATTTCAAAAAATATACGTTTTCCTGTGCAGGCATCATTATCGTGTTAGAATTCGGATTCATCTCCTGATATACAGGTAAATCGACGAGCAGTTCGTGTTTCGTAAAATATTGATATGCATGCAGCCCTGTCTCCATATAAGTAAGCTTTTGGTTTTCACTGTCATACCACCAGTACCCATCCAGATATGCTGTTTCTATCAAATCAGAACGCACGGTTCCGTTCACTCCACCCATATGATTAAAACCGTCAATCCCGTTGTTCTGCTCTTTAAACGGAAAACCTCCGATTCCACCCAAATAGTGCAACGCCCCGTCATACTTAAAAAAGTGTGTTTCCAAATCAGAACTTGGTCCATAGTCTAATACCGCAATTTCCAAACCATCTTCATCCTCCGAGTCAGTTCCCGGAAATTGCACAAAATTGGTGATATAAAACACTTCGGTATCCGGACTTACCATATAAATATCTTTGGACAAATCGTACTCCGTACCATCAATGGTAAGCACACACCGATAGTCATCCCCTTCGGATATCACGGTATAGGAAATGGTGTTAAGCTCACCTGTACCGGTCAGACACTCCTGTACCATCGTATTTGTCTTGTATTCTTTTGGATACGGATACTGTGCCAAAAAGTTTTTTTCTGCCGCCACAATCTTCTCAAGGTTCTCCCGCTCTACCTCACTAAGCTCGCTCTCTAAAACCTCTGTTTTTCCTTCCTCTGCCAGATACCAACTGCAAGAATCAAAATAGCTTTGCAGATATGTATTTTTAAACACCCTTCCATGCCGTGCATAAATTTCATTGCGCGCAATCCACAACTCGTTGTCGGAAAGCAATGCAAGGTTTTCCTCATCAATCGTTTTGATGCTGCTAAAAGGTATCATAAACTGCTGTGCATCATAATGTACTCCCTGCGCATCAATCTGTACAGAAGATGCCATCTGTGAAATCTGTTCCGCCATAGTCGTATATTCCGCCAACGTCTTCTCATCCTCCACATCTGCCGGCATATCGATCGGCCGCATGAGGTAATACATCGTCCCATCCTCTGTGTAGGCAATCATCTGCTCACCTGTCCCATAGTTCATCCAGTCGTCTGACCGTATGATGCCGAACAGGTATCCCATGCCTTCTGCCTTCTCATACGATTTTTTCTGGTAGACTTCTACGCCCTGCTCAACCTCAAGAATGACACAGTTATCTGCCCATTTCTGCGGCATTAAAAAAGTGATTTCCTGCCATTGATAAGAGACTCCGTCGGCAACCTGTTCCATATCTTCTCTCTGCGTCTCGTTCTGCTGTTCACTCTGGGGCACTTCTGATTGTTGTCCCGCGTTTTGGGTTGACTTCTCCTTGGAATCTCCGCAGGATGTCATCATTCCTACACAGAGAATACTTGCAAAGCATATTGCAAGTGCTGCCGTATATCCTTTTCTTTTCATAATTTTTCCCCGTTTTGTGCTGTTATTTACACTTCTTTATCCCATCATTGCTACTGCTTCTCTACGACTTCATTCCGATTCTTATAGATAGCATTTCCCGGAACAACTCCGCGCACGGAGGAAAGTGGATAGACATTACTGTGCCTGCCGATAACGGTTCCCGGATTCAAAACGGAATTACATCCTACCTCGACATAGTCACCGAGCATAGCTCCAAATTTCTTTAACCCTGTTTTAATTTCCTCTTTTCCATCTTTTACTACAACAAGTGTCTTATCAGATTTCACATTGGAAGTAATGGAACCTGCACCCATGTGAGACTTATAACCCAAAACAGAATCTCCTACATAGTTGTAATGTGGCACCTGAACGGAGTTAAAGATTACTACATTCTTTAACTCGGTGGAATTACCAACCACAGAACCTTTTCCAACGATAGCACTTCCGCGAACAAATGCGCAATGACGCACTTCCGCTTCCTCGTCAATAATTAAAGGTCCATTTAAGAAAGCAGTCGGTGCCACTTTGGCGCTCTTTGCCACCCAGATATTCTCCCCACGCTGTTCAAACTTCTCCGGATCTAAGGTTGGACCGAGTTCCTTGATAAAGTCACTGATTTTTGCAAGTGCCTCCCATGGGTAGGTCAGCCCTTCAAATAATTCCTTTGCGATTGTCTGGTCTAAATCATAAAGATTGCTGATTTTTGCGTTTTCCATTTTTTATTCCTTTCTCTTAAATTAATATCTTTTTCACATTTTACTACGGTGCAAACTCGTCCAGGAAATTCATTCCTGCGTTCTGCTCCGCTTCTTCTTCTGCCTGGTAGGCCGCCATCTCCTCTGCCATCGCATCGTAAAATGCCGGGACATCCTCGTCGATGTACTGTGCTTCCTCCTGCGGCGCACTTACCATCGCATCATCCTGCTCTTTCTTTCCGGCAGATGTATTACCTCCGCTCTGTGCATCTGCTCCACTTCCAGGATTATCAAAATCAAACGAAATACGGTCATCCTCAAACTTCAGGCATGTATCAAATGTATTTCCTGCTTTCGAGACAAATCCTGTGACCTTGTCCTTGGTCTTTCCTGTCTCAAGCAGCTCACGCATCACTTCCTCCGTGAGTGCCACCTTCGCCACTGTATGTCCAACCTTAAAACCGCAAGCACATTCGTAATACCACCGGCTCTTCTTTAAAAGCTCACCACATTTTGGACATTTCACCGTCGTGTCCACAGGCTTCGGTTTCTCCGGAAAATCGAATGTCACTTGACCTTCCGCAGTCAGTTTTAACGGCGCATCAAACTTCATGCCGGTCTTTGCAACAAAGCCCTTGATAACCTCCGTCTTCCCGCGCAAAAGAAGTTCTTTGACCTGTGCCTCTTTCAATGTCACACCGGCAATCTTGCCAATCGAGAACCGGCAGCTTTCGGGATTTTCCTTAGAATAATTCGCACAGCCATAGCCGAACGGTGTCTTTGCAATCTCTCCACCGCAAAGCGGGCACTTGACATCCTTGACCTTCGGTGCCTCTAAGTCCGTAAAATCAAATTTCAGTCCGGTCACTTTGCCGTTCTCGTCCTTAGAAAGTGCCACACGCGCATCAAACTTCTTTCCTGCTTTCGACTTAAAGCCACGTATCGTACCCGTTCTTCCCTCCGTCAAAAGTTCTTTGACATTCGCTTCCGTAAGTGCCTTCTCTGCCATCTTTCCCACAGAGAACCGACAGCTTTCCGGATTATCCTTGGAATAATTCGCACAACCGAATCCAAACGGTGTCTGTACGATATCACCTCCGCAAATTGGACACACAACATCCTTGACTTTCTTCGCTTCTACATGCTCAAAATCAAATCTTAAATTAACTTTTCCATCTTCATCCTTTGCCAAAGCCACACACGCGTCAAACTTTTTTCCCGTTTTCGACTTAAAACCGCGAATCGTTCCGGTTCTTCCGTTCGTCAAAAGTTCTTTGACCTGTGCCGCATTCAAGTCTTTTCCCGCAAGCGTACCAATCGCAAATTTACAACTATCCGGATTCTGCGGATCGTAATTCGCGCAGCCAAATCCAAAGGACTTGACCAGTATTGCGCCACCGCACATCGGACATGCCACGTCCTCAATCACTTCCGCCTCATTCTGGGAAAAATCAAAGGTAACATTCTTCCTGCCATCCTCCGCCGTCTCCAAGATGAGCGCTGCATTGAATTTCTTTTTATTTTTTGCAGTAAAGCCTTTGATCAGTCCGGTTTTCCCGTTCATCAAAAGCTCCGTCAAATCATCCACACTGATTGCTTTGCCTGCAATCTTTCCAACGGAAAAATAGCATGCATCCGGGTTCTCATGATGCTTCACGCAACTGTAGCCAAACGGTGTGATTTCCATATCGGAACCACAAACCGGACATTTCACACCTTCCAATATCTCCGGCTGATTTTTAGAAAAATCAAATCCAATATTAACTTTTCCTTCCTCGTCTTTTTCCAAGATGAGACTTGCAGAAAACTTTTTCTTCGACTTTGATACAAAACCGTTTAAAACCTCGGTATGACCTTCCGTGAGAAGTTCCTTTACTTCCTCCTCACTTAAATCTCTTCCTGCAATCGTTCCGATGGAGAACCGACAACCGGTACCGTCTTTCTTATAATTACTGCAGCCATAGCCAAACGGTGTCGTCTCAATGGTACCGTCACAAACCGGGCATTTGATACCAAGGCTTTTCTTCGCCGCCAGACCTTTTCCGCCTTTTCCGACAAACGGATGGATACGCGATGCAATTTGTGCAGTCAAGTCATGTTCAATCATCGCGATTGTCTCCCTGCGGATAAAATCCTCCAGCTTGTCACGATAATCGTCCATGATGACCGTTCCTCTGGTGATGCCGTCTAAGCCCTTTTCCCAGGACGCTGTCATCTTCGGGTTCAGCAGTGCGGGAACCGTCATCGATACCACTTCAAAAATCATTTCGCCCAAACGCTCCGGCGTGAGCACCTGTGTTTTCTTATTCAGATTCAGGTAGCCGATACGAATCAGCTTCTTGATAATCTCCGCTCTTGTCGCAGAGGTTCCGATACCGGAGCCCTTAATCTGCTCACGCAGTTCTTCCTCCTCGATCAACTGCCCTGCATTCTCCATCGCAAGCACCATTGAACCGGAAGTATAGCGTTTGGGTGGTGAGGTCTTCCCCTCCCGGATTGCAAATCCGTTTACCGCAAGCGTGTCCCCGTTTTGTATCTGCTCGGCAAGCACGAGCAATCTGCCGTTGTCCTGCTCACCGTCTTTTTCCTGTCCCTCTGCCTGCTCGTCGCCATCCTCTGCGTTGCCTTTTACATCCGAGTTTTTCGGCAATCCGGCAATCTCCAGATACCCCGGCACCTTCAATGCCTTTGCGGAAGTAAACAGTTTTTCACCCTCGATATCCACCACCAGTTTCACCGTCTGATATTCTGCCGGTGGGTAGAAAATACTTAAGAATCTGCGCACAATCAAGTCATACACCCTGCGTTGCAAATCATTTAACGTCTCAAGCTCCGTGAGCTGTCCCGTCGGAATAATCGCATAGTGATCTGTAATCTTTGCATCATCCGTATACTGCGTATCTGCGATATTGCGATATCTGCCCTCCTGCAAAATGCGCTCCACATATTTTCGTGTCGGCTCATAATTCTTTAACTTGTTGATATTCTTGCTGATTTCCTTTGCCACCGCCGAGGAGAGCACACGCGCATCGGTTCTCGGATAAGTCGTCAGCTTTTTCTCGTAGAGGTCCTGTGCCACCTGCAACGTCTCATCCGGACTGATTTTAAAACGTTTGGAACACTCTGCCTGCAACTCTGCCAGGTTAAAGAGTAACGGCGCACGCTTTTTTTGTATGCCCTTTTCTATCGAGTTAACAATCGCCTGTTTTCCGGTCAGCTCGTCAATCAGCAACTCGGCACTCTCCTGCTTCTTAAAGCCGTTTTCTTTATATAAAAGCGGTGACTCAAAATACTTAGAGCCCTCCACCGCTTTCCACTCGGTCTCAATGCCGCCCTCCGCCTCACTTCCCGTTGGCAGAAAGCTTCCTGCCACACGGTAGAACGGTGTTTCCACGAAATTCCGTATCTCGCGTTCACGAATAACCACCATACCGAGCACACAGGTCATAACACGTCCGACCGCAATCGCCGTATAGCTCTGCGTCCCCGCTGCATCATTTAAAAGTTTGCCGTATTTGACCGACATCGCACGTGAAAAATTGATGCCCATCGCGTAATCCTCAATCGTGCGCATGACGCCTGATTTTGCAAGGTTATCATACTCCGACATATCCTTCGCCTCACGGATTCCGCGCAGGATTTCCTCCTCCGTCTGTGAGTCAATCCACACACGCAACTCCTTCATGCCCTCGCGCACACCGCCGAACTTTCGGATATTCTCCTCAATCGTCTGTCCTTCTTTTCCGGCATCACCTGCCCAATAGACCGTATCAATATCCTCGCGGTGCAGCATATGGTGTACGACATCATACTGTTTACTCACATTCGGGATGACATTGTACTTATACTCTCTCGGCAAAAACGGCAAATCCTCCAGACGCCATTTTTTGTACTTCTCATCATATTCCTCCGGATAGACCATCTCCACCAGATGTCCCACGCACCAGGTAATGACATAACTGTCATTTTCTATGTATCCGTCATTTCGTCCGGACACGCCCAAAATTCTGGCAAACTCCTGTGCCACACTCGGTTTCTCCGTAATAATCAACGACTTTGCCAAAATCAAATCCTCCAAGTCTTACATTTTATACTATAATTCGTTCATATCGACAAGGATAAAGCGCTTGTCTCTCTCCGCCAGTTCGGTCACCGCCGCATCGAAACCTTTTGCTGAAAAAAGGAAATAATACTCTGCGCTTATCTTTGCCTTTTTCATGTTTGCAAATAATTCTTCACACATTTCCATGGAAAGCTCAGGTCTGTCCCAATTACACAAACCGACCATGTTCTGGCGCACTTCATTTTGCACAATAATGTCAATATTGCCCTCTTTTCCAACCCAGGTACCCATGCGCGAAATCTTAAACGGAAGCTTGCCCACAACGCCGAGCAATCCCAGATACTCCATGCAGACCTCAGTAAAATAACGATTCAGATACACATCCAGCCCCGGCGCAATATAACGGTCATAGAATTCCTCCGTGCCCATCATATAAAGTTCCGAAAGATGCGGATAAATAAAACGGAACCAGAAATTCACATAATTATCCTTAATGCGATAGACACCTTTCTTCGCATTCTCCCAACCACCGGTTTCAAACGACACCACTTTCTGAATGATATCAAAAGCACTTAAATTCTTCATATAGACACTGATCTTCGCACGCGAAAATCCGGTCTCCTGATACAATTCATTTAACTTGTCATGTCCCGCCGCAATCTGTGCCAAAATGGTCTCATAGACAGAAAGTTCTCGCAGGCTTGCCCCAATCAACGCCTCTGCCGCGCCATACAGATAGCCGTTGCGCGATAAGATAAGACGACAGATATTCGTCTTTAAATCCGCCTTGGCATTCCAACGGTTGATGTATCCCGGCACGCCGCCGATGATACCGTAAACCTTGATGCACTCGCTGACTGGATATTCCGGCAAAGCACGCACGACTTCCAAAAAATTCAGATTCGTAAGCTTTATCTTAGCGTCAATCGCTTTTCCCGCCGCTTCGCCGATGTATCCTGCCAATTCCTTCTCCACCCATGCAACCGCAGAACTGCACAAAAGAATCTGCACCGGTCCCGGATAAAGACGTTTTGCACGAAGCTTTCCGATTGCTTCCATAAAAGCAGGATCTTTTTTTACAATATATTGAAACTCGTCAATAATAATGATTAACTTCTCCGGTCCGCCACTTTTGACACGATTAAAGTATTCTTCATATGTATACTTTTGCAGTGAGACTTCAAAACGTTCAGCGATTTCCCTGCCCATCTGCCGTACCTGTTCTTCCGCGGATACCTGTCTCGCCCGATAATAAAAAAATTTCTTATTCTGCACCAATGCTTTTAAAAGCAATTCTTTTTCAGAATCCTCTCTTCCGTATAACACGGACAACTGATTTCCTGACTGTGTATATTGGCTTTCTAATTCTTTTAAAATTGAAGTTTTTACGACCATAATAAACCTCCAATGCATGTCCTAACGCCAATAATTATTATATCATTTTTTAACTTTTTGAGCAATAAATAAGTGTGCGACATGCGCACACCTACGTTAACGAAAGATCCGGTGCATTATACCACACGAAATCATTCTGTCTGCAATAACTTTCAATCTTTTTTGCAAGAGATAAATCTGCCCCATATTCCAACAGATAGATTTCTAATCCCACACTTTTGGCTTTTTCCAAATACTCTTTGAAATATGCGTTTTCTTCTGCTGACTGCGTATGGTATGTCCCATCCTCAAAATCTATGGAAGTAAACACCGTTTCCTGATTAATACCATCAAACAGTTCCTTTGCCATTCCGTCCTCTATCACTTTCGAAACAAATGTATCTCCCCCGTTTATAATAATCTTCACCGGATATTGCCGTAAACCTTTTAATATACACTGCAGACCTTGATACACACGTTCTTCCGGATAATGATAATAGACATCCGTATTATCAATAAAAAATCCATCAAACCCCATATCAAAGTATTTCTTTCCAATATCATCTATCACAAACTCCTGCCACTGCTCCTGTGATACATCCATCCACTGTTCGTCCGGCCAGTTTTCATATATTCCCAGAGTCATATGCTTATACGCATCATAATATGGGCGGTATTCCTCCAATGCCCCTATGTTAAGATAGGCATATACCGTTTTTCCTTCTTTATGAAGTTTTGTCACCTGATCTTTAGAAAACTCTGACGGTTCAATCACAACAATCCGGTAAGGCTCCAATTTTTCTATCTGATCACCGTTGATTCCCAGAAATACACCATAATCAGCAGTATCTTTTTTACAGCTTATCAAGACAAGCATGACAAATAAAAAAAATGTTAGTATCGTTCCAAAATATTTTTTTATAGGATAGCGCATCTTCTTATTCAAATATCCTCTTGCATTGTTCAAACATTTCACGGAGTGTGTCCTTCTTGGCTTGATAATACACTCTGCCGTCGCGCATCTCGGCCTGGACAATCCGAAGCTGTACAAGCTTATTCATATGGTGAGAAACCGTAGCGGTTGTCAATGAAAACTGCTTGGCAATCTCACTTCCGTAGGCAGGTTTATCCTTAACAAACATAAGGATGTCCGCCTTGCTGCCGTCTCCAAGTGCTTTAAATACCGGCTGCATCTCTTCCCAGCGATCCTCATCGTCACGCATCCGACTGTTCCAATTAAATTCTTCCCCTAACAATACTCCCATTCTGCAAGTCGTCATCATCCGCCTACGCATCGGAATCAGCTTTCCATAAACATAAACCATAAGACCGGCACACTGAACCACCGTCGGAAGAATACATACACCCTTTTCTATCGCATCCTTGTCCATCTCCACGATGCTCCCAAGCATAGGAAGAAATCTGCCATCTTCCACTATCCTCTGCCAGTACTCTGCCCATTCATCACAAAGGCTTTGCATTTCATCTTCATATTCACGTAGTAACGTGCACGCTTTCTCCCACAGTTCACATATTGGGTCAACATAAGCATCTCTATTGAGATAAATATCCTGGATTCGCATCTTGCTGTCCATCTTGATATCCATTTTCTGAATATAGCTAAATATATTGCGCATGCGCTTGGATGGCTCTACGATAATCCCACGTTCTTCACAGCCTACCACACGTTCAAACTCGGTATCATCCATATCAAATTCCAGCTCTTTAAAGAACTTCATGTCATACTCTGCGGCGGATATCTGTTCGTATTCTTTCCGGATATCTGCAACTGTCCGCTCAACATCCTGCGGTTTCTCAATCGCTGCGTACCAACACATGACAAGGTCTGCCGGAATAATCTCATTTTCAATCTCTGAAAAATATAATTTTACGTCCTCTTCTCGAAAAACCTCATTCGCCCTCTCTAAAATTTTTTTCACCAAATCGAGCGTCGCCCGTGTATGCTCAGAATCCGAACCATACTTTTCTAAAATACTTTGTTTGAACTTATCATACTCATCTATTTTGTTTGCAGCAAGCAGTTGCAGCAACTGGTATCCCTCAAACAGATAATCAATCTTATTTAATAATATTACCTTATCCTTCATATCTTCCTTTCACCGAAAGACATTTTAGTCCTCCGAATACTGCACATTCAAGATTCTTGTCACTATAAAAATAATAGCACAGAATCCGCCGCTTGCAATAATAAGATTTTTCACCGGCACAAATTTTACAATGGCGCTCATCAGGAATGATACGAGCGGTATTGCTGCGGTCGCCCCTGCATCAAGCAAAGCGCCTGCTCGCGCGAGATAGCTTTCTTCCACCGTTTTCATAAACTGCACTCCAAGCATCGAACTGAGAAGTCCTGCCCCCATACCCAAAATTATTGTCACCCCTCCGGTAACCACATACACAAGCAGTATCTTATCCTGAAACAGGTTTCCTACTGTCATGCAGGAAACTGATGCCGAGAGAAGCAGTCCTGTTAAAAATACAAATGTTTTTACCGGGATTTTCTTTGAAATCATCGGATAAAGCACACTGCCGAGAAGCGTCCCCACCGATATCGCCATTCCAACCACACTTAAAAGTTCACTTTTCTGTCCTAATACATCCGATACCAACGGTGCAAGAAAAGAGTTGATTGGTACCATCATTCCGTTTACAAAAAAAGCCAGGATGATAAGATTTAAAAGGACACGTTTTCCTTTCACATAGACAAAACCTTCTTTTAGCAGCGTCATATACTCTTTTGCCGCATTCTCTACGCTCTCACCCGCTGTTGCCGTCAAGTCTTCCTTTACTTTAAGGAACATTTTCACTACTGCCGCCCCGAAGAACGTCACCGCATCAATCATAATTGCGATATGTACACCAAACATTCCGATAATCACACCGGCGGCACCGGTTCCGACAAGCTGCATGATCATGCTTCCCACTTTATTTAACGACATTCCATACTCATAGTATTTCTCATCGAGAATTTTCGGAATGATTGCCGTGCTTGCCGGCATACAAAAAGCTTCCACGGAGGAGATAATCAGCGTAAACGCCAGCAGTACCCACGGATTGATTTGATTGTTCAAATAGCAGAATGCCAACGCCGCCACCACGAGTCCGCGGATAATGTCTGATCCAATCATGATTGCCTTTTTATTGCGTCGTTCCACTGCCGCCCCCGCGAATGGCTGTAATAAAATCGTTGGCAACATATTGCATGCCGTGATGATTGCTGCCCAGGACGCGCTCTTTGTCGCGTCATACACCAGCCACGTAAACGCAATCGCATCAATGGAATCTCCAAATCGGCTGATTAAATTTGCAAAAATAATCTTACAATATTCCTTCTGTGTCAGAACCTGACGATACCCGATTTTTTCTTTTGTTGCTGTATGTTCTGTCATATCCGTTTCCCCTCGTTTCTAAAATATTTTCTTACCATTTCTCACGGGCACGTCTGCTCGTATGTTTTAGATGTTCTTCTAATTAGATGTGTTAGATATTCTTCTAATCATCATTACAATATCATATGCTCATCTAATATGCAATATCTATTTTAGATGTTTTTCTAATATCTATTTTTGATTGTCATCTAACCATTCTATGTACAGAAAAAAGCTGCCATAAAACTCCTCTTTATCTGAGAAATTTTATAGCAGCTTTTTATCGTTCTATTCTTTTACTTTTTTGTAATATATCCCTGTGCCTTCAAAAGCTCTGCACAAAGGACTGCTCCGCCTGCCGCACCGCGCACGGTGTTATGAGAAAGACCTACGAACTTCCAATCGTATACGGTATCCTCTCTCAGACGTCCGACAGAGACACCCATACCATTCTCGTAGTTCACATCCAATGAAACCTGTGGACGATTATCCTCCTCCAAATACTGGATAAACTGCTTTGGTGCGCTTGGAAGCTCTAACTCCTGTGGAACACCGCGGAAATTCTTAAGCGCCTCAAGCAACTGCTCCTTGGTCGGCTTTTTACGGAACTTCACAAATACTGCCGCTGTATGTCCGTTCAATACCGGAACACGGATGCACTGACAAGTAATCAACGGAGACTCAGCCGGAACAATTTCCTTCTTCTCATCATCGATATGTCCCCAGATACGAAGTGGCTCTTTTTCGGACTTTTCTTCTTCACCACCAATATAAGGGATAATATTTCCTACCATCTCCGGCCAATCTTTAAATGTCTTTCCAGCTCCGGAAATCGCCTGATAAGTGGTTGCAACTACCTCGTACGGTTCAAACTCTTTCCATGCGGTAAGTACCGGTGCATAAGACTGAATGGAACAATTTGGCTTTACTGCAACAAAACCACGTGTCGTGCCAAGTCTTTCCTTCTGATATTTAATTACTTCCATATGCTCCGGGTTCACCTCAGGTACTACCATTGGAACATCCGGAGTCCAGCGATGGGCACTGTTGTTGGAAACAACCGGTGTCTCAGTCTTCGCATAATCCTCTTCAATCTTCTTAATCTCTTCTTTTGTCATATCAACTGCAGAGAATACAAAATCTACTTCCGCTGCAACTTTCTCCACTTCATTGACATTCATGACTACAAGCTTCTTTACTGCCTCCGGCATCGGTGTATCCATCTTCCAACGGTCACCTACTGCCTCCTCATAAGTCTTGCCGACACTTCTTGGGCTCGCTGCAATTGTTGTAACCTCAAACCATGGATGATTCTCCAATAATGAGATAAATCTCTGTCCTACCATACCTGTTCCACCCAGGATACCAACTCTTAACTTTTCGCTCATGACTCCTAATCTCCTCACCTTTATCAACTATGACCTCGTTTTGTCCGTGTACTGCAAACAAGTGTCGTTATAGTGAATATATTATGCTATTTTAGCTAAAAAAGCAATGCCTATTTTGTAAAAGTTTTTGTCAATTTCTGTTATTTCTTGTGCACTTCTCACAATAACACGTTAGTGTGTGAAAGTGCTATCTAGTTTTTGGAAAGATAATCCTTCTCAATTGCAATGACACGCTCCATCGCCTCTTTTCCCGGCGCACCGACTGTCAATCGCTTATTAACGCAGGTCTCCATCGAGATTGCCTCATAGATATCTTCCTCAAACACCGGACTGATTGCCTTTAACTCTTCTAAACTCATATCGTCGATTGCAATTCCCCTATCAATACAATAGAGGACAATCTGACCGACAATTCCGTGTGCGTCACGGAACGGCACACCATGGTTTACAAGATAATCTGCCGCATCCGTTGCATTGGTGAATCCATGATTTGCTGATGCGCGCATCTTATCTTTATTAAACTTCATAGTCGCAAGCATTCCATTGAACAGTGCAATGCATCCCTTCACGGTATCCATTGCATCAAAGGAGAACTCTTTATCTTCCTGCATATCTTTATTATATGCAAGTGGAATCCCCTTCATCGTCGTAAGAAGTGACATTAAAGCACCGTACACGCGCCCTGTTTTTCCTCTTACCAACTCTGCGATATCCGGATTCTTCTTCTGTGGCATAATGCTGCTTCCGGTACTGTATGCATCGTCAATCTCCACAAACTGATACTCATTGGAGTTCCAGATGATAACCTCCTCCGAAAAACGCGATAAATGCATCATAATGGTCGCACAAGCCGACAAAAATTCAATCAGATAATCACGATCTGAGACACCATCCATGCTGTTTAATGTCGGGCCATAGAAATCCAACAATTCCGCCGTATATTCTCTATCCAATGGATATGTGGTACCTGCAAGTGCGCCGGAACCAAGCGGACAATAATTCATACGCTCATAAATATCGTGCAGACGCAGGCGATCGCGCTTAAACATCTCAAAATATGCACCCATATGGTGTGCCAGCGTAATCGGCTGCGCTTTCTGTAAATGTGTAAATCCCGGCATGATTGTCTCGGTATTCTCTTCCATAATCTTTATAATTGTCTCAAGCAATTCCTTTAACAGCACATCTGTCGCTAACACTTCACCTCTTGTGTAAAGACGCATATCAAGTGCCACTTGATCATTGCGGCTTCTTCCGGTATGTAATTTCTTGCCTGTGTCACCAAGGCGCTCTATCAGATTTGCCTCCACAAAGCTATGGATATCCTCATACTCATCCGTAATCTCAAGGCTTCCCGCCTCCACATCCTCACGGATTTCATTTAAGCATTTCACGATATCCTGCATTTCCTTTTCTGTCAGGATTCCCTGCTTGCCCAGCATCTTCACATGGGCAATGCTGCCCTCAATATCCTGTCTGTAAAACTTCTGATCAAATCCAATCGATGCATTGAAATTATATACAAGCTTGTCTGTTTCCTTGGTGAATCTTCCACCCCATAACTGTGCCATCTTACTTTCCTCCTTGTTTTTATACACCACATCTGCTTACTGCGCTTCCGGTACCTCTTCCGCTTTCTATTGTCCATCTCATGGAAGCTCTTCCTTGGTCTGTGCCTCCTGCAGTGCTTTCGCCGCGATTTCCTCATCTCTCTGCTTCTTGGAAAAAATACATCCACAATAATACTGTCGGTACATCCCATAAGCTTCCGACAGCTCCACCGAGCGTTTGTAGCCGTTTTTCTTCTTAAAATCAGAGTTCAAATAGCGGATACCATACTCCTCACTGAGTGCATCTCCGATTTCATTCAGCTTTTTTGCGTCCTTAAGCGGACTGATGGAAAGGGTCGTCGTAAAGTAATCCATCCCCATCTCTTTCGCCATGATTGCCGATTCCCGCAAACGCAGTTCGTAACACAAATAACAACGTTCACCGCCCTCTTTCACATGCTCCAAACCCTTTGCCATCTCATAAAAAAGCGCGGTCTCATAGCTTCCCTCCACAAACGCAATCGGATACTTCGCCGGCAGTCGTTCAATAAAATGCCTCTGCTCCTCCACTCTTTTGCAATATTCTTCCTCCGGATAAATATTGGGATTATAATAAAATACCGTAATCCGAAAATAATTGGATAAATATTCCAGACAATAGGAACTACAAGGTGCACAGCAACTATGTAGCAAAAGTGTCGGAACCTCGCAGCGCTCCTGATGCCGCGCGATTGTATTCTCTAATTCCTTTTGATAATTTTGTGTATATTTATGCATTTTCAACACTATTTCCCCTCATTCTACACGAAATCATTGCTGATTGCAACACATTCATGCATTTTTATTCACTGTTTGCCCACGCAAGAATCTGCTTTGCACGGTGTTTCCATGTGTGATGTGTCTCAAACACCTGATAAGCATTTTCTGCAATCTCTGTCCGCAAATCTTTCTCTGTCAACAACCGTTCTGCCTGTTCCGTCAGTGATTCCATCCGTTCCAGTGAATAAAAGCTTATTTCTTTTCCCTCTGCAAACATCGATGCCAGATATGGATTCTCATCCGTCAAAACAACAGTCCTATTTGCCATACCCGCCGGAATCCGGTCATGCATCCCCCGGTTAAAAATCGGCGATACATTCAATAAAATATGCGCTTTGGCAATCCGTTCAAATGAAAGGCCAAACGGTACACTGCGTTCTCTTCTCAGGCTATGCTCATCTTTATAGGAGTATTTTGACCAGCCCTCTCCCATTACCGTGACCGGAATGCCTCCTGCCAGAAGCCTATCCAGTGCCTCTTTTCGGAAATAATCGCGCACGTAGGCATCTACAGCATACATCGAATTCATAAACACTGCAAATTGCTCCGGCGTAAGCTCTACTTCTTCGGCAACAAGCTCCTCGCGAAACGCCTCCTCCATCGGGACAAGCGGTTCTTCGATTCTACGTTCGATCAAACATTTCATCATACTGCAAATCGGTTCCGGAGAAGACGTAACAATTTCATAAACAGCCTCCGGGCTGTCGTAGGTCCCAGGGAACAAAATGCGGCATTCCCTCTCCTTTTCTCCCTCATAGAGTGCTTTGGTCGCTCCAAGCGGCAGCATATGCACACTGCCAACCTTCGAATAATATTTTTTTACATACGCCGCCTGTGCTTCATCCAGGACGAGTGCATGTAGATTCTTCACGCCACTGGTAAGCCCCGTGTAATGAAACAGCGGATGGTCCAGAATGTAATCAAAAAATGGTCCGTTCAATTTATCCAGATATGGCGTTCCATCTTCTAATTCCATCCTTGGAAGCATCGAATTAAAATCCACCACGACACGGTATGTCTCTCCAAGAAGCGGCTCTAATTTAGCATCTAAATCCTCTTCCGGCGATAATTCACAGATATCTGCCGTAAAGCCCAATTCCTCAAAGGCCGCTCCCAACTGATATGCAAAAAAATTACTGGAACTGTAACAAATCTCTCTGGAACTAAATATCAATACTTTTTCCCTTTGTCTCTGTTCCGGCATTATGATACCTCCAAACGAACAAAGGACTTTTACCAAACATACTGCCTCGTAAAAGTCCTCCTCACTAATCTCTCAATAATCTAAGTGCCAAAATTCCTACCAGATACATCACACAACACAATAGCATAAAGATAATATTGCTTGTCAATATACCGGCAATCACCTGCGCTATCACCACTAAACCATGCAGCCAAATTGGAACGTCATGCAAGCAAACCACAATTCCCGCCTCGAGCAGTACAATAACACATACCGGAACCGGTGACATGCTAAGACCTAAAATCGAAATCAGTATCACCAAAAGTGTTGTCACAATCACTCCAAAGAGGATTAACATTTTTTTATTCTCTGTTTCTCCCATATATATCCCTCTCTTTTATCCTGTTATAAGCGGACAAGCGCGCCCGACTTTATGATTATACCAATTAATATACAAAAGGACAAGCACTCCAACGGAATTATCCGTGGAAATATCCGCTGGAAAATTCCTTTGTTTTCCGATATAATAGCCACGAGACCGAAATTAAAATAACCGATTCTTTATCGCCGTCTCTATTTTATGTTGAAAAAGAGGATTTTTCTATGAATACAAAATGGGTTTCCATGTGGGGCAACGCGATGTCTATCGCAGAACATCATCCGGAAAGCTATGCCAAAGATATCACTTTGCGTTATCCGGTCTATGCCCCCTTTAGCGGAAGCGGTTTGCGCTTCACCTTTGATAATTATTGTGGAAAAGAGGCTGTCACCATCACCGGAGCAACCGTGGCGCTTGCCGCTTTCTCCTATCCCACAAAACCGGACCTCTCCTGCCCACTCAAGAGTGAAACACTCTGTGATATCACATTTCACGGTGAGACCAGTGTGACACTTGCCGCCGGTGCAACACTTCAAAGCGATGATGTTTCACTCGCGGTTCCAGCCGGCAGCACATTGTGTGTCAGCATCTATTTTGCTGATTTTACCTTGATGCAGTCTGCGGTCCTAATCACCGGTCCTTTGTCCAAAGGTTATTTTTCACTCGGAGATGTCACACACGAAGCCGCACTGCCGCTTGACACCTCAAAGGTCAACAGTTGGTTTTACTTCTTAAGTAATATCGACATTCTGACAGACGAAAACAATCATGCCATCCTATGCTACGGCGATTCCATCACCGCGCAATCATGGCCGGATTATCTCTCGCTTCGCTTGCGGGAAGAAGGAATCTCAAACGCCTCTGTCATCCGACGCGCTGCCAGCGGCACACGCGTTCTTCGTCAATATGAGTGCATTACCTATGATTCTTACGGTCTGAAAGGGACAAACCGCTTCCACCACGAAGTGCCTACCGCAGGCGCCGCTACGCTCATCATTCAGCAGGGAATCAACGATATCATCCACCCGGTAGGTATCGGAGTCAATCCGTTCCGGCCGATGAGCGACCTTCCGACGGCAGACGAATTGATTGATGGTCTGAAATGGTATATTGAAGAGGGGAAAAAATTAGGTTACCGCGTCTTTCTGGGCACGTTGCTTCCAATCTATGGTTGGCGCACCTACGCACCCTTCCGTGATGACCTGCGTAACGCTGTCAATGACTGGATGCGCAATACCACAGATGCCGACGGCTGCATCGACTTCGACTTAGCTTTGCGCGACTTTGCAAATCCCGCCGCATTCCGTGAGGGCTTCGACAGCGGGGACCATCTGCATCCAAGTGAAGCTGCTTATCAAGCAATGGCAGATGCGATACCACAAAAATTTTTAAAAGGGGTGTCATAAGACACCCCTTCTCAAATCCCATTCAGATGCTTTTGCACCCTCTGTATTAACATTTCCAATGCTACCATATTCTCTCCGCCTTCCGGAATAATAATATCCGCCCGACGCTTGCTCGGCTCTACAAACTGCTCATGCATCGGCTTTACTGTCGTCAGATACTGGTCGATGACACTGTCTAGCGAACGACCGCGCTCCTTGACATCGCGAACAATTCGACGGAGAATCCGCACATCCGCATCCGTATCTACAAACACCTTAATATCCATCAATTCGCACAGGCTCGGTTCCGCAAAAATCAAAATTCCCTCCAGCACAATGACCGGTGCGGGATTTACCTCTATCGTCTCATCCGAACGGTTATGTACCGAATAATCATAAACCGGCATCTGAATACTCTTTCCTTCCTTCAATGCCTTAATATGCTCACAAAGCAATTCCGTATCAAACGCATCCGGATGGTCGTAATTTAGCTTACTACGTTCCTCATAGCACATCTCATCATGGCGCTTATAGTAATTGTCATGACGTAGGATACTTACCTCATCATTTCCAAAGCTATCAATCAGTTTGTCTGCAAGCGTCGTCTTCCCACTTCCGGTTCCCCCTGCAATTCCAAGCAATATCGTATTCATGTCAAAACTCCTCTGTATATCTGTTTTCTGCATCAGTTTCTAAAATCTCTGTAGAAACCAAAAATACCGAACAGCTACCACAGTAACTGTTCGGTATCTTTATGACATTCTATCACTATTTGCCAATAATCGCAAGTGTTGCGCTCGTTCCAAGTCTGCTTGCACCTGCATCAATCATTGCCTGCGCTTCTTCTGCAGTGTGAATACCGCCAGAAGCCTTGACTCCCATCGAATCTCCTACCGTCTTGCGCATCAAAGCGACATCCTCCGCCTTCGCTCCGCCTGTTGAAAAACCGGTAGATGTCTTCACAAAATCTGCACCGGCCTCTTTGGAGAGTTCACACGCTTTTACCTTTTCCTCGTCTGTCAAAAGGCAGGTCTCAATGATTACCTTCAGCACGACATCCTTTCCACACACTTCTTTCAATGTCTTGATATCGTTTAAAACATAATCGTATTTCTTGTCTTTTAACGCACCAACGTTGATAACCATATCCACCTCGGTAGCACCATCTTCGATTGCGGCTTTTGTCTCAAACGCCTTTACTCTGGTGTCGGACATTCCCAGCGGGAATCCTACTACCGTACACACGTCTACATCAGAGCCTTTTAACTTCTCTGCCACAAATTTTGTATAATACTGATTCACGCATACCGAAGCAAAATTATTGGCAAGCGCCTCCTCACAGATTTTTGCAACCTGTGCTTCCGTTGCCTCTGCTTTTAAGATTGTATGATCAAAATATTTTGTAGATATCATCTTTTCTCCATTCCGCACCACACTAGGCACACATCAATATTCTATTCTTCCAAACTCTTTGGTCCAAATCCAAGCGGCAGGATTTCCTGCAAAGTAAAGACTTTATACTCCGTCTCCGATTTTACTATAATCACTTGAAATGTCTCATAATCACAAAATTCCATCATGACCTGACGACAGACACCGCAAGGCGAACAATAGTCAAGTTCTTTGGCACCTTCCGGTCCGCCCGCAATGGCTATCGCTTTGAACTTTCTCTCACCTTCGCTGACCGCCTTAAAAAATGCAGTACGTTCTGCACAATTTGTCGGTGTGTAGGAAGCATTCTCAATATTACATCCGGTATATATTTTACCGTCCTCTGTGAGCAATGCTGCTCCTACACGAAAGTGTGAATATGGCACATAGGAATACTTCCGCATCCGAAGTGCTTCTTTTACAAGTTCTTCCATCTTCAACCGTTATGCTCCTTTCCTAACGAGCTCCCTTATCATATGGGATACCCTCTGCTTTCGGTGCACTTGAGTGTTTGGATGTGAATGCCAAGACGATTAAAGAAACAACATACGGGAGCATATTATAAACACCGCTTGGTATATTTAACTTCACAAGGAAATCGAATCCAAAATAAACGTTGGATAATGCACGGAAAAATCCGAATAATACCGCTGCAAGTGCAATATTCTGTGGTTTCCATTTACCGAAAATCATAACTGCAAGAGAAAGGAAACCAAAACCGGCAACACCGTACTCGAACTTCCACTCCGATACACCCGCTGTAATATACATAATACCACCAAGACCACCAAGTATACCGGAAATTAATACGCCCGCCCAACGCATCTTGTATACGTTGATACCAACGGAATCCGCAGCCTGTGGATGCTCCCCACATGCCATCAGACGTAAACCGAACTTCGTCTTGTACAAAACAACGTAAGCACCTATCAACACGATAACCGCAACCAGCATCATCCAGTTAAACTCAAAGCCGCCAATATTCATAATAAACGCTTTCTTTTCCTCGATATACTGCACGATAGATGAATGATCATCCGGATTGTTGATGGTATTGATAGACTTAACAATAACGGTTGCAGCTGCGGTACCAAGAATATTCATAGCGGTACCGACAAGTGTCTGATCTGCTTTAAAATGAATTGCTGCAATACCAAGCAATGCAGAATATAGCATACCAAGCAGTAATGCCGCCAAAAGTGTTGCAATCACAACCACAAATGCAGAAGTTCCAACCGGCAGATAGCGCATCATAAGCGCTCCGCCCATAGCTCCCATAACCATGATGCCTTCAAGTCCAAGGTTGATGACACCGGAATGCTCTGAGAAACAGCCGCCAAGTGCTACCAGAGTAAGGATACAGGCAAATAAAATTGTATACTGAATTAATAATACCATTATTTATCTCCTCCCTTCTCTTCTTTCTCTGCTTTTAGCGCTTTCTTCTCCTCTGACTTTGCAAGAGAAGTATTCATTGCCATCTTAAGAAAACCGACAAATCCGCAAAGGTAAATAATTAATGCGGAAATTAACTCAGAAATCTGTGAACAATAAATCGTCAAATCAACATGTGTTCCACCCTCAGTTATATGCTGGATAAAGAAGGATGAAAAAATCGCACCGATTGGGTTAAGTCCCCCTAAGAACGCAGCCGCAATCCCGTTAAAGCCCATTGCAGGAACAGAAGAAATCGTTACCTGCCACTGCTCAATATCCGTCTGATAGAGGAAAGATCCTGCCAATCCTGCCAATGCGCCACTGATTGCAAGTGATACAATAACATTGCGCTTTTCTGCCATACCGCAATACTTAGCCGCATGTTTATTATATCCGGTTGCCTTTAACTCATAACCAAACTTTGTCTTATTCAATACAACCCATACGAGGATTGCAAAAATAATTGACAGCGGAATTGCAATGCTGACATATTTGTTGCCATTAAAAAATTCATCCAATCCCATTGTCGGAAGGATTGCAGCTTTTCCTTTTGCTTTTAACGTATAAGTATAAGCGCTGGCCGCTTCTTTTACATTTGACAGAACCATATTGGTAAAATAAAGTCCAATCCAGTTTAACATAATACCGGAAATAACTTCGTTTACATTAAAATAAGCTTTTAACGCACCTGTGATCATGCCGAAAACGCCTCCTGCTACAGCTGCAAAGAGCATACATGGAAGCCAGCCCCAACCAAATCCCAATGCGGCATACATACATGCACAGGAACCGATTACATATTGTCCGGCAACACCGATATTGAACAAACCAACTTTATAAGAGAACAATATTGACAAAGAACACATAATAAGAGGTGCTGTCTTAACCAATGTCGTACCCAAATGCTTCAACTGCATGTTGGTTCTGCTGTAACCCAAAAAGTTCTTTGCAACAGCCACGATTGCTTCTGCCGCTCCACTTGGTTCAATCATCAATAATACCAAATAACCGACAAACATACCGACAACGATACAAATCAAAGAGGTAAGCAATGACTGTACCGCCTCATTTTTAAGAATTTTCTTCATTATACAGTCACCTCCGCTTTCTTTGCACCTGCCATATAAAGGCCTAATTCTTCCTGTGTTGTTGTCTTCGGATCAAACTCACCAACAATTTCTCCCTCGTACATCACAAGAATACGATCCGGCACATCCATAACCTCGTCCAATTCAAGGGAGACCAGAAGAACTGCTTTTCCTGCATCGCGCTGTGCCACAAGCTGTTTATGGATATATTCGATTGCTCCGACATCCAACCCACGCGTTGGCTGTACCGCAATCAGAACTTCAGGATTCTTATCTATCTCTCTTGCAATAATCGCTTTCTGCTGATTACCACCGGACATGCTGCGTGCTACCGTAACCGGTCCCTGACCTGAACGGACATCATACTGCTCAATCAGCCTCTCGGCATTCTTCCGAATGTTTTTAAACTTTAAGAATCCGGCTTTGTTTGTAAACTCCGGTTCAAAATATCTCTGAAGCACCAGATTCTCTTCCAGTGTATAATCCAATACAAGACCGTGCTTATGACGATCCTCCGGAATATGGCTCATGCCCATCACATTTCGCTCACGGATGGTGCTATGCGTGATATCTTTACCGCACAGTTCAATCTTGCCGGATACTAACGGCTCTAATCCGGTAAGTCCATGTACAAATTCTGTCTGTCCGTTTCCGTCAATACCTGCAATACAAACAATCTCACCTGCATGTACCTTCAAAGAAACATTCTTAACCGCATTGTTCTTATGAACTTTAGATGCAACCGTCATATTTTCCACTGAAAGCAGCACTTCTCCCGGCTTGTTCTCCTTCTTCTCCACGTGGAAATTAACATCACGTCCTACCATCATCGCAGACAACTCTGCCATCGTTGTATTCGCGGTCTCAACGGTTCCAATATATTTTCCCTTGCGGATAACCGTACAACGGTCTGCAACCTCCATAATTTCTGCAAGCTTATGAGAAATAAACAGAATACTCTTCCCCTCTGCCGCAAGGTTTTTCATAATCTGCATCAACTCCTGTATCTCCTGCGGAGTCAATACAGCTGTTGGCTCATCAAAAATCAAAATTTCATTATCACGATATAACATCTTAAGGATTTCTGTACGCTGCTGCATACCCACCGTGATATCTTCAATCATCGCATCCGGGTCAATATAAAGTCCATACTTCTCCGAAAGCTCCATTACCTTTTTTCTGGCTTCCGCTTTCTTTAAGAAACCAAACTTGTTCGGTTCTACACCAAGAATAATATTGTCAAGTACAGAAAAACACTCAACCAATTTGAAGTGCTGATGCACCATACCAATGCCCAAATCATTCGCATCATTTGGATTGCTGATTTTCACTTCTTTTCCGTCTTTTTTAATCACGCCTTCTTCCGGCTGGTACAGACCGAACAACACGCTCATTAAAGTAGATTTTCCGGCACCATTCTCACCAAGAAGCGCATGAATTTCACCCTTCTTTAACTGGAGTGAAATATTGTCATTGGCAATGATACCAGGGAATTTCTTTGTGATATTGAGCATCTCGATTGCATAAGATTGTTCCACAATTATCTCCCCCTATTTTCATAATAATTTATATATATTAGTTATACCGTTTTTTTGCGTTTTTTTCAAGGACAAATGACCTTTCTCTCGCCCACCATATATGAACGGGGCAAACAGTAGAATCTGTCTGCCCCATTGCATTCAAACAAAATAACCGTAAGATTATTTCAGATTTCCAAGATTCTCAAAGTTGATTGCCGTCACCTTAGGCTCTGCACTGATATCGTTAGAAACAGTAATTGTTCCATCGAACATCTGACCAACAAGAGCCTTATAATCATCTACCGTAAAGGTATCAGACCACTGTGTATTCTCCATTGGAAGCTGTACATAGTTTGCTTCCGGATCCGTCCCGGAAACCAGACCAAGTGTTGAGATGTTTCCGGCGTATTCATTCCACTTGCCTTCGTTGACTACAGCATTTAATGTATCATATGTTGTCGGATAAAGTCCCTTCATAGCAGATGTTACAGTGACACCCTCACCGTAAGCGTTATCGATAACACCGGACTGATCGGTATCAACACCGATTACTTTTCCGTCAACCTTAACCGCTGCCTCTGCTGCAGATGTGTAGATACCACCACCGCAA
>JALEKJ010000066.1 GCA_022771695.1 Roseburia sp. | reverse complement strand
GTACTTCTATTTAATAGAAGTGTTCGTCTGCTTTTTCAAGCATCCTGAAATCTCTTTTTCAGGTCTCTTTCGAAACCCGGAAGAAAATCTATGATTTTCTTCTTGGCGAACTTTGTTCGCCGTAGAATCTTTCAAGGTTTACTCACTGTTCAGTTATCAAGGTACTTGTTGTCATCCGTTCTCGGCGACAGCTTATTAACTATATCACCGTTGAACTTATTTGTCAACAACTTTTTTCTTTTTCAAATCACTTTTTAAGAAGTGATTCGACCGACTGTCTCGGTGCATCCCGCTGTTCTTGCGGTCAGCTTGTTTATATTAGCACCATTAATTTGGAATGTCAACACCATTTCTGCAGTTTCATTAAAGAAAGTTTTTTGTCGAGAATTGTGTGTATTGTTTATACAATTCTTGACAATTATATCGTACTACCGCATTCTACTATATATAGGTATATTCCGCTAACGCATAATACAATCCATTGCATCTTTCACAGTTCTGACCCCGACAAGTTTGATACCGGAAATCCCTTTTATGTTCTCACGACACACTTCCGGCAGAATACAGGTATCAAACCCAAGCTTCTTCGCTTCAAGGACTCTCTGCTCTGCCATGCTGACTGCCCTGACTTCTCCGCTTAAACCAACCTCTCCAAAACAGATTGTTTTCTCATCAATCGGCTTTTCCTTATAACTGGATATAATGGATAACACAATTCCCAAATCGATTGCGGGCTCATTCATTCGAATACCGCCCGCAATATTAATATATGCATCGCAGTTGCCAAGCTGCAGTCCTAACCTTTTTTCCAAAACTGCCATCAACAGATTCACACGATTAAAGTCGGTACCGGCGGCTGTCCTACGCGGGATTCCAAAATTCGTGTGACATACAAGCGCCTGAACCTCTAACAAAATGGGTCTGGTTCCTTCCATGGAACATGCCACAACCGAGCCAGATGCTCCCTCCGGCTTTCCACTCAACATAAATTCTGACGGATTCTCCACTTCGACCAATCCGTTCTGTCTCATCTCAAAAACTCCGATTTCATTCGTTGAACCAAAACGGTTCTTCACACCGCGTAAGATACGATAAGCTGCATGACGGTCTCCTTCAAAATAAAGGACGGTATCAACCATGTGCTCTAATACTCTCGGTCCCGCCACAACCCCTTCCTTGGTCACGTGCCCTACGATAAAAATAGAAATACCGCTTCCCTTCGCAATCTGCATCAATGTCCCGGTGGACTCTCTGACCTGAGACACGCTTCCCGGAGCCGATGCAACATTTTCATTATACATGGTCTGTATAGAATCAATCACCACAATCTGTGGTTTCTCACGGTCAATCACCTTCTGAATCGTGTCCAGATTCGTCTCGCACAAAAGGCTTAGGCTATCCTCAAATGTACCGATGCGCTCTGCACGAATCTTAATCTGCTGCAGAGACTCCTCACCGGATATGTAAAGCACTTTCACTTTCTGCTTGGAAAGATTCTGACACACCTGTAAAAGTAACGTCGACTTTCCGATTCCCGGATCACCGCCCACCAATACCAAAGAACCTTGCACAATGCCACCGCCTAAAACCCGATCGAGTTCTGCGATATTCGTCGACACCCTTTTATCCTGGGTCATCTCGATTGCAGAGAGCGGAACTGTCTGTGCATGTTCATTCCCGGATTGTTTTCCTTTTCCGACACTCCTTTTATCAACAAACTCTTCCACAAACGTATTCCACTCACGACATCCCGGGCACTGTCCTAACCACTTACCGGATTCATATCCACAGTTCTGACAGAAATATACACATGTCCTTCCTTTTGCCATCTTCTTCTCCTTTATTTTATCAAGCGTGGGCTTTCCCATTAAATTGAAAGACCCCGCCCTAAATGGGGCGGGTTCTTCCTCTTATATTATTGCACTCATCTTGTTAATTCATTAGCATTTCTGAATCTCAACTTCTACCGGATGCTCTCCTAACTCAACACTGACACTGAGTTTACCTCCCAGATTGGTCTTCATCTTTCCCGCATCTGCTCCATCAATCTTGATATCATATTCCATCTCATCCTCAAGCTCTACCGTAAACTGAGCATCTTCCGGCCCTTCTACCTGAAAAGTCAGTCCGGTATCAGTCGCTTTTAAATTCATGACCGCAGTTCCCGGTACAGATTCATATACAAACATACCGTTGCGCTCTAACTTAGTAATCTCCTGACAGGTTTTTACCTTGTAAATATCTCCCTGATGCTCAAAATTATCAAGTTTTGCCTTTGCACTTAAAGAATAATCTCCAAAACTGATTGTTCCATCCGCTTCTGAACGAATTAACTCACTAATAACAGCCATCTCATCCTCCTGTAACGCAGCAGCGGTAACCGTCTGCCATATCTGCTTCGCCAAAAATATTATAAAAATATCGTAAAAGTATTATATAATAAGTGGCATTATATTTCTAGTGTTTTCCATGACATTTAAGGATTTTTTTACTTTTCCTTCGCTTCAAAAACTATCGCATTATTTTTTGTTGTAACAACAACCTGCATGCCCTTTTTCACAGTTCCATCCAGAAGCTGTTCTGCCAACTTATCCTCAATTTCATTCTGAATCTTGCGTCTTAATGGTCTCGCTCCATACTTCGGCTCATATGCCTTATCTACGATATAGTTCTTTGCACTGTCACGTACAATCAGTTTTACATCAAGCTGATTCTTGCATCGCTCAGAAAGTTCCTTCGTCATTAATCCCACAATCTGTTTCATATCCGCCTTGTTTAAAGAACGGAATACAATCGTCTCATCAATACGATTTAAGAATTCTGGTTTAAAAATACGACGTACTTCCTCCATCACACTACTCTTCATGCGCTCATAATCCTGCTTTTCATCATTGCTCGACGCAAACCCGAGCTTTTTCGGCTCCACAATCGCCTGTGCTCCCGCATTGGAGGTCATAATGATAATCGTATTCTTGAAATCCACTTTTCTTCCCTGCGAATCGGTAATATGCCCATCATCGAGTACTTGAAGCAGAATATTGAAAACATCCGGATGGGCTTTTTCTATCTCATCGAACAAAATTACCGAATACGGATTGCGACGAACCTTCTCACTCAGTTGTCCTCCGTCCTCATGTCCGACATACCCCGGCGGAGAACCAATCATCTTCGACACGCTATGCTTCTCCATGTATTCAGACATATCAACACGAATCATCGCCTGCTCCTGTCCAAACACCGCTTCCGCTAACGCCTTGGATATCTCCGTCTTACCCACACCGGTCGGTCCTAAGAAAAGGAAAGAGCCAATCGGACGCCGTGGGTCTTTTAATCCAACACGTCCTCTTCGCACGGCTTTGGCTACCGCCGTCACAGCCTCTTCCTGTCCGATAACACGCTTATGCAGTGTTGCTTCCAGTCTGCGAAGCCTTGCAGCTTCACCTTCCGCCAATTTTTTCACCGGAATCTTCGTCCAGCCCGACACAACATCTGCAATTTCATCCTCGCCCACGGTATAGTGCTTTCTTCCAAGCTCTCTTTTCATCTTTTCCGCAAGCTTTTTACTCTTTTCTTCCAAAGCTTCTTTTTCTTCTCTGGCAAACCTTGCCGCCTCTAAGTCGGCATTCATGAGCGCACGCTCTAATTCATTTTCTTTTTCTGTAATCTCATTTTTCAGTACTGCCATATCCTTCGGATTCCCTCCAATGGCAAGACGCACTTTTGCTGCCGCCTCGTCCATAAGATCGATTGCCTTATCCGGCAGGAAACGGTCATTAATATAGCGTGTAGAAAGTCTTACCGCCGCTAACAGTGCTTCATCCGTAATTGTTACACCGTGATGCTTCTCGTACTGGCTGCGCAGCCCCTTTAAGATTTCCACTGTTTCCTCTTCTGTCGGCTCCTCTACCACAACCGGTTGGAATCTGCGCTCTAATGCGGCATCTTTCTCAATATATTTACGATACTCTTCAACCGTAGTTGCTCCGATAACCTGTACTTCACCACGTGCCAATGCGGGTTTTAAAATATTCGATGCGTCAATAGCACCTTCTGCGCCACCTGCACCGATAATCGTATGAATCTCATCGATAAACAAAAGGACATTTCCCGCTTTCGTCACCTCTGCAAGAACCTTCTTAATACGTTCTTCAAATTCACCGCGGTATTTGGAACCGGCAACGATTCCCGACAAGTCCAATGACACCACGCGTTTGCCAAGCACTGTATCCGGAACCATACCTGTCACAATGCGGTCTGCAATTCCTTCAACAATAGCGGTCTTTCCTACTCCGGGTTCCCCAATAAGGCACGGGTTGTTTTTGTTTCTTCTGCTTAATATCTGAATCACCCGGTCAATTTCTTTTTCTCTTCCGACTACCGGGTCTAAACTTCCCTCTGCAGATAGCTTCGTTAAATCTCTGGAATACTGATCAAGAACAGCGGTTGCCTCTGCATTTTTCTTACGTCCCGGTTTTCCATTCTGAAAGTCCTCTTTATAAAGGCTTGCATCCTCGCCCATGGCAATCAGTGTGTCGACATACATCTTCTGAATGTTGACCGACAACGTATTCAGCAGTCTTGCCGCTACACATTCCGTCTCTTTTACCATGGCAAGCAAAATATGCTCTGTTCCGATTTTTTCAGAGCGGAAACGCGTTGCCTCTTTTGCCGCCCCTTCAAGCACGCGTGTTGCCCGGGGCGAATATCCTTCCGGCTCCTGCAAAGCCACTGTCTGCGCCGGTGCAATCAATTCCTCAATAAGATTCAGCACCTTATCTAATTCCACGCCATTGTCCCGCAAAATCTGTGCCGCAACGCCTGTATTCTCTTTTAAAAGTCCCAACAAAATATGCTCTGTTCCGATATAATTGTGATGCAACGACTTTGACATGCGTGATGCAATGTCAATCGCTTTCTTTGCCTTCGCTGTATATGATGTCTGCATGTTCCCCTCCTATTGTCAGGAATCTTTTTTATTATAAATCATTGAAGTCAATAATTTCCAAATCATCTGATTTTCTTCCTTCATCTGATTCCTCTTCTAATTCAGTTTCATCTTCCGGCAATTTCTCGTCCAAAGATTCATCATCCGGCAAGCTCTCGTTAGAAGACTCATCATCCGGCAACTCGTCATCTGGCGATTCTTCCTCGGTCAATTCGCCCTCGGTCACCTCATCTTCTTCAAACTCATCTTCAAAGAACTCATCATTTTCCTGCTTTCTAAACCTGTATATGAAAAGATTAATGATTACAATTACCAATACCGCAATAATGAACACTAGCACTGCTATCATATTTCTCGCGAATGTCTTTTCGGCTGTATATTTTTCAGAAAGCGTTGTATACTCCTCCTGCAAATAAGCCATGTCCTCCGAAGATGTGCTATCTCCTTCCTCTGTAATCGCCACAGAGAGTCTCTGATAGGTCCCCTCTAACGCATCATACTGATACCAATTTTCAGTGCCCTCATGGTTCACGCCATAAAACAGATAAAACTCAGATACAATTTCCGATTCATCTTCTGCGGCCCTTTGATATGCTATGATAGAGTTCTCTTCATCCACTGCAAGGCTTGTCTGCAAATATGTCTCCGGCATCGTAAAATCCACCGGTGCAGCCAATGCAATCACGTATTTCTCTCCATTAGCAAATCGCGTAAACGGATAAACATTATCCCTTGTCTCATCATAGACAAAGAATTTTCCCTCTGTATTCTGTGAAACCATCCATAAAAGATTCAGGGATCCCTTTGTATAGCTTACGCCTTTATACTGGTTTCCATGATAATTTATTTCACTTTCCGCAAAATCAACCGGTATATCCTCCTCCGAAAAATTCTCGGAAATTTGATAAGAAACACCATTTACCACAATCGCCTCCTGCGGCTCAGTTTCTTCGGGCTGTTGCGGCTTTTCCTCCGCCTCAGAATTATTTGTGCTTGCACCTGCCGCAGCCTGCTTCGTCACCTTAATCGTATAGGTAGCAGTCACGCCATTTTCTGCTTTTACTACAATCTGAATCGTATTTGTTCCCTCTTTCAGATTATCATTTCCCGTAACAGACTGTACAACAGCTTTCGCATTTGCCGGTGTCGCAGATACCGCAATGCTCGTCACATCGCTTCCGACCGTAGCCGTATAGGATGTCTTGTTATAAGCAAAGGACGGAGATAACGTTCCCGGCGAGATTGTCAAGCTCTTAAGTGAATTATCTGCAGACAGTGTTCCGGTAGTTGTGCCACCGCCAGTGGATGTATTTCCACCGGTGCTTGTACTTCCTCCGGTACTTGTACTGGCAGCATTATTTACCGTAACGGTTGCGCTGCTTCCTTCCATGGAGTCAAGACTCTCAACCGTATCAAACAATACGCCGTCTTCTGCCGACAAAGAAACTGCACTGGTTCCTGCGGAAATCGCCTTTAGCGTAATCGTAAAACTCTTGTCAGTGTTCACCACGCGGCTTCCACCACCACCACCAGACTCTTCAGAACAACTCACAAACTGTAACACATTCGCATCCCACGAAAGCGTCATGGTTGCCAACACTTTCTCTCCTGACGGACCTGTCGCTTTCCCGGTAACCGTAACCGTATCTCCGATATTCACACTACTTGCCGAAACCGATACCGATGTCTTTCCCGACGCCGCCCATATCGTAACATCCGGACCAAGCATTCCCAAACACATACATAACGCAATCAAAAATATTCCGAATTTCTTTTTCATGAATCATACCCCTTTCAAATATCTAAAGGATTACTGGCTGATGGAAGACAGTCCCAAGATATGCCGTTGCGTAATTACAACATCTATATTAGAAATGCTTCCGTCTTTGTTCGTATTCGCCGCCTGAAGATAAACACCTGACTGTGTTGTGATGCCTAAAATATGTCGTTGCATCAATACCACATCCACATTCGACACTTTTCCGTCTCCGTTTACATCTCCGTAAACTACCACATCATATTGCTTTATTGGCTGTTCATTCACGTAAACAGTCACTTTATTTCCCGTTCCGATTATTCCAGTATTCTCTGTTCCATCCGCTTTCAAAACCTTCACCGTACAATTCTGCGCCGTAATACCGGAAAGCACAGCCGCTGCGCTGGTGTCCGGCTGAATTCCTGTTACACAGTCGCTGATTGGATAGGAAGATGTTATCGTCACACCATCACCTAGCGTGATAGTTTCTCCCGTCGCCGCCGGCTGCTGTCTCGCCACCGTAATGGTATAAGTTCTGGAAGCTCCGCTCTGAGAAATACAAGTCACATTAATCGTATTATTGCCATAATTCAAAGAATAATTACCGGTCCCGGACACCTGTGAGGTGGCCGCCACCGGGGTGGCTCCTACACTGATAGAGTCCACATCCGCTCCTACAACAAGGGAGTAGGATGTCGTTGCGCCATAAAACACCGGTGTCAGGCTACATCCCTGTACAGTCAGAGAAGACAGCCAGTTGTTCGGGTTTCCCTTGTCTGCAAAGGTAACTGCAGACTCCGGCATGTTATTATATACCGGAATGCGGAATACAAACGCCTGATTCTTATCCGCATATGCCTTGCCCATGTTGCTCCCCTCGCTCATCGCTGCCTGCACGTTCGTCATATACTGGTGAGAATATAAGCTGTTCTGATATACCACATTAAACTTCTCAAAATAAATCGTATTCTGTCCTTTTTTTACATAATTGTTCGCCACAACAGCAGAACCACCCGCGATTGACTTATAAATGGAATTCCATCCCTGCTGCACCGCATAGGTTAATCCATTTACCGTAGCGGAAGCCGCGCTTGTGGTAAAAGCACGCACATTAAAATAATTATAATATCCCGCATAACCGGAATAGTTTCCGGAAATCAATGGGCTTGTCCCCTTTGTTCCCTGCTCCTGCTTGCAGCGGGCTGCAAGATGATACGGGCTCACACTAAGCCCGCTTCCAATCTCCACAAACGTGTCTGCATAGCTGCGAACTGCACCGTCTGTATCCGTGTAATTTCCTGCCATAAAAGTATTTGCAAGAATATTGCCGACACCAACCGCATTCTGATATGTTGCGTACTCAAGCGTCTCAAACTGAAAAATATATGTCTCGTTCAAAAAATTGCGCGGATCCATACAATATGCAATATATTCCGGGGACGCGCTGACCCAGTTCGCCCCATCAAATCCATACCATGTATTCGTTGCCCAGTCATACGCTGCGCTGTCTGTCGACTTTCTCGCATCATTCGCAGAACTCTGAATCAGATTTCTACTGACAACGCTCTCATTCTGAATTACCGTATTCCAATCAAGTCCGGTCTGCACCGGCACAAACTGCCAGTTTGGATATTTCTGATGTAATGCCAGCAACGAATTGCAGTAGCTTGCAGGGAATCCAGCCGCCTGAAGTGCTGCCACATACTGGTCATTCGGAACCGCTGTTGCAGCACCGGATGAACCGCTGTTAGAAACTGCACCGTCCACAGTTACATAATCCGCACATATCCATCCGGTATAGGTATTGCCACGAAGTGTGAAGCTGACATTGTACCAGTTCATACCCTCGGCAGAGGTCTGGCTTAACACATTCACACGCTGCCCCTTATAAATCTTGATTACAACGGAATAAGACGTGCCGGCGCCGGAGCGGACATTGACACCCAAATCCGTGTTTGCCACCACACCATTGCCTTCCGCATTCACCTCCGCCGTCGCCAAACGCACAAAATCCGACCGGATATATCCGGTCTGTGTTACTCCGCCCACTGCAACCTGCACCTGATACCATACATATCCATCCGAGCCGCTCACCTCATCCGTGACCGTCACTGTCACACCCGGATTAAGGGCAACAATCTTGTCTCCAGTTACCGGCGCCGTGCGCACGCGTACCGGTCCATCAACAATCGTGCCGGTTGTTGCTGTATACGCATATACGGTGTTGGCAGTATGAGTTGAAAACATACAGACGGCTACCAGCAGTACACTGATGGCAGCCACAATCATCCATTTTTTTCTATCTATATGTATGGAATAGCGCATCTATTTCCTCCATAAACAAGCCAAAATGCCTAGTAATTCAGTCTCATTATATGAAATTAAATAGTATGCGTCAACCTAAATATAGTATTATTTTACAATAAACCACAAGATTTAGCCCCTTTTCGACACCATATTACTGTTAAAAATTAACAAAATACCCCATAAGATTCCTCCAAGCCCGCAGCCGCCACCCGCAAGCAATACCGCATTGCATTCCTGAAAACGCACTCCGGCAAACGCCGCTCCACCTGCTATCATACCAAATGCTCCTGCCACTGCCATGATTGCACATAATAAAATCGTCTCCATATCTATCCTCTTCATTTTCGTTTCCTCCATTTTCTTTTTATTTATTATTTAAGAAGATATCTCTCCCATTCCTGCCTACTCATCCACGGAAAACATGACTTATCATCGATATATACATCTGCAGATATTTTTCTGGATTCCGTCCCGTACTGCTCTAGAGTTTCCGGTACATTCTCATTTACCGCATCAAACTGTAGACCAAATCTCTCGCACCACATTACCGCTTCCGATAACCGTTCCCCGCATCTGCAGGTCCACAATATAATTTTCTTTCCCTGACCTTGCAGCCGCTTTAGCAGATAAATCAATGGCAGATTCGGCAAACCAATTTCCGGATAACATTCGTTACAAAGCGTTCCATCAAAGTCAACTGCGATAATTCGGATACTCTTTTCTCTCATCATTCATCCCTCCCTGCCGTTTCTGTAATTGGAGTATCTCATACCATGTGTCCAATAATCTGTACATATAATTTAGGACACAAAAAAAGCAGGCATGCTATTCCACGCCCGCTTTTTTACTAATAATAGCGATTCATATTCAATAATTTTTCCTGCTGCTGTGCCGAAATCGTATCTGTGATATCTGAGATGAACACGTAGAACAATCGACTTTCTTCATCCAAGCCCGAGTCCTCCAGATGTCCGCAGTCATCAATCCAGCGAATTTCTCCATCCTTGCGCCGGATACGGTAACGGATGTAGTCCATCTTTCTCTCCGAACGCCCAATCTGCTCATTAATTTCCCATTTCACACGGTTCAAATCTTCCGGATGTATCATGCCATGGAAGGAATTCCCTACCAGTTCCCGGAATTCATCAAACGTATCGCAAGCGAAAATTTTTAGCACCGCAGGATTTGCAAACAGAATCTGCTCATCTTCGGTTGCACGGTAAACAAAAAATCCATCTGACATATTGGCCAGTGTCTCTGCCATATTCTGTCTTCGACGTTCCTCTTCTTCCCGCATGAGTGCTTCAATACTGCGCACCATTGCAATCGCCGTCTTTGGCATCCCTTTATTATCGCGTTCGCTGACCGTAAAACTGGTCAGGCACCATTCATCCGGAATACCCGGCGCACTTCTCCGATATTTGTATTCCACTGAATTCTGCACTTTTAACGCTTCCCGCAGATTTTCTAATGACAAAAACTTCCGGACACACTCCTGATCATATTTTAATATCTTTCCCGTTCCAAAATGTCGGTTAACGGTCTCCTCATAGTTGCCACGCTCTAGCATATTGTTTTCATCCGGGTAAATCATTCGGCAATAATTATCCTGAAAATGCACAAAATACACCTCACGGTAAGACTGCATAACTCCCTTCAATGCATCCTCATAAATATGGGTATGAGTCGCATCCTGTAGCATACATGCCACATACCCACGTTCAAACTGATAAAACGTAAGATGGAGATAAAGGTTAGAAATCGGAACATATACATAATGATCCAGTGTTTCTCCAAAGTATGCTGCCTGATATGCCTTTTTCATCACCTCAGACATATTATCTCCAAATACCATTGATATCAGCGTCCGGAAACGCCTAATATTACCACCGCAGAAATTTTCCATCTCGCGATTTGCAAACACCACCTCATATCCGCCGGGCTGGCACTGTTCATCCACCAGAATTCGTATTACCGCATAACCGCATGGCAGATTTCCGTAGTATTTTTCCATGCGTGCCTGCTGCTCCTCCGATAATCCCATGATGCTATATTCAGACAGCTCCTGTTTCTTCTTTTTTTCTGAATCCGTCATATCCGTAAGCGAACTGTAGAACATACGCCGTCCGGCTTTTTCTCTTAAGAAAAATACCCTCAGATACACCCACAGTACTTTGCCGTCCGTGCGCACATAATGTACATACCCCTGCGCTCCCTCTGTGGGATTCTCATATGCCTGTTCAAAAATGGAATAAAGTAATGTCCGATCGTCGTCCCGCACATGATTCCAAAACTTTTTACTATCATCCGCCTCAGCATCGGAGGATGCTCCTGCAAGTCTGTAATACTGCTCATTTACGCGGGTAATCGTAATCTGATTGTCATACATCTCATAAAATGCCGCCGCACCAATCATGTTATTTACCATGGTATCGCTAAAAAGATTATCATCTAGGAATTCCCGCACATGGAGCGATTCCACCTGCTTATACCGGATGCCCTCATTATCCAGTCTTCGTTCATCCGATAAAAGTTCCTCAAACTGCGGGATGGAAAGCGGTCTGTAATAATAATACCCCTGCGTATATCTGCAGCCAAGATTCAACAGCATCGTTTCCTGTTTCTTCGTCTCAACGCCCTCCACGATAATCGGAAGTCCCATCATCCGCGCCATATTCACCACAGACTCTATAATATTGATACCTTTTTCTTCTTCCTTCTCGCGGATGTCTAAGAAACGCATGTCCAGCTTCAACACATCCACAGCGACATCTTTTAGCATATTTAAAGAAGAATAGCCACTTCCGAAGTCGTCCATCATTACAAGGAATCCTGCGATTCGTAAATCTCTTACCGCTTTGATAATCTTGTCATTGCTCTCGGAATATGCACTCTCTGTAATCTCAACCTTAATCAGCTTCGGAGGCAGCCCGTATTCCTCAATGAGTTCGGTCAAATATACCGGGACATCCATGGAAAAAATGTCCAGACGTGACACATTGACGGAAATCGGAACCGGTTTATATCCGCGGTCTATCCAGCTTCTAAGCCACTCACACACCTTTCGCCATACATAGCGGTCAAGATCTGCAATAAACCCGGTTTTTTCAAGCACCGGGATAAAAATTCCCGGTGAAATCAATCCCTTTGTTCTGTGATTCCAACGCACGAGCGACTCTGCACCGACAATTTTTCCGGTTATAATATCGCACTGAGGCTGGGCATAAAAAGTAAACTCATCATTTTCAAGCGCCGCTTGTATATCCGTTAACAGACTTAACTCTTCCTCCAGCTTCTCCTCCATACTGGCATCGTAACGTCGGATGCGTTTCGCATAGTTTCCCACCACATGAGCAAGTGCGATTGTCGCGCGGTCGTACATCACCATTGCCGGAACCGTTATATCTTCAACTGAATATACCCCGATAGCCGGCAAAAATCCTACCGTATTGCTCCACTGATTGACCCCTTTTATAATGTCATATTTTAACTCGCGGACCAGACCGAACTCATCCGGCATCAGCAGGCAGAAATTATCTCCGCCCAAGTAGCCCGCAATTCCTCCGTGCTCCCTCTGTATCTTCTTTAGGCATTCTGCAATATAGACAAGAAGCTCATCGCCTGCTTCTCTTCCATATAATTTGTTAAACAGGCGGAAATGCTCAATATCGATTGCAACAAAACTATAGGTGCGCGGTTCCACACCTTTTAAGTATTTATCTGCCTTTTTAAAAAATGCACGATTATAATACAAACCCGTCAAAGGATTTAATTCCGTATATGCCTGACGAACATATTTTTCTTCCTGTTGCATATGTTTCACTGCCATATAACACCCCGCTTCACACATAGTCCTATTTTCCCATTTGCCGTGTTGACTTTATTTTACTGTTTTTGTCAAACAAAATCAACCAAAATTGTTTTTACACACCCTCTCCATCAAATTCAGGTATAAAACTTTCCTCTGCGGTCTCTCCTTCTTGAATGAAACCGTTCTCTACTCCAATCGCAATCGCATAGTCTACGACTTCATCATATTCCTCTTCCGTCACTCTGCGATTTAGCTCGGGATATTTTTCCAAGCCTGCCAACGGCGTAAACTGATTCATAATACTGATGTAAATGGAATCTCCATATGTCTCATAGAGATAACGGATGACCGCCTTGGAGTCTTCCTTCTGTCCCGGCAATAGCAGATGACGCACGATAGTTCCCCGCCGCATCAAACATCCCGCTTCCACCGGGTCTTTCTCATTCCAGCTATCTGTCGGCGTAATAGGTTCTGCAAATACAGCGTCTCCGGTCTGTCGCACCATCTCTGCAATGGTAGCCTTTGCTACCTCGCTATAATCCGCTGCATGGGAATATCTGAGACTTAATGTCGCATCCATATATTTGAAATCCGGCAGATAGATATCCACCAGCCCTTCAAGCCGACGAATCGTATCCACCTCTTCATAGCTACTCGTATTATAAACAATCGGTATCGTAAGTCCCTGCTGTTTTGCTGCATGAAGTGCTGTTATAATCTGCGGCACGAAGTGTCCCGGGGTAACTAAGTTGATATTATTTGCCCCCTTTTGCTGCAACTCCAAGAAAATTTCGGTAAGCCGCCCGATGCTTATCTCTTTTCCTGCATCTCCGTTTGCAATATTTTTGTTTTGGCAGAATACACAATGCAACGAACATCCGCTGAAAAACACGGCACCGGACCCTTTCGTCCCTGAAATACAAGGTTCTTCCCAATAATGTAGCGCTGCACGTGCAACCTTTAACTTTTCAGTCTGTCCACAGATTCCTCTCTCGCCATTTTCACGGTCAACCGCACAGTTTCTAGGACACAATGTACATATTTTCATTTTTCTCATTCATCTTTCTATTGAATTTCAATATTGCGAAACCCTTACTTTTTGGGTATGATAATGTTTGAATTTTCCAGTCCACCATTATAGCAACTTTTATGGTCCTGGAATGATAATTTAAATCAAATTTAAGGAGTTCTGTTATGAATCTGAAAAACTGTATGGTAGCACAATCTGGTGGTCCTACCGTTGCAATCAACGCCAGTCTTGCCGGTGTCATCCGCGGTGTCAAAGCCTCTTCCATGTACGACACGGTCTATGGCTCTTTAAACGGTATCACCGGAATTTTAAACAACAAGCTGCTCAACCTTACCGAACTTATGGATACACATCCGGACTATATCGACCGACTGACTAACACCCCTTCTATGTACCTGGGTTCTTGTCGATATAAGCTACCGGATTATATGGATGATGATTCACCATACGTTTTCATTTTCAAACAGTTTGAAGACTACAATATAGAAGCTTTTTTCTATATCGGCGGCAATGATTCCATGGATACTGTCCTAAAGCTCTCCGAGTATGCAAAAAAAATCGGAAGCAATATTCGTATCATCGGTATCCCCAAAACGATTGATAACGACCTGTGCGAAACAGACCACACCCCCGGTTTCGGCTCTGCCGCAAAGTATATCGCCTCTTCTTTATTAGAAATTGCGCACGATACATTTATCTATGCAGTAAAGAGTGTTACCATTGTAGAAATTATGGGGCGTGACGCAGGATGGCTTACTGCGGCTTCCGCTCTTGCAAGAAACGAATACAATACAGCACCACATTTAATCTATCTGCCGGAGGTGCCATTCGATACCGATGATTTTCTGCTCGACATCAAGCGTCTGCTCTTTGAACGCAACAATGTTATCGTTGCTGTCTCCGAAGGAATCCGCGATGCCGCCGGCAATTACATCAGTGCCTCCGAGAGCACGGTGGACAACTTTGGTCACAGTCAGTTGAGTGGTGCCGGAAAGACATTAGAGTTTCTGGTAAAAGAAAAACTTGGCGTAAAAGTACGTTCCGTAGAGATAAATGTTCTTCAGCGCTGCGCTGCGCACCTTGCTTCCAAGACAGATTTGGATGAATCTGTAGCACTCGGCGAAAAAGCCGTCGCACTCTCGGAAGAAGGCGTAACGGCTTCTATGGTCACGATTAACAGAATCTCAAATGCCCCATATAAGGTAGAATACGGCTATGCACAGATTACACACATTGCAAACGAGGCAAAATCCGTACCTGCGGACTGGATTGCCCCGTCCGGGAATGATATCACACAACCGTTCATTGATTACCTTACGCCCCTCATTCAGGGAGAACCACAGCTCACATATAAGAACGGTCTTCCGGTTTATATGGATGTCAGTCATTTGTCAAAACATCAATAAATTTGCCAATTTCAACCCACGCCTTCTTGGATTCCGGCAACATCTTCGCTGCCATCTGAAAGACGTGGAACATTCCTTCATAAATACTTAAACGGACCTTCACCCCCTGTGCCCTTGCTTTGGCGGCAACATCTACGGAATCGGATAACAGCATTTCGTAAGAACCAACCTGCAAGAGCATAGGAGGGAATTCTCTGAAATCTCCAAATAACGGCGAAATATATGCACTCATGGGGTCATTCTCCCCGACATAATCCCTATTGTAAATAAGACTGTCTCTCGTTCTTCCAAACAGCGGATCCCGCTCGTAATTTGTATCATAGGACTCTCCGCTTGCGGTCAAATCCGTCCACGGCGACATCGCTACAATACCGCAGGGAAGTTGTCTGCCCTGGTTCTTAAGGTAGTGGCACAGCGCCATCGCAAGTCCGCCACCTGCCGAATCTCCCGCCAGAATAATCTGCTCCGAAAACCACCCCTGATCCAGGAGCCATTCGTATGCCGCATATGCATCCACCAAAGCGGCAGGATATGGGTCTTCCGGCGCAACACGATAATCCACCGTAAGCACACTCATCCCATGACTTACTTCATTATATAACCCGGCAAACATCCGATATGCATTGCGCATACCACCGATATACCCGCCACCATGAAGTTGCAGAATAATCTTATCCTGCCTTGAATTCTTTTTAGATTCCAAGAGCTCCATCTCAAACATTTCCATGTCAATTACAGTCTGCACAAAGCAATCCGGACATTTCCACAGCGGCTCGTTCGTTCCGATATTTTTTCTCAGTTCACCGTTTTTTATCTTTTTCCCAATCAGATGATCATCCGTCACATGTGCAATTAAATCACGAATGACCTTTCCTCTGATACTTGTTTCGTTCTCTCTCATGTTTCTCCATGTTCCGATTCGTTCCCGTAACGCATTTCTCTATGGTTTTAACGAATATGAAATCTTCTCTTAAGCTCTGTTCTCGCCCTGCGGTCCCCAATAATCAATGTACCGACAAAAAGAAGTACCGATGCCACAAACGAAAGTTCTCCAAGAAACGGTGCCGTCGCGATTCCAACCAACGAAAACACAAGCGGTATGACACTAAAAAGAATCATCAGTATCTGCCACATCATATAGCTCTGCCAGTTTCTTCGATTTGTGAACATCAAAACGAGAATTCCCAAATCTATCAGTAAGATTCCAGACGGCAACGCATAATTGACAGACCATCCCTGATATCCATTCACAAAATCTGACGCAACCGCTATCAACACTGCAATTAACGTCAGCACAATCACTTTGCTCTTATAACCCGACGTTCCGAGTATTGCGAATCGAATCAACATATAGACATACACAAAGCTCAAAGCGGTAATGATACTCCACCATGTCCTAGAATCCGTAACCACATTGATATACACAAGCAGCACTTCCAGAAGAATTGCGCAAAACAGATAAATCCGGCTGATTAGCATCAGCTTTCTCGCCTTGATTCGCACATTCGGATACATATTTTCAAGTTCCATCGTCTGCACCAATACCGAGTTGCAGAGTGGGCAACGTTCTGTCTCATCCAATATTTCAATGTTACATTTTCTGCATTTGCTCATATAAAAGTTCCCCTATTTATAATTTACTCCATTACTCTCCACTTCCACAGGTACTCCGTCTGCCGCTACCTTACGGAAAAATCCTCTCTGCACCGACGGGTCTGCCAGATCATAACTGAAGCTGAACACCAACGTCTCTCCGTAAGAACAAATCGTTCCTTTTAGATGCTGTCCTTTGGACATCGCCAAAAATGCATGGAACTGTTCTATATACGGTTGATATTCTTCCGCCACCCTGATATTCCCGATATTCGTCACGGTCGCTGTATTGGCAAGTGCCGAGGTCGTATAGACATATCGCATCGCAATATTTTTAAGGAAAAGCGGAACCGCGCGGGCAATCAACAGCTTTTCATTCGATACGTTATAGGAAAACAGATGTTCCAGATGCTCCCGATTAATCTGGCTGCGTAAGCTCTCACTGACAATCGCAAGCACCTCTTCAAACGTATAGACATCTTTTATCGGATGGAATTCTGCCGATACCATGACAAAAAAGTTTTTCGTCGTAATCGAGTCAAAAAACGGTCGTAAATTTACCGGAACAGCAACTCGAATCGGCTTATCAGACGCCATGCCGTGCATACACTCGGTGTAGACACTCCAAATATAAACTGCCACAAGATACTCATTGATACTCACGCCATATGCATGGCATACGTTCTTCAAATCGGCTATCGGCATATAGCCATGCATCACTCCAAACTCTCCCGCCGGCAACTTCTCACCTTTGATTAAGTATGCTTTCTTTGTCTGATATCCCTTCTGGGAGCTCTTCTTATAGTTCTTAAGGAAGCTGTCCTCGCGATTTAACGATGTATCGCTATCCAGTGAATTTCCCACTTTTTCTATTAATTCCGGGTGCGCCAGACGCAGGTACTGATAGGTCAATTCCTTTAAGAAATTAATTCCTCCCATGCCATCTGTCAATACATGGAACACCTCCAGGTTAATTCGGTATTTATAATAAGTCACGCGGAACATATAGCTGCGATTCTTGTTCTGATGAATAAATCTGCATGGAAAATTCTGTTCCTCCCTCACACGCGGTGCCGGTTTACCGTTCTCCTCGAAATAGTACCAGAATACCCCCTGCCGTAGGCGAAGATTGAATCCGTCAAACTTCGGCAGCACAATATCCAACGCATCCTGCAGAAGTTCTGGTTGTACCAGTTCCGATAAAGTGACACTGATGCGGTAGACATTGCTCATGCTCTCTCCCGCAATTACCGGAAAAAGGTGCGCTGTGTTATCCAATCGTTCCCAGCGAATTTCCTGATATCTGTCTTTTTTTTCATTCTCTATCTTAACGCCGTCGATTGTCTCGGCAGCAATTACACTCTTTTTTTTCTTCATATGCACTCTCTTCTTCCATGCTACTATCAGCTCTCTCGTAGATTACTGACGCTATTTTGATTATAAAATAAGATATCCAAAATTACAATCTGTGATACAATTTTTCCGTTTCACACTCTTGCAATTTTTCCGGCATCATCATAAAATAAATCTGTGGTATTGGACATACCAGAATGAGAGGTATAATATGTTATTTAAGAAGCTAAGCGCTCCTTCCTTAAAGGAGCTTTTTGTCTCAGAATTGGAAGGAATGATTCTATCCGGCAAGTTGGAGATTGGTACAAAACTGCCACCGGAACGCGAGCTTGCGGAATCCATGCAGGTCTCCCGTGCTGTTGTAAACTCCGGTATTGCAGAGATGGAAAAAAAGGGATTTCTATTAGTCAAACCGCGTATCGGCACATTTGTCGCCGACTATCGCAGATATGGTACAACAGATACTTTGGTCTCTATCATGCAATATAATGGCGGTATGCTGCGCGACAAAGAAGTGCGCTCTACTCTGGAGGTCCGCATTATTTTTATGAACCTCGCTGCATCACTCGCCATCGAGCGTGCGACCGATGAGGAAATCCAATCGTTAGAGCACTATGTAAAAGAATTAGAAAAATGCGAGGATCCGGAAAAAACCGCATCTCTCATTTTTGCCTTCAGCCATGAATTATCCTTTATCAGCGGCAATGACCTGCTTCCGCTATTTTTTATTTCCTTCCGCGACCTTGTCACAAGTCTCTGGGTGCGCTTTGCCACGCTCTATGGCACACAGGCACTTGCTGAGAGCGCTGCAACAATTTATCACTATGTGGTGGCACGCGATAAAGAAGGTGCAACAAATTATATCACGCATTCCACACTGGAAAGTATCGATGGCAACCGCCAGATTTACTATCCTTCCTAATCGGCACTTAAGATACCGCAGGTCTTACAAAACATATTTGTAATATCCTCCTCGCTTTCTTTTGCGCCGTTATAAATCCACATAATCGCAGTGTTAAACAAAGCTCCCATGTACATATATAGTTTATATTTTTCAATCGAACTGTTTGGCATGGTTCCTGCGATTTCTTCATGAAATCGATTTAGTTTTTCCAGCAGAATAGAACCATAGCCAAACTGATAGAGGTCCAACACAAAGCTGCCATACTTTTTGAAGTATGCAAAGCTTCTGCGTATATTCTCATATGTATAGTAATCTGTCTCACTACTGTCAATCGTACCACGAAATTCCTCTAAGACATCCTCAATTAATGTGATTAATACGTCTTCCTTTGAATCATAATTCCGGTAGAAGGATACCCTTGCAACACCGGCAGTTCGAATAATTTCAGAAATCGAAATATCTGAGAAACTCTTCTGATGCATTAAGTTTAATAATGCTCTTGTAATGCTGCTCTTCACACGCATATTTGCTTCTTTTCGTTTATCCATGTTTTTCCACCCGGATACAATCTGATACAATTTGTTTCTCTTTGTATCACATCAAACTCTTGTGAAATCAAGTCCAACATGATACAGTTGTCTCACATTATTCTAACAGTATTTCTTATTTTGTCAATTACAAGGAGAAACATATGAAAACAGCAATCGTAACAGATACAAACAGCGGAATAACGGTGGAAGCAGGCAAAAAATCCGGCATCTATGTACTGCCGATGCCTGTCATCATTGAGGAAACATGCTATCTGGAAGGTGTCGATATCACAAACGGGCAATTATACAGTGCCATGATAAACGATAAAGAGCTTTCCTCATCACAGCCCTCCCCGGGAGATGTCATGACCTTATGGGATGATATTTTAAATGACGGATATGATGAGCTCGTCTATATTCCCATGTCCAGCGGTTTAAGCGGTTCCTGCCACAATGCAGCACAGCTTGCTTTGGAATATGACTCCAAAGTATGGGTTGTTGACAATCATCGGATTTCCGTCACTTTAATGGAATCCGTCCTGGATGCAAAGGCACTTGCTGATAAGGGACTTTCCGGTCAGGAGATAAAAGAATATCTTGAAAAATCCGCCTATCAGTCGAGCATCTATGTAACGGTCAATTCTCTAAAATACCTAAAGAAAAGCGGACGTATTACTTCCTCGGCTGCCGCTATTGCGAATGTCTTAAATATAAAACCCTTGCTTACAATTCAGGGGGAAAAGCTGGACCTCTTTGCCAAGGTCCGAGGCATGAAACAAAGTCAGAAAAAGATGATAGAGGCAATCAAAGTCGATATAGCGACCCGCTTTTCCGAAATACCAGCAGACAGACTACGGATTGGAACTGCCGGAACCTTTGAAAATAAAGCGGATGCCACGCAATGGCTGCAGCTCGTTCAAACTGCCTTCCCCGAGACTGACGTCTACTACAGTCCTCTTTCCTGCAGTATCGCCTGCCATGTCGGCATCAATGCTGCAGGCATCGGAGTCTCCGTCATTACTGAACGTAATCACTAAAAAGGAGCCGTTCCATAAAGAATTACAGATAAGCATAAATTTTATTATCGGAAATGTGTTGCAATAAAACTTCTTATAATAAAATTTATGCTCATCTAAAAACTTTTTGGAACGGCTCCTTTTAGCTCTTTATGAACTGGCTATTGTAGAGATTCGCATAGAAACCACCTTTCGCCAGCAATTCCTCATGACTTCCCTGTTCAATGATGCTTCCATCTTTCATAACTAAAATGACATCCGCTTCCTGAATCGTGGAGAGGCGATGTGCCACAATGAAGCTGGTGCGTCCCTGCATCATCTTGGCAAATGCTTTCTGGATGCGTAGCTCCGTACGGGTATCAATGGAGGAAGTCGCTTCGTCCAAAATCAGCATCGGTGGTAGACACAGCATGACACGCGCAATGCAAAGAAGCTGTTTCTGCCCCTGCGAGAGACTTCCGCCGTCTTCTGAAATTACCGTGTCATATCCCTCCGGCAGACGCTTGATAAAGCTGTGCGCATAGGAGGCTTTCGCTGCTGCAATCACCTCTTCGTCTGTTGCATCCGGTTTGCCCATCGCGATATTGTCACGAATGGTTCCGCTTCTAAGCCAAGTCTCCTGCAGTACCATTCCATAATTGTCTCTAAGACTCTTTCTTGTCAACGACTTCATCGGCACGCCGCTGACACGGATAGTTCCGCTGTTCACATCATAAAACCGCATCAACAGATTAATCAGTGTGGTCTTACCACATCCGGTCGGACCTACGATAGCAACGCGCTGTCCATGCTTTACAGACAGATTAAAGTCCTCAATCAGCTTCTGCTCTGCAGTGTAAGAGAAGCAAACATGCTCTAACTCCACTCTGCCATCTGCTTTTTCTAATGCTACGGCATCCAAGGCATCCGGTATCTCCGGTTCTTCCTCAATCAGCTCTAATACTCTCCCCGCACAGGCAAGCGCATTCTGAAGTTCTGTGATAACGCCCGAAATCTCATTGAACGGCTTTGTATACTGATTCGCATAGCTCAAAAGACTGGAGAGCTGCCCGACACTGATACCACCGGAAATCGCCATAAATGCTCCGACCACTCCCACGGTTGCATACACAAGACTATTTACAAAGCGTGTGCACGGATTTGTCAAGCTTGAGAAAAAGATTGCGCGCAACGAACATTTCTGCAATCTCTCATTGATTTCATCAAACTGCTCTAATGCCTCATCCTCATGTGAAAATGCCTGCACGACCTTCTGGTTGCCGACCATCTCTTCGATAAAAGCAGTCTGCTCCCCTCTTGTCTCCGACTGGAGTTTGAACATCGAAAACGTCTTTTTAGCAATATAGCTTGCCACAAATAAGGAAATCGGCGTAAGCACCACGACCGCAACCGTAATCTTCACACTGATGGTCAGCATGAAAATCAGCGTACCGAATATCGTCACGATTCCTGTAAAAAGCTGGGTAAAGCCCATAAGCAGCCCATCCGCAAACTGATCCACATCCGCGATGACACGGCTTACAACCTCACCGTAGGAATGCCCATCGATGTATTTTAATGGAAGCCTTAATATTTTCTCAAATGCCTCCACGCGGATATCTCTAATGACATTGTACGTAATCTTATTATTGCAGGCATTCATAATCCACTGTGCTACAGCCGTAAGCAGTATGATAACTGCCATTTTCTTGAGAATGGCAAAAATTCCCGCAAAATCCACCTGCCCTGCTGCTACAATCAAGTCTACCGCCAGTCCAATCAGAATCGGCAGATATAAGGTAAACGCCACAGTAACCGCCGCAAGGACAATCGAGCATCCAAGATATCCCCAATATCTCTTAATATAACGCAACACTTTTCCTATTGTTTTTTTCTGCTGCCCACTCATCATGACTGCTCACCCCCAGACGTCTTTTTAAACTGAGAGTCATAGATTTCCTGATAAACTTCACAAGCTGCAAGAAGCTGCTCATGCGTTCCCAAACCAACCATCTGCCCATCGTCCAGCACCACAATCTTATCCGCATTTAGCATAGAAGCGGCGCGCTGTGAAACGATAAACACCGTCATATGACCGCTCACTCCCGCAATCGCGGAACGAAGCTTTGCATCCGTCGCAAAATCCAGCGCAGAAGCACTGTCGTCCAAAATCAATATTTCCGGTTTCTTCACAATCGCCCTTGCAATAGTAAGACGCTGTCTCTGACCGCCGGACAGGTTTCTTCCGCCTTGCTCGATGTGATAGTCCAGCCCACCTTCTTTTTCGTCGACGAACTCTTTTGCCTGCGCAATCGTCAGCGCTTCCTCCATCTCTTCCTCTGTTGCAGACGGATTGCCCCACTTTAAGTTCTCGCGTATCGTCCCTTTAAAAAGTACTGCCTTCTGCGGCACGACACCGACTTTTTCTCTCAAATCTTCCAATGTGTACTCGCGCACATCTTTTCCGTCTATCTTTACCGAGCCGCTTGTCGCCTCGTAAAAACGTGGAATCAGATTCACAACCGATGATTTACCGGAGCCCGTACCACCGATAATGCCAATGGTCTCACCGCGCTCTGCCGTAAAGTGGATATCACTTAACGCTTCCTCACCGGCACCTGCATATTCCAGTCCAACATGGTAAAACTCTACCGCATGTTCTTTCACAGCCCCCATGCCTGCTTCACCGCTTCTCCCCTGTGGCTGCTTACCGCTTTGCTCACCCTGCCGGTTCTTGTCATCTTCTGCATGTCCGATTGCCTCATGCCTGATAGATGGTTCCATCTCAAAAATCGCTTGAATACGATTACCACATGCCACCGATTTATTGATATTGATAATCAGGTTAGCGAGCTTTACCAACTCGACCAGAATTTGTGACATATAGTTGACCAGTGCTACCACCTCACCCTGTGTGATAACACCGCTGTTGACCTGTAGGGCGCCTGTCCATATCAACACCACGATGGCACCGTTGATGATAATATATGTCAATGGATTCATAAGTGCAGATATCTTACCCACATATAGCTGAATCTTTGTCAGCGCATCATTCTTCTCATGGAAAGAATCCAGCTCATCCTCCTGCTTGTTGAACGCACGAATGACACGGCTTCCCGTCAGATTTTCTCGCGTAATGCCAAGCACCTTATCCAGTGCCGCCTGCACTTTTTTATAAAGAGGAATACTTACCAGCATAACGCCGAATACGACCACCGACAGCAGCGGAATCGTCACAACAAAGACAAGCGCAGCTTTCACATTGATAGTAAATGCCATAATCATTGCGCCAAACACAATAAACGGCGAACGCAGAAACAGGCGCAGAACAAGATTGACTCCATTCTGCACCTGATTGACATCACTTGTCATACGCGTAATAAGCGTCGCACTTCCAACAGTGTCCATCTCTGTAAAGGAAAGACTCTCAATATGCGCAAACAAAGCATGACGCAGACCTGTTGCACAGCCAACCGCTGCCTTTGCCGCGAAATACTGCGCCGTTATCGAACAGATGAGTCCAACGACCGCCAAAAATACCAGCACCATACACATTTTCATAATATACGGCCGGTCCCCTGCTGCCACGCCGGTGTCGATAATAGCTGCCATAACCAACGGAACAATCAGCTCAAACGATGCTTCCAACAACTTGAATAATGGTCCAAGTACGCACTCCTTTTTGTAGTCCTTCAAATACACAAGTAACTTTTTCATACAACCGCTCCTGTTATGCTTCTTTTCTTCCTTTCAGCATCTGCATTCCTAAAATAATCACAGCACCGATAATAAAAAACAGCACATTGAACGTTTTTAACGTCATCGCAGGCTGTGGCACATCCAAGGTTGTCGGTCCCATAATCACTGCATAAATAGAGCCCAACATCAACCCAATGATTAAATAAATTGTCTGTGCACGAAAGTTCTCTAACGCCTTACGTATGAGCTTCACTACACTGAATGCCCCTACAAGCACACCGCATCCAAAGATAAATACCGCCGGAAACGCAGACAAGTTAAGATGCAAAATCTCCTTTATCGCTGTAACGATTGGAAGATAGAGCCCCATAATAAGAAGCAGGGTAGATCCGGAGATTCCCGGCAACACCATTGCAGAAATTGCAACCATTCCTGCCAGAAATACGAAAATGCCAAGCCCCGGTGTTAGGTGTTCTAGGTTAACGCCCTCTCCGCCGGCCACCGGATTAAAATAAGTAATCGCACAAACGATGATAATTCCAAGGATTGTAAACGGTAATGCTTGCCATTTTGCACGAAGCGTATCTTTTTCTTCCTTTGCAACAATCGGAATCGCAAAAATGATAAAACCAATAAAAAGAGAACTGATTGCATAAATATGGCTTTCAAACACGCTTGCCAGCACCAGCATTGCAAGTACCATACCTGTCACCCATCCGATTCCAAGCTTAACCAAAAAGAAAAGCGCCTTTTTCCTTTTCTCCATATTACCGCTGATCAAATCATCGATAGAATCGATAAACTGATCATAAAATCCAAGTAAAAACGCAATGGTGCCGCCGGACACCCCCGGCACACTGTCTGCCAATGCCATACAAAACCCTCTTACAAACTGTATTACGTACATCCTGTTACCTCTTTCTCTATTATATATTGTCTAGGAAACACTATATCAAAAGAAAATAGGGAGCGCAAGCGCTCCCTTTCTATTCTTTTCGTTTTTACATTAATCTATGTACTTGTCCAACTGATAAGAAACATCTAATACGCTGCCCAGCAAATTCTTCGTATTCTCAGCATTGTCAAGATTCTGTACACTGAGATCTGCCGCCTGTACGGAAGAAGCGGTAACCTCTTCGGTTGTTGCGGACAGATGCATGATATTCTCAACAATCTGATTATTTGCCTCTGAAAGATTCGTAAGCATAGCATCAATCTCACCGATATCGGAAATCAGCTCATTTACATTCTGGTTCATCTCACCAAAGCTTTCAGATGCCATACCAATCATCTCATCCTGGGCACCGGTCGCTGCCACCGAACGCTCTACTGCCTCTGCGGCTGCCTGTGCATTGTCAGAAAGCTCAGCCAATATATTGGCAATATTCTCTGTCTCCTGTCTGGTCTTCTCCGCAAGCTGGCGAATCTCATCTGCAACAACTGCAAATCCTCGTCCTGCCTCACCGGCTCTCGCACTCTCAATAGATGCATTGAGTGCCAGAAGGTTGGTCTGGTTGGAAATCGAGAAAATCGTATCTGCGATACTCTTCACTGCATTGGTACGCTCCTGAAGCATCCTCATGGACTCTGCCACTTCCGAGTTCGTTGCAGAGATTACCTCAGACTGCTTTCGAAGGTCATCCATAATCTTTGCACTCTTATCATTCAGCTCTCCGGACTGCTTTGCAACATTCACCATCTTCTCGGAACGCTCTAAGGTAGTTCCGATGGAATCCTGAATGCTCTGTGTCATCTCTGTCTGTGTCTGTATATTCTCCGCAGTGCTTAATGTACTGTCAGAAATATCTTTCATCGCCCCATTTACTACCTCGGTGGAGCTGTTTAACTCTGTCACAATATTCATGGCATTCTCTGTGCCCTTGCGCACTTCGTTTGCCACGGCAATAACATCATCCAACATTTTCTTCTGCGCAGCTTCTTTTGCCTCAAGACTTCCAATGGTATCAGTATTAAACTTGGATGCAACCGATATCGTCCAGTTCGTCAACAGCATCATCACTGCAATCGCTAAAGTCGCTCCCCACTGATCCAGTGCTGCCTCACCCGTATAGATACCGGTAACAAAAGTCTTTAATCCTATAACAAGTACATTCACTGCCACAATCGCAACAGCAGAAATCATCGAGAACTTCTTATCATAGAAAAGGATACATCCTATAAGCGGAACTGCTGCCATAAAGCGCACATAGTAATTGTCAAATGCGTAAGAAATTAAAAATGTGACAACCAACAAACCAATCATTGCCACATAACGAATCTTGGCATCTGATTTATTCTTCATATACAAAACGGCTGTTCCCAGCAGAGATATCAGGACAAGCGCGCAAATTGCACCGGTATATCCCACACTTCGCACACCACGTAAACAAGCCGTAATAACAATTCCCAAAACAAATACGTAGAATACGACAAATCCAATCGTCAAAAAGCGGTTGGCTCTATTCAACTGCTCTGTTTTGTCTGCATACAGAAACTCCTTCTCTTTTTTCTCCATAATTGTAATCTCACCTTTCATAAAAAACGACATAAAACCTCATTGTTGTATTTATCATAACATAATTGCATTTAAAATGGTATTCCTATATTTTACAAATTTCGTGTTCCTTTCTCATTTTTTTTCGCCGAATTATACCATATTTATGGGACATTTCCGCCATCCCCTTTTGTGTACAATGAGTTTTCGGTTCCTTCAATCACCTGTTTTCTTAATAGGAATACTCCGAGCAAATTCGGAATCGCCATAAATGAATTGAACAAATCGGAAAGCCCCCAGACCGTTTCCATGGAAAGCACTGCTCCCAAATAGACAAACAGCATATAGCAGACCTGATAAACTTTTATCCCTTTTTCTCCCCATAGATAGCGAACTGCTGCAACACCGTAAACATTCCAGCCGATAATCGTGGCAAAAGCAAACAAGATTAACGAAACCGACAACACAAACTCCCCATAGGCCGGAAGCTCTGAAAATGCAACAAAGCACATTTCATCTGCAGAAATGCCCAGATAACTCCCCGGATGGTTTATTATACTGCTGATGGATGCAATACCTGTAATTGCACACATTACTACCGTATCCCAGAACGGTCCCGTCATCGAAATCAACCCTTGCCGCACCGCATCCTTTGTTCCTGTCGCTGCCGCTGTCATCGGAATCGAGCCCAAGCCCGCTTCATTCGTAAACAGTCCGCGTGAAATGCCTGTACGAATTCCCATGATAACGGTTCTGCCTGCAATACCGCCGACGACTGCCTCTCCACAAAAAGCCGAGCGCAGAATGACAAAAACCGCCTCCGGTACCACCACAATGTTTCTTATAATAATATAAACGCAACCTCCCAAATACAGCATACTCATCACAGGCACAAGCCAGGTACAGACCTTTGCAATCTGCCTGCTTCCACCTACAATAACCACTCCTGCCAATACACCTGCTGCCATTCCAATCACATGCGGCGACACAGGAGCCAACTGTTCTACCGCAGTACGAATGGAATACGCTTGCACACTGCTTCCGATTCCGAAAGACGCAAGCACCGTAAAAATGGCAAATGCCATCGCAAGTCCCTTTTGCCCAAGACCGTGCTCTAATACATACATTGGTCCACCGTAAGTGGAACCATCTTTCGCACACACTTTGTAGCGGACTGCCAGAAAGCACTCCGCATAGCAGGTTGCAATTCCTAAAAATCCCGTAATCCAGCACCAGAAGACCGCCCCCGGACCACCTACCGCAATCGCCGTGGAAATTCCCACGATATTTCCCGTGCCGATGGTCGCCGCCAATGCCGTTGCTAATGCCGAATACGGTGATATCCCATTTTGCACTCTCTCCCCTTTTTCCGGTTCTTTTGTTACACTAAGGCGAATACCAAGCGGAATTTTTCTTTGGATAACGCCAAGGCGCAATGTAAAATAAAGATGCGTTCCAAAAAGGAGAAACAGCATAAAAATCCCCCTACAACCGAATCATCCTGTTCTAAAATGTATGACGAACATTAGTCTGACAGAACTCATAAAATCTTAAGTTGAAAATTGCAGGGATGTGTTCTATAATGTTATATCGTTGGGTTAGGGTAATTAGTGTGAGGACTATTATGGAAAAGAAAAGATTAATTGGTTTAGATATTTTTCGCATCGTCGCAGCGTTTGTAGTATATACCTATCATGCGGCACTGCTTTTTAATTGCAACTTTGGAATATTCAAGAAATTTGCTAATATGGGCGCACTGTTTATGTCAGGCTTTTTCCTTTTATCGGGTTTTGTCATTTTTTCAACGAACAAGCAGCGGAACCTAATAAAAGTATCCGAGCTTAAGCCTTTTTATTTGAAAAGATTTGTTGGTCTTATGCCGCCCTATTGCTTTATCACACTGGTATATATACTTTTTTACGCAGAAGAGACCATTATGGAGCGACTCTACTTATCTCCGATTGAGTTTTTGGGAATACAGTCAGCATTTCCTGCACTGTCCAATGTACTGCACAACGGAGGTACCTGGTTCATCTCCTGCCTGCTGTTCTGTTATATGCTTTATCCATTTTTTCAGGAAATTGTAAAACAGCTTTCCACAAAAGGAAAGATTATCATCATAGTGATTTGTTCCATTGTTCTGATTGTATATCCACTCGTCGCTTGGAAATTGATGATGAGCCTATATGCGAACCCGTTTTTCAGAATACCGGAATTCTTCATCGGTATTACACTGAGCTCTCTCACTGATGATTTGGCTGACAAGAAGATACCTTCGTTCTTTTTCTCGTTAAAAGCGTTTGCTGTAGAAATGGTATTATTAATTGTATGTATTACACTGACAGTAGACACAAAGCATATCGTAAGAGATTGTACCTTATATAATTGTATTACTTTACCGTTTCTTATTGTCATGCTGCTTTCTTTATCAAGAGTCGAATGTACAAACAAGACGGTTATCAAGGTAATCCGCTACTTGAGCTCTGTCACTTATTCATTCTATCTGGTCCAGTTCTTCATCTGGTCACCGGTAAGATCGGTCTTAAATCGACTTGGCAGAGAGGATAATTGGTTAAAAATCGGCTTATCTTTTACGACCTGTCTGGTACTCTCAATCCTTTTATATGAGATTGTCGAGAAGCCGGGAACAAAATATTTGAAAAAAAAGTTAAAAAAAACAGAGCACGCGTAAAGTGCTCTGCTTTTTTTATGCCAAGCGATTAAATCGCTCCCGTGCATGCATAGAGTATTGTCCCGACCACGCCACTTCCCAAGATAATGGATACCGCGTTCACTTTGAACTTCCTGAGTATAAACAATGCTACCGCAAAAATTCCGAGCTCAATATACCTAATATTGCTCATGACTACTTCTTTTAGCTCCGCCTGAAACAATCCCAGCATCAAAATCGATGCACCTGCAGATGCGATAAGCGCCACAGTTGCGGGTCTAAGCGCGCCAAGTACCGTCTGCACACCGCTCACCGTGCGATATTTATAATAGAAGTGCGCCAAAGTGAGGCAGATACAAAAAGAAGGAATAATGCAGCCAAACGAACAGATTAGCACACCCGGGATTCCTGCAAGCCGCATTCCCACGAAAGTCGCAGAATTAATGGAAATCGGTCCCGGCGTCATTTCTGCCACCGTTATCAAATCAGAAAATTCCTCCAAAGTCATCAATTCATAAATATTTACAATCTGCTCCTGAATAAGGGGAATTGCCGCATATCCACCGCCCACACTAAATAGTCCAACTTGAATAAATGCAAAAAATAGCTTTAAAATCAATATCATCTTATGCTGCCTCCCCCTTCTTTTTTCTTAGTGAAAAAAACAAATCCAATAGTCCTATACCAAGACAAACAAAGATAATAATCATTGCACTTACATCCAAGAAGTAAGTAGCAATAAAGGCAATCACCATCATGGCAATATATAACGCCCTCTTCGTCTTTAGCACATTGCTCGCCAGATTAATCACCACATCAAAGATAACGGCTGCCACGCCCGCTCTCATGACCCGTAACGCTGTCGCAACATATGGATTCGTGCGGAACTGCTCGTAAAATAAAGATATGATAGAAATAATAATCATTGGCGGAAGTATCGTTCCAAGCACAGCCGTCAGGGATCCCACCACGCCCGCCATGCGATAACCGATAATTACGGAAGCATTTACCGGAAGAGGTCCCGGCGCAGACTGGGTGATTGCTGTCACATCCAACATCTCATCCTCATCCAGCCAGTTTAACTCCTCCACAAATTTCTTTTTCATTAGAGAGACAATTACAAAGCCGCCACCAAATGTACATGCGCTTAATACGAACATAGAGCGAAATAAGGTCCATAGCTTACTGTAGTCTTTCTTCATCGCACCCTCCATCTATTTTCATTTTATTTTCTTTTAAAGCAACTGTAGCACCATTATATATCCTTTTTTGCCGGGTTGTCTAACAGATTTCCATTCTCATCAAACCGCGACCCATGGCACGGGCAATCCCAGCTCTTCTCATCCGGATTCCATGCAAGCTCACATCCCATATGGGAACACCGTGGTCGTAAGAACAGCCCTCTCACAAGCCCCATTACGCTCATTCCCATATCCATCAGAAAATTTTTTATACCGGCACACACATGGATTCTCTGTGGGCAAAAAAGCGCTCGGTATGGACTTTGCCTCCCGCACAACTCATCCCGCAGGATCATGGCTGCAACCATAGAAGAGGTCATTCCCCATTTTTGAAATCCGGTTGCCACATAAAGATGTGGCGTAAAGATAGAATATCTGCCAATAAAAGGAATCCCATCGTGCGGCATACAATCCTGTGCCGACCAGCGAGCCTCCTCTTTTCCTTTTGGAAAGTAGTGTCGTGCCACCTCCGTAAGGAAATCATATGCTCCGCAATGCTTAGCTTCTCCCGTCCGATGCGCGCCGCCGCCAAGAAGCAGTATATCTCCTGCCTGCCTAACGGAAAGCCCATCCTTGTCGATGCCATAGTACATACCTTTTATCCTGTCACACCCCGAAAGTGCAATGACATAACTTCTTTCCTGATGCTGTCGCAGGAAGTAAAATCCCGGCACATTCCGTAACGGATAATGTGTTGCAACAACTATTTTATCCGCTGTCAATACTGCCTCCTCCGTCACAACGCGATTTCCCCGTATGGCGGTGACTTTGGCATGTTCCCGTATCGTAAGTTCGTCAGAAATGCAGCGAATGAATTCCAATGGTGAGAACTGTGCCTGCCCGCGGAAGCACACTGCGCCTGCCACAGCAAACGGCAACTCTGTGTCCGTTGTAAAACATGCATCGATTCCAAGAGATGCCGCCGCCTTTGCCTCTTCCCTGAGCGTTTCTACCTCTTTCATCGTATACAAATAAGCCGGAACACGTTCAAACTGACACTCGATACCGTTCTTTTGAATAAGTTTCTCATATTCTAAAATTGCAGCCTCATTCGCAGCCGCATACATTCTCGCCTTTTTCGCTCCGATGTTCTGTATCAGCCTGCTGTATTTTACGTCATGCTGGCTTGTAATCTTAGCTGTGGTCCGTTCCGTCTGTCCCGATGCAACCTCCTTTGCCTCAAGAACCAAAACATTTCTGCCCTGTTCTTTGAGATAATAGGCAATCAACAATCCCGCCATGCCGGCTCCCACGACAATGACATCATAGTGATTATCTGTCATTTCTGCGCCCGCAGTATCTTCTTTCAATGACAAGTTTCCAATCTGTTTTCTCCATAATGATTCCATATCATATTCCTCGAATTCTTTTTCTTGGAATTAGTATGTGCAGTTTAGGGAAAAGAAATCCAATTCATTTACCGGCGGCTGGCAGGCATGTCCACGGCATACATAAAAGGTCGTCTTGTCATTTTTAAGCGGATACTCCTTTGTCGGATTTTCTATTGCGCGTACAACCGACCCCAGCGGAATCCTGCAAGGCAACGAAGCAAGCTCATTCTTATTCTTAACTGCTATCGTTATTTTATTAGGAGGAGTAAGATAGTCCGACAATGCGATAAGGAACATGGCATGTCCTGCCGGATACTGTTTTGCCTCGGCACTTAAAAATGCAAGCTGCCGCTCCGCCGCTTCTTTCCACTGCATTTCTCCGGTCAAAAGATATAACTGCACAAGATTATACGCCATAGCGGAGTTTCCACTGAAAATAGCGCCGTCATATGTTTCCTTCGGGCGCAAAATCAGTTGCTCATTCTCCTTTCCGTATAAGAAAAATCCTCCCTCTTTCTCGTCAAAAAAGTCAGAAACAGCTTTCTCGCAGAATCTTTCTGCCTTTTCCAGATAAACTTTATTCAACGTAGCTTGGTACAGTGCAAGCAAGACAAAGACTTCATTTGCATAGTCGTCCAAAAATCCTCTTTTGCCGCGTCTTCCTTTCCGATAATTGACATATAAAGTACCCTTTTCGCACAGCCTGCGCATGATAAATTCCTGCGCGTTCCTTGCGACGTTCAAATATCTTTCTTCTCCGGTGACGCGGTACAGATGACTCATTGCCGCAATCATGAGCGCATTCCATGAAGTCAGTATTTTATCGTCCAAGTGAAGTGCATATCTGTTTTTCCGGTATTCATAGACCGCCGGCAGATACTCGTCCACGCTTTCATCCATGGCATCATTGTGCAAAAGATTTGGAATATTTGCCCCTTCAAAATTTCCCTTTTCGGTAATATCAAAATACCTGTTAAACGCTCTTGCATTCTTTTCTCCAAGAACTTCGGTTATTTCGGAAGGAGTTAGCAAATAATATTTCCCCTCCACACCTTCACTGTCCGCATCCTGCGCACTGTAAAATCCTCCCTCAGGGGAGGTCATTTCCCTCAAAATATAAGCGGCAGTTTTCTTTGCTATATCACAGTAGATATGCTTTCCAGTCATCTGATACGCCTTACAATACGCCAGAATCAGTAATGCATTGTCATAGAGCATTTTTTCAAAATGGGGAACCAGAAAGTAACGGTCTGTAGAATATCTGCAAAAGCCTCCGCCAATGTGATCAAACATGCCGCCCCGATAAATCTGGAGCAATGTTTTTTCCACCATTTTCATAATTTCTTTCTCCCCACTCTTTTCACAATACCTCATCAAAAAAAGCAGATTGTGCGGTGTCGGAAATTTCGGTGCCTCTCCAAAACCACCGTATCTTTCATCAAAAGAACGTTTATAGAGCGTGACAGCTTCGCTTATAAGCTGCCCATCTATCCCATTCCCCGCTTTGTTCGTTCTATTTAAAGCAGAAACTATTTCATCTGCAGATTTCAGCAAAGCATTCCTATCTGTCTCCCATTTCTCATGAACGGTCAAAAGCAATTCCTTTAGTCCAATCTGTCCGTATCCGGTAGTCTTGGGAAAATAGGTTCCCGCAAAAAAAGGCTTCTGCTCCGATGTCAGAAATATAGTTGTGGGCCAGCCTCCACTTCCTGTAAATGCCTGGCAAACTGCCATATAGATACTGTCAATATCCGGCCGCTCTTCTTTGTCAACCTTGACAGAAACAAAATATCGGTTCAGAATCTCCGCGACTTCTGTGTCCTCAAAGCTTTCATGCGCCATGACATGACACCAGTGACAGGTACTGTAACCGATACTTAGAAATACAGGCTTATCCTCCAACCTTGCACGCGAAAACGCTTCCTCGCACCACGGATACCAGTTCACAGGATTGTCTGCATGCTGTAGCAGATAGGGACTCGTTTCATTTTTTAATTGATTCTGCATATTTTCTCTCTTCCTTCTCGATTTTCAACTTTTAGGATGTATTCTTCTATATAGAAAAGTTTGCTTTGCACATCCCCGCGGAGTGTTTCACTTCATGGGAATTTCCTATGAAGTAACAAAAAAACTTTGCATTTCTGCAAAGTTTTTATTGTACATATTCTATCCGTTTTATTAATCGTTATGCAAAATCAAATTCTCCGGCAGCCATTTCAGTAATATTTTTTTCAACTGATCCACCATAACCGGCTTTTCTGTATAATCATCAATTCCGGCCAATTTGAATTTCTCTTTGGTCTCCTCCGATGCATCTCCGGTCAGTGCAATGATTGGCACGGATTTATAATACTCTGCAAGCTCCGTACTCCTTAAAGCCGCTGCCGACTCTGCAAGTCTACGCACCTTTTCCGTTGTCTCCACGCCATCCATATATGGCATCATATAGTCCATAAAAACGGCATGATACTGATTTTTCTGTATCATCTCCAACGCTTTCATACCGGACTCTGCCGTATCTATCTTCATTTGCAAAGATTCCAGCAAACTCTCTGTAATCATTAAGTTAATCTCTGAGTCATCTACAATCAGTATTTTTGCTCCCGGTGCCGTAAATTTATCGCTTTGCCATGCAGGTTTTTTCAACGGCTCGCGCTCCTCGTCCATTTCTGGAAGCCCTTGATATACCGTAAAGAAAAATTCACTTCCTTTTCCGTATTCGCTTGCCACATCAAGCTGACCGCCCATCATATGCACAAAATCTGCTGATATGGAAAGTCCCAATCCGGTACCTTCCTTGCTATGGTTTTTCTTCGTATCCACCTGTGAAAATGCCTTAAACAAACGATTCATATCTTCTTGGCGGATACCCTGCCCGGAATCTTTTACCGAAAAGCGAAGCAACAGTCTCTCGTCCTCTTCTTTAACAATTCTGATTCCAAGCTCTATGTATCCCTGCTCAGTGAATTTTACGGCATTGTTCATCAAGTTTATTAATATCTGCCGCATACGCAGTGCATCTCCCACAATGATTTTAGGAATATGCTCGTCAATATCATAAATAAGATGAATCGGCTTTTCTGCAATACGATTTTCGATAATCATGCGCACATCATCTAACATTGATCGAAGCTCATAGGCATCCTCGACAATATCCATCTTTCCGGCTTCAATTTTAGACTGATCCAAAATATCGTTAACAATCATGACAAGTGCTTCGCCGGAATTTTTAATATTTAAAAGATACTTTCTTTGCTTGTCCGTCAAGTCATCCCGAAGCAACAATTCCGTCATTCCAATCACTGCATTCATAGGCGTACGGATTTCATGAGACACAATGGACAAAAATGCCGTTTTAGAGGCATTCGCCTCCTCTGCTTTACGCTTTTCTTCGCGCACCTGCTCTAAGAGCAGCACATCCGGATTTTCCACTGTCAGATAGAACGATAACGTCATGAGTGTGATTCCCATTCCGCTAATCAGCCAGCTTCCATTGAGCCCCTGCAACACAGATACCATAACTTCAATTCCAAGCGCTGTCGCAATTGCGAATTTCTTTTTCATATGAATCTGTTTCCAGTAACGCGCCAGCGTACCGATACACAGTAAAATGTAAACTGCTACGCTTACATAAGATACATTCGCATGTATGCCGGCTTCATAATTGCCACTCGATGTCACCTTGTAGCTTACGGGTAGAATGAGTATGAGTATTTCTGCCATTACAAAATAGACTTTTGAAAACACTCTGAAATGTCCACAGTCACCTGTTTCTTCCTCCACCAAAAATGAAATGTGTGCATAAAACAGATATTCCACCAAAATCATCGTTCCAATAAAGCCACGGTGCAAAATATCATTCAGCAATAGTGGTACGGTATCCAGATGATTCACTGTATAAAGCGTCACTCCGTCAAATATCAGATGAATCAGCACGACAACCAGCAACAGGGAAAAGGTCTTGTGCAGTTTTGTCTGCCTCCGCTGCGCAGAGAAGTAAAGCAGTGCCACAAACGCTAAAATCAGAAAACATGCAATTTCCATTCTTAACATAGCTCATCCTCCGTAAACAATTTTGCAATTCATCCATGTCATTCTCAACTGACTGTCTCATACTATATCAGTCCCTGTTGCATCACCAGCGGAATTACAATACTTCCGACAATATTAACAACTACATGATAAAAATATCCATATTTGATTCCGCCTGTCTTATCCGCAAGCAACGCAAAAATGATTCCATCTGCAAGCCCGATTATCATATTCACCGGATTGTTATGTCCAACAGCAAAACACAGGGAACTGACAATCACTGCAAACGCAGTACCCTCTTTTGCCAATGTGTGAAACATAATTCCCCGGAACATGATTTCTTCCACAAGCGGCATAAGCACGCACCCTAAGAGCAAAACATAAATAAGATTTCCAAAAGATGATATACTTCCTGCTGCCTCAGCGGGAACACTCCCCATCCGCATCAGAATTATCATGATTCCATACAGAATGATGACTGGAAAAAATGCAAATGCCAAGTACTTCAGATGCTCCAAAAATGTCAGTCTCCGATTTCCCTTCCAATGAAAGCGTCCTATTTTCCCAAAAAGCCGCATCACCAATACATAAAGCGGAAATGCAATCAGAATTGTAATCAGCTTACTTCCCACCTGATAGAGTAGCAATATATTGTCCTGCGTCCAGTTACTTTTCATAAGTGCAAATGCCAATAGTTCCGACAATACCATGCCGCTGATACTAAAAACCAGCATCGCAATCACTACTCTGATTAACAAGACAACCTTATTTTTCATCTTCCATCATCCTCCTGTCTTCTATATCCTCCTTACCGGAATCTGAATCTCCGTCAACCAGTCCTTAGAATCATCTTTATTCCAGATACCGTCAATATAAGATTCTCTGATGTTTCCACAAATCTCAAAACCGTTCTCTTCAATAAAACCAAGTACCACCGCATAAGATTGCGGTAATGTATCATATGGTCCCCTATGGAAAATACAGGCAGCTTCCGGAATTTCCGGCAACACCCGAAACTTTACCTTCTCTGAATCCGCTTTTTTCTCCGTCACCGATTCACAAACCTCTACCAGAATATTCTCACTCTTCTCCCCCGGTTCCAGATAATGTGTAAAACAGTAATCAGGTTCCGCGCAAACACATCCGAGACGTTCCATCTCTGCCCCCATTTCAACGTTGCCATTTCTTTTAATATTTCCTGCTTTTTTCTTAAAAGAAGATTTTTTTCCTCCTCGCCGCTTGCGATTCTGCGGATATCCTCTATGGAGAATCCCATGTTTTTCAGCGCCAAAATCCTGTGAAGTTCTGCAATCTGACTTGCTTCATAATACCGATAACCATTCTCCTCATCCACGTACACCGGTTTTAACAAATTTTGCTCATCATAATAACGCAATGTCTTAATCGTGACGTGATTCATATTTGCAAACATACCAATCCTATATAATCTGGGTGGCTCTTTTTCCTTACAATACTCATGTTCTTGATTTGTCTTTAAATTTATCATCTCTGTGCCTACTCCCATCGAAACGTTTTTATCGAAATTGCACTACAAATAACGGTAATGCTCACAAGCAGCACCACAATCTTCCATACCGAATCCGTCTGTATTCCCATAGATACAGCTTTCATCAGCTTGATTCCCTGCGTCAGGGGCAAAACAGACGCCACCTTTTGCAAACCCTCAGGGAACAATTCATATGGTATTGTGGCTCCCGATAAAAACAGCATGGGGAAGTAGACCAAACTGGTTACCGCATTCGCTGCTTTTACAGTTTTACAAAGACTTGCCATCAAAAGACCGATGCTAAACATCGCTATCATCGTTAAAAACCACGCACCGATAAATCCCGGAATACTCCCTCTCATTTGATATCCAAAAAACACTACCGACACCAGAGAAACCGCCACCGCAGACAATATTGCGTTTACTGCACAGCACAACACATCACTCCCCAAAATCCACATAGGACTGCAAGGTGTGGTAAAAAAATGCTTTAGTATCTTTTTGTCCCTGTAATCCACAATTATCAATGGGATTCCCATAAATGCCGCTGCGCAAATCCCCACCGCGATCAGAGAAGCGAATGAGCTCTCCAAATAGGTGTAACCCTCTCCTGCCATCTTATTACCGGCAATCATGCTAATAAGAATCAACACACCAACCGGCATAGCAACGCCAAATATCAACATATCGCAAGACCGAAACGCCAGTTTTTGTTCTATCGAATAAAGTTTTAAAAATCGTTTCATTGTGCAACCTCCTCTCCCATGTACCAAAGATAAGCTTCTTCCAGATTCTCGTAGGGACTGTTTTCTATCACTTCTTTTACGGTGCCCTCAATTACCTTTTTGCCATCTTTGATGAGGCAGATTCGGTCACACAGACTCTCCGCTTCCTCCATGTAGTGGGTAGTCAGAAAAATCGTAGTGCCCTTTTCCTTTAATTCTTTTAATCGTTTCCAGACATCCCTTCTGGCTGCGGTATCTAACCCGGTAGTCAACTCATCCAAAAATACGATTTCGGGATGATTGATTAATGCCAATGCAACGGACAATCGTTGTCTCTCACCACCGGAAAGTTTATTTACCTGAGACTTTTCAAACTGTTCCAGCGAAAAGAATTTTAGCAGTTCATGATAATCCGCCGGATTTTCATATAGTGCTGCTTTCTGCTCGCAGATTTCATCCACGCGGATGTTATTCTGATAATTTGATGATTGTAGCTGTACGCCAACCCGCTCAAATACTCTTTTCCGGTTCTTACCCGGCTCCATTCCAAAAATCGTCCCACAACCCCGGTCCGCTTTTTTTAATCCCAGCAGCAAATCAATCGTCGTACTTTTTCCTGCGCCGTTGTGACCTAACAGTCCAAAAACTTCTCCGGTCTGCACTTGGAAAGAAAGTCCGTCTACCACAGTTCTTCCGTGAAATGCTTTGGTAAGTCCATTCACTTCAATACATGCACTCATAACATAGCCTCCTTTTTCTTGATAAGGCTATGCTACAGTCTCCCCTAAGGGACGAGTCAAGCGCTTTTTATTTTTCCGATTTGAAGCAGATTTCCTGATATATGGTTTACCTGATGGAAAGACTCCTCGACTTCTCCCGCTACCTCTTTCTGCGTCTGAGATTCCTGAACAATCTGATTTGCCTGTTCAAGCGTGCTTTCCACGAGCTGCTGCATCTGCTTGACCATATCCAAAACCTGCTGTCCATGCTCTACCGTATCTTCACTGGAAGCCGCGACCATCCTTGCCTTCTCCCCGGATTCTGTCTGAAGCTTTCCGAGGCTTTCCGCTTCCTCCGATACCGCATGTAACTTTTCGATTCCGTTTGCAATATTGCTCAGGTTCTCCTGATTAGAAACTCGAACTTCCTCTAACAGAGCGAATATTTTATGTATAATACCGGTAATCGCATCACTTGCCTGTTTGGAATTGTCGGCAAGCACCCGTACTTCCTCTGCCACAACACTAAAGCCTCTACCCATCTCTCCTGCTCTCGCTGCTTCTATGGACGCATTTAAAGCGAGCAGATTCGTCTGGCTTGTAATCGCTGCAATCGTGTTTGCAAACTCCGACACCTCTTTCATCCCGGCTTCGAGACTTTCAATCGAGTTTTCCGTCTGATGCGCAGACTGTTCAATCACCTGCATGTCATCCGTCGTCTTTTCCATAAGCTCGATATAGCCCTGCATCTTTTCTGTGGTTTCCTGTGAAATTTCTATCATCTGCGCCGTATTATTCACAATTACATTTACGGTTTCATTCAGTTCATCCATCGACCCGCAAACAGAATCCACAAAGCGGAAATTGTTGTCGCAATCCTCCAATGTGACCTGCGCAGAATTTGTAATTACCTCATTCGTATTTGCAAAGCCGTGAATACAGCTCTCCAGTTTCTCCACTACCTCACTCAACTCTTCCGAGGCATTCTTACACTGTTCCACCAAATCTGCCGTCTGCTGCGTATCTGCGAATTTTACCAACATATTGTGGGATACCTCCGCAATTTTTACGCAGACGATGCTCATAACGATTGCTTCCAACATGAATCCGAGAGAACGGCTGATAAACCATGTAAAATTGGTGTCAAACTCAATCTGCTGTACATGGATGGATCTAAAAAACAGTGAAATTACCAATAAAAAGTAGCTAATCACAGAAATCTGTAGGGTAAACTTTTTATCATAATAAAAAACACTGAATACCATCGCAAGGGCATAGGTCATATAGATACCTATGGTAGGGTCCGTTGCCATAAGTGCAACGAGCGCGCCAAGCGCCAGCGTCGTAACATATTTCATGACCTTTATCGGTGCATTCATCTTATGTGCAACCGTCGGTCCCATCGTAACAACAAGCGCTATCGCTGTAAGCGGTATTAAGTTCTGTACCTTAGACTGAAATATTCCGATTACCGACAGCAGTATCAACAACGGAAAAACCAGAATCAGCCATCGCAAAACATTGACCGCCATTCGGGTTACCTTGACATCATTCTCATAGAAAAACTTTTGTTCCATAACGATTACCTTCCCTTCTCTTTTGTTTTAACCGGCATTCTTCCCGTTTTCTTTTTGGATGTCACATCTATACTTTGATATTGTCCTGCTTTTATCAGCATTAACGAACCTTGAAAATCCAAACCGAGCATATTCATAATTTCCTCTTTTGAAAAATAGCATATTTTATTGACAAGCAGCACACAAATAGCAAATGTATGAATCCATGCCTGACGAAACAGCCTTACAGCATCCTGCTCCGACACACCATAATCCTGTTGTATCAACGCCATACAAATTTGTGCCGGCTCGCCAAGCCCCTCTATCATCACCTCAAATGACTGACTTTCCTCATTCACATCCATATAAAGTATCCGAAATAATTGCGGTTCTTCTGTGGCAAATTTAATCATCTGTACTCCGAACTGTTTGAATGCCGGAGTATAATTAACGGCATCTGCCACATACTTTTCAAATTCTTTCAGTGCAAGATTACGAACTTCACTTTGCAATTCACTCATATTTTGAAAAACGTTAAAAATCGGAGTTACCGATGTCCCCAACTTTTTCCCGAGTTCTCTGGCTGTCACCGAGCCAAACCCTTTTTCTCTTGTCATTTCAAATGCAGTCTGTATAATTTCTTCTTTTGTATATTTTGCTCTCGGTGGCATACAAAATCTCCTTTCCGCTCTTCTTCCCGTCAACATTTAATACAAAACACCGTTACATAACACCGTTATATATCCTACTTCTTATTGTACAATTTTTATCTCTTTTGTCAAGGATTTAAACCTGTCTTTTCCCCTCGCATGCTATTCAAAATACTTTTATATTTTCGGTGACTATGCCGATTGGGAAAACGACCGCGCCAGGGAAATACTCAAAATTTTTTGAATACCGGGCAAGTCTCGAATTGTGTCATTTGTAATAATGCATAAAAACAAGGGATGAAATCTCCGTCAAGAAATTTCATCCCTTGCTTTATGTTAACTGCGCAAAGTCTTATGCTCCTTTATAACAGACTCTACATCGAACTTTTTGATATAACCCACAAGTTCATCCGATACACCTACAATCCGTTCGGTCACATGATTGCATTCATCTACTACCTGTCTGAATTCCTCTACGCTTTCCATTGTCAGTTTAGCACTCTCTGTATTCTCCTCCGCAGAGGTGGCAAGAGAAGCTGTACTCTTCTCAAGAACTCCCTTATGTACCTCAAGGTCTCCAACCTCTGATCCGATTCCTCCGATAGCATTTCCTACCTGTTCGATTTCCTGATTCAGTGATTTGAAAATCTCTTCCGTATCCTGTACCTTCTCATTCTGCTTTGCAAATGCCTCAGAAACCTTCTCGGTAATCTCCACGCTGACATTGGAATTTTCAATCAAATCATTGACAATTTTATTAATCTGCTCTGTAGATTCTCTGGACTGATCTGCTAAGGTACGAATTTCCTCTGCAACAACCGCAAAACCTTTTCCATGCTCCCCGGCTCTCGCCGCCTCAATACTTGCATTTAACGCTAACAGATTTGTCTGGCTGGAAATGCCGGCAATAATTTCTGTTGCAGTGCGAATCTGCTGTGCCGACTGATTGGTAAGGTCTGTCTGTCTCCTGACATTCTCAATGGCAATACCACTCTCTTCACTGATTGCTATCAGTTCCTCCATAATCTGCTCTGCTGACTGATTGCATGCTCTCATGTTATCCGCATTTTTTGTCAGTTCCGCAACATTTTCAGAAATATGGTCAATCGAAATGCTGATTGCTTCAATCTTCTCCTTCATGTCCAAAATATTATCCGCCTGAGAAACTGTATTTCCCGTAATGATTTCCACAGCATCCGTCGCCTGCTCCATGGAATTCGTCACATTTTCAAACATCGTCTGCAAATCATCCGATACCGTCTCCAGCTCGCCGGTCGCTTTCCGAATTCCGTCTATTATCACAACGACGGAAGATACTGAATTCCCAATCGTGCGCACCATCTCGCCAATCTCATCATCCCGCTCTGCCAGCTTTTTCGCCTTCTCTGCTAACTTATTATCCTGAGCATCCTCCTTGTTCTCCCCGGATACCACCATCCGAATCTGATCGAGCATTGATTTGACAATCCAAAAAACGATTCCAAATATTACGATTATCAATGCACTGTTTAAAATCATTGCCAAAAAAATACTGACAGCACCTATCCTTACCAACTGTAGCACTGCAATCTGACATGCTACCATGATTACCACCAATACGCAAAGCGGCTTTAGTATTTTCCCCCAAATCACTGTTTTCTTCTTGTCTTCCATCGTCATTTCCTCCGTACTCTGCTAATTTACTCTGCTCGTTTTCGTACTCGTTCTCTATTGTGACTATTATATCGTGAGCAAAGCTCACTCAATAATTTCGCCGCTCGTCAATCATGCAAGCATGTTGACTCGCTTGCGCTCATTATATCATAAATTTGAACAATTACAAACCCCTTAAAATGCCTTATTTTACTGAAAAGTTCAGTTTGAAAAGCGGTGTCAGATTGTGTCAAACTATGCCAAATAGTAACAAATTAGTAACAGATTATCCGTACATTTC
>JALEKJ010000054.1 GCA_022771695.1 Roseburia sp. | reverse complement strand
GAATGCATAACCAGGCATAACGATTACATTATAACCATCGTTGATTGCCAACTCTACAGAAGCAACACGATCTGCAGTAGAGTCTGCAGCCGGTTTGTAATACTGGAAATCAACACCGTTTGCCTCACAGAATGCCTTACAAGCCTCATAGGTTGTCTGATTGAAAGACTGGTCTGTAATATCACCGTAATCAGTGATCATAGCAACACTGTACTCAGAAGCAGTCTCGGCATCAGCGCCACCTTCTGCTGCGTCATTCGCAGCTTCTTCTGTTCCTACCGTAACATCGTTTGCCGGCTCTTCTTTAGAGCCGCAGCCTGCAAGCATGGATGTAGCCATAGCTGCAACTAACAGTAAGCTTAATACTTTCTTCTTCATAAATAGTTTCCTCCCTACTATTTGTTTGGATTATAAGTAGCTTTCTTTTGTTGATTCTTACTTATAATCAGTATAAAAAATAAAATCTCCCAGACTTTAAACGACTGAGAGTTTCATTTTTCAAGCCGATAGTCGGACTCGAACCGACGACCTACGCATTACGAATGCGTTGCTCTACCAACTGAGCCATATCGGCGCTTGCGTTACACTTTGTAACGTCATTCCGCAATGTGATGATTGATATCACATTAGGTTATTATACAGGAATCCAAAAAAAAAGCAAGTTTTTTTTGAATTTTTATTGACATTTTTAATACAAGGAATACAATAGTCTTGTTTATTAATAGTAAACAAGATATATATTATTAGAACGATTTGCTTTTTTCATATATTTTTTGAAAGGAAGGTATACGCATGGACATTGGAAAACGCATGAAAGAACTGCGCATCCAATACGGTCTTACCCAACAGGAACTCGCAGACCGCGCTGAACTTACCAAGGGATTTATTTCCCAGTTGGAGCGCAATCAAAACACCCCCTCCATCGGCACTCTGCTCGATATCATACAATGTCTCGGCACAACTCCTGCCGAGTTTTTTGCAGATGAAGAACCCGAACAGATTGTGTTTCGACCGGAGGACTATTTTGAAAAATTTGACGAAGAAAAAAAGCGCACCATCGAATGGGTTGTCCCAAATGCTCAGAAGGATGCTATGGAGCCTGTGCGTCTTACGCTTCATCCCGGCGGCTGCTCCGATATCGACCTGCCTCATGAGGGCGAAGAGTTCGGTTACATTCTAAAGGGAAATGTCCGCGTAAACTACGGTGGAAAATCATACACGCTACATGCAGGGGACACGTTTTATTTCCGCTCAGGAAAAAAGCATTATATAGAAAATACTGGCAGCCGGGATGCAGTTCTTATCTGGGTCTCTACCCCGCCAAGTTTTTAAATTTAGGAAAGGAACTACTTATGAGCAAAAGACTGATTAATTTTGTAAACATCACAAAGTCCTACGGAGAGAACATCATTTTAGATGATTTGAACCTCTATATCCGCGAAAACGAGTTCATCACACTGCTCGGTCCTTCCGGCTGCGGTAAGACAACAACTTTACGTATTCTCGGCGGATTTGAAAAACCGGACCACGGACAAGTTATTTTTGACGGTCAGGACATCACGAACCTGCCTCCAAACAAACGCAACTTAAATACAGTATTCCAAAAATATGCGTTGTTCCCGCACATGACCATTGCAGAAAACATTGCATTTGGTCTGAAAATCAAAAAGAAAAGTAAGGCATATATCGATGATAAGATTAAGTACGCCTTGAAGCTTGTTAACTTAGACGGCTACGAACACCGCTCTATCGATTCTTTAAGCGGAGGACAACAACAGCGCATCGCAATCGCCCGCGCAATCGTAAATGAGCCCAAAGTACTCCTTTTGGATGAACCACTTGGTGCCTTGGACTTGAAGCTGCGTCAGGATATGCAATACGAGCTGATTCGTTTAAAAAACGAACTCGGCATTACCTTCCTGTATGTAACCCACGATCAGGAAGAGGCTCTTACCATGTCCGACACAATCGTAGTCATGAATCAGGGGTATATTCAGCAGATTGGGACACCGGAAATGATTTACAACGAACCTGTCAATGCATTTGTTGCAGACTTTATCGGCGACAGTAACATTATTGACGGCGTTATGGTACAGGACAAGGTTGTAGAAATTCTCGGCACAAAGATTCCCTGTGTGGACGAAGGCTTTGGAAACAATACACCCGTCGACGTTGTCATACGTCCTGAGGATGTTGAAATTGTCGCTCCAGAGGAAGGCTTTATGGAGGGTGATATCACTTCCGTTATCTTTAAAGGTGTTCATTACGAAATTGAAATTCTGGCAAATGGCTTTGAATGGCTGGTTCACACAACCCAGCTACATACGGTCGGTTCGCATGTGGGCATCAGGGTCATTCCTTTTAACATTCAAATTATGAACAAACCGGAATCCGAAGATGAGGAGGCAGTAGAAATCGATGTATAAAATAAAGAGACAGTTTCTGGCAGGTCCATATTTGATATGGATTATCGGTTTTATCATCCTGCCGTTACTTTTTATCCTGTACTACGCCTTTACCAATGATACCGGCACTTTTACTCTGGAAAATGTTACCGCAATCGCAGATCCGGTACATGTAAAGTCTATTTTATTGTCCTTAAAGTTGGGCTTTTCCTGCACACTGGTCTGTCTTGTTCTCGCCTATCCGTTGTGCATGATTTTAAGCAGTTTCCGTTTTAAACATCAAAGTTTTGTCGTATTTCTTTTCATTCTTCCGATGTGGATGAACTTCATGCTCCGCATTCTTGCATGGAGATTGCTGCTCTCCAACAACGGACTGGTAAATGCCTTTTTGGAATTAATCGGTATCGGGCGTGTTAAGATGTTAAACACCCCTACCGCTGTTGTATTCGGTATGGTATACGACTTCCTTCCATTTATGATTCTTCCCATCTACAATTCGATGGTTCGAATCAAGGACGACATCATTGAAGCGGCACACGACCTTGGCGCAAATCAGCTCACAATATTAATGAAAATCATTTTCCCGCTCACACTTTCCGGCATTATCAGCGGAGTCATCATGGTATTTGTACCGGCACTCACCTCCTTCGTCATCTCAGACCTTTTGGGTGGTGGCAAGGTTCTTTTAATCGGTAATGTCATTGAGCAGGAATTCATGCAGGGAACAAACTGGAATCTGGGCTCCGGTCTTTCTTTTGTGCTGATGATTTTTGTCATTGCAAGCATGGCTCTTATGAATATTTTTGACAAAGACGGAAATGGAGGTACGGCAGTATGGTAAAAAAATCTCTCCAACGCGTCTACCTCGCACTCATTTTCTTATTCCTGTATCTGCCGATTCTCGTGTTGATTGTGTTATCTTTTAACAATTCCAAATCGAGGGTCGTATGGGGTGGCTTTACGCTTAAATGGTATGCTTCCTGTTTTTCGGACGAGACCATTATGAACGCATTTTTTACTACGATGCAGATTACCCTTGCAGCCGCGATTATCTCTACGATTATCGGTACACTCGCTGCCATCGGAATCAGTGCCATGAAAAAACGCAATCGCACAATTATGCTCGGTGCCACGAATATTCCGCTTTTGAACGCAGATATTGTAACCGGTATCGCAATGATGCTGCTTTTTGTAAAATTTATGAATCTGGGATTTATAACGGTGTTAATTGCACATATCACTTTTGACATTCCGTATGTCATCCTAAATGTGCTGCCAAAGTTAAATCAAGCAAACCGCTATACCTACGAGGCAGCGTTAGACCTCGGAGCATCTCCGCTCTATGCGTTTTATAAGATTACCTGGCCCGAAATCAAATCCGGTGTATTCTCAGGCTTCTTAATGGCTGTTACAATGTCCCTGGATGACTTTTCCATCACCTTCTTTACGAAAGGTGCCGGAGTGAATACCCTATCCACCATGCTCTACACCGAGCTTCGCAAGGGTATCCGTCCTGAATTGTATGCATTGTCCACCATCTTATTCTTATTGGCATTCTTGCTTTTACTTATTATGAATTACCGTTCGAACAAGGACTCTACTGCCATCAGCGTCAGACACTAGGAGGTATTATGCGAAAATCATTTTTAACTTTACTGTTTTGCCTTGTTTCCTGCGGAATCTTCGCAGCCTGCAGTGCTTCTGATTCCGACGCAGAGAATGCAAAGAACAATAACACTTTAGTTGTATTGAATTACGGAAAATATTTAGACGAATCTGTCATTCGGATGTTTGAAGAAGAAACCGGTATTCAGATTAAATTGGAAGAATACGAAAGTCCGGAAGAAATGTATACCAAATTTTCCGCCGGCTCCATTGATTACGATGTTGTCTGTACTTCCGACTATATGGTCGAACGCTTAATCAGTGAAGGAAAAGTCGCGAAAATCGAATTTAGCAGCTTTTCTTATTACGAAAATATTGACCCGGAGATTATTGAAGCAGCCAAAGTTTTCGACCCGGAAGCAAACTATTCCATGCCATACTTTTACGGAACACTTGGCATCCTCTATAACACGACAAAGGTTACCGAGGAGGAAGTTCAGACTTGGAACGTTCTGTGGGATGAAAAATATAAGGATTCCATTATTATGCAAAATTCGGTACGCGATACTTTTGTACCACCATTACGTCTCCTGGGATATGACATCAATACCGAGGATTTCGCGCAGCTAGACACGGCAGTACAACTCTTAATCGAACAGAAGCCCATTGTCTACGCGTACTATGTAGATGAGACAGCTGATGAAATGGCAGCCGGCAATGCAGCAATGGCGCTCGTATATTCCGGCGAAGCCGCCTATGCTATGGAATTGAACGAAGACCTCTCCTACTGTGTACCAAAAGAAGGTTCTAACCTTTGGATAGACTCCTGGTTTATTCCTAAGAGCAGTCAAAACAAAGAAAATGCGCAGAAATTTCTTGATTTTCTCTGCCGTGAAGACGTAGCTATGCTCAATTTTGATTACGTCTACTATGCCACTCCAAACACCAAAGTGCTTGAACAGTTAGACGACGAGACAAAAAATGACCCGACCATCTTCCCTTCCGAAAATATTCTTGCAAACTGTGTCGTCTACAAGCAGTTCTCCAAAGATACAACAGAGCATTATAGTTATCTTTGGAAAATGTTAAAATCCGAATAATTTGGTCCTATTGCTCTATTGTTATTCTACTACACATGTGTTAACCTAAAACCACGCAGTTATTCACTGCGTGGTTTTTATTCCCGTCTATATTTACAAGCATCATACCTTTCCTGCATATGCGGTCTACCGCTTTTTACAGGAGGCATCTTATGAATTACAACTATTCCGAATTCAAGCAACAAATCTTATCCGACCTACAGGAACGTCTCGGCTCTGATGTTCGGGTCACGGTTCAAGACATCATTAAGAACAATGACACACATCTGGACGGACTTACAATTTTATCTACCAAGTATAATCTTTCCCCTACCATCTACCTAAATTCCTATTTCAAACAATATGAAAACGGCCATTCACTTTCCGACATTGAGAATGACATTCTTAAGGTCTATCATGATAACCGCCCTTCTGATAACATTGACATCTCATTTTTCACCGACTACGACAAGGTGAAATCCCGTATCATTTTCAAACTTGTCAACTATGAACGCAATCGCGAGCTATTGAAGGAAGTTCCGCATTACCGCTTTCTGGATCTCTCCATTGTTTTTAATTGTCTTGTCGAATCCTCACCTTCCGGCAGTGCAACCATTCTTATTCACAATCAGCATCTAAACTACTGGGGTATTACCAAAGACGACCTCTACGCACTGGCACAGCAGAACACCCCAAGGCTCCTGTCTTACGACCTTCGAAATATGACGGATATTCTAAAAGAACTGCTCTCAGACGAAGACATTCCTGCAGACGCGCCGGATGCCACCACGTCATACCCAATGTATGTGCTGACCAACCGCTATAAACTCAATGGATCCGGCTGTATTCTTTACCAAAATCTACTTCGTGACTTTGCAAACCGCTTAGAAAGTGATCTTTTTATTCTTCCGAGCAGCGTGCATGAAGTTCTAATTATCCCTGTCAAAAATAAGACGAGTCCTCAGGAATTATCCGATATGGTAAAAGACGTAAATTCCTCCCAGTTATCCCGGGAGGAAATCTTATCAGATCATGTATACTATTTTTCCAGAGAAAGCGGTCAGATTACCATGTAACAGATACACATCCTACCTATGCCGTCTCCACTAACTTCTGATATAGCTTTTCGTATTCACGTGCAGAACTTTCCCACGAAAAATCCTGTTTCATACCACGCTTCACAATTCCATCCCATGCTTTCTTGTTTTCATAGTAAGTCTTCATGGCATAGCGCAGTGTTCCCAGCATCTCATGTGCATTATAATTTGCAAAAGAAAATCCGGTTCCACAATCATCATACTCATTGTAAGCTTCTACCGTATCCTTGAGTCCGCCTGTCTCTCGCACGATGGGAACCGTTCCGTAACGTAGGCTCATCAACTGTGACAATCCACACGGTTCAAACAAAGAAGGCATCAGGAATGCATCACAGGAACCGTAAATCTGATGCGCAAGTTCTTCGGAATATCCAACCCTTACTCGCATCTTATTCGGATACCGCTCCGCAAAATAGCGCAGCATATTCTCATAACGTTCTTCTCCCGTTCCAACTACAACAAACTGAATCTTCTCAGTTGCCAGCAACTCATCCATAATATACGCAATCAAATCAAATCCCTTCTGATCCGTCATACGCGATACCATACCTAGTAAGAATGTATCCTTTTCCACCGGTAACCCCAGCATCTTCTGAAGTTCAGTCTTATTGACAGCCTTACCTTTTGCGTAATCATTCACACCAAAGTGCCCCTTCAGATAACTGTCCGTCTTAGGGTCATATTCATTATAATCAATCCCATTTGGGATACCATAGAGGACATTTCGTCTGGCATACATCAATCCGTCTAGTCCTTCACCGCCCTCCGGAGTCATAATCTCATTCGCATAGGTACGGCTCACAGTCGTCACCGCATCCGCGTATACGACTCCCCCCTTCAGATAGTTTGCCTCACCATAAGATTCCAGCTTATCCGACGTAAAAATCTGTCTCGGAAGCCCTGTAATATCCATGACCGCCGGAAGTCTCCACCGTCCCTGAAACTTAAGATTATGAATCGAGAATATAGTCTTGATTCCGGAATAATAGCGCTCGTCCCCATAAACCGTCCGAAGGAATACCGGAATCAAGCCGGTCTGCCAGTCATGGCAATGTATGATTTCCGGGCAAAAATCCAGAAACGGCAAAGCCTCCAACACTGCTTTGGAGAAATAGGCAAACTTTTCCACATCCTCATAAATATTATTGTATGGGCGATCTCCCGCAAAATAGAATTCATTATCTACAAAATAGTAGGTAATCCCGTCTCTTTTCGTCTCAAATATCCCCACATACTGTTTACGCCAGTTTAGATTCACATAAAAATGACACAAAAAACGAAGCTGTCCATTCCACTGCTCGTCCATGCACATGTATTTAGGCAGAATGACGCGTACATCATAGCGCTTTCTGTCTAAATATCCCGGTAAAGAACCGGTTACGTCTGCAAGTCCGCCAGTTTTGATAAAGGGGACAGCTTCTGAAGCCGCAAATAATATTTTTGTCATGTTATAACCCTCCAAGATTCCACTCATCTTAGAAATATTATAACGCTTTTCCATCTTTCTGAAAAGTATTAATGCATCTTGTATTCCAACCGAATTCGGTCAGTAATCAGGGCAATGAATTCTGAATTGGTTGGTTTGCCTTTGCCGTTATGAATCGTATAGCCAAACATCTCATCTATTGTGTCCATCTTGCCTCTGCTCCAAGCCACCTCAATGGCATGACGAATTGCTCGTTCTACTCTGCTTGATGTTGTCTGGTATTTTTTTGCAATTGTCGGATATAATACCTTCGTGATGGAATTCAGCATGTCCATGTCATTCACTGACATAATAATTGCATCTCGCAGATACTGGTATCCCTTGATATGTGCAGGCACTCCAATCTCATGGATAATTTCCGTTACATCAGCCTCTAAATTGCGCTCACTGAAGTCCTCTGCCTTTTCATAAGCGTTCACCTTGCGGATTTCCGCTCCTCTGTTATGCACATTTCCCTTAATGTGCTTAATGCGGTCCAAAACCATATCGTTATCAAACGGTTTCATGATATAATAATCCGCGCCAAGATTAAATGCATCTTCCGTAATCTTCTCCTGTCCAATGGCACTTATCATGATAAAAGTCGGACGTTTCTTAATACCCGTATCATTGTTCACACGATCCAGCACTCCAAGCCCGTCCAGCTTTGGCATGACAATATCCAACAATACGACATCCGGTTCTTTTGTTTTTATCACATTGTATGCTTCTTCGCCGTCTCTCGCGCTTCCTATCAAATCAAGCGCAGAATCGCTTTTGATAATATCTCCCAATAACCGCAGCATTCTCTCATTATCATCTGCGATTGCCACTTTTAGTATTTCCATTTTAGCTCCTCCTGTGACAAAACATTTTGCTCCTTGATAATACTGATTTTATGACACGATATTTTGTCGAAGCTCGTCGTCAAGGAAAATTTTTCCGTACACCGAGCACTTATTCCTCGATAACATGGTAAGCATTTCTGCCATTCTTTTTAACATAATAAAGTGCATGATCCGCATGCTCTATCAGTGTATCTTTGTCTTCACCTTTTTTCGGAATAAAGCACGCATAACCTTGCGAAATTGTCACCTCAGGTATCACAATGGAATTGATGTTCTCAATCTTCGCTTCCCCAAGCTTATCCTGTATCCGCTTTGCAATCCTCTCTACCGTTCCGCGATCTCCCCGTGGCAATATCATAATGAATTCATCCCCTCCAAAACGGTAAACTTTGCCGATACCAGTTACTGCATTCTGTAAAATCATTGCCACTTTCTTAATGCACTGATCTCCTTTGATATGTCCATAGGTATCATTATGCTGCTTAAAACAATCAATATCAAGTACACCTACTGTGATTTTTTGCTGTTTTTCAGTTGCCCACTTCACGATTTCAGCCACATCCTGCGCAATGAGATAGCGATTCCCAAGCCCGGTCAGTGCATCGGTCGTAGAAAGTGCTTCTGCACGTCTGCGTTCCACTTCCTTTTCTCGAAGCTGAATCTTAATATCGATTGCCATCGCACGTTCCTTATTGGTGATTTTCTCTTGTTGTTGATGCAGTTCTATGTACTCCATACATAACTTAATATATGTTTCCTTATCCCCGATGGTCTTGTAATAATCCATCCACATCTCATTCAACATCAATCTGAAATACACGGTATTCTGTTCGCCTACATACTTCTCAAAATCGAGTATGATGCTTTTCCAATAATCATACTCCTTCATTTCCTTAAGCAGACAGCATAAATCCCTCATATCGAGACTGTAATCTGGAGCATTACTATTCTTGGTGCCGCTCTCCAAAAGTGACTCCATGTGCTCATAAACATCCTTGCTCTTTCCGGTTGACCACCAAAGCCGACACTCTAAAATGAGAAATGTATATCGATATATCTTCTCATTCTCTCCTGTCATATAATGCTCTGCCAGTTTCAAATATTTTTCTGCAAGCTCATAGCTCCCCATATAACGATAGGATGCCGCCAGGTTAATGTAAGTGACCAGACACCAATTATCCTGACGCTCCTCCTTCATACATTCAGGATTCTCCAGTTCTTTCGCAGCCTTTATAAAATAATCGATTGCTTTCTCATGTTCGCCTAACTCCTGATAGCGTGAGCCAATGTTATTGTAAAACAGTGTTACAATATTGTCACACCTGTGGTCGATTGCATACTCAAGTCCCTCCAGATAGTAATCAACTGCCATCGTCTCATTGCCAGTCGCTGCATAGATTACCCCCATGAGATTAAGCGCAGCCGTATACTTCCCATAATCTTCGCACTGCTTATACAGATGAATTGCGTTCTGTATCAGTTGGGCCGCTTCATCTAACTGATTACCCAAAAAAGTCTGCCTGCCCTCTGCGTAGTACTCATCAGCAAGCTTGACCATATCCTCGTCATGTGTCATCGCATCTTCCATTTTCTACCTCTTACAAAAACAGTCATCGAAACTCTTACGCCTAATCATACCATAATTTCCAGATAATGTAAAAAAACTTTTTCTTCTTTGAAAACAAGAAGCCGTCCGTATATCCCATTTGACACCATTACCTTTGAACACTATAATGTTCCTTGAATCAAAGGAGATATTTTATGCCAAACATTATTGAAATAACTGATTTTGAAGCACCTGAATTAGACATATATGCTCGTCTTTCGGAAGCACAGCTCCTACATCTCTATGAGCCTAAAACGGGGCTTTTCATTGCAGAAAGTCCAAAGGTAATTAAACGTGCCCTTGATGCCGGATATGAACCTGTTTCATTTTTAGCGGAGGAAAAACATATGACAGGCGAGACGCTCGACGTTATCACGCGCTGTGATGACGTTCCTGTTTACACGGCGGATTTCGAAATCCTTTCTAAGTTAACCGGCTACCAGCTCACCCGTGGTATGCTGTGTGCCATGCGTCGCCCTGTGCTGCCACATGTTGAAGATGTATGCGCCGGCGCACGTCGAATAGCCGTACTGGAAAACGTCATGAACCCTACCAATATCGGTGCAATTTTCCGCTCTGCTGCGGCATTAAATATTGATGCCATATTGCTTACCCCTGCATGCAGCAATCCGCTATATCGGCGTGCTTCCCGCGTCAGTATGGGAACCGTATTCCAGATACCGTGGACCTTTCTTGAAAGCAATGTCGCAGACGGAAATATATCCTATCTCAAACCACTTCAAAATTTAGGATTTAAGACTGCCGCCATGGCACTAAGTGACAACTCTGTCTCGATAGCTGACCCAAGACTTGCGACAGAAGAAAAGCTAGCCATCGTACTGGGAACCGAAGGAGACGGACTGACACCTTCTACGATTGCAGATTGTGATTACACGGTGCGCATCCCTATGTCGCATGGTGTCGACTCATTGAATGTCGCTGCAGCCAGTGCTGTCGCATTTTGGGAATTATGCCGACGGTAAAGTATGCCTCGTTCCCGCGGGATATCAAATAAAAAGGACACAATCGTCAGTAAGCAAGCTTACACGATTGTGTCCTTTCTATTTGCTGCCCGGACTCAATGCTCGAGCATTTTCTCAATAAATATACCGTAGCCTCGGGATGCATCCGAGACAAAGACATGCGTGACAGCACCTATGATTTTTCCATCTTGAATGATAGGGCTACCGCTCATTCCCTGCACGATTCCACCAGTCAAATCCAAAAGCTCCGGGTCTGTCACCCGAAACAGAATCCCCTTATTTTCCTCATTTCCGCTGTAATCAAGACTTTCAATCTGAATTTCGTATTTCTTATATTCTCCGGATACTGCTGATATGATATATGCCGTTCCGATACGAATATCCTGTTTATAACATACCTCATAGCATAAATCTTCCTGCATTTCCTGTAATTCTTCCTCTAATTTTCCTTGGATTCCAAGCGGTGAATTTTCTGTAATGGTACCAAGGCAATGTCCCTTGCCATAGTCAATGACTCCAGACAATTCCCCCGGTGTTCCGTTCTCCCCTTTTTTGATTCCCACAATGTCAGTTTCATAAATCCACCCTTCCGACACACTCATCTGTGTTCCGGTATCTCCATCGCTGACAGCATGTCCCAGCGCACCAAAAGCGCCCTCTGACGTATGATAGGTCATGGTTCCTACCCCCGCTAAATCATCACGTACCCAAATGCCAAGTAGATGCCTTCCCTGTTCACTTTCTACCGGAGTCATAGATACCTCAATATACTCACCATTTCGTTTGATTCCAAGAATCTCCCTGTCTTCTCCATAGGCATCAATCTTTTGGGTCAATTCTTCCTTTTCATAAACAGGCTCTCCATTGACGCTCACAATATAATCCCCGCTCTTTACAAGATTCTGCGCCGGATAACATTCCCTTCCATTTGCATTCGTCACCTTGGATGTCCCAAGCACCAAAACCCCATCCGTTTTCACATAAATGCCAATTGGCAAACCGCTCGCATAGACTGTCTTCTCGTCTACCAACATGACCTCAACATCTTTTATTGGGAAAATCCCAAAGAGCTTACAGGTCACGGTATAGCTTGGTGTCACTTCCATCGCACTCGTCTTTGTCAGATTATCAAACACTTCTGCGCTTTCCTCTTTTAACACAACGCTGACGGGAACATCAAACTCATAGGACACCTCCTGCCCTGCTGTCACATAAAGTTCATCCGGAATTGCCTGAAGAAATGTTTTTACTGCAAACGCCGCTATAAGAAATGCGCCAATCCATGTCACCTGTTGTATGGTTTGATAAAATCTGCTGCTCATGTATACTCCTTACTCCACTATCTCGTATCACAAAAGGGAAGATACGAATCGTATCTTCCCTTATTATATGGATATTTTCATTTTTCAAACATGCGTGTTCCGATTTCTAGTGTTTTTTCTGTTCGGCAAGCTCTTTCATCTCACTTGCACTTTTTCGGACGGTATCTGTAATCTCCACGCCGCCAAGCATTCTTGCAAGCTCATCAACGCTTTCCTCTCTGTTAAGTCTGCAAATCGTGGAAACTGTCGTCTGATTCTGTACCGATTTTTCAATCAGATAATGAGAATCCGCCATCGCTGCAATCTGTGGCAAATGCGTGATACAGATAATCTGATGATTTCTTCCTAGCACATTCATCTTCTCGGATACCATCTGTGCAGTACGACCACTGATTCCGCTGTCAATTTCATCAAAAATCAGGGTTTCCACAGCATCCTCGTCTGCAAGAACCGTCTTAATTGCCAACATAATACGTGAAAGTTCACCGCCTGATGCCACTTTTCCAAGCGGTTTTAACGGTTCGCCCGGGTTCGTAGAAATCAAGAACTCCGCGTCATCAAATCCGTTTGCCGTATAGCCATCGGTACGTGCAAATTCCATTTGAAAACGGACATCTAAGAAATTAAGATCCTTTAATGCCTCCGTCACCGCAGCCGTCAGCTTCTCGGCATATTCCCTACGAATTTCCGATACCTCAAAACACTTTTCTTCCAACTGCTTTTCCGCCTTCTCAACGTTAACCTTCAATTCATCCAGATAATGATCATAATCCTTTAATTTTGTAAGCCGTTCCTGTCTGCTCGCGAGTGCATCCAATATCTCAGGTATTGTACTGCCATATTTGGATTTCAGATGGTTGATGGCATCCAAGCGTTTTTCCACCTGATAGAAGGTCTCATCATCAAATTCCATATTTTCAACATAATCGGCGATTTCTCGATTGAAATCATTTAAGAGATTATCAATCTCCAAAAGTTCCTGCTCCAGTTCTTCCAACTTATCATCATAAGAAGCGACTGATGACAGTTCTCTCAATGCCCGTCCTATCAAATCAGATGCACCTTCCATGCCGCCACCGGTACTGCTATGTGCACTGCTCACTGCCTCTACAATTTTTCGACCATTACTAAACTTTCGAAAATCAGCTTCCAGTTCTTCGTCCTCACCTTCGCGCAGGGACGCATCTCCAATCTCCTTCACTTCATATTCCAAAAAAGAGATTTCCCGCAGACGTTCTTCCACATCCACATCTGCCGCTTTCAGTTCTTCAAATAATTTTCGATATTCATGGTACATCTTTTGCAGTTCCGATTTAGGCCCCGCCAAGCGCTCCGCGGCATAATCATCCAAAATCTCTAAATGCTTTTTCTTAGAGAGCAGCGACTGATGCTCGTGTTGTCCGTGAATATCAATCAAAATTGACGCAATTTCCTTCACCTTGGAAGCCGGAACCGTTTCCGCATTAACCTTGGCAGCGCCTCTGCCATTTATAATCTTGCGGCTTAAAATTACTTCATCATTCTCCGGGTATACCTCAAGTTCTGCCAACTGTGCGCACTGCCTCTCATCCGTCACCCGAAAGACCAGTTCAACAAGTGCCGGTGCCATCTCACCGTCTGTGCCGCTTTCGCGCAGCATTTCCTTCTGTACCTTCTCACCAAGCGCCAGATTGATAGAACCGATAATGATTGATTTTCCTGCGCCGGTCTCACCGGAAAGGATATTGAGTCCCTCGGTAAAATCCACTTCTGTTTCTTCGATTAATGCCAAATTTTTCACATGTAGACTTTGTAACATAGAATCTCCTTTTACTCTCCCCAGAAGTACCCGTTCTACTCTTCTACAATCTTTCTCAAACGGCTCATCACCGCAATCGTATCTTCATTGCTTCGTATCGCACACATAATTGTATCATCCCCTGCGATACAACCTACGATTTCGTGCAAATGCATCGCGTCCAACGCTGCTGCCACCGCCATCGCCATGCCGGACACCGTCTTTATCACAAGAATATTCTGCGCCATATCCATTGACATGAAACCATCGCGAAATATACGTGTATATTTCTCAGACAAATCCTCTGAGGTCTCCACCAACGCGACATACTTCTGCCTGCCTCCACTCATCGAAAGTTTTGTCAGCTTCAATTCTCGGATATCCCTCGATACAGTCGCCTGCGTTACCTGATATCCCTCTTTCTCCAGATAATCAGACAGCTCTTCCTGTGTCTCGATATCGTTTTTACTGATTAATTCTAATATTTTTGCCTGTCGTCTTGTCTTCATCCGTACATCGCTCCTTTCTGTCACGCACTATGTATCAACACATCTACGTATAAGTGCGCATTTTCTTACTGAGTATCTCTAAAAAGCTCTCATTGCTGATTTTACAGATACGCGCTGTCTCTTTCGCTCTGCGGATGACAAATCTATCTCCCACTTCAAGCTTTACCGCATTGTCTCCATCAAAGCTGACTTCTACAGTCTCATCCTGCTGTGAGCGCCGCTCTGCCAGTTCTACTACAACCTCATCGTCCGCTCCGATTACAATGCTTCTCGTACTTAAGTTATGCGAATTAATCGGTGTAATCAATATCATCTGTGCTTTCGGATCCACAATCGGTCCACCTGCAGACATATTATAGCCGGTAGAGCCGGTCGGCGTAGAAAGAATAACGCCATCCCCATGGAAAGTATTGAGATATTCACCATTTACATAAACACTGAGTCTCACAACGGACAAAGCTCCCGTGCGGTGTATTACGATATCATTAAATGCAATACCGTAACCAACCTCTTTTCCTGCCTTAATCCCATGTCCTTCCAGCATCATGCGTTTTTCTATCATATAGTCATCTGCCATAAGCCGGTCAATCGCGGCATACACGTTACTCTCCTCCAGCTCACACAAATAGCCAAGCGTTCCAAGGTTCACCCCAATGAGCGGAATTCTGCTATCCACCAACATAGTAGCCGCCCGTATCAAAGTACCGTCCCCGCCTAATACCAGCACACACTCTGTCTCCTTTGGAATCTCGGAAATCTTTGGTGCCGCCTCCGATGCATTTTCCCCTGTGCTTAAGAAGCACTGACAACTTCCGCCTTTTGCCCGAATATATCCCGAAAGCGCCTCTGTCAGCTTTCTTCCTGCATCTTTATGCATATTGGTAATCATCAAAAAATGTTTCATCTTATTTGTCGAGCTCTCCATGTGCAGCATCTACCACACTCTGGATATCCACGGACTCCTCTCTTCCGCCACAGGCTTCTTTTCTGATATAAACAAGATACTCGATATTACCTTCCGGTCCCTTAATCGGGGAATACTCCAAATTCTTAACAAAAAATCCCTGTTCAGTTGCAAAATTAATTACCTTCGCGATAACCTCCTCATGAACAGATTTTTCACGCACGACACCCTTCTTCCCGACCTTCTCGCGCCCTGCCTCAAATTGTGGTTTGATGAGACATACCATCTCGCCACCATCTTTTAATAACGCACGGGCAGGTCCTAACACTTTCGTCAGGGAAATAAACGATACATCGACTGATGCAAAGTCAAGCGCATCCTCAATATCCTCCGGTGTCACATAGCGGATATTGGTCTTCTCCATGCATACAACCCTCGGATCCTGACGCAGTTTCCAAGCAAACTGCCCATATCCGACATCTACGGCATAGACCTTTGCGGCGCCATTCTGCAACATACAATCTGTGAATCCACCGGTAGAAGCACCGATATCCATGCAAATCTTGTCAGTCAATGTGATGCCAAAATGCGTCATTGCCTTTTCCAACTTCAATCCACCGCGGCTTACGTATTTTAACGTGTTTCCTTTTATCTCAATTACAGCCTCCGTATCAAACATAGAGCCGGCTTTATCTTCCCGCTCATTCTCTACGAAAACATTCCCTTCCATAATCATTGTTTTCGCTTTTTCTCTGGAAGGTGCAAGCCCTCTGTTTACGAGCAATACATCTAATCGTTCTTTCAATCGTCTATCCTTTCTGCTGTCAATTTGCGGTACGCTTCCATGGTTCGCTTCGTTATGGTATCTGCATCAATACCAAGCTCCTTACGCAAAATGTCAACATTACCATGTTCTACATAGGTATCCGGAATTGCAATATTGAGCACCCGGATTGGGTTGCCCTGCTCGTTGTAAAATTCAGTAATATGCTCACCAAAGCCTCCGTTCAGGACATTCTCCTCGAGCGTGACAATGAGCTCGTGCTTTTCTATCACCTCGCGCAAAGTCTCCCGGTCTAATGGCTTGGCAAACCGCGCATTAATCAAACTGCAGGCATATCCCTGTTCCTTTAAACTTGTATATACAGCCTCTGCCGTCTTTACCATAGAGCCAAGCGCGAACAATACAATTCCAGACTCATGGTAAATCCACTCACTTTTACCATATTCAATCGGCGCACGATAGTCTTTTAACCCGGCATAAGCCTCTCCTCTTGGATATCTTATCGCAATCGGCGCACCAAAATCAACTGCATATTTAATCATATCTGACAGTTCCCATTTATTCTTTGGTGCCAATATTGTCATATTCGGTATTGAAGATAAATAGGAAATGTCAAAAATCCCTTGATGCGTCTCTCCATCACTTCCCACAAGACCGGCACGGTCAATCGCAAATACTACCGGCAAATTCTGAATACAGACATCGTGAAGAATCTGATCATATGCTCTCTGTAAAAAGGAAGAATATACTGCAAAAATAGGCTTCAATCCGCCCGCTGCCAGCCCCGCTGCGAAAGTAACCGCATGCTGCTCTGCAATTCCCACATCAAAAAACCGTTCCGGAAACATATTGTGGAAACGCTTTAATCCGGTCCCGTCTGTCATAGCCGCTGTGATTGCAACAACCTTTGGGTCACGGTCTCCCAGCTTTCGCATAACCGTAGAAAAAATGTCCGTATAGTTCGCCGTGATTCTCGGATTCTTCGGCAGACCAGTCTCAATCTCAAACGGCTCTGTACCATGAAATCTCGCCGGATGACGCTCTGCGGGAGCATAACCTGCCCCCTTGTGTGTTATCACATGCACCAAAACCGGACCGTCAATATGGGATGCCTCCCGTAACAGTTTTGATATTCCCTTGATATCGCCGCCGTCTACCGGTCCAAGGTAGATAATACCCATCTCCTCAAAGAACATTCCCGGAATCAGAAGCTGCTTGATACCGCTTTTGGTACGACGAATTTTTTCTACAACCTTATCGCCATACACCGGAATCTTATTCAGTGAATTCATGACACCTAACTTTAGGTCACGATATGCATCTGCCGTTCGAAATCCCGCCAGGTATGTGGACAGCCCTCCGACATTTTCGGAAATAGACATATTATTGTCATTCAACACGATGATAAAATTGGATTTTAACTGCGCCGCATTATTAAGCGCCTCAAAGGCCATACCGCCTGTCAGGGCACCATCACCGATAACGGATACTATCTTATAATCCTCTCCGGTAATTTCTCTGGCATGCGCATAACCTAATCCCGCTGAAATGGAAGTCGAACTATGCCCCGTATCAAAGCTGTCACACTCGCTCTCTTTGCGCTTCGGGAACCCACTCATACCGCCATATTTGCGCAATTCATCAAAGCCATCTCTTCTTCCGGTCAGAAGCTTATGGGTATAAGACTGATGTCCCACATCCCATATCAGCTTATCCTTTGGCAAGTCAAGTGTCAAATGTAGTGCCATTGTAAGTTCAACGACGCCAAGATTTGATGCCAGATGTCCACCGGTTATCGATATTTTTTCAATTAAAAACTCACGAATCTCATCAGCAAGAATTTTCAGTTCTTCCTCTGAGAGTTCTTTGATATCATTTTCCTTTTGAATTCGCTCTAATACCATACAAACTTCCTCACTTCTCTCTGGAAATCAGATAACGAAGCAGTTCTGTCAAAAACTCATTCTTTACCACAAGCGTATTCATATGTGCAATGGCTCTTTCTGAAATCTCCGCCACATCCGCTTTTGCCTTATCAAGTCCTTCGAATGTCACATATGTAAACTTATGATTTTTCTCATCGCTTCCGATTGGTTTCCCAAGCACTTCCATCGTACTTGTGACATCTAAGATATCATCCTGTATCTGAAATGCCAGACCAACCTCTCCTGCAATCTCTTCGATTAACTTCTGTTCATTCTTTGTCGCTCCTGCCAAGATTGCTCCGATTAACATGGAACTCTCCAGCAATGCGCTCGTCTTAAGCCGATAGATGAAATCTAATTTTTCTCTGGTCATATCATGTGTACCCTCAGACTCCACATCCACCGTCTGACCACCTACCATTCCATAGATTCCGGCTTTCCTCGTCAGAACTATAAATGCACGACCGATTGCCGGATTCTCAGGCTCCATCTCAAATGCGGTAGCTGCTGTCTCATATGCATAATTTAAGAGCGCATCTCCAGCCAAAATTCCCATTGCCTCTCCGTAAACCGCATGGGTTGTCTTCTTACCTCTCCGATACTCATCATTGTCCATTGCCGGTAAATCATCGTGTACTAAGGAATACGTATGAATCATCACAATAGCTGCCATAAATGGTTCAATCACACGCGATTTTCCGCCAAAGAGACGATATGTTTCCTGCATCAGCATCGGGCGGAGGCGTTTGCCACCGGCAAGTATGCTGTAATTCATCGCTTCCATAATCGTCTTCTGATATCCCTCTTCCTTTGGCAAATAGGAGCCGATTATTTTCTCTATCTCCTGTGTCCGTCTATCAATCTCTGCTTTGATATCCATCGTGCGCACATTCCTCTCTTACATCTCTTCTAAGCTGCCATCCGCAGCAAGCACCTGCATCTTCTTCTCAACTTCATCCAGCAACTCATTGCAGGCTTTCAGCTCTCCAACACCTCTCTGATAGAGCTGAAATGATTCGTCCAAAGACACTTCCGGGCGCTCCATCTGTTCTATGATTGTTTCAATTTCGGCAAACGTTTCTTCCAAAGAACGCTTCTTCCCTTTTTCTTCACTCATATTACACTCCAATCTATCGCATCACTGCTTATTATCATTCAAAACTTCAATGACCTCTGTCTTAAGTGCGCCGTGAAGCAGTCGTATATCCAGTATATCCCCTTTTTCGACATGCAATGCATCTGTCACTGCATAACCGTTCTCATTAGACACATAAGAATATCCCTGACTTAACTTTTTCACCGGAGACATTCCCTCCAACTGTCCTGATAACAGTGCCAGTTGATGACGCTTCTGCTCCAAAAGCTGTGTCATACGCATCGTGGCACGCTCCTCTAAATCAGCCGCATATTTGCGATTTTCCCGCAGTTTGTTCTCTGGACTTAAATAGCGCAGCTTCGTCTGCGCATGTGCCAATCTCATACGAGCCGCTTCCATCTTCTGCCGCAAAAGACGCCGCATGTGACCTTCCATAGATGTCATCTGCTCTTTTACCAGATAATAATCAAACACGGCAAGCTCTGCCGCTGCCGACGGTGTCGGTGCCCTAAGGTCCGCCACATAATCCGCAATCGTTGTATCGGTCTCATGTCCTACCGCCGAAATCACCGGCGTCTCACACTCGAAAATCGCCCGTGCAACTTCTTCTTCATTAAACGCCCACAAATCTTCGATAGAACCACCGCCGCGCCCCACAATCATGACATCCACACCATGCGCATCCAAGGCGCGAATACCGTTAATAATACTGGGCACCGCGCCATCGCCCTGTACCAAAGCCGGATACAATATTAACTCCACATACGGATTCCTGCGCTTTGCAATATTGCGGATATCCTGTATTGCTGCGCCGGTCGGTGCCGTCACGATACCAATACGCATAGCAAACTTTGGTATCGGCTTTTTATACTCCGGGGCAAACATCCCCATCTCTTCTAACTCACGCTTTAACGCCTCGAACTTCAGATACAGATTTCCTGCACCATCCAGTTCAATTTCCCTTGCATAAAGCTGATACTTTCCATCACGCTCATACACCTCCACAGAACCTGTTACGATGACTTTGTCCCCCTCTTTCATCGTAAACTTAAGCCCACGCCTGCTTCCTGCAAACATAACAGCACTGATAGTACCGACGCTATCCTTCAGCGTAAAATAAATGTGCCCGGATGTATGATATTTACAGTTAGACACTTCGCCTTTGACACTGATGCGCTGTAACATAAAATCCTGGGCAAACATATTCTTGATATATGTATTCACTTGTCCCACGGAGTAAACATTTTTCATCATGCCAGCTTTCCTAATACTCCATTCACAAAGGCCGGTGAATCATCTGTACCATACTTCTTTGCAAGTTCAACTGCCTCGTTGATAGCAACACCTACCGGGACATCCTCCTCATACTTCATCTCATATACTGCAAGACGGATTAATGTAAGGTCCACCTTGCCCATTCTGCTGGTCTTCCACCCCTCTGCCACCTCATTGATAGCCGTGTCGATTTCCGCCAGATGCGCTACAATATCCGTGCACTTCTTAGAAATATACTCTCCATCCGCCACATCCCATGCTTCCTCTGTCTCCTCGTATACCGCTAACTGCTCCGGCATCTCAGACGCATCATGGAATTCCACGCCAAACAGCATCTTAAATACCTGTTCTCTTAACTCTCTTCTTGTCATAATCTATCCTCTCTTATACATGTAAAAAAGGATGCCGCAGGGACACCCTTTATGATATTCATCGTGAAAAACTACTATTTGTTGCTGCCCATGTCCACAGACGCAATACGAATGTTCACAATTGATACTTCTAATCCGGTCATATTCTCAATCGCATTCTTCACACGGTCCTGTACCTTCGCAGATACTTCCGGAATGGAATATCCATACGAAATATTGAGTGCAACATCTACATTCACGGTTCCGTCCAACACTTCCACACGAATGCCCTTAGAAAGGTTCTTCATACCAAGTTTACTTACCAGTTCGTTTGTAATGTTGCCAGCCATGGAACCAACCCCGTCCACCTCGGTAGCGGCAAGCCCTGCGATGATGGCAACGACTTCATCTGCAATCTTCACTTCTCCTAAATTACCATCCTTTATTTTAAATGTTTTACGATCCTCACCCATTGCTAATTGCCTCCTAAGTGATATTATGCGTTTATTATAACAGACTATTCACATTTTGGAAACCAAAAAAAGTATTAATTTATTCTGTATCTTCCATTAACTGGAAATCGCATCCGTCATCACCACTTGCAGACATATAAGAGTAAGCAAGCGTTTCCCCTTCATATTTGATTGCAAAACTTCCCTCCATATCAAGAAAAGAATGCACCTGCGCCATCTCTGTCACCAGTTCTGCCATATCATCAATGAATGTTTCCGCCATCTCGCTGCTTGCACATTCCTCTTCCTCAATGTTCTCTTCCACAAAAAGCCGCAAGACGAAATCATCCATATCACTCTCATCGTCCACTACCGCTCTGTTAATATACGGGTTTCTATGATTTGCCAGAACATTCTTCAAATAGGAAGCACAGGAAAGTATTCTCGACTGTGATACATCCTCTGCCTCCAAAAAAATCTTGTAATTTATCTTCATTGGGTCCGCCATCTCGTCACTCTCTTTTCTTTGGTTAATTACTGCCACTGTTTTCTGAAAGATTACTTCCTGAAAGATTACTTCCCGAAATTTTATTTCCGGGAAATTTATTTCCGGGAAATTTATTTCCCTATAATCTCCGCCGTGTCAATGAACTCATACGGCGTCTGCTGATAGACGTAATAATTCAGCCAGTTGCTATACAAAATGTTGCCATGGGAACGCCACTGCAGTCTTGGCTTTTCCGTATCGTCATCATTCGGATAGTAGTTTACCGGAAGTTCAATCGGAAGCCCTTTATCCTTATCCCGCTTATACTCTTTATCCAATGTAATACGATCATACTCAGGATGTCCCATCACAAAAATTCTTCTTCCCTCGTCCGCAATCGCAAGGAATACCCCTGCCTCTTCAGACTCCGCTAAAATTGTGAGTTCTTTTACCTTGCGAATATCCTCCGCACGAACCTCCGTATGTCTTGAATGCGGTGCCATAAAATAATCATCAAAGCCTCTTACCAAAGGTACCTTTCGATTCATTACGCGATGCTCGTACACACCAAACATCTTTTTTGGCAGCATATACTTCTTCAATCCGTAATGATAATACATACCTGCCTGAGCTCCCCAACACAGATGTAAGGTAGAGGTAACATGTGTCTTGGTCCACTCAAAGATTTCACAAATCTCTTTCCAATAATCCACTTCCTCATACTCCATCTGTTCAAGCGGCGCTCCCGTGATAATCAATCCATCAAAATAGCGTGACTTCACATCCTCAAATGTCTCATAGAACTTATTCAGATGGCTCATTGATGTATTCTTAGATTCATGCGATGATACCGTTATAAATGTGACATCCACCTGTAACGGCGTATTGGACAAAGAACGCAACAGTTGCAATTCTGTCTCTTCCTTTAACGGCATCAGATTCAAAATTCCAATCTCGATTGCCCGAATATCCTGATGCATAGCTCGACTCTCATCCATAACGAATATATTTTCCTTTTCCAATATTTCTTTTGCCGGCAAATCACTTTGTGTCTTGATTGGCATATCTAATTCCTCTCTTTATATATTCAGCATCGCCTTTAGTTCTTCCTCGGAAATGACCGGTATACCGAGTTCCTGGGCCTTGGCTAATTTGCTTCCGGCATTCTCTCCTGCCAAAACATAATCAGTCTTCTTTGAGACAGATCCCGCAGCCTTACCTCCGTACTGTTCAATCAGTTCCTGCGCTTCTTTCCTGCCAAGCGTTGGCAGGGTTCCCGTCACAACGACCGTTTTCCCACTCAGCACGGATTCTATCGTCTCACTCTCTGCCGCATCCATGTTTACCCCACATACGCGCAAGCGCGTAATAATCTCTCGATTTTTCTCATCTGCGAAAAAATTCCGGATGCATTCGGCACTCACCTCACCGATGTCATTGACGGATATCAATTCATCAATCGATGCGTTTTGCAAGTTTTCCATCGTTTTAAAGCACTTCATAATCGCTTTTGCTGCAGCTTTTCCCACATTAGGGATTCCCAGTCCTGTCAAAAGCTTATATGCATCATTCTTTTTCGACTTTTCAATGGCATCTAACAGCTTGTCCGTGTTTTTTTCTTTTCCGATAATTCCCTGTTCAATCAATGAATCGCGATGCTCATGCAACAGATATATATCTGCGACATTCTTAATATACCCCATTCTGACCAGTTCTTCAATATAAACCGTGCCAAAACCTTTGATATCCATAGCATCTCTTCCGACAAAATTGATGATGTGTCGCTCTAACTGTGCCGGACAGTTCGGGGATGTACATTTGATATCTGCTGTATCTCGCTCCCGCTCTGTCTTCGCACCACATACCGGGCATAACTCCGGTATCACAAAACGCTTCCAACCTTCCGGGCGCTTTTCTTTTTTTACTTCCTTGACCTTCGGAATAATCTCACCGGATTTGTACACAACAATCGTATCGCCAATTCCGATATCCAAATCATCAATAAAATCCTGATTATGAAGCGTTGCTCGAGACACGGACGTACCACACAGACGAATCGGTTCAAAAATCGCTGTCGGCGTAATTCTACCGGTTCTTCCTACGGAAAGCTCAATATCAAGCAGCTTACTCTCTTTTTCCTCCGGCGGATATTTATAGGCAATTGCCCATCGTGGCACTTTCGAGGTTGCACCTAATTTTTCACGATCCGCATAACGATTTATCTTTACAACCGCGCCATCAATATCATAAGCCAGGTTCCCGCGATTTTCTCCGATTGCCTGAATCGCCTCCCATACCTCATCTGCCGTCTTACAGACCTTGTAATCATCAATTACGATAATTCCCTGTTTCTTCAGGTACTCATAGCCCTCCGTATGCGTCTCAAACTCCATACCGCGGACCTCTTGAATATTAAAAACAAAAAGAGAGAGGTTCCGTTCCTTTGTCACAGCAGAATCGAGTTGGCGCAGCGTTCCTGCCGCACAATTTCTCGGATTTGCAAACGTCTTCTTCCCCAAAAGTTCCTGCTTCTCATTCACTGCTGCAAACGCAGCATTCTTCATGTATACCTCGCCGCGAATTTCCAAATATTCCGGTGCATCCTTAAGATTCTGCTTCACATCTGAAATCGCTCTCGCATTCGCGGTGACGTCCTCACCAAAATTGATACCGTCGCCTCTCGTCTCCGCCAACACAAGCGCACCATTCTCATAACGAAGTGCCATGGAAAGTCCGTCAATCTTATATTCCACGACGAATTCCGGATTTTCTAACTGCTCCTTCATCTGCTCCACAAACTCATAGACTTCTTCCTTCGAAAAAACATCCTGTAAACTTAGCATCGGCACATTATGGCGCACCAACACACCTGCCGTACGCTTTGCCGTACCGCCGACCCTCTGTGTCGGCGAATCCTTTGTCACTAGCTCGGGATGTGCTTTTTCCAGCTTCTTCAACTCCTGCATTAGCATATCAAATTCATAATCCGAAATTTCAGGATTGTCCTGATTATAATATCTGTCACTGTGATATGCGATCTGCTCTCTCAGCGTGGTAATTCTCTCTTCCGGTATCATTTCTTCTCTCCTCTTTTCTATGGATTACCGTCTCATTCGAGGAATTCTGAATCAGTTTTCGCAATGTCTGATATTCCTCCGGTGTAATGGCCCGATACTTTCCATTTTCTAAGTTGCCCAATTCAATGTTCATAATACGGGTTCGAACTAATTTTACAACACGATATCCGAAATATTCACACATTCGACGAATCTGACGGTTCAATCCCTGCGTCAATATGATGCGGAATTCCTTTTTTCCTACACGCTCCACCTTGCATTTACGGGTGGTCGTATTTAGTTCCACCAACGGTACGCCGCCTGCCATACCGCGCAAGAATGCCTCCGTAATCGGCTTATTTACCGTCACAAGATATTCTTTTTCATGCATATTGCCGGCGCGCATCATCTTATTGACAATGTCTCCATTATTTGTCAAAAGTAACAATCCCTCCGAATCCTTATCCAATCTTCCCACAGGATAGATACGCTTCGGATAGTGGATATAATCAATGACATTGTTCTTTTCACGCTTCTCCGCAGTGCACACAATGCCCACCGGTTTATGAAAAGCCAGCAATATCATCTCTTCTTCCTTGCTTACCGGCCGGCCGCAGAAATAAACGCTTTGTCCCGGCAGCACTCTCGTACCAACCTCTGCGGTCTTGCCATCCACGGTGACATTTCCCTCCGCCACCTGTCTGTCCGCTTCTCTTCGGGAGCAGATACCTGCTTCGCTTAAAAATTTATTGATTCGAATTCCCTGTTCGTCCATATACGCTCCTGTGAAAAAACGGAGACTTCACTGCGAAAAGTCTCCGTTTGTTATTTCTACTGTAATAATGATGATTTGATATAGCCGGTCTTATTGTTCCAGGTTACCTTGGTCCATCCCTCTGCATAGCTCATAACTACCTTGACCTTCTCGCCTGCATATGCTGTTCCAATTCTATCAGAAGTCTCGCTCATGCCGGAGCGGATGTTTACGGTATTTTGTAATGTAATTACTGTTCCTTCTGCAATGCTGCCTCCGGCAGTACCCTCTTCCCGCGCATCCGTATCCGTCGTTTGTGGTGCTTCAGTTGTCAGATACTCGCTCTTTATGTAACCCGGAATTCCGCCATAGTCAACTCTGCTCCACTCACCCTCCGTACCGGTTCTTCCAATCGCCGTTCCTTTTTCCAAGGTAGCAAGCTTCTCTGAACTCGTATCCGCTTCTCTTCTTACATTTACTTTATCGACTGTATAAACGGTCTCAGGCTCTTCCGCGGTCAGTTCCTCCTGTGCTTCTTCCATTGATTCTCCCACCGGCTCCTCTGCCGTTTCCGTTCCCTCCGGCAAAACAGCTTCCGTACCTTCTGCCGGTGTATTCTGTGCTGCAATCTGTGACACCCAGTTGGTAATTGCATTCGGGATTGTGGTATAAATCATGGTAGACAGATTCGTATCAGCATTTACTGCTGCATCATATCTCGTCTGCACCTCACTCTGAAGTGCAATTACATCTTCCTGGTTTTCAAATCCATTAATCAAATTCTGGATACTCGTATCCAGTGCATTCTCCTGATTTGCAAGATTATACTGGCAATAAAGGTTATCAATATAGAGACTCCCCTGCTCATTCGTCCGTATATAGAAGAAATCCAAACCCGGAGCCGGCGTATCGACACCGGTGAACTTAATCTCCATAGATACAGATACCAGATAGGAATTGGCATCCAACCCACTCTTCGTATAGCACTTGATATTCTGATACTCATCCACATACTGGCTGAACATCGCGATATAGCTTTGCTCGTTCGCCGATATCGGTGTTGCAAGTGCTGTAAGTGTTGTAATATCTCCGGCTGCATAGGCAGTATAATACTGGGCGATTAATGTATTTACTTCCTCATAGGCATCCACCTGATATTCCTCTACTGTAGCAGTTCCTTCCACTGATGAATTGTTTTTCTTGACATTCGGACCTGCACACGTCGCAAGCACGATTACCATGACAACAAAAAGTGCACCTGCCGCAAAGTATCTGATATGCTCTTTCACAAACTCTACCACTTTATCTATTTTCATCTGTTTTATTTTATCTTTTAACTTGGAATTATCCATCGATTATCCACCGTACCTTTCCAGACAGTACATGTTCTGTCAATGATTATCCAAATATCAGCTTTCTAAATGCACCCGGCGGGAATCGAACCCGCATTGCCGGAGTCGGAGTCCGGTGTTCTATCCATTAGACTACGGTTGCCTGTCGTTTTGTTCCTACAAGAAACAACTCATTAATGGTAACAGAAATCCATACTTTTTTCAAGACATTCCGAAAAAATTAATAAAATAGAATCCGAATGTCTGTTCGATTTTTATTTACTTTCTCTCACCGGTTTGCTATAATAAATGCAATAAAATGATATTTGAAGGAAGGAGGACATTCTATGCCTGAATCAATTATTTATCATATTGATGTCAACTCTGCGTTTTTGAGTTGGGAAGCTGCATATCGCCTCGAACAGGACCCTTCCGCACCTGATATCCGCACGTTTCCATCCGTCATCGGCGGTAACGAAGAAATGCGGCACGGGATTGTCCTCGCAAAGTCTCCCTCTGCAAAGCGTTATGGTATCTGTACCGGTGAGCCTTTAGTACAGGCGCGCCGCAAGTGCCCGCATTTGCAGGTCTATTCCCCTCATTTTGAGCTCTATGTAGAGCGTTCCAATCAATTCATGGAGTTATTGCGCAGATATGCTCCTTCCGTAGAGGCTTACAGCATTGATGAGGCATTCTGTGATATGACCGGAACCACCAAACTCTACGGTGACCCGGTTGCTTTTGCCCATACGCTAAAAGATATGATTCATGACGAATTACATTTTACCGTGAATATTGGTGTATCCGCAAACCGCCTGCTTGCGAAGATGGCTTCCGATTTTGAAAAGCCTGACCGTGTTCACACGCTCTTTCCGGACGAGATTGCGTCTAAGCTATGGCCTCTTCCCGTCGAAGACTTGTTTTTTGTAGGGAAGTCCTCTGCACGCAGACTACGCACACTTGGCATAACGACAATCGGTGAACTTGCACAGTCCAATCGTGATATGATTGTCTCCATATTTAAGTCGCACGGAGATACCATCTGGAATTATGCGAACGGCATTGAATCCACTCCTCTGACACACACACAGCCTGCCAACAAGGGCTATGGGAATTCCCTGACCATCCACTTTGATGTCACAGATTCCGATACCGCCAAGCGGGTACTGCTCTCTCTCTGTGAGACAGTCGGCGCAAGACTTCGCGCTGCCGGTGCATACATCAGCGTTGTGCAAGTGCAGATTACAGACAACGAATTCCACAATACCTGCCACCAGACAACACTTGATTCCTCCACCAATGTCACTGAGAGAATTTATGAATGTGCCTGCCGGCTATTTGATGCCGCATGGGATCATACGCCAATCCGCCTGTTGGGTGTCTACACTAGCAAGGCAACCTCTGAGAGTTACGAGCAGTATAACCTCTTTGATATGGAGCGCAGCGAAAAACTTGCCAAATTAAATTCCGCCGTAGATAAGATTCGGGGTCGCTATGGAGAGGATTCCATCAAGCGTGCCTGCTTCGTAGAGCACACGCCCTCCGGCAAGGATATTTCCCATATGACCAGTGGAATGAACAAAGCCAAACGAAAACCGGACGCTTGATGCATCAATTTTAATCCTCTTTTTCCATAAAGTAGAGTCTTGAGCCAAAGTCAGGATAGAATCGCACCTCATTATTATAACCCGTGCCTCCGAATGCCTGTTTCAAATGGATACCGCTATACATCAACGTATCGCCGTATGCATGGCAATCCTCAATCTCTCCGTCCATCTTTACAAACTTTGCTACCAGATTATGCACGGCGGAATCCTGTTTGATATGTACCGGTGATACCGTATTCACCAGACCGCCAAAGTCCTTGATGTTATATTTTAATTCCCTATTATAGAAATGATAACGCGCCTCCGGCTCAAGCCCTTTTGCCCGATAGTAATTGAAATGCACATTCGGCATCACTAATTTCTGCATCAGGAAACCAACTGCACGTGTCCGGTCTGCAGACACACAGGTCCACTCTATCTCGTTCCCCGGGAGATTTGCCAATGCACTCTCCGCCCCGTCGGCACTGTCTGCAAAGTTCCTTCCACGATAGAAGTTCCCCCACTGTAGTACTTCGCGCCACTCTTTATAAAGTGCAATCTGCGCTCTAATTGCCTCAAGTTCTTCTTTTTTCATATCGCAGAGATTACATTCATAACCACACACGCCGAATGCCGCCACATGAAATCTCGTTTCAAGCGGTGTTATTCGAAGTGTCTGGTGGTTCGGACAGGAGGATACATGTGCGCTTACGGTAGACATTGGATAACCATAACTGTATCCGTTCTGAATCTCTGCCCGACAAAGCGCATCCGTATCATCACTCGCCCAAATCTGCGGAAAATAGCTAAGAATTCCAAGATCAAAACGATTGCCGCCGGATGCACAACCCTCAAACAAGATTTCCGGAAAACACTCCGTCAATTCCTTCATGCAACGGTACAAACCCATCACGTAGCGATGTGATACCTCCCCCTGTCTCTCTGCCGGAAGTGCTCTGGAATAATAATCTGAAAAGATACGGTTCATATCCCATTTCACATATGAGATATCGGCAGATGCAAACACCTCACTCATTTTCTCAATGATAAAATCCTGTACATCCTGCCTGGTCAAATCAAGAATCCGCTGATTTCTCCCTTCCGCATGCGGCTTGCCCGGGATATCCAGCACCCACTCCGGGTGCTGTTCATAGAGCCTGCTCTGTACATTCACCATCTCCGGCTCTACCCAGATGCCAAAATCTAAGCCAAGTGCCTTTATTTTCTGGCATAATCCATTGATACCATTCGGGAGTTTCTTTGTATTGACCTGCCAGTCGCCCAGTGAATGACTGTCATCATTGCGTTCACCGAACCATCCGTCATCCATGACAAACAGTTCAATTCCGATCTCCTTCCCCGCTTTCGCCAAAGACAGAAGCTTATGCTCATTAATATCAAAATAGGATGCTTCCCAGCTATTTAACAATACCGGACGCATCTTATGCTTCCATGTGCCACGCACAATATGTTCCCGCACAAACTTGTGCATACACTGGCTCATCCCGTTAAATCCATCCGGAGAATATGTCATAACAGCCTCCGGCGCCTCAAAAGATGTTCCATCCTCCAAAAGCCATGAAAATGACTGTGGATTAATTCCTGATACGAAACGCGTCTTACCGTAGCTGTTAACTTCTACAATCTCATAGTGATTGCCGCTATAGATAAGATTAAATCCATAACATGCCCCTGCGTCTTCTGTCGTACCACGCTCCGAAAGCATGACGAACGGATTTGCACGGCTGGAAGATACACCCGCATAAGTCGTATTGACATATTTTCCTGCGCGCACCTTCGTATCCGTACGGCGCATCTCACGCGCCCATGCACCGGTAAATGTGGTGAATGTATAATCTGCTGTATCAAAATCAACCTGTGCACTCATCAAACGCTTCAGTGTAACTGCTGTTCCACTCTCATTAAGCAGCTTTGCACTCCGTGTAATGACATCACAATCTTCATAAACATAATAGTGCAACTCCAACACAAGTCCATACTGTTTATCACGCAATGTCACGCAGAGATGGTCCACTTCCCCGTTCTCATCGTAAGAACCCGGCAGTGTCTCATAATCTGTCTTTCCTTTCGTAATCTCTGCCTTTTCATATAAAAAGTCAGACGTATAGCTTCCGTCGGCATGCACAACCTCAATAAAAGGCTCCCGAATGTCACCTTTCCCGTACGAGGACATCTCAAGACGCACATCCTCCAATGATAAGCCGGTATGCTCTGCATCATAGACATTCGCATTCCCCGGAGCAAATGCACGCTTTTCTCTTAGGGCATCCATACACCCCTCCTCCAAACGGATTTTCCGTCCATAGTAAAGGTGCTCCAAATGACCTGTTGGTGTGACGCCAAAGGAATAGGTCGTCTGCGCTGTTTCTAAAATAAATGTTTTCTGGCATTCTCTTATCATGTCAACCCCCTCATTTATATCTGTTGTCAGTTTTTCTCTTCCGCCCGTTTTGCTTTCACTTGGTCTGCAATCTCCTGCACCCTATCCTCTGTCAGGATAAACTTTTTATGGAACAAAAGCACGGCGATAAAAAGCCCCGCAATCGGCACGACTGTCATTGTCATACGAAGTCCCACCACGGAGGAACTTGCAACACTCTCCACAGCCGAGGAAGTATCTTCGCTGATGTGAAACACGCTTAAACATACAGATGCAATCAATGCCGCCACGCCGGATGCCAGCTTTACCACAAATGTCTGCATAGAGAAAATCACGCTCTCATCTCTGCGGTCATTCTTTAGTTCTCCATAATCCACGGTATTCGCAAGAAAAATGGTAGTCAATACAGAAAGCATACCGTTTGCCGCAAAAATAAAGAATCCCGGAATAAAAAGTAGCAGCACGTTGGACATATTCGTAAACGCCAGCACAAGCAACACGATATATCCAATGATTGCCATTGCAAAGCTCACATAAAATACCTGAAGTGCATTTAAAAATTTACGAATGAGCGGAAACAGAATCATCATCGCAAGAATCTGCATTGCCCCGCCAAATGTATTGAACAAGGTGTAACTGTTGCGCCATCCTTCGCCGCCGAAATCATATTTAAAAAAGTAGATGACCAAGTTGGATGTCGTATAAAAAGAACAGTTAATCAGCACGATCGTAAGTACAACCGCCATTGCCTGATCGTTGGACACCAGTGCACGAAACATCTGTCCCACAGATGGTGAATCCACGGCTACCGTTGATTTTTCTTTGATATTTGCACAGGTAACTGTAATTGTTACAACAAAAATCGCCGCAACAAGCAAACCAAACCATTTGAATCCCGTGCGTTCATCCCCCTGACCAAAACTGTAAACGCATGGCATTGTGATAATTGTAATAATCGCTGAGCCAACCCCTGCACAGGAACGCGCCAAAGTAGAAAGTCCCTCACGCTCTTTTCCACCTTCGGTAAAAGCCGGAATCATAGACCAATACGGAATATCCATCATCGTATAGGTTACGCCCCATAGGATGTACGCAATTGCAGCATATGCGACAAGCCCATTTCCGTCAAGTGCCGGTGGTACCGCAAACATAAAATACAGAACCACTGCATTTAATAAGGTCCCAATCATCAGCCACGGGCGAAACTTCCCCCATTTTGTACGAGTCTTCGCCACGATAACTCCCATAATCGGATCATTGAACGCATCAAACACACGCGCTGCAAGCAGGATAATCCCCATCGCAATCGCACTCACACCAAGAATGTCCTGATAATAATATAAAATGTATGCAGCGGAAAACATATAAACCATATCCTTTCCCACTGCCCCCAATCCATACGATACTTTTTCTTTCGCTGTCAATTTCATAATAACCTTCCTCCCATTATCTCATTTTCATTGCCAGTTCTACGACACGATATGCGCCGTCATAGATACCTGCTGCTTTATTCTTCACAATGCAATCACACATATCTGCTAACATGCACTCTTCGTTCAAAAACAGTTCCAACATCTGAATTGTGTGCGGGATATCTCGGCACTCTAACGTTCCGTCCCCAATCTCTGCAGCATGAATGGCTCCCCACTGCTCATGTCCGCCGACACGCTTGATAAAAAGCTTCGGCACTGGATAAAATGCCAGTTCACTCGGTTTTGTAACAAGTACATCACAGCTTCGCATCAAAAGGTTCGTGCAGTATACCGCTTCAAAGATATTCTCATGCCAGAAGCCATGCACACCACTTACTTTTCCTGTCAACGCTTCTTTCGCAAACTTCTGTGTCTCATCCCAGTCGTTAAAATGTTCCGAGGCAACCTTGGCAAGCTCCGGAATCTCATTCAGCAGTTCTTCCCATACGTTACGGTAATCTCCTACATTGACATACAATGCTGCCTGATTGTCCTTGATTGCCGGAAGCAAATGTTTGATAATTGCCGCAAAAATTTCCTTCTGCGCACCTGCTCCACCGATGGTAAGCAAGAAACGCATCGGCTCTCCTGCCGCCTTTCTCGCTTTTCTTGCGTCACAGTCTATCTCAATATTACTTACCAGCTCATGATCGATATAATGTCCGGTATAGACTAAATCATCTGCCGGCATTGGATGTAAGACATCCTTTCCCTGCATACCGTTTAAGATACGGTAGCCCTGATATGCGTAATGCGTCTGTACCGTATGGATACTTCCCTCTGCCAAATGTAATGCCATTGGCCAGTTATCCGGAATGGCATTTACAACATGCTTCATGCCGGCATGAATTGCTGCCTGTGCCGGCCATACATGTGTCGCCACAACCGGAATCTCGTGAGGTACATTCCTGTAAACAGGCGCCATCAACTCTGCATTTTTCTGATCGGAGGCATTATATGTAAGTTTACGGAATCCTTCATAATTCATTGGCTCCCAGACAAAGTGATTGAACAACCTGCTCTTACCGGATAGTCTTGACCCTAACGAATACAATTCATTCTGTGCACTGATTACCTTTGTACAGGTCGTCTGCTTGTAAGAATTCAAGTCCATCCAGTACGGCGTATACCCAAGCGCTTTCGCAGCGGATGCGATGGCCATGGAGATTCGATAATGCCCGAATCCCATACGAATGTTACCTACAATAATTCCTTTTTCTGTGTCAAATCCGTCTGCGACGTTCTGTGCATCTGCTCCCTCTTTCAAACGCACATCCATCACACCAAGCAGTTCTCCGATGTGCTGATTCTTCTCTATCTCCACCGGATAGCTAACATTCGCATCATCTCCAAACTTCTTTGCATATTTCTTTTTTGACTTTAGCGCCTTCTTATATGTCGCTTCCGTCATGGTATTTCCGAAAATCGTTTTTGATTTTTCCATCATGTTTTTCCCCTTATCTGTCCTCTATCGTAAATGTAAGTTCCACAGACTTTGCCTGCATACTTCTGATGCGAAGCACACCTATTCCGCTCTCGCCGGTCGTCTTAAGGTATGTGCCACCCATGCCGCCCTGTAGCGCCGCTACGCTCGGTCCAATCAGTTCTATCGGCCCCTCAACCTCGAAACTGACCGGATCATTATAAAAGCAAAGTAAATTATCATGCTCATCGCATGCCTCGATACGCACCTCCGCCACATCATAGGTGCTTCCCTCGCGAAGTTCGGTATGGTCCGCTTTTGCCGCAAGATGAACTTCATGCATCGGCTCTTTGGTAATTGTCTTTACAACCTTACCATCTTTGATTGCCTCAAAGCGATAACTGGTCGATGCCCCGCCCCAGTCACCAATATAGCGGTTATAAAGTGTGACCGCCTGTTCCGGCTTCATGCGATAGAACAATAACATCTTTATTGCAATCCCTATCACCGACTTTGGTAAATTCGATAGCCCGTATCGAGCCGTCGCGTTCAGCGCTTTCTTGATGTCCCGCTCCTGTGCCGGGGCAAATTTTTCATTTTCAGCAATCGCATTGCCAATAAAGTCATCTATAATAATCGGTCCGTGTAAAAGATTCTGATACGGTGAATCTGCGCTTTTATATTCCTTGATGAAACGGTCGTTCTTATACATGCGCACACTGTCCGCATTGGTAAAGATATATGTCTCTCCACGGTTACAGCCCGGGTGCTCTCCGATATCCATCGTCGAACTTATTGCAAGCACAGGTTCCTTTTCCTGCTGGCATGCATAGACATACGCCGCCAGTTTTGGATTACGGAACATATCCATGACTCCATGGTAACAGATACGGTCACCGCTTCCGAAATCCTTGTGCGTATTGTAATCAAACATGCACCAACCAAAGCTTCCTGCAATATCTGATTCCCCTGCCACAGCATCAAGCACACGCACATGACGCAAGGCATGTTCTACGCGATGCTCCTCCCAGTCATACGCCTTTGCCGGATACATATGTCCGTTATACTCGCTGATTAAATATGGTTTTTTCTTATCGGATGTCACGGCAGCTTTCTTCTCACACCCTCTCGCTTTTCCATCATGCACAAAATCGTTATAGGTATAGACATCCTCTAGGAGGCTGCTCTTCTTATGCGCACGCACACCACCTGTCAGTCTGGACACATCTAACAGATGTGCTGTCTCATTCGTTCTCCGATAGAAATCATCGTCATCCTGTGATTCATTGATGCGCACACCCCACAGAATAATCGAGGTATGATTACGATACTGCCGTACCATATCCTCTACGTTCTCAACCGCCTGGTTCTTCCAAGCTTCATCTCCGATATGCTGCCATCCCGGTATCTCTGTAAACACCAAAAGTCCAATCTCGTCACACCGCTCTAAGAAATAGTGTGACTGCGGATAATGGGACGTCCGAACCGCATTGACCCCCAGCTCATACTTTAGGATATCTGCATCCATCCGTTGCATGGATTTTGGCATCGCATATCCCACATACGGATAACTCTGATGACGGTTTAAACCGCGCAGCTTCAGCTTCTTCCCATTCAGATAAAATCCATCCTCTTTAAATACCGCGCTGCGGAACCCGGTAACGACAACCTGTTCATCCAACGTCTCACCGCCTAATACCAGTTCCGTCTTTACCTCATAGCAGTTCGGATTTTCAACATCCCACAATTTTGCTTTTTCAATCGGGAAACGAAGTTCCACTCGCATGCCACTTCCCCGGCTCTCACCAAGCAGCTTGTAGTCGCTCGTTCCCTTCTCTCGAATGCTTTGTCTGATAATCACATCCTCAGCCGCCTTTGATAAGTTCACCTCAGAAATTATCTCTACCTCATTTTCAAGCACACCTTCACTCCTGACAAACACATCCTTAAGATAGTTCTCCTCTTTTACATCAATCCACACTTCACGATAAATTCCGCCGTATGTCATATAATCAATAACAAATCCGAACGGCGGAATGTTAAGGTCTTCTCGACTGTCCACTTTTATCACAAGGACATTTTTATCTCCATAGATTGCCTCATCCGTCACATCGATGGTGTATGCGGTATATCCACAGTGGTGCTCTCCAATCTTTTTTCCGTTCCAGTAAACTTCACTCTCGTGCGCCGCTCCATCAATGGTAAGCAGCAACCGCTTCCCCTTCCACTCCTTCGGTACATCTACCGTTCTTCGATAACCGCTCACCATCTGATAGCAGTGCTCATCAAAATAGTGCAGCGGTGTCTCTTTTACGGTGTGTGGCAGCCGTACTTCCTCCATCTCTTGCTCCGGGTACTCCCACGCAAGCATCTCTTCTGTAAAATGTCCTGAAAACTTCCAATTATCATTGAGATATCTTCGTTCTGTCATGTGCTCCTCCTACAGTTTTTCATTTTCCTATTTGTGCACAGTAATTCCGTCCGCGATAATTCCAACCACCTCATCGAGCGCATCCATGTAAGAAATCTGATTCTGAATCAGAATATCACGTTGGAAAAACTGTTCTAAAGATGCCTCCAACATCATCTTTACAATTGGAATATCTACTTTCCGAATCACGCCCTCCTCCATGCCGCGCTCCAGCAGAGCAATCGTCGTCTCCCATCCTGTCTCCAAACGTTTTTCCACCTGTTTATAGATGGAAGGATATTTGTCTTTCAGAAGATACAACTGTCTAAAATCTACATCTTTATAGCTTTCTGGCATAACGCCTAAGATTTTGCGCACTTTCTCAATCGTAGATAAGTTATCATCCTCTAAAATTATCCGCTCACTCTCTTTTATGGAGTCAAACATATAATCTACCATCGTCAAAAATAAGGACTCTTTATCACGAAATACGGTATAAATCGTCTTCTTACTCATTCCAAGCGTTTTCGCCACATCGTCCATCGTAAACTTTAAACCTTTCTCATTAAACGCCCGAATGGTTCCTTCCAAGATTGTATCTCTTAATTCCATAGGTACCTCCATCATTTCTTACGCAATTTTATTTTTATCCGTTTTTTGGAAACTATTTCTTTCTTTCCGGTTTCCTTTATTGTAACATAGGATATTTTTTCCTACAAGAAACCAAATTCACAAATTTGGTTTCCGCTTTTTATGAAAATATCACAAAGACCTAACGCAAGAAGGCTCACTCACTTGCATTCCTACTCCCCCATATGTATAATGAACTCATACAAGGAAAGGTAGATATACTATGGAAAATGAACACATCCGACAGATTTTGACAGACATCGAGAACGGCAGGCTCTCCGCCAGTGAAGGATATGCAAAACTAAAGCTTGCGCCGTTTGAGGATTTAGGATATGCCAAGGTGGATCATCACCGAGAAATCAGACAGGGAGCACCCGAAGTTATTTATGGTGCCTCTAAGACGCAAGAACAAATTGAGGGCATCGTAAACAGCCTTTTGGCTCACTGTCCGGAAAATATATTGATTACCCGACTCGCGCCGGAATCCGCATCCTATCTCGCAAAGCGTTTTTCCCTCTTTTATGATGAACTTTCGCATATTGGTATCGTAAACCGCACAGAACGCATTTCTGCCAAGGGCACGATTGTCGTTGCAACAGGTGGCACCAGCGACATTCCGGTCGCAGAGGAAGCCGCTCTCACCGCAGAGGTTCTGGGCAATCACGTCGAACGTCTCTATGATGTGGGCGTTGCCGGGTTGCACCGTCTGCTCTCGAATTTGGAGGTACTCGGAGGTGCAAATGCTATCGTTGCAGTTGCCGGCATGGAAGGTGCACTTGCCAGTGTCATCGGCGGCCTTACGGACTGTCCGGTTATCGGTGTACCAACAAGCGTCGGCTATGGTGCAAGCTTTGGCGGCATCTCCGCACTGCTCTCCATGTTAAACTCCTGTGCCAGTGGCATCTCTGTTGTTAATATAGATAACGGTTTCGGTGCAGGTTATCTCGCCAGTATGATCAATCACATTGGCGATTAATAAAAGAAAGGCAGGATTACATATGAAGACAATTTATCTGGAATGCAACATGGGTGCTGCCGGAGATATGTTAATGAGTGCACTCTATGAAATCTGTCCGCAGAAGGACTGGTTCCTCTATAAAATGAACGAGGCGATGGCTCCTTTCGGTGTGAGCCTATCCGCAGAGCCTATGACCAAATGCGGTATCCGTGGCACACACATGCAGGTACTTGTATCCGGGGAAGAGGAAGCTACCGTACCGCATCAACCTGAGAATGCACACGCATCGGTACACACACCGGAGCACACGCATTCCGCTGGGCATTCGCATGAACATTCTCATGCCGACTATGCTTCTATTTTAGAAAATATTGATGCCCTGCCATTAGCAGACGAGGTAAAAGAAGATATCCGTGCTATCTATCGTTTACTTGGTGAAGCAGAAGCCAAAGTTCACGGAACAACCATTGAACAGATTCATTTTCATGAAGTCGGCACACTCGATGCACTCGCTGACATAGCAGGATGTGCACTTTTAATCCACCTTATTGCGCCGGAGCAGATTCTCGCGTCTCCGGTACATGTCGGAAACGGATTCGTTCAGTGTGCACATGGCATCCTTCCTGTACCGGCACCTGCAACCGCAGAGCTACTGACCGGCATTCCTTACTATACCGGTTCCGTCACAAGTGAACTGTGTACACCAACCGGTGCCGCAATTTTAAGATATTATGTTGCACGATTTTTCCCAATGCCAACCATCACCACAAGCGCAATCGGTTACGGCATGGGTAAAAAAGATTTTGAGATTGCGAACTGCGTCCGTGTATTCCTCGGCGATACCGTATCGTATCTCACCACAGCAGACGAGGACGCTTTCTCCTGTGATGACACAATCCTTTCCATCTCCTGCAACATCGACGATATGACGGGAGAAGCGATTGGACTTGCCACTGAAATTTTCATGGCTGCCGGTGCACTGGATGTCTATACGATTCCGATTCAGATGAAAAAAAATCGCCCGGGTATCCTACTCACCTGTCTGTGCGAGCAGGAAGACCGCGAAAAATTCACCGGTCTGTTCTTCCTACACACCTCGACACGCGGCGTACGCTACCAGGTCTTTGAGCGTGCCAAATTAGAATCCACGTTTGAGACACGCTCTACTTCTTACGGTGATATCCGCATTAAGAGGAGCACCGGATATGGCATTGAAAAAGTAAAGCCGGAATTTGAAGATTTAAAGTCTGTCGTACTTAAAAACGGATGCTCACTGGCAGATGTCACAATGTCCCTACAAGGAGCAAAGCTGGTCAAATAAAAAGTGTGCTTTGCACACTTTTGCGCGCGAGCGGATTGCGCAACAGTATACTCCGCTCCGCGAGCTGTGCATCGCCGCAAGTTCTGCTTGCTTTTGCTCTGTATGAAAGGTCTAATATCGTTTGATTTTACACGTGAACGTAATGAGGTGTTTCCTATTAGCAAAAAAGAATCTCGCATTTGCGAGATTCTTTTTATATATTAATCTTCAATCGTCAATTTTCCGGGTCTGACATCAAGATAGATACTGCCCTTATCCACCTTATACATATCAAGAAGCATCACCCAAAGCTGATGTATCTGGTCTAATAGCACTGCGGAAGTCTCCACGCTGTGCGGCAATAGCGTACGCAAATCAAAGTAACGGATACCAAGTGGGGGCAAGAACACCATATTGCTGGATGCTATCTTATCTCCTGCAGTCTTAATCAACTCATAAGTAATCATGCAGAAATCCTTGTCTCTGTACTTGCAGTAATAAGACACATAGCACTCGTCTATCATCCACTCAATGCCGTTCTCAACTTCCTTCGGCTTCTCTGTGATATCATTTGCTTCTGTCGTCTGTACCTCTACACTCCAACGAATTTTTCCTGCTTTTGTCTCCGTAATCAGCTCTGCAATCTTTTTGCTCAATTCTTCCTGTCTCATAGTCCCTCTTTCTGCACACACTCTCTATGTGCTCCTTATTCTTTCGGCCACGGAGTCAATGAAGCTTCCATGATAGGCTCCTGTTCCTCTGCTATCTCAATCTGCTTGTCCTCCGAAAATCGTTCCATCTGACTAACATAGTAATCTACCGCATCCTTAGACTGCTCAAACTGGTAAATAAGCGGTTCATTCTCCCAGATTTTCTGATAAACCTTGTTGTAATCCAGATACGCGATGACGGCCGTCTTCCCTGTCGTACGATTGCGGAATGTCTTCTGCATCACAACTTGGCACGCGGATGATTTTATCATTTCAACAGTTACCGCCTTCTTTTCATCAACCTGTTCTGTCTTATTCGCCATATGTGGCTGTATATCCTGCTCCGCTTGTGGCTCTATCGCTCCCTCAGGCACTTCCGGCACACCCTTTACCTTCTCCTCAAGCTCTTCCACCGAACCAAAGAGTTCGAAAAGATCAATCTGCCCCTCTACACTTTTTTTCGCCATATGCTCCCCAACACCTCTTTTGTGGTTATCTCACATAGATATCTGAAAGATTTTCAAGAATTGCTCCCGCAATATCCGGCTTATTCATCGTATAAATATGTACATGATTCACGCCATTGGCAATCAAATCAATAATCTGATCCGTTGCATATGCGATGCCCGCCTGCTTCATAGCAGCAGGGTTATCGCCAAAACGGTCCACAATTGCCTGAAATCTGGTTGGAATCATGCAGCCGGAAAGGGAAATGCTGCGTTTTACCTGCGCCTTGCTCGTAATCGGCATAATTCCTGCCACAATCGGCACATCAATGCCCTTCTTCAGCGCCTTGTACATAAAATTATACAGGATATTATTATCAAAAAACATCTGCGTCGTCAAAAATTCACAACCTGCATCTACTTTTTCTTTTAAATGGGTCAAATCTTCAAAAATTGTGTCAGCTTCCGGGTGTCCTTCCGGATAACAGGCACCCCCGATACAAAAATCCCCCTGCGCTTTGATGTCTGCAATCAGCTCACTTGCATGCTTGTACTGATTCGGCAGTGGAAAATCTGCATTCGACGGAATATCTCCGCGAAGCGCTAATATATTCTCAATCTGGTTTGCCTTCAGCTCTTCAATTACCGATGCCACCTTCTCCTTCGTGGAAGAAGCACAGGTCAGATGCGCAAGTGCTGGAATGTGATTTACATTGCACACTTCATTCGCAAGTTCCACCGTATAATCAGATGTACCGCCTGTCGCACCATAGGTAACGCTCATATATGCCGGTTTCAGTGCTGCCATATCTGCGACTATTTTTTTATAGTTTGCAAGCTGTGCTCCTTGTTTTGGTGGAAACAGCTCGCAGGAAATTGTAACCTCTTCTGATTGTAATAACTCTGTCAGCCTCATCTTTTTGCCCCTTTCTAAAAGCTTCGCAGCTTATCCGTTCCGTCATCAACGGTATTCTCGATATGTCGTATCTCTACAAAATAAGAATAGCCGTCATTTACTTTGACTTCTACCCTGTCTCCCACCTTATGACCAAGCAGCGCTTTCCCAAGCGGTGATTCGTTACTGATTAGATTCTTCAAGGAATTACCACGCACCGTCGTAACAATCTTATACGTTTCTTCCTCATCGTCCTCCTCAAAATATATCGTAACCGTATTGTTCATACCCACTTCATCTTCTGCTGAGTCCGTAGAGATAATTTTCGCTGTCTTAATCATTTTCTCAAGATATCGGATACGACTCTCGTTCTGGTTCTTATCTTTTTTTGCTGCATGATACTCAAAATTCTCGGAAAGATCGCCATGTGCTCTGGCTTCTTTTACTGCCTCAAGCGCCTGTTTGCGTACCACAAGCTTGCGATACTCAATTTCCTCCTCCATCTTCTTGATATCCTGCTCTGTCAACTCATCATACATGAATTTGCTTCCATCCTTTTCCTGAATAATGTGTTTACATCACTCAATCTACAGTCTTTTATTATAATAATTTCCAACACTATCGTCAAATGATTTTCAGTAAATCAACCCACGTAATCCTTGCATCTATCGCCCCTCTTGCGCAAACGGAAAGGACACAGCCTTCCGGCAGCGCCCAGGTTTTTAAGTTGTATACCTCATTTTCTTCCACCACATCAGAAAGCACGCAAAAATCAGTAAGCGGCAGGTGCATTCCTTCGCCTACCGCTTTGATATAGCTCTCTTTTCTTGTCCATAATTCAGAAAACGCCAGATTAAGCCTGTCTCCCTCACCATCTTCCAAAAGGATTGTCTCCAGATGCTCATACTCATTCTCTTTGAAAAAGCGACGCGCCACCGCAAGATTTGCAGTTTGCACACACTCAATATCAATTCCTGCTTCACATTCTGCAAATACAGCCGCTACATAATCTCCGCTGTGCGAAAGATTAAAGTGTAAATCCTCCACCTCCGCTAAACGAGGCTTCCCGTACCGCCCTTTTGCCACATGCGCCAATGTCTTGTCCGACACATCTTCACACAGTGTATAGCCGCTCTGCTGCAAGCCATACTCTAATAAGAGTCCCACACCTACACTTCTTCGCTTGTCCTCTGGCTTACGAAGCTTCTGTATCTGTTCTTTTCGCTCCCTTGAAAGCAATTCGCATTTTTCTAAGAGCACCTGCTCGTTAGCAAGCGCACGAATATCTGCCATATAAATTTCCATTAGCACCTGTTCTCCCCTGTCCGCTACGCACGTGCCAGCATTCCTGCAAGCATATCCTTTGCCTGCATCAGTTCCTCATAGACCGGGAGCAGGTTTTTTGCATCGCCGATGCGCAATGGTTCTACCAAACGCACTGTAATATCATACATCGGCGTCAATCCCATATTCGCAAGAACTCCTTTTAAAGTATGCGCATAATCAAACGCTTCTTTGATCTGATTTGTGCGAAGCGATTCTCCCAGACCGGCAAATGCTTTATCCTCTATGACAGTATATAAACAAGTCGTATACAATTCTTCATCTCCCACAAAGCGCTCCAGTGCTCCGTCTATATCACAACCCCATTTTTTTAATTCTTCTAATAACATACTCACTACTCCTATACAATCACAAACTGATTGTTTCCAGCCTGCATTGCTGCACACAGTGCCCTATCCGCCTTTTCCATAAGAATTAGAACTGCCGGCTCTCCATCCTGTGCGATTGCTACTCCGACTGAACAATCCAGCGTGATTCCATCCGCACCGATATTCCTGACATCTTCTAAGAAAATGCCGCACTGCCGTTCTAACTTTTCCCTTGATGCACTATCCGCAAAACTCACAATACACTCTTTCCTGCCACAGCGAGCAAGAATATCACCCTGAGGGAAGTGGCGCTTTAACCGATTCTCCACCACGCAGGCAATCTGCTCTGCCACTTTATAGCTGTAAGCATCCGCAATCTCAACAATATTGTTCATCTCTACAATCATCAATGCCTTCACGCTCTCATCCCGCTTTTGTGGCTCCCGTTCCGGCACTTCTTCTTTCGGCTGCTCCAGCATATCCTGGTACTTTTTTAAAGTGTGTTCAAGCCTACGCTGTGCTTCCAGTACATTGTGCACTCTTCGGATGGCAATTTCGGGTATAAACGGTTTAACGATATAATCATCCGCTCCAAGCTCCATCGCCTGCACCTGTCGTCTTGTCGTATCATCTGATGTAATGATAATAACCGGTATTCCTGAAATTGCCGCATCGCTTTGCTTATGCCTTAAAAACTCATTTCCATCCATCACGGGCATCATAAGGTCCAGTAAAATCACATCCACTTCTCCCGGATGTGCATTCAAGAATTCCAATGCTTCCTTGCCATTCTCCGCCTCTAATACCCTATATTGTTCCTCAAAAATGCATCGTATGGACATGCGGTTCACTTCTACATCGTCAACCACGAGAATCGTCTTCTCCCCATGAGGCTTTGTCGCAAATGCCATACGGTACTTCTGAAGTTCTCTATCTATCTCCTTCTGTTCGGTAACATCCGTAATTGTTCCAAAGATAACATGTTTCTTTCCAACTTGATTGATATATTTCAACTTAAGCTGAATCCATATCTCTTTTCCGGACTCTACTCTACGCATGAACTCACAATCTGACATCGCTTTTGTTTCAACCGCCTCACGAAACGCAGACATCAAAATATTTCTTCCATCTGCATCTACGGACGTAAGAAGACTTTTTTGTACATCATTGATGTCGTTGTAGCCAAACAGCTCATAATAGGCATTATTCACTCGAATAACATCCAGATTTTCCGTATCATTCTCGTACTCATAAACCGCCACTGCCTGCAGCATATTCGAGAACAATATCTCCATCTGCGAGGTCGATGTCCACAGACTGTCCGCATTCAATTCTTCATGTATTTCCTGTGCCTGATGTTCCCCGGCTCTCTCGAATGCAAGCTCTTCATAGTCCTCCACCGGCATCGGCTTTGCAAAATAGTAGCCCTGGACATATTCACAGCCAATGCTCCGCAGAAAATCCACCTGTTCCCTACGCTCTACGCCTTCTGCTACAACCGGCATATCCAGCCATTTTGCCATACGCACAACAGAAGCAAGAATATTTTCACTACGCCCCTGCTTCCCCGTATCAGAAAGAAACTTCATATCAATCTTTAAGATATCAACCGCAATATCTTTTAACACATTCAAAGAAGAATATCCACTGCCAAAATCGTCCATCAATATGGAAAAACCGGCCTTCTGGAATTTCTCCATCATCTCCCTGATTGCCTGCGGGTTATTGGTATAGGCACTTTCCGTAAGTTCTAACTGTAGCAGACGCGGCGGTATCTGGTACTTCTCCACAAGTCCGCAGATAATCTCCACCAGTCTCGGATTGTACAGACTTACTCTGGAAATATTAACTGATACCGGTTCCGGATTCTTTCCTTCTTTTAACCACTTTGCAATCAGTTGACAGGTTTTCTCCCAGACATAGTAGTCCAACTTCGTAATGAAACCATTGCGTTCGAATACCGGTATAAACTCTCCCGGTGATACCATCCCACGAGATGGGCTATTCCAACGCACCAATACCTCTGCCCCCTCCATCGCATTGTCCTGCAACCCATACTTTGGTTGCAAATACAGAATGAACTCATTGCCCTCCAAAGCGCTCCGCATACTATTGACAATCCGTTGCTCCTTCACAAGCTCTTCACTCATATCTGCAGTGTAAAACGCATAGTTTCGAATGTAATTCCCCTTGCATTTCTTCGCCGCAAGATTTGCACGGTCATACATACCATCCACCGACAGTTCGCGATCCTCGATAACATAAATACCAATAGTAGGCACAATATCATATTCCAAATTATACTGTCCGATACGCATTCGGACATATCTTATAAATTCCAAAAGCGTCTGCTCGCTCTGATATGGCATACAGATACAGAAAATATCCGCCTCGACTCTTCCGTAGGAAATGCGAACGCTGTGTCCAACAAAACACCGAATTTCGTCTGCCATATAGCAAAGAAGTTTATCCCCTTCCTGCACTCCAAAAAAAGTGTTGACCAGTTGAAACTTCGCCACATCAATGCGTAGAAATACGAACTTCTCATCCGGATTATTACTCAAAAGCGTCTTTGTTCTCTCAAAGAATTTGGTCTTATTATAAATTCCGGTGAGCGTATCGTAATCGGCACGATATTTTAATTCCTTACTCAGTTGCTGCTGACTCCGTTCAATTACATTCTTCAAACGAAAACGAATAACCATCGGGTCATATGGCTTGCTGACAAAATCCCAAGCTCCAAGTTCCAGACACTCGCGTTCCGTCGCCAGATCTCCTTCTACCGTCGCAACAATTACAGGTATTCTCCGGTATGTCTCAATCTTTTGATATTCCTGCATAAACTGATAACCGCTGAGTTCAGGCATCACCAAATCGAGCAGTACTGCGGCAATCGTATCCCGTTCTGTCTGTGCATCGAGAATATTTAGTGCCTGCTGCCCATTTTCTGCCTCCACAATCTCATAATCGTCATTCAGTATCTTTCTAAGCGCGATTCGATCAATTTCGGCGTCATCAACAATCAATACTTTATTCTTTCCGGTCATCACTTTTACCCCAGTTTCCCCATGATATTATGTCAATCCTGAAATCCCGTAGTAATATACTTTATCATAGCAAAGTTAAAGCGTCTTTTCAATACTCCCGCGAAAAATATAGGCAATGTGGGATTACAATACATGTGTTACAACTGAATAATTAAAATGCGAGGATACCGCTCTTATGTTATATTTGAATCACCACAAAACAAATCTACCAAAAGGAGCATCCTCGCATGGCAAGTATAACACAAGATATGAAGTAT
>JALEKJ010000025.1 GCA_022771695.1 Roseburia sp. | reverse complement strand
ATGTTACTGAAAAGGACGGCTGCCTGCTGCTTGAGGTTTAAGTGCTTCGGGCATAAGGAATTCTAATGTTCTGCGAACAGTTATTACAAGCTGACGCAACCGGAGTACACGCGGCATCCATGCCGCGGGTGCTCCTCGCCCTGACGTCCTGTCCGGGCGTTGCTGCTTTTACAGCAGAACATAAGAATTTCTAATACCCTGCGCAAATCACCTCAAGCAGCAGGCAGCCGTCTCTTTTTCGGAACTTTGACCGCGACAGAAATTCTCTTCCGCGTTATGGAATAGATATTCTCACCTACAAGCCTACATCGTCTGGTGTTGCCGCCAGTTTTTAGACAATGGAGGCTTGTAGGCGAAAATATCGTTATTTTTATACCGTATATTTTATGAAACTATTTACACAGTAACTATTTACACATAAATCATATCACTGTAAACAACAATATTTCTCCCCTACAAACCGGAATTTGCGCAAAAACAGAACAGCAGTCGTGAAACGCATTTTTGAGGCGATATAAGAACATTTTTGAAGGTAAAATAGGCGAAAATGCGTAAATTTTAAAGGTTTAACGGTTGTTCAAAAGGCGAAAAAAGGAAGATGAACCATATATTTACAAAATTGAAATTGTGCATTTGTGCTAAAAAATGTTTGAATTTATTATAAATTATACACATTGACGCAAAAGAATGTGATAGATATAATATAACCATAGAGCAACCGATTGCGCAAACGATGCGCAAGGTAGAATAGCTCGAAAAGAGATTTAAAAGGGAGGATTTTCAAAATGAAGAAAAAAGTTTTGAGCGCATTGTTATGTGTGAGCATGGTAGCTACCATGGTTACAGGATGCGGAAGCAAAGATGAAGGCGCAGCAGCACCGGCAGGAACGGAAGAGGCAGCAGCACCGGCAGCAAGCGGCGAGACAATCGCATTGACTGTATGGGCAGCAGAGGAAGATCAGACATTAACGGCTGAGTTGGTTGAAAATTTCAAGGCTGCAAACCCGGATCAGACTTTCGATATCACAATCGGTGTTGAGTCTGAAGCAAAAGCAAAAGATGATATTTTAGTTGACCCGGAAGCAGCAGCAGATGTATTCGCATTTGCAAGCGATCAGATTACAGACCTCGTAAACGCAGGTGTTTTACAGCCAGTTCAGGATGTGGATACTATTTCTTCTGAAAACGTAGCAGGTTCTGTGGATGCAGCTACCGTTGATGGAACTTTATATGCATATCCAATGTCTGCTGATAACGGATACTTCTTATTCTATGATAGCACAGTTGTTACAGATCCTTCAAACTGGGATGCAATTCTTGCAGATTGTGCAGCAGCCGGTAAGAAGGCTGGTATGGTAATGGCATCCGGTTGGTATAATGCAGGTTTCTTCTATGGCGCAGGGTTTACAACTGCTTTGAATGAAGACGGAAGCACAAGTATGGACTGGAACGGAACATCAGCAGACGGAATCGCAGGAACGGATGTTGCACAGGCAATGCTTGATATCGCAGGCAACGCTGCTTTCCTTCCTATTACAGACGGTGATACAAGTAACCAGATTGCAGGCGGTGAGTTAGGCGCAATCATTTCCGGTACATGGGATGCAGCAGCAGTTCAGGAAGCTTTTGGCGATGGATATGCAGCAACTGCACTTCCTACCTATACATGCGCCGGTGAGCAGGTTCCGATGGGTTCCGCAGCAGGTTATAAGATGATTGGTGTGAATGCAAACTCTGCACAGGTTGGTTGGGCTATGGAATTAGCGAAGTTCTTGACCAACGAGGAGAGCCAGAAAGAGCGTTTCTCACAGAGACAGATTGGACCTTCTAACATTGCAGCAGGCGAAGCTCCGGAAGTACAGGAGAACGTAGCACTTGTAGCAGTAACCATGCAGAACGGTACAAACGGTGTTGTTCAGGTAGTTGGCGGCGGATACTGGGAGCCGACAAAGACCTTTGGTGAGATTATGGCACAGGGAAATCCGGAAGGAACTGATTTACAGACATTGTTAGATAACCTTGTAGCAGCAGTAGGACAGCCTACAGAGTAATGGCAATACAAGCAAATCAAAAATAAATTCAGAAGAGACCCACATACGGCAGGCTTAATACGGAGTGGGTCTTTTCGTGAGTTAAGGTGCAGATATGGAAAGGCATGGGTGCTTGCATGGGTAAAGAAAAGAAAGAGAAGAGTCCGGTGGCAGTTTTCTTTGGTGCAATCGGTACATTCTTAAAAGAATTTGGCGAGGCTGTCAGCAAAGGTGACTGGGCAGTCAAGGCATCCCTGATTGTAGCGGGAGCCGGATATTGGAGAAGAAAACAGATAATAAAAGGTTTCCTTGTGACATTGTTGGAAATCGGAGTGATTTTATATACCGCATTGATTGGAATTCCATATATTGGAAAATTTAGTACCCTCGGTACGGTGGAGCGGGCGATGGTTTATAACCCGGCAACCATGAAAAACGAGGTGAATGACTATGATAATTCGCTGTTGATTCTGCTATTTGGAGTTATCAGCTTGAGCTTTCTTGTGGTAGCAGTCATTCTGTGGATGGCAAATGTTAGAAACACATACCGTCTGCAGCAGAGTGCGGAAGCAGGAAAACATATTAATACATTCAAAGAAGACATGGTGTCTATGCTGAATGAGAAGTTCCATTTTACATTATTGGCACTTCCGATAGCAGGTGTTGTTATTTTTAACATCATGCCGCTAATCGTTATGATTTGCGTGGCATTTACGAACTATGACCAGAATCATATGCCGCCAAATGCGTTATTTACATGGACAGGACTTACAAACTTCAAAAGTCTTTTTACAACGACAATTACATCAACCTTCGGATATACTTTCTGGAAGGTACTTGGATGGACACTTACCTGGGCAGTATTTGCGACATTTACGACATACTTTGGCGGAATCATTCTTGCATTGTTAATTAACAACAAACAGACAAAACTGAAAAAGATGTGGAGAACGCTTTTTGTAGCAGCAATCTCCATTCCTCAGTTCGTAACCTTACTGCTGATGCGTAACTTTTTTGCAAATAACGGTCTCGCCAATACGTTCTGCGCGAGCATAGGACTTACAGACCTTTTTAAGGATTGGGGTTGGATTTCGACGAATTACATCCCATTCCTTACAGATCCGACCTGGGCGAAAATTACAATTATTGTCATCAATATTTGGGTCGGTGTGCCATACCTGATGCTGATTGCAACCGGTGTTCTTATGAATATTCCGGAGGAGTTAAAAGAGAGCGCCAGAATTGATGGCGCGAACGCATTCCAGATTTTCCGAAAAATTACAATGCCGTATATGTTCTTTATTACGGGACCATACCTGGTAACACAGTTTACTGCAAATATCAACAACTTTAATGTCATCTACCTGTTAACACAGGACGTATATGTCACGACAGACCAGAAACTGGCGGCTTCCTGGGGTAAGGAAATTGACCTTCTGGTAACATGGCTTTACCGACTGACAAGTGAACAGTACAACTATAAGATGGCTGCGGTTATCGGTATCTGTGTATTTATCGTATGTGCGATAATCACATTATTTGCCTTTAACTTCTTGATTAAGGGAGATAAGGAGGAGACATTCAGATAATGGGTAAGAAGAAAATTATTAGTTCTGTATTATTACATGTAGTGTTGACCGTGCTTGCCGTTATATGGCTTGTGCCGATTATATGGCTGGTTGTAACCTCTTTCAGCGGCTACGATGGAATGAATACCAGTCGTTTCTTCCCGGAAAACTGGACACTTCATAACTATACGCGAATCCTCTTTGAGCCGGATTCCGTAGCACAGTTCCCGGTTTGGTTTAAGAATACATTAATTATTGCAATTTTCGTATGCCTGATTTCTACCTCTTTTGTATTGATGGTCAGTTATGCGATGAGCTGTATGTGCTTTAAGGGAAGAAAAGCATTGATGAACATTGCAGTTATGCTGCAACTGTTCCCGGGCTTTTTATCCATGATTGCGATTTACTTTATTCTAAAGTCAATAAACCTGACCAACAGTCATATCGGTATGATTCTGGTGTATTCCGGCGGTGCGGGACTTGGTTATCTGGTGGCAAAGGGCTTCTTTGACACAATTCCGAACTCTTTGCGTGAGGCAGCCTACCTTGAGGGGGCATCGGAGGCGAGAACTTTCTTTACGATTGTACTTCCGCTGTCAAAGCCGATTATTGTGTATACAGTAATCAGTTCCTTCCTGGTACCGTGGACGGATTTCGTATTTGCGAGAATTATTTTAAATTCCGGTATTTCTACGGACTGGACTGTGGCAATCGGACTTTATAATATGCTGCAACGTCAGTTGCTTCCGAACTACTTCTCGAGATTCTGCGCAGGCGGTGTATTGGTTGGTATTCCAATCGGTATTCTGTTCATCATCATGCAGAAATTCTATGTAGAGGGTATCACAGGTGGTTCTGTGAAGGGTTAAATAGCAAGAAGAAACACTAGGTAGACGTCGCGCCAGAGGGCGCATCGCCTAAGTGTTTCTAATCTTGCATTAGAAGAGTACAAAAGCAGTATTCTTCCACATATATGAAAGTAAAAAAACAGAGGAGAGATAACATGGATCAATTTGTATTGAATCTGATACATAGACCGGAGATGGTTCCGGAATATGCAGAAAAAGTAACCGGTCATGGAAAGACCGAGGATATCGGAAGAAAGGCACTTTTGACAGAATCTTTGGATATCTTTAAGACACAGCAGGAGGCCGCGCACAAGAATGGTTTAAAAGTAACGATTCAGATGACCTATGCCAGCCTATTTAACGACGAGGCGGTAGCACTTGCAAAAGAGCATCATGAGAAATACGGCGATGAAATCGCGTTGTCTCTGCTTGGACTTCCATGTAAAGAGTTCCGTGAGAAATACAACACCAAGGATTTTTGTATCTGGATGTTCTCTATGGAAGATAAAAAGGAAATTGTAAATGATGTATTTGAAAAATTCCATGAGAGATTTGGATTCTACCCGGAGTCTACCGGCTCTTACTACATGGATGCAGAACTCACCAACTATATTAAAGAGAAATATCCAATGGTGAAATGCGCCGTTGCTACCTGCTGGGAGGAAGGACCAAAAGCTTACCATACCTGTAACAATTCCTGGTACACATTGTTTGATGGAGGCCCATGGGCGCCGTGGATTCCTTCTAAACAGAATACCCATGCACCGGCAGCAAATGAGGCAGAAGACAGCGGAATTGTTGCAATTCCACATCTGTCACGTGACCTGATTGCATGCTATGACGGAAATGGCTCTAACTTCGGAACACATCCGCAGAACGTATTGCGTGGTATGATTTACGATTCCAAGACATGGGAGTATCCATATCTTTACAACTTGATTGACCAGTATCGTGATCTTGCAAAATACAACAACGGCTATGCATATAATATGATGTTTGTCGGACCGGGCTGGATGAATAAGATGGGACGTTGGGAGGCTCCTTATGAGCTGCTCTTAAAATCCTATGAGGATGGTTGCGCTTACTATGGTAAGCTGAAAAAAGAAGGCAAGCTTGTTGATATGACAATGTCTGAGTTCGCTGATTACTATCGTGAAAAGAAGCACTATACAGAACCGGAATGTGCTCTTTGGAGAGATATCCTGTACGGTTCAGACAAGCAGGTATTCTGGTATTGTGACCCATACATGAGAGCATGTGTGAACATGGATCAGGGTGGAGCAATCGTTGACCTTCGTCCGTATGCGGCAAAATTGAAGTGGGAAGTCGGTATCGGCACGAAGCATGTACAGGATGCATCTTATCCGTTCCTGATTCAGGAGAAATACCGCGCAGGTTACTTCACACACTATGCAGGTGAGGGTACCGTAAGAAGCGCGAAAGTATGCTATAACGGCGAGGAAGTAGACCTCTGTTTATGCCGTACAAAGGCACACTTCTCTGAGGAGAAGGACGCTTCCGGCAAGGTGACAAGAGTGCTGACACTTGATCCGGTAGATATCGAATTCGACGGGCTGACGGTAAAGCTTCAGACCAAGGAATACTTTGAGGAGGGAAGCGGTAACATTCGTATTGAGCGTGAAATCTTAGAGATGAGCGACCCGACTGCAAAGGTTGAAATTAACGAATATATGGTTGCATGCTACGGAACGACCGAATATCCGGAGGATATGACAGGAATTACCTTAAAGGCTGCAAAAGGAAGCGAGACAGAGACCATCAGTTATGAATACAAGTGCCGTGAGGCTGCGGTTATGGGAGCTGATGAGGTAAGCGCTGTGATTCCGGCGATTGAAACAAAAGTATCTATGACTGCTACGGCAGCAGATGCAGAAGGATACATCAGAGAGGGGTATGCATTCTCTCCAATGTTCACATTAGGATACAAGAAGATGATGGCTGATAAGGAGGTATTTGCGACATGGCTCAATCTGGAAAAGGCAAATTAAATTATAGATGTCCGTCCTGCTTCATGCGTGACTTAGACATCGATATGTTCTTTGATAAAGAAAAAGGAGAGTACTATTGTCTCCGCTGCCAGTATACCGGTACGGAGGAGGATGTACTGGAGAAAAACGAGATGATTCGTTTCCGCTATCGTGCGATGGCAAAAAGATTTGATAAGTTTGACTTCGATTAAGGAAGATTTTTATGGGAAAAAAGAAGAAAGATACTATCGAACTCCGTTTTTACGAAATACCACAAAATGAATATGTGCTGGCGCTCCTGGGGGAGAACTGGATTCGTGACTACGGCCATGATGAGGTCAATCTTCACTTTCATAATCTGATGGAAATCGGAGTGTGCAGAAGTGGAACGGGAGAACTTGTCCTTGATGAGGAAAAACTCCCATACCAGTCTGCAATGGTGAGCATCATACCACACAATTATCCGCATGTTACGATAAGTAATGCGAAAGAAGGACCGTCTTTTTGGGAGTATCTGTTTTTTGATCCGATACAGATGGTTAATGAAATGTATCCGGATAATGAGCTTTTACAGAGAGAAATACTTGAGAAGATTAACCGCAAGGCGCTTTTTGTGCACGAGTGGGAAAACCGTAATATTGCATTGCTTGTGAAGATGATTATGGAAGAGATGCGTGGGAGGCGATCTTACTATACGGATAGTGTAAAGGGACTTCTGTTTGCACTGGTCACAGAAATAGTGCGGATGAATGAGCAGAATGAGCGCAGAAATGAGCAGGAAAACCGGGGTAGAAAAAACTCTGGTTTGGCGCAGATTGCAGAGGCGCTTGACTATGTTCGTATGGAATACACACATTCCATCCGCGTAGAGGAACTGGCGCAGGTTTGTCATATGAGCGAGACGCATTTTAGAAGGATATTCGAAGCGTGCATGAATATGTCGCCGGTGGATTATATTAATTTAGTGCGTGTTCAAAAAGCGTGTGACCTGATGAAGAAGACCAATGATTCCATGGATATTGTTGCGCAAAAGGTTGGATTTGCGACGACATCTACGTTCAACCGCAATTTCAAAAAGATTTTAAATACGTCGCCATACCAGTGGAAAATTAATCCTAAGAATTATGAGCGGAAATTGCTCAATTATAATATTTCTGCACGAAAAGGCTGGTAATGATTGAAAATGCGCGTTTTGTAGCTAGATATTTGCACAAAACGCGCATTTTTGAATATATAATAGATTTATCAAGAATCTACAATATGGGGGTAGTGGCGATGAACAAATTTGAAGTGACGAAGTTGGGGAATCCGGAGCTTTTTATGGAAAACCGTATGACGGCGCATTCCGACCATGTTTGTTACAAAAATTGGGAGGAAGCAAGGGAGAGGTATGCCGTGCTACCGGATGTGTTGGGAAAAAAGAGTAGTTTTCGCTTGTTTTTGGATGGAACGTGGAAGTTTCATTATGCGAGAAATTATGAACAGACGATTCCGGGATTTGAGCAGGAATCATATGACTGCAAGAGCTGGGGGGATATTCGTGTGCCGGCACATATTCAGATGGAGGGCTACGATGCTCCGCAATATGTGAATACGCAGTATCCCTGGGATGGCAGAGAAGAAATCTGGACAGAAGAGATGCCGCGTGAGTTTAATCCGGTGGCAAGCTATGTAAAATATTTTACGTTGCCGGAATATTTTATGGGAGAGCGCCTTTTTGTTTCTTTCCAAGGGGCGGAGAGCGGACTGGTTGTGTGGTTGAATGGTCAGTATGTGGGGTTTGCGGAGGATTCCTTCACACCATCTGAATTTGAACTTACCCCATATGTGAAGCCGGGAGAGAACAAGCTTGCAGTGCAGGTGTTCAAGTGGACCATCGGAAGCTGGTGTGAGGAACAGGACTTCTACCGTTTTTCCGGATTATTCCGCAGTGTTTATCTCTATACGATACCGAAGGTACATATCTGGGACATAAAGGTGCGCCCGCTTGTGGCAGAGGATTTAAAGAATGCTGAGCTAAATCTTACGATTCGCACTGCATTAGAGAGAAATGAGGCGCCGCAGGAAGGAAAAATAAAGTTGCGTCTGCTTGAAATCGGATGTCAGGACAGTGCAGTGCACGAAACCGCTGCTACGGCAGGTGGAGAGTGCGTTACAGGAAAAGCTGTGCTGGAAAAAGAAGAGACGCTGAGGGCACAGAGTGAGTTTTCTTATTCGTTAGCGGCACCGAAGCTCTGGAGTGCCGAAGAACCATACTTATATGAATTGGAACTGGAAGTGTATGATGGGACAGGAGAGCTTTTGGAGGTTACTTCCCAGCGCATCGGTTTCCGCAGATTTGAAATGAAGGACGGACTGATGTGCTTAAATGGCAAACGCATCGTGTTTAAGGGCGTCAATCGCCATGAGTTCAGTTGTCTGACCGGTCGTGTCGTGAGCATGGAGGAGACGCTTACCGACATCGTGACGATGAAACAGAACAATATCAATGCGATTCGCACCAGTCATTATCCGAACAGTTCCGGTATCTATGAACTTTGTGACCGCTATGGAATTTACATGATTGCGGAGAACAATCTGGAGTCTCACGGGACATGGGATGTGGCAGCACTTCGCAACGGCGGTACCGAGGAAACCATTGTGCCGGGCGATAATGAAAAATGGACTGCGCGCATGCTTGATCGCGTGAATACATGCTATCAGCGGGATAAGAATCATCCGGCAATTCTGATTTGGTCCTGCGGTAACGAGTCTTATGGCGGAAAAGTAATTTTTGAAATGTCAGAGAAATTCCGTGCACTTGATCCGGATCGGCTTGTACACTACGAGGGTGTTTACAATGACAGACGCTACAACGGTTCCAGCGATATGGAAAGCCAGATGTATCCGCCGGTAGAGCGCATCAAGAAGAATCTCGCAGAGCAGAAAGAGAAGCCGTTTATTTGCTGTGAATATACCCATGCGATGGGAAATTCCTGCGGTGCCATGCACAAGTATACGGATTTGACCGATACCGAGCCGCGTTATCAGGGCGGATTTATCTGGGACTACATTGACCAGTCTATTTTAAAGAAAGACCGCTATGGCAGAGAGTTTCAGGCATATGGCGGAGACTTTTTAGAGCGTCCGACAGACTACAATTTCAGCGGTAACGGTATCTGCTATGCGAAGGATAGGGCGCCTTCGCCAAAGATGCAGGAAGTGAAGTTCAATTATCAGAATATCAGCGTAGATTTTTCTGAGACCGGCGATGCGTTTACGGTAATCAATAAAAATTTGTTTACAGATACATCGAATTATGATGCATATCTGCTTTTGCAGAAGAACGGAAAATGTATTCGGGAGAAAAAGGTGACGATTTCCGTGGCACCGCTTGCAAAGCAGACCTATCAGCTAAAGGAGTTTGGCGAATTTGTAGCGGAATTGTTAGCGGCAGCAGGCGGCAGTGAGCCGGGAGCAGAGTATGCATTGACGGTTTCCTTCCGACTGAAGACAGATATGCTCTGGGCAAGCGCAGGTCATGAGGTCGCTTTCGGACAGAAGGTGTATCCGGTGATTCGCAAAGAAGCTGCGGTAGATAAAAAGCCGATACGTGTGATTCACGGCAAATGCAATCTCGGCGTTAAGGGAGAGGGGTTTGAGGTACTTTTCTCATATAACAGCCGTGGTTTGGTGTCCTATCGCTATGAGGGACAGGAAATGCTTGAGAAGATTCCGATGCCGAACTTCTGGAGAGCACCGTTGGACAATGACTGTGGAAACCGTATGCAGGGAAGAATGGCACAGTGGAAGATAGCCAGCCTTTATGCAGGTATTGGCAGCGACGGAATGTTCAATTATGCGGACCCGGTAGTGCAAGAGAGCGAACAGGCGGTGGCGATTACATATAATTATGATTTGCCGACGACTCCAAAGAGCTCCTGCAGCGTTACCTACAAGGTGACAGGTGACGGAAGCGTGGAGACAACACTGCGCTATGAGCCTGTAGTAGAGCTTGGTGACATGCCGGAGTTTGGTATGATGTTCAAAATGAATGCCGACTATGACCGTTTGGAGTGGTACGGACTTGGACCGGAGGAAACCTATGCGGACAGAAAACATGGGGCGAAGCTTGGTATCTATAAAAATCGCGTGGCAGATAACATGGCACAGTACCTTGTGCCGCAGGAGTGTGGCAACAAGATGGGAGTCCGCTACGCTAAGGTAACGGATGCATGTGGCAGAGGATTGCTTTTTGAGGGTGAGAACTTATCCTTCTCAGCACTTCCGTATACGCCACATGAGATGGAACATGCGATGCATCCGTATGAATTGTCACAGGTACACTACACGGTAGTGCGCGTGGCACTCGCACAGATGGGTGTCGGCGGAGACGACAGTTGGGGTTCTCTGGTACATCCGGAGTATCATATCGATGTGACAAAGCCGTTAGAGTTTACGTTCCGTTTCCGCGGTATTTGAAAATTTGAAGCTTGCATGTGCCGTCACAGAGGGCGGTACATGCAGAAATAAATAGAAACAGTTGGAGAAAAATAATGAAGTTTGTAAAAGGAATGGATTTGTCCACATTGTTGGAGTTAGAGAAATGTGGCGCAAAGTATTATGATGAAGGAGAAGAGATGGATATTTTAGACATCATGAAAAAGTATGATGTCGATACCATCCGTATCCGTTTGTGGAATGACCCATGGTCAGAAAACGGCGAGTCTTATGGTGCAGGGGAAAATGACCTTAAGACTTCACTTGCTATCGCGAAGAAGGTGACAGAGGCAGGCTTTGGCGTACTCTTAAACTTCCACTACAGCGATTTCTGGGCAGACCCGGGAAAGCAGTTTAAACCAAAGGCTTGGGCGTCCTATGGTGTGGCAGAGCTAGAGCAGGCAGTCTATGACTATACACTTGCAACGATGCACACGTTTCTGGATGAGGGCGTAAACATCACAATGGTGCAGGTCGGCAATGAACTGTCTAACGGCTTGCTCTGGCCGGAGGGGAAAGTGCCAAACTATGACAACATTGCGAAGTTTGTCAATGCAGGGATTCGTGCGGTTCGCACGGCGGACGAAGAGGGTCGCAGTGAAGATGCAGTGCATTGTGATGAAGCCGACAGAATTCCGATTATGATTCACTTGGACAACGGCGGTAACAATGCTCTGTACCGTGAGTGGTTTGACAATTTTACGAAGCGTGGAGAGGAATTTGAAATCATTGGACTTTCCTACTATCCGTTCTGGCATGGCTCACTTCAGATGCTTGAGGACAACATGAACGATATTGCAGAGCGTTACGGCAAGGAGCTGATTGTGGCAGAGGTATCCATGGGATATACGATGGAGGACTACAAAGATTACGAGCAGCTTTCCGATGAGGAACGCAAGGGTTATGCGACCCGCCCGGCTTTGGTGGAGAAAATCGAGTATCCGATGACAAAGCAGGGACAGTATGATTTCATGCAGGATTTCCTGTATCGCATCAGTCATATCAAGGGAAACAAGGGCAGGGGCTTTTTCTATTGGGAACCGGCATGGATTCCGGTGAAAGGCTCCGGATGGGCAACCCCGGCATCGCTTAAGTATATCGAGGACCCGGGTCCATGTGGCAACGAGTGGGCGAATCAGGCACTGTTTGATTATGACGGGAATGCATTGCCGACGTGGAAGCTAATTAGGGATTTTAAGGCGGAATAATTATTTTGAAAAAGAGGGATGCCAAAGTGCTCCCTCTTTTTTTAAAAGATATGAAAACATGTAATTTTGTTGCATGTTTTCTTAACTTTGTTGCAGTTTATCTGCCAGGCATTGCAAAGCAGAAATCATGCGTTATAATGTTATTATCAAGAGAATTTTAGCACTATCCTGCGCTCCTGCGGCGCGAATGGTGCAGAAGTGTAGGCGAATAAAAAGAATAGAAAAATGATGTACAGGAGGAAATCATATGATTTGGGAAGAGGTACTTGCAAAGTTTAAAGAATTGTTTGGAGACGAGGGAGAAATCGGTGTCTATTTTGCACCGGGACGTGTCAATATGATCGGTGAGCATACCGATTACAATGGTGGCCATGTATTTCCATGCGCGCTTACGATTGGTACCTATGGCGTTGCCAGAAAAAGAGAGGACAAGAAGCTTCGCTTTTATTCCATGAACTTCGAGGAGCTTGGTGTGTTAGAGTCCTCTGTGGAAGGCTTAAAGCCGGAGAAAGAGGCAGATTGGACTAATTATCCGAAGGGCGTAATGTGGGCGTTCGGAGAGAAGGGGATGAAGGTAGAACTGGGCATGGATTTGGTACTGTTCGGCAATATTCCAAACGGTTCCGGACTTTCTTCTTCCGCATCCGTTGAGGTGCTGACCGGATTTATCTTGAGAGATATGTTTGGATTTGATGTGACCAATCAGGATTTGGCACTCATCGGTCAGTACTCCGAGAATAAGTTTAACGGTGTCAACTGCGGCATCATGGATCAGTTTGCGATTGCGATGGGCAAGGCAGGTCATGCAATCTTCTTAGACACAGCAACTTTGAAATATGAGTATGCGCCAATCAAGCTCGAAAACGCAAAGATTGTAATTTCCTGCAGCAACAAAAAGCGCGGACTCGGTGATTCTAAGTACAATGAGAGACGTAGCGAATGCGAAACTGCACTTGCAGAGATAAAGGAAGTTATTGACATTCAGACACTCGGAGATTTGACCGAAGAGCAATTTGAGCAGCACAAGGATGCCATCAAGAGTGATATTTGCAGAAAGCGTGCAAAGCATGCAGTCTATGAGAATCAGAGAACGATTAAGGCGGTTGCGGCATTACAGAACAACGATGTGAAGCTGTTCGGTGAACTGATGAATGCCTCTCATGTTTCTCTGCGCGATGATTATGAGGTAACAGGTGTTGAACTTGATACGCTGGTAGAGGAAGCCTGGAAGATTGACGGTGTCATCGGTTCTCGTATGACCGGTGCAGGCTTCGGTGGCTGTACAGTCAGCATTGTAAAAGACGAGGCAGTCGATACCTTCATTGAAAAAGTTGGTTCTGCTTACAAGGATAAGATTGGCTATGCAGCAGATTTCTATGTGGTAGAGATTGGCGATGGCCCGGTAAAGCTTGCGTAAGGAGTGAAAGATGATGATACAGGAACGTATTTTGGAATTGACAGAGTATGGACTTGCGACTGGATTGGTGGCGCCGGAGGATGAGCGCTATACCGTAAACCGTCTGCTCGAGTTATTTCAGTTAGAAGAACTGGAGGACGAAGTGCTTGTGGCGCATGCGAAGAAGCCTCGTATGACACAGGAACAGGTCAAGGAGGCGTTGGAGGGAATCCTTGCCGAGATGCTTGACTATGCGGCAGAACACGGGCTGATGCCGGAGAATACGATTACATACCGTGATTTGTTTGATACGAAAATTATGAGTATGCTAATGCCAAGACCGAGCGAAGTGATTCGTACCTTTAACCATTTATATGAGGAGGAGTCCCCGCAGGCGGCAACCGATTATTTCTATAAGTTGAGCTGTGACAGTGATTACATTCGCAGATACCGTATCAAAAAGGATGTAAAGTGGACGGCGGATACCGAGTACGGAACGCTTGATATTACCATCAACCTTTCCAAACCGGAAAAGGATCCAAAGGCGATTGCGGCAGCGAAGCTTGCAAAGCAGAGCGGTTATCCGAAATGCCTGTTGTGTAAGGAGAACGAGGGTTATGCGGGACGTATTAATCATCCGGCAAGACAGAACCACAGAATTATTCCGGTGACGATTAATAACAGCGACTGGTTTTTCCAGTATTCTCCATATGTATATTACAACGAGCATTGCATTATTTTTAACGGGGAGCATACGCCGATGAAAATCGAGCGTGCGACATTTGGCAAGCTGCTTGATTTTGTGACACAGTTTCCACACTATTTTGTCGGCTCGAATGCTGATTTGCCGATTGTCGGCGGTTCTATCTTAAGTCACGACCATTTCCAGGGCGGACATTATGAGTTTGCAATGGCAAAAGCCCCGATAGAAAAAGAGATTTCTTTTGCAGGGTTTGGGGATGTAAAGGCGGGTATTGTAAAATGGCCGATGTCCGTGATTCGTATCAGTGCGAAGGATAAGGAGCGTTTAATCGAGCTTGCAGATAAGATATTGCTTGCATGGAGAGGTTACACGGATGAAGCGGCATTTGTACTGGCAGAGACGGACGGTGAGCCGCACAATACGATTACCCCGATTGCAAGACGCCGCGGCGAGGACTATGAGCTTGACCTCGTGCTTCGCAACAACATTACGACGGAGGAGCATCCGCTTGGCGTTTATCATCCTCATGCAAGGCTTCATCACATCAAGAAAGAGAATATCGGGCTGATTGAGGTTATGGGTCTTGCGGTTCTTCCGGCACGGCTTAAGGACGAGATGGCAGCATTGGAGCAGGCACTTCTTGACGGTGCGGCAATTCGGAACGACGAAGTGCTCTCAAAACATGCGGACTGGGTGGAAGAGTTCCTGCCGAAATATGGATTTACGGCGGGAAGTGGTCTCGAAGGAGAGATTACGCCGGAGAAACTTCATGAGATTGTGCAGACGGAGATTGGTCTGGTGTTCATGGAAGTACTTGAGGATGCCGGTGTGTATAAGTGCAACGAGGAGGGACGCGCAGCGTTCTTACGATTTGTAGAATATGTGAACCGATAGAAAAACAGGGGGCTTATGTAAAGCCCTCTGTTTTTTGTGTGAGAAAACTTCAGGCAGATTTCTTGTTTTTGTTTCCCGGTATCGAAATTTGTATTATAATGTATTGGAAAATAAAAAATATCATTTACTTTCACGTGGTAATTTGGTAAAGTATAAGAATGGATATGTGGCGACGCGCAGGAAAGATGGGCTGTTGCCGGAAAAGAGGTTTTATATGGTTTCCAAAAGAATTCAGAAAGCATTATTGGGAAATTCTGCAATTCGGGCAATGTTTGTAGAGGGCAAGGCGATGGCAGAAAAGTATGGCGCAGAGAATGTCTATGACTTTTCGCTGGGCAATCCCGCGACACCGGCACCGGCGGCATTGAACGATGCCATACGTGCATTGTTAGACGAGAGTGATGCCATAGAGGGAGGCTCGTTAGAACTTCACGGATACATGGAGAATGCCGGATACAGTGAGGTGCGTCAGGAAATCGCAGAGAATTTGAATAAGCGTTTTGGCACCGGATTTGATGCGCACAATATTATTATGACAGTCGGAGCGGCAGGCGGATTAAATATTATCTTTAAGACCATCTTAGACCCGGGCGATGAGGTGATTGTATTTGCCCCTTTTTTTGGAGAGTATCGCCAGTATGCGGCAAATTTTGATGCCGAGCTGGTGACTGTACAGCCAAATGAGGCAGACTTCCAACCGGATTTGACAGATTTTGAAGCGAAGATTACGTCTAAGACGAAGGCTCTAATTGTAAATACACCGAACAACCCGACAGGTGTTATCTATAAACCGGAGACGATGAAGAAGATTGCCGAGATTTTAGAGCGCAAACAGCAGGAATACGGTACAGATATCTATCTGATTTCCGATGAACCGTATCGTGAACTTGTATATGACGGCAATCTGGAAGACTTTTTGACGAAATATTATAAAAATACATTGGTGGGATATTCCTTTAGTAAATCCTTATCCCTGCCGGGAGAGCGTATCGGCTATGTAGTTGTACCGAACGAGGCTTCTGATGCGGAGGACTTAATTCGTGGTATCGAGATTTCGAACCGTACACTGGGGTTTGTCAATGCACCGTCCCTGATTCAGAAGGCGGTGGCGAGATGTCTTGATGAGAAGACGGATGTGGCATTTTATGATGAGAATCGTGTGATGCTTTACGAAGGACTTACAAAGCTTGGATTTACCTGCATTAAGCCGGAAGGGGCATTTTATCTGTGGGTGAAGTCTCCGGTGGTAAATGAGGAAGATTTTGTAAATGAAGGAAAGAAGTATAATATTTTAATGGTTAAGGGCAGTGCATTCGGATGTCCGGGCTATGTCAGACTGGCATACTGTGTTTCTCATGAGACGGTAAAAAAATCGCTGGCGGCATTTGCAAAGCTGGCTGAGACATACAGGTAGGACGAGAAAGCCGGGAAGTTTGTGTGGACTAAAGCCGAGAAGGCAGAAAGCTGGGAAGCTTGCGCGGACCGGAGTGAGAAGTAGGATAGATTAAGAGAGCAGTAAGGAGAGCGAAGATGGGCTGGGAATCTTATGTGAGAAAAGTAGTGCCGTATGTACCGGGAGAGCAACCGAATGAAGCGAAGATGATTAAGTTGAATACAAACGAGAATCCTTATCCGCCTGCACCGGGGGTGGCAAAGCTGCTTGCCGGCTTTGATGTGGATAGACTTCGTCTTTACCCGGAGCCGACCTGTAAGGTGCTTGTAGATGCAATCGCAGAATATTACGGACTGGATAGTAGCCAGGTGTTTGTAGGTGTGGGGTCGGATGATGTGCTTGCGATGATATTTTTGACCTTTTTTAATGACAAAAAGCCGATTGTATTTCCGGATATTACATACTCTTTTTATGATGTATGGGCAGATATGCTTCGGATTCCGTACGAGACGAAGCCGCTAGATGAGAAGTTTAAAATCAAAAAAGAGGATTACTATGGAGAGAATGGTGGCGTCATTTTTCCAAATCCCAATGCACCTACGGGAATCTTGATGGAGTTGTCCGAGATTGAGGATATTGTGGCACATAATCGCGACGTTATTGTGGTTGTGGATGAAGCGTATATTGATTTTGGCGGAGTATCTGCGTTACCGCTTATCGAAAGGTATGACAATCTTTTGGTGGTACAGACGTTTTCAAAGTCACGTTCCATGGCAGGCATGCGTATCGGTTATGCGATGGGCAATCCAAAACTCATCCGCTATATCAACGATGTGAAATACTCATTCAATTCCTACACCATGAATCAGACAGCATTGGCGCTTGGCGTGGAGGCAATGCGTGATAAGGAATATTTTGAGGAGACGAGGGCGAAAATAATTGCAACGAGAGAATGGACGAAGCAGGAACTTAAGAGATTAGGATTTTCATTTGGGGATTCTAAAAGCAATTTTATTTTTGCGACACATGAGACAGTTCCGGCACGTGAGATTTTTGAAGCATTGCGAAAAGAAAATATCTATGTCCGATATTTTTCAAAGGAGCGCATTGATAATTATCTGCGTATCAGTATCGGTACGCAGACAGAGATGGAAACGCTGATTAGATTCTTAGAAACATATCTTACGCATTTGTAGCATTTGGAGTGCAGTCGTTGTCCGTGTTATCCGGTGATATACCGGATGTAGCGGCAAGACTGCATTTTTTTGCGCCTAAGGTAAAGACCGTTATGCCACAGATGGTCATGGCTACACCAAAGAAGAGCCAGAATAAGAACGCGAAAGCGGAATCGCCAAATGTGATAAACTGGCTGATGACTGCCGCCCAGAAGTTAAAGAGCACATGCAACAGGATTGCGTGATAGATACTGCCGCCACGTTCACAGATATATCCTAAAATGAGACCTAGGAAGAAAGCATAGATTCCCTGTATCATGTTCATATGGAATATGCCAAAGAGCGCAGCCTGCATCAGATTAGCCGCCCAGAACGGTAAAGCTTTTCGTGCCTGGTGCATTGTCACTCCGCGGAAGATAAGTTCCTCGGAAAATGGTGCAAAGATAACTGAGTATAGGAACATGCCGAGAGTCAGAGCTTCATCAAATCCGGCACCTTCCATCAGTTTTTCGTACTGTTCTAACCACTTTGGAAAAAGCGAAGCGGTGAAGCTGACGATATAGGTAGACAGGTACTGCATGCCGGGAGTCAGCATGACAACACCGAGGATCGTAAGCGGGTGGAATGTGTGGCGCAGATTCGGCAGATAGTTGCCCTCGTAGCGCATATAGTACCACAGACCAAACACGATGATTGTCATAGCAGCATAGATTATCATAATGTAAGTGTTAAAGCGAGAAGTCATCCACAGATAACCTAAATCGTCAAAAATGGTATAGAAATCCGCAGTCCCTGAGAAGGTATACCAAGTGCCTTCAATCAAGGTAGATATGCCCATTGCAAAGAAGACAGCGAGATATTGAATTGCGGTTGCTAAAAGAATTGGTACAAAGGCTAAAAAGAAGTTTCCGATTTTTCTCATAGTATATAATCTCCGGTTATGGTAAATATTAAATAAAGTTCTTGCTTTTTTTTGATATTTTTATTATTATATCAATCGTGCGCATTGAATGCAAGGCATCTTGCGGCACACTATAACTTTAGATTTTAAGTGTATAAAGCGTTAAAATGGTATTTACTTTAAAACTTTAATATGCTAAAATAAAAGGAGAGTTAAAACAAAAAAGGAGAAGAACTATGAGTAAGAAACTTAGGACAGAGGCAGTCGATCATCTTTTTGATGCAATCTTAAGCCTGCAGAATAGAGAAGAGTGTTATACTTTTTTTGAGGATGTCTGTACTGTGAATGAGTTACTTTCTTTATCGCAGCGATTTGAAGTTGCCAAGATGCTTCGTGACCAGAAAACATATCTGGATATCGCAGAGAAGACCGGCGCATCCACAGCGACAATCAGCCGTGTGAACCGTTCTCTCAATTATGGCAATGATGGATATGATATGGTATTTGCCAGAATGCAGAACACGGATTCCGACAAGGAGTAGATATAGTGACAGCCGTATGATATTTCATACGGCTGTTTATTATTTTTTCTTACGTTTTTCGTTGGTGTCATCCTGCTTGACAGTTGCACGGTCAAGCATTTTCTCAATCAAGGCTTTTTTCACGTACACATCATAGCTTAACATACAGATAAAGCTAAAGGTTCGCAAAAGCTCTGCGTCCTCCCCAGAAGCATTCGGGAAAGTCCGCTGAGCAGTGGTAAACTTTTTCGTAATGTCTTTCATGACGTTGAGAGTCTCCTCGTGCTCTAACCCAAATACTTCCTTATAAATATCCTCTAAACTGTAATTGCTCTCGCCGGTTTTGCCAAAGTACTTGTCCGTAATTGGGTTTAAGATGCTCTGGATATCGCTGATACTTAAGATGCTTTTGAAATAGTAAATAAAAATCAGTGTCAGGACATGTTCTTTGCTGTACTTTTTCTTCTCCGGAGGTGGGAGCAGATCATTTTTTGCATAATTATTAATCATGGTCTTCGTCAGAATCTTATCGTCTTCATGACGCTTGAAATCTGCAAGCTGTGAATCCATAAAGGTTGTAATCTGATCCATATATAAATCGATGTTCGGAATATCTTCCGGTTTGACATAATCGATTTTCTTTAAGCTTTCTAAGAGTTCACTAAGGAATTGCTTCGTATTTGTATCCATATTCTGTCACCTCTTATCATATTATATAGTTTTCAAAACCAGATGACAAGAGATAAATATTTGGAAAAACAAGAAAATATGTTCTGTTTTCTATCGAAATAGAGAGAAAAGTATGTTATACTAAAACTCATCAAAGGAAAAGGACAGGATTTTATGAGTATTTATGATACATTGAATGAACAGCAGAGGCTTGGAGTGACGACGACAGAGGGACCGGTTCTAATTCTGGCGGGTGCCGGCTCAGGTAAGACCCGTGTGCTTACACACCGTACAGCCTACCTTATTGAGGAGATGGGAGTCAACCCGTACAATATCATGGCGATTACCTTTACGAACAAGGCAGCAGGCGAGATGCGAGAACGAATTGATGCTATGGTGGGATACGGTTCCGAGAGCATCTGGGTATCTACGTTCCATTCGACTTGTGTGCGCATTTTAAGGCGCCATATTGACCGCATTGGATATGATACGAATTTTACGATTTATGATGCCGATGATTCCAAGGCTGTGATGAAGGAAATCTGCAAGCGTCTGGATATCGATACCAAGATATATAAGGAACGCAGCCTTTTGGCAGCGATTTCCTCTGCGAAAGATGAACTGATCTCTCCGAATGAGTTTGCGCTGCGGGCAGCGAGCGCCAGCGACTTTGGAAAGCGCAAGCAGGCACAAGTATACAGAGAGTATCAGGATGTACTGCGCAAGAATAATGCGCTTGATTTTGATGATTTGATTGTAAAGACCGTGGAGCTGTTACAATCAGACCCGGAGGTGCTTGCATATTATCAGGAGCGTTTCCGGTATATCATGGTTGATGAGTATCAGGATACGAACACAGCACAGTTCCAATTAATCCGCTTGTTGGCAGGAAAGTATAAGAATCTTTGTGTGGTGGGTGATGATGATCAGTCGATTTATAAGTTTCGCGGTGCCAATATTTATAATATTCTGAATTTTGAGAAGCATTTTCCGGATGCTGTGACAATCAAGCTGGAGCAGAATTACCGCTCGACGCAGACCATCTTAGACGCGGCAAACGGTGTGATTGCGAACAATGTCGACAGAAAGAGAAAGTCACTCTGGACCGCGAATGATGTGGGCGAGAAGATTGACTTTGAACAGTTTGATACGGCTTATGAGGAAGCGGATTATGTTACAAGAGATATCTTGGCAGGAATGCGTGAGGGCAGATATCGCTATGGAGATTATGCTGTACTTTACCGTACGAATGCGCAGTCACGTTTGTTTGAGGAGCGTTTTATTGTTTCCAATATTCCATATAAGATTGTTGGTGGTGTGAACTTCTATGCGCGAAAAGAGGTCAAGGATTTACTGGCTTACTTAAAGACGATTGATAATGCAAGGGATGACCTTGCGGTGCGCCGTATTATTAATGTGCCAAAACGAGGTATTGGTGCCACGACATTAAACCGCGTGTCTGATTATGCGGAGGCGTACGACATCAGCTTTTATGATGCACTAAAGCAGGCGGAAGAGATTCCGGCCATGGGGAAAGCGGCAGCGAAAATCAAGCCGTTTGTGAATTTTATCCAGACAATGCGAAGCAAACTGCCGTATATCGGCGTGTCAGAGCTTTTACGCGAGGTCATTGAGGAGACCGGTTATGTCAAGGAATTGGAAGCTGATGGAACGGATGAGGCACAGGCACGTATCGAGAATATTGACGAACTTTTGAGCAAGGTTGTGGCTTATGAGGAAGGCGAGGAGCAGCCGACGCTGAGCGGATTCCTAGAGGAGGTTGCGCTGGTAGCGGATATTGATAATCTGGAGGAGGGTAATGAGTACGTTGTACTTATGACCTTACATAGTGCGAAGGGCTTGGAGTTCCCGAAAGTATACCTGGCAGGTATGGAGGACGGACTTTTTCCAAGCTATATGTCAATTACTTCGGATAATTCAAGTGAGGAACTCGAAGAGGAACGTCGCCTGGCTTATGTCGGAATCACGCGGGCGATGAAGGAACTTACAATTACCTGTGCGAGACAACGTATGATTCGCGGCGAGACGCAGTACAATAAAGTGTCGCGTTTTGTAAAGGAAATTCCGTCTGAGCTGCTTGCAGGAGAGATGCGACAACCGGCGTATCTGGAGCGCAGAGAGCGTGAGCAGGCAGCAGTGCGTGCCAAGATTCCCAGTATGCGAAAACAGCCTTCCGGACAGAGTATGCAGGCAAAAGCTTTTGCTTCAGCGAGTACAGCCAAGGGAAGTTTAAGCTATGGTGTGGGAGACCGTGTCGCACATATGAAGTTCGGTAACGGTACAGTTACCGGCATCATTGAAGGCGGAAGAGACTTTGAGGTGACAGTGGACTTTGATACAGCCGGCACAAAGAAGATGTTTGCCTCTTTTGCGAAGTTAAAAAATATATAAAATTGCGAATTTATGTAGGCGAAATGGGAAACATATGATATAATTGATAAATAAATAAAGGAACTGATTGTAAAATTATAACGTATAAATAACAGGAGGATGTGTAATGAACAAGATGGAAGATTTAATCAACATGACCAAGTTAAACGAACTTCTGAACAAGAGAGAAGAAGAAGAAAAGAAGACCTCCAAGGTTGTATGGCTCTTTGCAATCATAGGTATTATTGTTGCCGTTGCAGCAGCAATCTATGGCGTTTATCGTTTCTTTGCACCGGATTATCTGGATGACTTTGAAGATGAGTTCGACGACGAATTCGATGATGATTTCTTTGAGGACGATGAGGATGATGAGCCAGTGAAACCGGCAGAGACACCGGCAGAGGAGACAACCGAGGAAGAATAATAGAAATCAGATAATAGAGGGGCTGCATACATCGCAGCCTCTTTTTAACTGTATAGAAAAGATATTGTAAGACTCAAAATATGGAGGTTTTGTGTGAAAAAAGGACAGATTATGGAAGGCGTAATTAAGCGCGTGGAGTTCCCGAATAAGGGAATTATTATGACAGAAGAGGGAAAGCAGGTTATTGTAAAAAACGGCATCGAAGGGCAGAAGGTGTCTGTTGCAATCAATAAGGTGCGTAAAGGAAAGTGTGAGGGGCGATTGCTGGAGGTATTGGAGAAGTCTCCACTGGAATTAAAGGAGCCGGGCTGTGTGCATGCGGGCATCTGTGGGGGCTGTACTTATCAGAGCCTTCAGTACGAGGAGCAGCTTGCGCTAAAGGCAAAGCAGGTAAAGAAATTAATTGACGATGTGATTGTACCGGAAAATCGCGACTATGAGTTCTTGGGGATTAAGGCGAGTCCATGTCAGAAGGGGTATCGTAATAAGATGGAATTTTCTTTTGGCGATGAATATAAGGGCGGACCGCTGGCGCTCGGGATGCACAAGAAGGGAAGCTTTTACGACATTGTAAATGTGCCGGAATGCCAGATTGTGGATGAGGATTTTCGTACCGTGCTTGATGTGACCCTTACATATTTTAAGGAAAAGCAGGTTCCGTATTACCACAAGCTGCGTCATACCGGCTATCTGAGGCATCTTTTGGTGCGCAAGGCGGTAAAAACGGGGGAGATATTGGTAGACCTTGTGACGACGACGCAGGAAGATTGGGTTCCGGCAGCAGGAACGGCATGGAATGCTGAAGCGACAGAAGGCTGGGAGACGACGCTTCTTGAGGGGTGGAAGGATGCAGTGTTGGCGGCAACTTATGTCGGGAAGATGACAGGTATTCTTCACACAAAAAATGACAGTGTGGCAGATACGGTGACGAATGAGGGGACAGATATCCTGTTTGGACAAGACTATTTTTATGAAGAACTCTTGGGGCTTCGCTTTAAGATTACACCGTTCTCCTTCTTTCAGACAAATTCACTGGGGGCAGAGGTGCTTTATACGACAGCGCGTGAGTTCATCGGAGATGCGCTTACGGCTTGGGATGCTGCAACAGGTACGGATATTTCCGGGGAAAAGAACTCCGGCAAGGTAGTCTTTGACTTGTACTCCGGTACGGGAACCATTGCACAGATGCTTGCTCCGGTAGCAAAGAAGGTCATCGGGGTTGAAATTATTGAGGAGGCGGTAGAAGCAGCAAAAGAGAATGCAAAATTAAATGGACTTGATAACTGTGAATTCATCGCAGGTGATGTGTTAAAGGTTATCGATGACATCGAGGAAAAACCGGATTACATCGTGCTTGATCCGCCGCGCGATGGTATTCATCCAAAGGCGTTGGAGAAGATTATCCGATACGGCGTACCGCAGATGGTATACATCTCCTGTAAGCCGACCAGTCTGGCAAGGGATTTGGAGGTATTGCAGGCAAGGGGGTACGAGGTCAAAAAAGTTTGCTGCGTCGATATGTTCCCGGCGACTGTGCATTGCGAAAGTATTTGCTTACTGTCTAAAATCAATTAGAGAAAGCTGCAAGAAAGTTACACGTAATAAAAGAATTCTTAATAACTTCTGCAATATTGTCGCGGTTATTATTGGAGACGTAGTTGGCTACGGAGAATGATTAATACTGTAGAGTATGTGAGACGGATAAGGTGCAATAAAAAGCTCGGAAGATTCGATGAGATGAATCTTCCGAGCTTTTTGATATTCTGATGTATTCACAATAACTTTCCAAGTTCGGCAGTCTGTTTGATGAAAGCATCAATATTGATATCTTCGTTGTGCAGCATCTTGTGAATGAAAAGACCGTCAGAGAGAAGCAGAATCAACCAGGAAAGATATTCGGCATCGATTTTGTCGGTACGCTCTGCAATCTTTCCCGCAATCAAGGTGGCGAATTCCTGATAGCGTGCAAGCAGCATTTCGCGGATATCCTCATTGCCAAGCATTGCATCATAGAAGAAATGCAGACGCATATTTACCGTGGATACATCGCGCTCTAACACATATTTAATCAGACGATGCAAAGAGGTATCTTTTGAGGCATCTTCCGTCCACGTGATGAGATCATGGTACTGTAAATCCAGATATTTATCAGTCAAATCAATCATCAAATCATTTTTATTTTTATAATGATAAAAGAGGGTTCCCTTAGAAATTCCGGCGGTTTTGGCAATTTCAGCCAAAGAAATGTCGGAAATTTTTTTGTTCTGCAAAAGTGTTTCGGTTGCTTCAAGAATCAATTCTTTTACATTATCTTTACGAGGTGCTGCCATGATGTTACTCCTTAAAAACATATTCTTTTTTTGAGTATATAGTAATTTGTGCACTTTGTCTATATTTTGATGCAAAAATAAGTGAAACTAAACGAAATGCACAAAATCTGGTTGACTTTGATAAGATTATCTGGTACTGTGAACATAAGAAGTCGGTCGTGCGGACGACTTATGGAGGGTGATATGAACGAGAAGCGTTTGAATCAGAAATTAAGAGAGAAATTTGGGGGCCGGGTGAGTGCCCGGCTCGAGAATGACTGCATGGTTGTGTCCGGTCATTTGGAGCGTTGGCAGGATATCGTAGAGGCGTGCAATATGTGCGTGCAGAAGGATAAGCGCATTCATGTGGTGAATGACATTGTCCTGGATGGAGTGGAGATGCCGACTATGCGCTTGCCAAAGATACAGGATACTTCCTTAGAAGGATGCAGTCCGGATGTCTTGATTATAGGCGGAGGTATCTCAGGGGCGAGCATCGCAAGAGAACTTTCCAAATGGAAGCTGGACATCCTGTTAGTTGATAAGGAGGCAGACTTGGCGGTCCATGCATCCGGGAGAAATGACGGAGAGGTTCACCCCGGAGTGGATTTAGGAAAAGGCAGCTTAAAGCAGCATTACGTTCTTCTCGGAAACAAGATGTACGGGGAGGTATGCAGCCAGTTGGAAGTGCCGTTCCGGCGTTGCGGACAATACGTGGGATTTACGGACTGGTTGACTTTGCCGGCAATATTTTTGTATGCCTGTCACAGAAAATATATTTGTGGCGTGAAGGATACGAAGATTGTGAGCAGGAAAAAGTTGCGCGAGGCAGAGCCGGAACTGAATCCGAAGTTTGCATTTGCACTTTATAATTCCAGCGCAGGCTGTGTCTGCCCGTATGAGCTTACGATTGCCTATGGAGAAAATGCGGTGCATAACGGAGCAAAAATATCATTAAATACAGCAGTTACAGATATGCAGGTGGAAAACGGGAAGATTGTAAGTGTAATGACCAACCGCGGACGTATTTATCCGAAGCTGGTGATCAACGCTGCAGGTGTATTTGCGGAAGATGTAGCGCGAATGGCACAGGACCGTTTTTATTCCATTCATCCGAGAAGGGGCACGAACTCTATTTTGGATAAGGGAGCAGGGCATCTGGTACAAAGCATTTCTTCGATTAAGACCTTGCGCAAGCCGGCAGGCGCGGCAGGGCACACCAAAGGCGGTGGATTGTTGCATACGGTGGACGGAAATATTCTTGCCGGACCGGATGCAGTGGAAACCTGGGAGAAGGAGAACTTTGCAACCAGTCAGGAATCAATCGACAATGTTTTTGCCAAACAGCAGCATACCGCAGAGGGGCTGCGTAAGCAGGACATTATTACTTACTTTACCGGAGTGCGGGCGCCTGTTTTTGAGGAAGATTTTATATTAGAAAGAGGCAGAAAGACAAAAAATCTGATTCACTGTGCTGGAATTCAGTCACCGGGACTGACCACAGCACCGGCAGTGGCATTGGATCTGGCAGAGTTGGCGGTATCCATGCTGTCGGAGCAGCAGGCGGTGGAGAAGAACCCTGAGTTTGACCCGGTTCGGAAGGCGATTCCAAGAGTAAGAGAATTGCCGCCGGAGGAGAGAGCAAAGCTGATTCGGGAGAATCCGGATTACGGCATTATTGTCTGCCGGTGTGAAGAAATCAGTAAGGGTGAGATTCTCGATGCGTTGAATGCGCCATTTTCCGTACATACGGTGGATGGCATCAAAAAAAGACTTCGTCCGGGCATGGGACGGTGTCAGGGCGGCTTTTGTATGCCTCTGGTAACAAAAATCATCAGTGAACATGACAAGGTACCGGTATCAGAGGTCAAAAAAGCAGGAGCAGATGCAGTGATCAGTTTTGGACCGACCAGAGAACAAGTAAAATAGAATGGAAAGCCGCTTGAAGCGACAGAATGAGAGGAAACATGGAAAGATTAGATGTGGTGGTAATCGGTGGTGGACCGGCAGGACTGGCGGCTGCCATTGCCGCGGATAAAGAAGGCGCCAGTGTACTGATTGTAGAACGTGAAGCGAGGTTAGGCGGTATTTTAAAACAGTGTATTCATGACGGATTCGGTCTGGTACGGTTTGGCGAAAAGCTGTCGGGGCCGGAATACGCGGAGCGTTTTATTGAGGAATGTATGGGACGAAATATCACTTGCCTGACCCAGGCATTTGTGACAGACATTCAGAAAAAAGGAAAGACGTTTTTCATTACGGTTGTGGATTGCCATGGGGTACATACTTATGAGAGCACGTCACTGATTCTGGCAACCGGATGCAGGGAGCGTACGGCAAAGCAGGTTTTTATTCATGGAACAAGACCGGCAGGAGTCTTTACAGCGGGGACGGCGCAGCACTTTGTAAACCTGATGGGAGAGATGGTGACAAAGCGCTGTGTGATTTTGGGCAGCGGAGACATTGGACTGATTATGGCGCGCCGCTTGACCTTAGAGGGCGCAAAAGTCTTAGGTGTGTATGAAGTGAAACCGGAACCTTCCGGATTGTCGCGTAATATCAGACAATGTCTGGAAGACTTTGACATTCCATTGCATTTGTCCCATACAGTGACAAGGGTATTTGGGGAGGAACGCTTAACCGGAGTAGAGGTTGCGGCAGTGGATGCAAACGGTAAAATCGTGCCGGAAAGCAGAGAGAGAATCGATTGTGATGCGTTGATTTTGTCTGTTGGATTAATCCCGGAAAACGAGGTGGCAAAGCAGCTTGGAATTGAGCTCGACCCGGCAACCAAAGGACCTGTCTGCGATACCAATTTTATGACCAGTGTACCGGGAGTGTTTTCCTGTGGAAATGCACTGCATGTCAATGATTTGGTTGATTATGTGTCAGAGAGCGGCGAACTTGCCGGTGCCAGTGCAGCGCGTTACTGTAAGGGAGAAGCCAAGACTCGCAGAATGGTATCTATAGAAAAGGACGAAGGATTTGCCTATCTGGTACCACAGCAGTTGCCATCAGGTGAGCAGGATGGCAAAGTAACGCTTTATTTCCGCAGCCGACAGAGCTTAGAACAGGCAAAACTTACGATAGATGTCGATGGAAAAACTGTTTTTAGCAGAGATTACCGTCAAGTAAAACCGCCTGAGATGGAGCGGCTTGTATTAGATACCGCAAAGCTTGAATTGAAAGAGAACAGCAAGGTGATATTCCATCTGAAGGGAGGTGCCGACTGATGGAGAGTGAAATGTCAAATATAACAGAGTTTGTATGTATCGTCTGTCCGAACGGCTGCCCACTTCGTGTGGAGAGTCATCCGGCGGAAGACGGAAGCGGGATGTCTTACACGGTGAGTGGGAATCGGTGTCAAAGAGGCATCGATTTTGCCAAGACAGAAATGACAGCGCCAAAGCGTACGATATGTTCCACTGTGCAGACCGCGTTTGCGGATGTGCCGGTATTGCCGGTGCGAGTGTCGGCAGAGATTCCGAAGGAGCGTATTTTTGATGTGATGGCAGAAATTGCCGGTGTATGTGTGAAAACGCCGGTAGGCCGCGGAGATATCGTTTTGCAGAATGTCTGTGGTTTGGGAGTGGATGTAATCGCCACCAGTAATATTTTATTATGGAGTACAAAGGAGAGAGAAGTATGAGCACGAAACCGTATAAAGGATTTGAACCAAATTGGGTAAAGACAGTAGCACCGAGCAACAGCTACCGTTCTATTTTCCGCTGGGGTGACCCAACGTATATCAAATATCCGAAAGAATCATTGTATAAAATGATGAAAGAAAAGTTCCAAATGACGGATGATGATTTTAAGAAATATGACGGTGACATTGGAATGGATGAAGTAAAACTGGATGCACCATGCAATCTGGCACCGGAGCATATTAGAGCGTTAGAAGAGATTGTTGGAAAAGAATTTGTCACGACAGAAGATTATCCACGTCTGGCAGTCGCTTATGGTAAGACCGGTTATGACGCACTGCGTCTGAGAAATCGCCGGATAGATTGTCTCCCGGATGTAGTAGTATATCCGGACACAACAGAGCAGATTGAAAAAATTGTAGCATACAGCACAGAGCACAACATCCCGCTTTATGTGTACGGCGGCGGAAGCAGTGTTACAAGAGGTGTGGAGCCTACTAAGGGCGGAATCTCTCTTGATATGAGAATGCGTTACAATAAGGTTCTTTCCTTTAATGAAACAGACCAGACGATTACCGTACAGACCGGTATGTCAGGTCCAAAGCTGGAGGAGACATTAAATCAGGCAGAAAAGCTTTTCGGAGCAAAACGCGCATATACCTGCGGACACTTCCCGCAATCCTTTGAGTACAGCAGTGTAGGCGGCTGGGTAGTCACAAGAGGCGCAGGTCAGAACAGTACCTATTATGGATGTATTACAGATATCGTTGTGAGCCAGAAGTATGCGACACCTATCGGTACAATCGAAACCAGCAGATATCCTCGTGAGGCAACCGGTCCAAACTTAAATCAGATTATGATGGGCTCAGAGGGAGCATTCGGTGTATTGACAGAGGTAACCTTAAAGATATTCCGCTATATGCCGGAAAACAGAAAGCGTTTTTCTTTTATTTTCCACGACTGGGAAACAGCGATGGAGGCTGCAAGAGAAATGATGCAGTGTGAAGCAGGATTCTCTTCTGCCTTCCGTCTCTCTGACCCGGAGGAAACCAATTTGATGCTCCGTCTTTACAATGTAGATGAGACACCGTTGCAGAAGTTGTTTGATGTGCGCGGTTATAAGGATATGGAGCGCTGTCTGTTTTTGGGATTCACGGATGGCGAAAAGGGATATTCTAAAAACGTGGCGAAAAATATCCGACGTATCGCCCATAAGTATGGCGGTATGAGCTTAACTTCTTTCGTGACAAAGAGTTGGGAGCATGGTCGCTTTACGGACCCATATCTGCGCGATACCATGCTTGATTTTGGAATTATGACAGATACACTGGAATGTACCGTCAACTGGTCTAATATGGCAAAGGTACATGATGAGGTGCGCGCGGTTTGTCATGCACTGCCGAATACGATTGTGACGACACATATGTCTCACTGCTATCCGCAGGGGGCAAACCTCTACTTTATATTTATCACGCGAATGGATGATGCGGATAAATTCAAGGCATACCACAGTACGATTCTGGATGCAATTCAGCGTTCCGGTGCGGCGATGAGCCATCACCACGGTATCGGTAAGATGTTTGGTCCATGGCTGGAAGGACAGCTCGGCAGAACGGAATATGGTATGATTCGCACGCTGAAAGAATACTTTGACCCGAACAACAACATGAATCCGGGCGGAACCTTAGGACTTGACACCCCGGAGGAGGAAAAGCGTTTTTTAAAGGAAGGCGTAAAATAAATGAGAAACGAAAGAATTGTGCTTGTCTTTGATGTTGGAACACAGAGTACTCGTGCTCTTTTGGTCAATAACCGGGGAGAGATTCTGGCAAAAGTGAAGATGCAGCATGAACCGGCATATTTTTCTGTGAATGCTGACTTGGCAGAGCAGGATGCGGACTTTTACTATGAGCGTATCTGTAGTGTGTCTCAGAAGTTAAAGGAAGAGCAACCGGAACGGTGGCAGCGAATCGAGGCGGTGACAATCACCACGATTCGCGGTACGACCGTCTGCGTGGACAGCGAGGGAAAGCCTCTGCGCCCGGCGTTTGTCTGGCTGGACAACCGTAAGGCTGGCGGAAAACCTACGTTTTCCCAACTCGCAAAGCTGATGCTTAAGGCAGTGGGAATGGAAAAAACCGCGAATATGCAGTACCGGAAGGCACAGTGCAACTGGATGCGTGAAAAGGAGAATGAGCTCTGGGAAAAGACAGATAAATATCTGATGATCAGCGGCTACCTTATTTTTAAGTTGTGCGGACGAATGGCAGATTCCGCGGCGAGCATGGTAGGACGTATACCGTTTGACCATAGAATGCGTAAATGGCAGAAACAGGGTGACCTCACAAGACCGATATTCCCGGTGGAGAAGGAGAAACTTTGTGAAATCATTGAGCCGGGAGAGCAGATTGGTTTGATAACGGCACAGGCGGCAAAGGACACCGGAATTCGGGAGGGGCTGCCGTTAATTGCGGCAGGTGCTGACAAGGCGTGTGAAATCTTAGGACTTGGCTGTATCACGAAAGAAAAAGCGGCTATCAGCTTTGGCACCACGGCAACCATTACGTTTACGACCGATCAGTATGTCGAGCCGGAGCGGTTCATCCCGCCTTATGCATCCATTATGAAAGGTCATTACAATCCTGAAATCGAGATTTTCAGAGGGTATTGGCTGGTGTCATGGTTTAAAAAAGAATTTGCGGAAAAGGAAGTGGAACAGGCAAAAGTATTTGGAATTTCAGCAGAGGAGCTTTTAAACCGCAAGCTAAAAGAAGTGCCGGCGGGCTGTGACGGGCTGCTGTTTCAGCCGTATTTTACACCAAATACGACAATGCCGGTAGCAAAAGGAGCGGTAATTGGTTTTTCGGATGCGCATACCAGAATACATATTTACCGTGCCATTATTGAGGGAATCAATTTTGCGCTCATGGATGGAATGCGGCTATTGGAGAAACAGTCGGGGAGCCGGTTTGAAGAAATTTATGTTGGTGGCGGAGGTGCGCAAAGCGATGAAATCTGCCAGATTACAGCGGATATGTTTGGAATCCCCGTCATCCGTACGCAGACCTTTGAAGTGTCAGGTATCGGTGCAGCGATGACTGTGTTTGTCGGCATGGGTGAATTTAATAGCTACAAAGAAGCGGCGGAAAATATGGTATTTCAAAAGGAACGGTTTGAACCGGATTTGGAGCAACATAAAATTTATAACGCGCTGTATGAAGACGTTTTCCGCAATATATACGGAAAATTGTCTCCACTGTATCAGAAGATTAATGATATTATTCATCCCACGGCAGGTGTGTAGCCTGCTGTGGGAAATGTTTCTTGTTTTCTCTCCAATTATGAGGTATTTTACATAATTTCTTTTTTCTTTTAAATTATTTGATTAAAAAATGGTATGTGAATCGGTTCATTGAATGGATGAGCTGATTTGCGTACCATTTTTTTGTAAAATAGAATTTTGCATATTAGGTGAGTTCAAAAGAATGGCGGATAATCAGATGTATGAATTAGAGAACACCCGGAACTGAAACGTTAGGTGCGGATGATTAAAAAGATGAAATAATGTTCCAACTATCTGAATTTGTGATATAATGATGTTCAAAATGCGGGCGGTGCTTGATTTTTCAGCACTTCCCGCCTTTTTTGTTACTAATTTGTTACTGGTTCAATGTGAAAATCATTATTTCAGAAGGTTGATTGTTTCCTTCAACTGCTGAATTGTCTTGTGATTATATACACGATTTCCAACATCTTTTGACTTATGACCCATCAACATATCAATACACTTTCTATTACCCTTTGCGTTGTCAAGGCGTGTTTCAAAAGTGTGCCTTGCTTCATGTGGTGTCTTGTCTGCTTCAATCTTCCCCATGACTTCACCCCAAAACTGATAATACTGGGTTTGTGAAATTTTCTTTCCCTGATAACTGAACAGGTATGTGTTGCCTTGGTCAACCAGTGCTTTCACAAATGGTTCAATGCGTGGGTGTATCGGTACAATTCTATTCTTGCCGGATGCCGATTTGATACCGCCTGAAAAATATCCTTCTTTCATATTCACCTGTTCAGTTTTCATACCAAGTAATTCTTGAAGCCTAAACCCTGTATATAGATAAATCAGAACAGTGTCAACCCAAGGTTCATCTTTTATTTTCCACAATGATTCAATCTGTTCATCGGTGAATGGTTCACGTGTGGTTTCAGGTATTGGTGGGGCAGTGGTTATTTGTGAATACATTTTATCAATCAGGTCTATTTCAAATGCAAATCGGTCAAGGTGTCCGAAAAGATTCTTGATTGCCCATTGTGTAGAGTATGCACACCCACAGTTGTCAATGCAGTCTTGCATCTGATATGATTTCAGACTTCTATACTTCACACCATAATATTTTGAACAATGTTTGAACGCTGAACGCAATGATTGCTGATTTGATTTTCCCAGTTTTGGCAGCTTGATTTGTGACCAACGCTGATATAATACCGCAAGGGTAACTTTTTCCCGGTCAATATCCCAAGGATTGTTGTTATATTCCGCAAGAAGGATGTTGGCTTTTTCTTCTGATTCTGCATACCCAACTGGTACTTGCTTTGAACCGCCTTGGTCATCATATACAGTAACCTTGACAACCCAAGGGCGTGACCTGTTGCCTTTTAGTTTGGTTACACAACCGTAACCGTTTGGGTTTCTTTTTCCCATAGTTATTCATTCCTTTCTGATTGAAAATCCAAG
>JALEKJ010000064.1 GCA_022771695.1 Roseburia sp. | reverse complement strand
GCGGGTACTTCGCCTGCTCTTGACATGCGCCAGCATGGACTGTTATATATAAAACAAGGGCTGAGAGCTCGCATAGGAGCTTCCAGCCCAATCATTATCATAGAAGATTAGCATTTACAGACTTTTCTTCACACACTCTTTCCCTTCTACGCAATCCATTTGCCAGTAAGCAATGTCATTTTTGCGCATAAATGTCAAAAAATCCTTGTAAAGATGTCCGACTTTAGCAACAATCAAAAATTTGTTGCGGGATTTGTTCCTTGAAGATTTGCGTGGTCTGCGTTTTACTTGCTCTCGTAAATCAATATTTCGTGCATCTAATTCATTGCTATGTATCAGTCTGCGCACAGTAGATTCGCTGATAGGTAATTCGTCACCAAGGGATTGCTTGATATGATACGGACTTTGCCCGGATTTAATACGTGGAGAAATTAATTTATCAATCTTGTCTATTTCCTCTAATGTTAAATCAAAACCGGCACGTTTTTCATGAAGTTCTTCATAAGCAATCTTTTCAGCTTTCTGTGCATGGTATAGTATTTTGTCATATTCACATAGATTATGTTGTGAACAGTGATTGCAGACATGCGGTGACTGGTTTAATCGGTCGCAAAAAGTGGGAACGTAATCACTACACCATTTATAACAAGAAACTTTACAGGATTTACAAAAACGTACTTTACAGCCTTCTTTTCTGCACACGCCATGACGTGTGCATGTTAATCTTTCTAAGCAATTATTTTGTCTGGATTTTTGTTTGATTGAATGGTTTTTGATTTCCCTCAGAATAGTGGTATGGGATTTACCCAATTCTTTAGCAATAGAATGGGGAGAAATACCTTTGTTCAACCGATCCTCGATGATTACTCGTTGCTCATAAGTAAGTCGTTTGTAATGAGGTGATGTATTTAGTTTTTCTTTAGTCAAAAAATGCCTCCTGTAGTAAGAGTAACATACGGGCATTCCTCGTATTTTTGAAAATAATATGAACCAGTATAGGTAAGAGGTGCGAAAAAGAAAGGTGTTGACGAAAAGATAAAAAGAGGATAGAATGTAAATAAGTAGATATGTTGGGATGCCAAGCGCATTGCACATGACACTAGATAGGTCGCAACTATCTGGTGTCTTTTTTTGCGCATAAACGTATGTTCTAACCTTATTGTACAGACAAGGGATTAGAATATCAAGTGGCTAAAACTGTGCATCGCAAAAAACACTCTGATGATGCCAAGAAACAGAAAATGATAAACAATACTTAATTACCTGGTGACATTTTTTTTGGTTCTCTTCTGCAAGAGCTTTAACCATAGTCCTGATAGTTTCCTTTTGGTAAGGAGAGAGTTGTTCTAGGTTTTTTAAGATATCAGTTTCTAAATCTTTTTCTCCATATGTATAATTCAAGAGTGTGTCTGGTGAGATATGCAAAATATAACAGTAGGCATTTAAAATATAAGCTGGGATTTTGGTTTTTCCGCGTTCAATATTGCTGATATATGTTTTACTGACGCCAATTATATTGGCGATATCTCGCTGCGATAGTTTTGCTTTCAAGCGGTATTGTTGCATTCGTACAGAGACTTTGTTTGCAAAGTCGTCGTAGTCTAAGAAGTTATTTTCTCTTGGAATGTTCTTCATATTATGTTCCTCCGTATGATAGATATGAGTATAACGCAAAACATTATTATTTGGGTATATGTGAGATTAACATTTGTTGAATTTCGTCGATGTGCAAACAATAATTGTTGAACTAATCAGATTATGATTAACAATTGTTAATAATTTTTGAGAGATAGTACACAGATAGAGATTTATAATGTATAATACCCGGTAGAGGAGGGATTCAGATGATTCCATATAAATTTTTTTTCTCGTTTGCTTTTGTGGATACGCTAACAGAGTTGTTACAATCTGAGAATGTAATAGTAGACCTAAATAGGACAAAATTATTTGAGCGCACAGAAGCTGCATTTTATTGCTTGCATGAGAGTGAGATAATATCTCTGAAAGAAACGGCGAATGTTGTTGTGAGAGAGCTTTTGAACATGGAACCTAATCTTTGCAAAAAGTCTCAAACAATCAGTATCCGCTTTGATGATTCGGAATTAGAGAATGATGGACGAGATGTGGTACTTCAGGCAAAAGATGATGAGTTAAATATTGGAATAAACTGGAATTTAGGTGTGAAGTATCGACATGTACGAATTTTGCGTGGGATGGCGCCTAATAACAGAAAGTGTATCGCAGATATAGGGATGGAGTGGTTTGGTGCAGAGTCTAGCCAGAGATATTTTGATAAAATGCAGATAGTTGTAGATAAGCTTAGTGAATCACTTGGTAAGTCATGGAATTCAGCATTTAAGGATAAGGTGTCAGAAGTGTATGAGCCGATATTGGACATATTAAAAGAGGAAATACGTTTTGTATGTGACACATATCCGGAAGCGCCTGCTAACATGATACGAAAATTTGTTGGGTATTATGATTTTTATGAGATTACGCCTATTGCGAGAAGCGAAAAGGTTAGAGTAGCAGCTTATAATATGAATGGAACACTTGGTAATGGTAGTTGTGATTACATCAATAAAATACAGTATCCTACAAGACTTATAGAAGTCGGTCCCAAGGAATTGCCAAATGGAGAGTTGTCCAGAACAATGTTGGCTTTAGTGTTTGATAACGGTTGGGAAATCGAAATGAGAATTCATAATGCAAGTTTAAAAATCGGACAAGGTGGTTTGGTATTAGATGTGAAAATGGTTGGCTCGCCTCATGGAATATATAAAAAGCAGTTAATGAGGGAGAAATATTAAAAGGTATTGCTATTGTAGTACCTTCTTTTTTTGAAGAATTTTTCATAGTCAGTGCACAGTTTTGATTCTTCAGAACCAGTGCACAGTGATGCGTGCGTTGAATTTGAAAAGTTAGCGTTAAACTATTAACAAGGTCGACAAAATATCGGTCGTACGAAAATTCGCATATAGCCACAGAGATGGCGGATAGGAGGAGAGATGGCTAGATTTACATTACCGAGAGATTTGTATCATGGAAAAGGGGCATTGGAGGCACTGAAATCATTTGAGGGGAAGAGGGCTATCATTTGCGTAGGTGGTGGTTCTATGAAAAAATTCGGCTTTCTGGATCGTGCACAAAAGTATCTGGAAGAAGCAGGTATGGAGGTACAGTTATTTGAGGGAATTGAGCCGGACCCGTCAGTGGAGACCGTTATGAAGGGCGCGGAGGCAATGCTCGCTTTTGAACCGGACTGGATTATCGCAATGGGTGGCGGTTCGCCAATCGATGCTGCAAAGGCTATGTGGATTAAATATGAATATCCGGACATTACATTTGAGGAGATGTGCAAGGTATTCGGTATTCCCAAATTGAGAAAGAAAGCACATTTCTGTGCGATTTCCTCTACTTCGGGAACTGCGACAGAGGTAACTGCATTCTCTATTATTACAGATTATCAGAAGGGGATTAAATATCCGATCGCTGACTTCGAGATTACACCGGATGTTGCAATCGTAGATCCGGATCTTGCAGAGACGATGCCACAGAAACTGGTTGCGCACACAGGTATGGATGCGATGACCCATGCGATCGAGGCATATGTATCTACTGCAAATTGCGACTTTACAGATCCGCTCGCATTACATGCAATCAAGATGATTCAGAATGATTTGGTGGATTCCTATAACGGAGACATGGCAAAGAGAGATTCTATGCACAATGCGCAGTGTCTTGCTGGAATGGCGTTCTCCAATGCATTGCTTGGTATCGTACATTCTATGGCACATAAGACAGGTGCTGCTTTTGCAGATTACGGTGCACATATTATTCACGGCGCTGCAAATGCGATGTACCTTCCAAAGGTTATCGCATTCAATGCCAGGAATGAAGAGGCAAAGGTACGTTATGGACAGATTGCTGACTTCATGGGATTAGGCGGAGATACCTTGGATGAGAAGGTTGCACTTTTAATTGCGTACCTGCGCAAGATGAATGATGATTTGAATATTCCTCACTGCATTAAGAACTATGGACCGGACAGCTATCCGACAGAGAGCGGATTTGTGCCGGAAGAAGTATTCTTAGAGAGATTGCCGGAGATTGCAGCAAATGCAATTTTGGATGCATGTACCGGTTCCAACCCTCGTCAGCCAAGCCAGGAGGAGATGGAAAAACTCTTGAAATGCTGCTATTACGACACAGAGGTTGACTTCTAAATCATACATACATAAAAGAGAGAGCTTCGGTAAGAAATTACCGGAGCTTTTTTTGTGCGTAGTCAACAAGTTGGCATTAGATGTGCAGCTTCACACGGTGTCTGGCATTGAGTTCTCTGATAATTTGTGATAAATTTAATAAAATAGGAGAGGATGATATGCAGGAAGAAAGAATAGTGGAACGACAAGATTCCCAATATATAAAAATGACAGAGACACCGGTATCTAAGCTGATTATCATGCTTGGGATACCGACGACCATCAGTATGCTGGTGACGAATATATACAACATGGCGGATACTTATTTTGTGAGTAAGCTCGGAACAAGTGCATCCGGTGCAGTTGGTATTGTATTTGGCTTAATGGCAATTATACAGGCATTCGGATTTATGTTCGGGCACGGCGCAGGCAGTATCATATCCAGAAGACTTGGCGCAAAGGACTTTGAGAGTGCAACCCGATTTGCGTCCACAAGCTTTTTTCTTGCTTTACTTGCAGGTGGTAGTATCACGTTGCTTGGTTTGGCATTTTTAGAGCCGCTCGTACGGCTTTTGGGCAGTACAGACACGATATTGCCCTATGCAAAAACCTATGCGGCATATATTCTCATCGCGGCACCTTTTATGGCAAGCAGTTGTGTGCTCAACAATATTCTGCGTTATGAGGGACGCGCGGCACTTGCGATGGTGGGGCTTACAACTGGGAGCATCTTAAACATTTTCGGAGACTGGCTTTTGATGCAGTGTTTCGGACTTGGGGTAGAAGGCGCAGGAATTTCTACTGCGGTGTCCCAGATGGTCAGCTTCTCGCTTTTGCTTTTTATGTTTTTAAGTGGAAAAACGGAGAGTAAGCTTTCGATGAAGTGGATAACCAAAGATTTTTCGGATGTTACGTTGATTTGTAAGACCGGATTGCCGAGTATGATGCGGCAGGGACTTTCCAGTGTTTCTACAATGGTGCTAAACGGACAGGCGGGAATCTACGGAGATGCAGCGGTAGCAGCGATGTCTATTGTAAACCGTATCTGTTTCTTTATTTTTTCTGTGGGACTTGGCATCGGTCAGGGCTTCCAGCCGGTGGCAGCATTCAATTACGGCGCGAAGAAATATGACAGAGTACGAGGTGGCTTTTTCTTTACTTGGGGTGCCGGTGAAGTACTGCTAGGCGGGATAGCAATCATCGGAATGTTCTTTCCCGCACAAATGGTAGGTTTTTTTCGCGATGATCCAGAGGTTATCGCAATCGGCAGCGTGGCACTGACGGCACAGCTTATTTCGCTCTTTTTTCAGCCGCTTTCGGTTGGAGCGAATATGATGTTTCAGAGTGTCGGCAAAAATAAAGTAGCAACGTTTTTGTCGATGCTGAGAAGTGGGCTGTATTTTATTCCGATAATACTACTGCTTTCCCGGATGCAGGGGTTATTTGGTATTGAGATTGCGCAGACGGTGGCGGATATTCTTGCTTTTTTTACCTCCATACCGTTTGTGGTGTGGTTTTTAAAACATCTGAAAATGCTGGAGAACGAGAGACAAACATCAGCAGGGAAATACACAAAAAGAGGTTGACAGCACAGGCATAAAGCTGTATCATACTAACATCAGATTCGCACTGCAACGCGTTGCAGTGCGAAAATATTGAGGAAAAACAATGCGTCATCTGTTGGCGTATGATATGGAGGCTAGATAGATATGGAAATGGAGATGGAGTTCTTACGGAAGCTGCCAACCCCGCAGGAATTAAAAGAAGAATATCCGGTGAGTGCGCAGATTGTAGCGACAAAGGCAAAGCGTGACGAGGAGATTCGAGATATATTTGAAGGAAAATCCGACAAGTTGATTTTGGTCATCGGACCGTGCTCCGCAGATCACGAGGATGCGGTTATCGATTATATTTCCAGACTAAGGAAGGTACAGGAGAAGGTAGAGGATAAGATTTTTATTATTCCGCGTATTTACACCAATAAGCCGAGAACCATCGGCGTGGGTTACAAGGGAATGCTGCATCAGCCGGACCCGGAGAAGGGTTCGGACATGCTCAAGGGAATCATTGCAATTCGCCAGCTTCATAAACGGGCGGTGGAAGAAACCGGATTTACCTGTGCAGACGAGATGCTTTATCCGGAGAATCACAGATATCTCTCCGATTTGCTGTCCTATGTTGCGGTAGGCGCACGTTCCGTGGAGGATCAGCAGCACAGACTGACCGCCAGCGGAGTGGGAATTCCGGTGGGTATGAAGAATCCGACGGGCGGCGATATCTCGGTTATGATGAATTCCATTATTGCAGCGCAGAATGCACATACGTTCCTGTATCGTGGCTGGGAGGTCAAGACGACAGGAAACCCATATGCACATGCAATTTTAAGAGGATATGTAGATAAATTCGGACGTAATATCCCGAATTATCATTACGAGGACTTACAGAATCTGTTGGAGCACTATGAGGAAGCGAATGCGTCTCAGAAGACCGGACTTGCAAACCCGGCGGTTATCATTGACACGAACCATTCCAATTCCGGCAAACAGTTTTTGGAACAGATTCGTATCAGTAAGGACATCATGCACAGCTGTAAGGTGTCTGCGGACATCCATAAGCTTGTCAAGGGACTGATGATTGAGAGCTATATCGAGGATGGCGCTCAGAAAGTCAGTGAGCATTGCTACGGCAAGTCCATTACAGATCCTTGCCTTGGCTGGGAGAAGACGGAAAACCTCATTTATGAATTGGCTGAATTGTGGTAAGTGTATGTTGCCAATAAAAGCATTGCCGCAGAAGTAATATATTAGTTTTGCATAATTTCTATTACCGGAACTTTTGTTGTATCATATTTCCGTGAAACAAAATTTTAAATCTTTTCGAGCAAAATCCGAGAATTTTACGAACCCGCGGCTGGAAAAATGTTTTGTGTCTCTTCTGCCGGCTGAACCGTTCACGGGCAGTGTTCTGCCGCTGGAAGACAAAGACGAGAACTTTCTAGCGTCTCTAGTGGGTCGTGCTCACAGACATAATTAAAGCGCTGTGTCAGAAACTCGGCTTCTTCTGTTATTAAAAACATGACAGAAAAAGCCTCAGACAGTCTGACACAGCGCTTATGTTTTGCTCGCACGACCTACAAGAGACGCACGAAAGTCCCCTAAAATTGTCTTCCATCCGACAGACGCCTGCACGCGAACTGTACAGACGTCAGAAAGACACAAATCAAAACATCTTTCAGCCGCGGGTTCGAAAAAATTCCGGATTTTGTGAGATGATTTAAAAATTTTGTTTTCACTGGAAATATGACATAACACAACTTCTTATAATAGAAATTATGCATACCTAATACATTTACTTCTGCGGCGATTTTTTTTGACCTGATACATGAAATACGTTATGATGGGAGAAGAATGTAAACCAAGGAAGGAAAAAAGATGTATCGTATTTTGGTGGTAGAAGATGATGAGATCATTGCGCGAAGCGTAAAGCGGCATCTCGAAAGCTGGGATTATGAGGTGGTATGTGCAGAGGATTTCTCAGATATCATGGCAACATTTATGGAATTTGCACCGCAGCTTGTGCTGATGGATATCAAGCTTCCGTTTTTTAACGGTTATCATTGGTGTACGGAGATACGAAAAATTTCCAAGGTGCCGGTAATTTTTCTGTCCTCTGCATCAGACAATATGAATATCGTTATGGCGGTCAATATGGGCGGAGACGACTTTATTGCGAAGCCGTTTGACTTGGATGTGCTTACGGTAAAAGTTCAGGCGATGCTGCGCCGAACCTATGATTTTGCCGGGCAGAGCAGCGTACTTGCGTATCAGGGGGTTATGCTCAATCTGACAGAGGCGACGCTTTCCTACGGAGAACAGAAGGTGGAGCTGACCAAGAATGAACTTCGTATTTTGCAAACGCTGATGGAGAACAAAGAGAAAGTGGTTGCCAGAGATACGCTGATGGAGAAACTGTGGGAGAGCGACAGCTTTGTGGATGAAAATACGCTCTCGGTAAACGTGAATCGCCTCCGCAAAAAACTGGATGGAGTTGGACTGGGGGATTTTATTGTAACGAAAAAAGGGATTGGCTATCGTATCGGAAAATAGGAATAATAAGATGAGAAAAATGAGTTTTTTCAATTATGTAAAAGTACATATCCGGTGGCTTTTTGCGGTTTTATTCTGCGGTATGATAATGACTGCAATTATGATATTAAATCACATCCCGAATCAGGAAATTTTTTACGGGATGCTGCTGTGCATTATTTTATGGTTGTGTATTGCGGTTTTTGATTTTCTGCGCTACCGCAGACGCTACCAAAAACTTTTGGAGTTAGAAGCGTCGGTGACGTTCTCATTACAGGGAATGCCGGAGAGCAGAGAACCGGTTGAATTGCAGTATCAGGAACTTTTGCAAAAGCTTTTGGAGGATAAGCAGCAGTTAGAGCAACGGATGCTTCAAAGAGAGCATGACTGGGTGGAATATTATACCATGTGGGTGCATCAGATTAAGACGCCGATTGCGGCGTTAAAGCTGCTTTTGGAAGAAAAAAGCGAGACAGAAGCGGAATGCAGAGAAGAGCAGCAGGAACTTTTTCGGATTGAGCAGTATGTGGAGATGGCGTTGCAGTATATGCGTCTCGGCTCTGAGACGACGGACTTTGTATTTCGACATGTGGAGCTGGATGATGTCATCCGGGAGGCAGTGCGCAAATATGCGAGAACCTTCATTCGTAAGAAGATTAGTCTGAATTATGATGGCGTGGAAAAGGAAGTGCTGACGGATGAGAAATGGTTGGGCTTTGTGATAGAGCAGCTTTTATCGAACGCGCTGAAGTATACGCCCAAAGGCAGTATCTCTATATACTGGGAAGTGGATTGTCTGGTGATTGCAGATACCGGTATCGGAATTCGCAAGGAGGATTTGCCGCGTGTCTGCGAGATGGGGTATACCGGTTACAACGGACATGCGGATAAACGTTCCACGGGAATTGGCTTGTATTTGTGCAGTCGTACGTTAAAGAAGCTGGGGCACGGTTTTTCGATTACCTCGGAAGAGGGATGTGGAACGCGCGTGACGATTCGTTTTTATGATAAAGAACGTTAACGAATAGGTATCTTACAATAATGTAAGAAAAAACAGGGGAAATGTAAGTCAAATCGATGGCTGGCATTTCCCCTGTTTGTTATACTAAGTACAGTTCAAAGAGCAAACGAAAGGAAGCAAACGACTATGAATGAAAAGACAAGGGCTCATTGTGAAGCATTTATTGAAAACAGAGATGTGATAAAAAAGGTATTTTCCATGGAGCGAGGAATGTCGCACTTAGCTTGTGCGGCCATCTATGCGGCAGAGAATAAGCGTGCGGACGCAGCAAAACTTCAGAGTACAAAAGCATTGCTAAAGAAAGAGGTGGGGCTGTTTTCCAATTTCAAAGGAACGGCAAAACCGGCGATTATCTCAATGCTTGCAATCAGCGAAAATGCAAACCAGGTACTTTCAAATGCCATTACAATTTATGAGAGACTCAAAAAGACGCTGCACGCTTCTGAGTATATGGCGTATGCGGCAATCATCGTGGCGCGTATGGCAGCGCCGGAGGAGTACGAGAATATTGTACGTCGCACGGAACAGATTTACAGAGGACTCAAAGCAGAGCATCCGTTTTTGACTTCGCGGGAGGATGATGCGATGTGTGTGCTGATGGCGCTATCCGAGAAAACGGTTGAAGCACTGCTTGCGGAGGCAGAAACGTGTTACCGTATGCTAAAGGGACAGATTGGTTCCGCAAATCCTACGTTGTCGCTTGCTTGTGTGCTGGCACTTTGCGATGGAATTGCGGAGAGTAAATGCGAGCGAACGATTGCATTGTACGAGGCACTTCGTGAGGCAGGATGCAAATATGGCAAGGAATATGAGCTGCCAACGCTTGGAGTATTGGCAGCAGGAGGAGGAAGTATCGAAGAACTTGCCGTAGATATTGCAGAAATTGATGGCTGGCTGGCAGAGCAGAAAGGCTTTGGCGTGCTTGGTGGGATAAGTAAGAAACAGCGTCTCATGTATGCAGGACTTCTGGCGGATGCAAATCTGTCCGGTACGGATGCCTTGCAGATGACGGCGGTAAACGGAACGATTTCCGCCTTGATAGCGATACAGGCGGCAACCTGTGCAGCGATTGCAGCAAGCACCGCAGCTGCGGCAAGCGCGTCATCAAATTAAAAGCCGTGGGAGGAAACATATGAAAAAAGGCAAGATAAAACGTGTCGTCCTGTCACTTGGTGTGCTGGCAGGAGTACTCATATTTTTTATAAGAAAAGGAAGGAAAGAGAGAAATGGCAATCTTAGAAGTAAATAATTTAAAGAAAATCTATACAACCAGATTTGGAGGCAACCAGGTACAGGCGCTCTCCAATCTGAATTTTTCCGTGGAGGAAGGCGAATACGTTGCAATCATGGGAGAATCCGGTTCCGGTAAGACGACACTGCTGAATATTTTAGCGGCACTCGATAAGCCGACTGCCGGAGAGGTTCTTTTGAATGGAAAAAATATTGTGAAAATTCGGGAAAAAGAGATTTCTGAGTTCCGAAGAGACAATCTCGGATTTGTATTTCAGGACTTTAATTTGTTGGACAATTTTTCTTTGAAAGATAATATTTTTTTACCGTTGGTGCTCTCCGGTGTGAAGGTGGAAGAGATGGAGAAACGCCTTACGCCGATTGCACAGAAGCTTGGAATTACCGAACTGCTGGAAAAGTATCCGTATGAAGTGTCCGGCGGACAGAAACAGCGGGCAGCAGTGGCGAGAGCGCTTATCACAAAACCGCAGTTGATTTTAGCGGATGAGCCGACCGGTGCACTTGACTCCAAAGCGACAGACAGTCTGCTTCGTCTTTTTAACAGTATCAATGACGACGGACAGACGATTCTCATGGTAACACATTCCACCAAGGCGGCGAGCCATGCAAAGCGTGTGCTCTTTATCAAGGATGGCGAAGTGTTCCATCAGCTTTACCGCGGAAACATGAGCAATGAGGAACTGTATGTCAAGATTTCCGATACACTGACAATCTTAACGACGGGTGGTGAGATGCATGCGTAAATTATATCCGAAATTGGCGGCAATCAATATCCGCAATAACAGACAGTTTTACCTGCCGTATCTTCTCGCAGGCGGACTGTCGGTGGCAATGTTTTATCTGGTAATGGCGATGCAGGATAACCCGGGATTACTGGAGATTCAGGGAGGCATGACGGTCAAGGCAACTTTAGGGCTTGGCGTGTTCGTGGTAGGTGTGTTTGCTGCTATTTTGCTGTTCTATACCAACAGCTTTATTATAAAGAGAAGAAAAAAAGAGCTTGGCATTTATAATATTCTCGGTATGGAAAAGCGTCATATTGCAAAAGTGCTGACGTTGGAAATGCTTTTTACCGTAGCGGTGACGATTGCGGGAGGGTTGACATTCGGAATTGTATTCAACAAACTTTTAGCAATGATCTTGTACCGTATGACAGGTCTTGAGGCGAGTATTCCGTTTATGATCTCAGGGGCGGGTTGCCGCAATACGCTGATGCTGTTTGCGGCGATCTATGCGGCGGCACTGTGTTATAACCTGATGCAGATTAAGCTTGCGAATCCGATTGAGCTTCTGCACAGCAGCAACGTCGGGGAGCGTGAGCCAAAGACAAAGATTCTAATGACACTTATCGGGCTTGTGACGCTTGGCAGCGGGTATTATATTGCGCTTACGGTAGCGGATATCACATCTGCAATTACTTTTTTCTTTGTGGCAGTGCTTCTTGTCATTATAGGAACCTACTGCTTGTTTACTGCGGGTAGTATTGCACTGTTAAAGCTTCTGAGAAAAAATAAAAAATATTATTATCAGGCAAAGCATTTTACGACGGTTTCGGGAATGATTTACCGGATGAAACAGAATGCAGTGGGACTGGCAAATATTTGTATTTTATCAACCATGGTTTTGGTTACGGTGTCTACGACCGTTTGCCTGTATCTTGGCGTAGAGGATGCACTGAAAGTACATTATCCACAGGAAATTTCCGCAGTCTCTTATTATGATGCGATGCCGGAGCATCCGGAGACGTTGACTGCAGCAGTAAAAGAAGCCTTGAAAGAATCCGGAAGAACCGTTACGTCGGAGTACGGATATCTGAATATGTCCATGACGGCAGTGCGGAGGGAGGATGGTTTTTCGGTAACCGGAATCGGTGCGGGAACGGACTACAGTATTTCGGATGTTGCCTTGATGGAAATCGTGACAAAGTCAGACTATGAAAAGCTGACAGGAGAGACGGTTGCGCCGTTGGAAGAAGATGAGATTGCGGTTGCGGCAACCCCGTTCTATGAGGAACAAACCCTGGAGTTTGAGGGAAAGACATATACCGTAAAAGAGAGTTATGACTATCCGGAGGACGAGGAGGACTATCTGGCATCAATGGCGGGCAGTGCAGTGTACCTGATTGTGCCGGATGAGACAGAATTTGTACAGGTACATGAGCGATTGGCGCAAAACTGGAATCAAGAGCGTGTAAGTTTATGGATTAAGTACAGTATGGGTTGTGATATTGATGGAACGAAGGAGGAAAAACTTGTAGCAGATGCTGTGGCAAGAAATGCGATTGCAGAGTGGGAGAGCACGACTGCTCAGGTGGATACATCCTACCATTCTACGTTTACAGAGTGCAGGGAAGAAAATCGTGCCGATTATTTTTCTTCCATGGGAGGACTGTTATTCCTCGGGCTGTTCCTCGGTGTGATGTTCCTTATGGTGACGGTGCTGATTATCTTCTACAAGCAGATTTCAGAGGGTTACGAGGATAAGGTGCGGTACGAAATCATGGAAAAGGTCGGCATGAGCAACGCAGAGGTCAGACGTTCCATCCGCTCCCAGGTGCTTACGGTATTTTTCCTGCCGATTGTGATGGCAGTGGTACACATCATCATGGCATTTCCGATGATAAAGTACATTATGGCAGCATTTTCGCTGACAAATACGACGTTGTTTGCGCTGTGCGTTGTTGGTACGGCACTGGTATTTTTCCTGATTTATCTGTTGGTGTTCATTCTGACTTCCCGCAGCTATTACAGGATTGTGGGAAATCAGGTATGATTTCCCGCTGTAGCAGAGCTCTCACTGTCGGTGGCTGTTGATAAGTATTCGGTACCGAATACACTGGAAACCATAAAGTTGATAAAGGCATCAAGCGGAAGCTTCGGATTCGAGAGCCAGCACTGTACCGCTGCCAAAAGCCCCGACAGATAAAACTCGGATAAAAGTGCAAGCTGATATGCATCATGTCCCTCCGGTGAGATGAAATAGCGATTCAAAAGCGGCAAAATCAGCTCTTTGAGGCGGCTCACAAATCGTGGGTCGCCTTGATCGCTTAAGAGTACAGTGGCGTAATGGGAATGGGTCTGCATCAGTTCTAAGAGCACACCCATCTGCTGCGAGAGGTCAAAGGTATCGTTTGTCGCCAATGATTCGTCCAACACGTCCTTTATTTTTTGCAATAACTCATCTTCAATCTGAGAAAAAATATCATAGACATCTTTATAGTAGAGATAGAAAGTCCCGCGATTATATCCGGCAAGGTCTGTAATTTCCTTGATGGATATCTTATCGAGGGGCTTTTCTGTGTAAAGCTGCCAGAATGCGGTGCGCAGATTTGTTTTGGTCTGTTCCGTAATTTGCGGTTGCTTTTTCATGAAACAATCCTCCTGTGATACAGAATAAGATAATTTTAGAATAACACGACAGCGTGTTGTCTTCAAGTTTTCAACAAATCTGCGAAGATTGTTGATTGATAAAAAGAAAAGCGGAGGCTACATTATAATTAGGAAGAAATACCTAGATGCCTGCAGAAATGAATCAATAAGTGGACATGCGGAAAGGTGGTTTTACATATGGCATATATCGAATTTAATCATGTAATGAAGGAGTACATCACAGGAGAGACATCCATCAAGGCGCTAAACGATGCAAGCTTTTCTGTGGAGGAGGGAGAGCTGGCAGTTATTCTGGGGTCTTCCGGTGCCGGAAAGACGACGGCGTTAAATATTTTAGGAGGAATGGATGTGCCGACAAGCGGAGAAATTATTGTGGACGGCAGTGATATTGCTAAGTATAGCAAGAAACAGCTTGTGGGTTATCGTCGAACGGATATCGGATTTGTGTTCCAATTTTACAATCTGGTGCCGAATCTGACCGCGCTTGAAAATGTGGAGCTGGCGGCACAGGTATGCAAGAACTCGCTGGATGCAGGTGAGACTTTGGATAAGGTAGGACTTGCGGAACGTAAGGGCAACTTTCCGGCGCAGTTGTCCGGTGGTGAACAACAGCGTGTGTCTATCGCACGTGCACTTGCAAAGAATCCGAAGCTTCTGCTGTGCGATGAACCGACCGGAGCGCTTGACTACAATACGGGAAAACAGATTTTGCAGCTTTTGCAGGATACCTGCCGCAAAGAGAAAATTACGGTGATTCTGATTACGCACAACTCAGCGTTGGCACCGATGGCTGATCGATTGATTCGTTTTAAGAGCGGCAGGGTCACAGAGATTACATGTAACGAAAATCCGACGCCAATCGCAGAGATTGAGTGGTAGGTGGAGGTGCGGTGACATATGAAAAAAGCGTATAATAAAGACATTTGGCGTGCAATATGGAAAGGAAAGAAACGTTTTTTTTCCATTATGCTGATTACAACGCTTGGTGTGGCAATGTTTTCTGCGCTAAAAGTGGCATGTGTGGACTTAAAGCAGTCAGCAGATGAATTTTTAGATGAGCAGAATCTGTTTGACCTTCAGATTGTATCGACGCTCGGAATGACCGAGGAGGATGTGGATGCACTGCAGGAATTGGAAGAAGTAGAGCTGGCAGAAGGTGCCTACAGTGAGACCGTACATATCAGAATTGGTGAGAAGAACCGGAGCGTTTCACTGAAAACATTAAGCGAAAGCGGGATGAATCAGCCGTATCTGTTGGAGGGAGAACTGCCGCAAAAACCGGATGAGATTGCGGTTACACTCGGATTTTCGGAGGAGACAGGAAGCAGTGTAGGAGATACGATTGTAATCGAGGAAGATGTAGAGGACGAGGAAGATGCGACATTTTTGTATACAGAATATAAGGTTACAGGGATTGTGATTGATCCGCTGGACTTAAACAATTCGGAGGGGGCAGTATCCTTTCGAACCTCGTCGACGGAGGAAGACACACTTTTTGTGCGACCGGAGGTAGTGGACAGTGACATTTATACAGCGGTATATCTGAAACTGGCGAATGGAAAAGAGATGTTCTGCTACGGGGATGCCTACAAGAGTTATGTGGCAGAGGTCACAGAGAAGATTGAAAACCAGATTAAGGAGCAGCGTGAACAGGCGCGCTATGAGGAAGTTACCGGTGAGGCATATGAAGAATTGGCAGATGCAGAGCAGGAAGCAGCCGATGAATTTGCCAAAGCGGAAGAAGAGCTGCAGGAGGCAGCGGAAGAACTTGCAAATGGAAAAGAAGAGATTGCGGATGGAGAACGTGAATTAAGGAAAAAGGAGCAGGAGGCAGCGGAAGGGTTTGCGGATGCAAGAGAGCAGCTTGCAGATGGAAAAGCGCAACTGGAATCGGGACGTTGGCAGCTTGAGGACGCGAGGAAGCAGCTAACAGACGGCGAGTGGCAGCTTTTTCAGGCGAAACAGGCGCTGACGGAAAAAGAGTCAGAGGCGTACGCGCAGATTGCAGAAGGACGCGCGGAGCTTACAACACAGCTTGCGGAGGTGCAGTCACAGAAAGCAGCGCTTGAGATACAGGTGACGATGGTAGCAGATATGCTTGGTACATTGTGGCCCCAGACAGAATGGAATGCTTATGTACAGGTGGCGACGGACGCCTATATACCGGTAATAGAAGCACAGACAAGAGGAGAAGACAGCAGTGTGGCAGAAGGTGCAGTACAGGATGCGGTATCGGATGAGGAAACAGCTTTTCTGGCAGTATTCTCCACGTCGGTGGCTACCGCGAAGGAGGGTATTGATTACCAGATAGCGGCATTGGATCCGGCGGCGGCAGATTATGCGGAACAGGTAGTGGCTTTGGAAATGCAGAAAAATCAACTGGATGCGCTGCCTTTTCAGGTACAACAGATGGCGCATGGATTGGGAAAACTGCAGGCAACGGAGCTGGTGCTGAATGCGCAAATGGTATTGTTAGATCAGCAGGAGCAGACAGCAAAAGAGCAGTTTGCGGCAGCGTGGCAGGAGATTGGTGATGGAGAGGCAGAACTTGCTTATGGAAGAAAGCAGTTAGAGGAAGGAAAAGGAGCGCTTGCCTATAACGAGTTACAGCTTGCGGACGGAGAGGCAGAACTTGCGGAAAAAGAAGCGGAAGCAAAACGGCAAATTTCGGAAGGCTGGCAGGAGATAGAGGACGGCAAGCAGGAACTTGCGGACGGAGAAGCAGAGCTTGCGGATGGAATCGCTGAGTATGAGGAGAAAAAGGCAGAGGTCGAGCAGGAGCTTGCAGACGCAAGGGAAAAGATTGAAGATATTGATATGACACAGTGGTATGTCCAGGATCGAACCTCCTTGAGCGGGTATGCCAATGTGCAAAGTGATGCGGATTCCATTGAAGCGCTTGGAACTGTATTTCCGATGGTATTTTTTGTGGTGGCAATTTTAATCAGTTTAACAACAATTACCCGTATGGTAGAGGAAGATCGCGGACTGATTGGTACTTACAAGGCGCTTGGATTTACCGACCGGGAAATCCGAAGAAAATATTTACTTTATGCATTCGCGGCGAGTTCGCTGGGAAGTGTTTTAGGGAATCTTTTTGGATTTATCGTATTGCCGGGGATTATTTTTGTTATTTTCCGCACAATGTATGTGCTTCCGGCATACGCTTTTCAGTTTGATGCCTTATATGGTATTGCAGGGCCGGTAGTATTTGTCGGCGGGATTGTCTGTGCGACAGCGATTGCCTGCAAGGCAGAGCTTTTGCAGATGCCGGCGGTGCTTATGAGACCGAAAGCGCCTCGTTCCGGTTCGAGAGTACTCTTAGAGCGCATTACGCCAGTTTGGAATCGACTTTCTTTCTTAAATAAGGTTACGGCGAGAAATCTTTTCCGTTATAAAAAGCGTCTGCTTATGACGATTGCAGGAATTATGGGATGTATGGCGTTGTTGCTTTTTGGCTTTGCAGTCAAGGACTCTGTTACGGATTTGATGCCGAGACAATATGAGCAGGTCTATCGCTATGACGTGATGGCGGCGGCAGTGGCTTGCGATAATGAAAAACTTTTATCCTATATTGAAAACCGGAAGGAAGTAGCATCTTATCTGAACGTGCAGGTTGAAACCGTGAAGCTTAAAAACGTGCAGGGGTCAGAAGAAAAAGTACAGCTGTATGTGGTACCGGAAAATGTGGAATTTACGGAATATATTTATCTGGAGGATTTGGACGGGGAGGCAGTTACACTTTCCGATGGCGATATTTATGTGACAAGAAATGCATCTGAGGTGCTGAAATTTGCGGTGGGGGATACGGTATTACTTCAGCGAATAAACCTAGCACAGAGTGAGTGTAAGGTGACTTCTATCGTAAAAAATTATCTTGGAAACAATGTTTATATGACGCAGGCAACCTATGAGAAATTGTTCGGGGAATACGAACCGAATGGAGTGTTGCTGAAGCTTTCCGAAGAGTGCGCAGACCAGCAGGAATACGCCAAGGAGCTTTCTGAGAAGGAGGAAGTCGTAAGCTGCATGAGCACGGAGGAACTCAAAGCTGAATTTTCACAGGCATTTGCATTGATTAACATGGTAGTATATATCGTGATTATCATGGCGGCATGTCTGGCGTTTGTAGTGCTCTTTACGCTGTCTACGACAAATATTTCGGAGCGGCAGCGCGAACTTGCGACAATCAAGGTACTTGGCTTTTATGACAGAGAGGTGCACCTGTATGTGAATAAGGAAACAATGATTTTAACCGGTGTGGGTATCCTCTGCGGAATCCCGCTTGGCTATGCATTTGCACAGACGTTGACGGTCATCTTGCGGATTCCGTCAATGTATCTGGCAGTATCGCTTCATCCGCAAAGCTATCTGATGGCGGCCGGAATGTCTTTTGTATTCGCGCTGATTGTCAATGTGATTACAAACCGCTCGTTGGATGTGATTGACCCGGTGGAGGCATTAAAGAGTATTGAGTAGCCGGTGCATAATCTTTGGATATTTGCACATCCTATCTCTGAGGTGATAACATGGACAACAAAGAAAAAGCGCAGATGGAGCGTAGGGAGAATCTGGCGAAGTTCAACAGCGTAACTCAGAAAGTGAAGCCGGAGAACCAGAACCAGACGCACAATGTCCGCAAGGAAGGGATAGGACCGATCAATCAAAAGAAATAAAAGAAAGCCGACACGGATTGTGTCGGCTTTTTTAGAGCAGACAACGGGAATCGAACCCGCTGAAAAATTGCGATAAACAGCGCAAAATCAATGCTTTCATAAAATCGTGTTGCATTTCGTGTTGCATTTTATAATTCTATTTCATTTTCTTTGCAGAATTTCAAAAATAGTGCCTGGTTTTTCTTGTTATCATTTCTGTCAAAAAGAGTAAGCCAGCACTGGTATTTTTCCTGTTTCCGTTTCTCGTCTTTGTCTGTGATTAGTATTTCGTTAAAGTAATTGTCTATCTGCTCATCAACTGCAGCGCGCTCTGATGAGAACGTCTGCTGATACACGCTCTTCATAATATGGTCTGAGTGCCATCCTCCACGTTCCTGCGCATATTTATCTGGAACCTTTAATAAGGACATAACAGAAGCGTTTACGTGTCTCAAATCATGGAAAGTCATGTGAGGGATTTCGGCTTTTTTTATGATCCGGTTGAAGCGCTTGGAAAGTGCGGTGCCGGAAATTGTAACGAGCTGGTCCGTATTGACCTGATCAATGAGACCTTTTATATATTCCGGTATACGGAGCGTACGGTCACGCGCAGGCTGCTTCCCTTTATTCTTCACAACTGTATTTCCGTCAGCGTCTTTGACGAGTACTTCTTTAATTGTGATATATCGTCCGTCTGATGATATGGACTTTGACTTTGTGAGCCCAAGTATTTCCGATTCTGTAAAAGATAGCCACATAGCTAGCATAACAGGAAGTTCAATATCTGTCCCTTTTACAATATCGTATATTACATCAGGTGTTGAAATCTCGTGCTTATTATGTTCTTTCTGTGGAAGCTTTACAGAGCGGTCAATGTCCGGCGCATACATATTAAGAACAGATGATAATAACCCATATTCATTGATTACAGTTTTGGATGAAATAGGTTTCGGATTCTTTTTTCCGGTCGTGCGCTTGCATTCCGCATTTACCGCATCTCGAAGCACTGTATTTGATAAATCGGATATGGGCATATGCATAATGGAAGAGAACGCATTACGTTGTATGGTTCGGTATCCGCGGATTGTAGATGGAGATAATATTGCGTCAGAGGAAGAGATATAATCATCAATGGCTTCATAGAGCGTAAGGCTGCAAGGCTTTTGGTGTTTCTTCTTACCTGCGCGTAGTTCTGCTTTTGCAAGGTCTGCCTCTTGACGCGTATCCGCAGTAACGGATATGTACACGCGCTTCTTTTTCTGCTTGCCGGTCTTTGGGTCGATGATTGGTTTGCCGAATTCATCGAAAACTAGCTCTGAGTGGTCGTATATCTGCCGCCGGATGCTACCGGATGGTAATTCGCCTTTTTTTCTCCGTGCCATTGTATCACTCCTTTCTTAAAAATGGGCGCAAAAATAGCGCTAAGTTTGACTTGGCGCTCCGAAGATGATACAATATGCTTGTTCAGAGCATTGTTCTTCGGAGCAATGACACCGCTCTTGGTATTGCGAGTACCAGGGGCGGTTTTTATTTATCTATAACATCTTCCACACGGTTCTTTACCCATTGCTTGAGCCTCTTCCAGTGTGACTTGATATGCATTATCCATTCCGCATCCGTTCTTTTTATGATATTTTGCCGCAGTATCATCAACCCATACCATTACGCTACTCTGTGTTTCCTGCGAAGGAGAAGATTGACCTTGCGTTTGTTCAACATTTTGTTGCTCAACAGGAGCTTGTTCTTGTGGCTGTTCTTGAGGCTCAGTTGGAATTTGCGTTACAACAGCACTAGAACTCGATGTTGCTGTTTCATCTGATTTTGGTGCTTCGTCTGTATATGCCTCTGTGTCAGATTCAAGTTCTGCACCTGCATCACTTTCTTTTTCTGCTTGCTCTGTTTCTATCGCTTGTGTATCAAATTCAGTTTGTTCTATTTTTTCGGAATCAAATTCTTGCTCTGCTTCCGTGTCAAGTTCAGTATCTGTTACAATTTCATTTTGTACAGGCTCCGTAGGTGCTTCAGGCGTTGTATTGAAGCTGTAAATCATGAAAATTAGTGATATCAATGATAGAAGAGAAACACCGATGGTGTATCGTTTTTGTTTTTCTGGGTCATCTGCCATTTTTTTTCGGAAAACAATAAGCCATATAATTCCTGCAATCCATCCGAAGAGCATGGCCAACGGAATGAGAATAAAGATACCCAATATTTTTAAACAGGTAATTAAGCATCCGCCACCATTTGAATTTCCAGACGAAGCGGTTGAGTTGCTATTCTTTGTATTATAATTGTTCGTTGTTGATTTTCTGGAACCTCCACCAATTTTAGTGGAGTAGGATAATCCTGTTCCCGGAGCGGAAACCCTTGCCCTTGCTCCAGACCGAGAATTAAATGATACACCTCCGTGCTTTCCACCAAGACTTACCCCCGCGCTTTTCTTTCCTAAGTTGATTTTTACTCCAGGTGCCACTTTAATGCTTTTTCTAAACCGTAATCCCATTATCCATTATCCTTCTTTCGTCTGTTTATATCAACTCAAGCACCGCAATAGCAGGCTCGAAAATGATAGCGTAGTTGTCGATAGTTGTATATACACCGTACTTATCTTTGTAGTAAGCTATGGTATCGTTTAAAAACTCCTCTGTTACTCCAAGATACTCCGCAGCTTCGCAAAGCCCTTGGCAGTGGTGGTTGTAAGCATCAATGATTCCGCGCAGACCGACAAGCCTGTTGTATGCTAGAATCCTACCGTGCATTTCCTGTTTTCTGTTTGCAACAGAGGATTGGTCAAGAATATCTCCGACGGCAGTGTAGTGGTGTCCGAGTTCCTCTGCCAGAACGCAGGCCTTTTCTGCTTCTGTCTTAATATCTTTGCTTATTGCAACATGCCTATCACAATATAATCCCTTTATTCTAGTTCCAGAAAAGTGCGCGGTTTCTTCCACGGTCACATCTTCCTTTTCTGCATTATCTAAAAGCATTTCATACTTTGTCAAAAGCAATCCCTCCTGTGTACAGCCTTGAATGAAAAACTAAAACCCAACCGAAAATACGTCTGATAATCAAAATCCTATTTTGAAGTCAAATAAAGCCCTAATAATGGATGTTCAAATTCAAATATTATGCTATAATTAAGGCAATCCAGATAGCAGGTATATA
>JALEKJ010000063.1 GCA_022771695.1 Roseburia sp. | reverse complement strand
CCAAAGTGGATGCAGATGCATACCTGAACTTAAAAGCAGTAGAGTACGGAAGTGGAATCAAGAATGTAGCAGAAGCACCAAAGGCGGAGGTAGATATAAAACCGCTAGAAGGGGCGACTGTTGGAAGTGAGAGTGGTAGTACACCTGTGAATAATAAAGAAATTACAGGTATGGATTGGTATGATTATTTTAGAGAAACATATGGAAAAGAAAATGTATGTTGGGAAAACTGTAATCCATCAGAAGTTGCAACTGCTTGGCAAGGAAGTTATCCTTATGTTGGTGTAGATGCTTATAAAAATACTACATTGCATGACGGAGAAATTATTTGGATGGGTGAGCCATTTCCTACAGGGTATTCTACAACTACAGAAGCAATTGCAGATTTAGGTAATGATGCACAAAAAATTTTTGGTGGATTGCAAGTGAAACCGTATTATGAAGAAGGTAAGGGCATGCTATACGCAGAGTATAGGAGTAGTTTAACACCTTATAAAGTACATGGAGAAGTGAATGTAGCAGAGGGAGTGGCTCTCAATAATCCCCAATTTGGGTCAGGAGGACTTGCACAAAGATTTGACCCCAATTTTGATTATAATTATGCACATGGTTTTTTAGAAAGATTGGAAAGTCAAGCAATAGAGTTAACAAACACAAAAGTATCGCTTGAAAATTATTTTAATATGATGGATGAAATCAAGTAAGAGAGGTTAAAAATGAAGAATGGAAAATTGAAATTAGGGAAATATGCTATCGAACCGACGACAAGCATTGACATGCTCCAAAGTGATGAATTTAATGTGATAAAAACAAAAAATGGGATAGTGTACATATCAAAAAAGCCATTGGAGTTATGTGGTTCAAATTTTTGGACAACTATTTATTTTGGCGAAATAAATATAAAAAAAGTTGAATTGAGTAATGCTGATGAAAAGTATAAAATGAATTATCAGACAATGGATAGTACTATTTTGGAAGATTTAAAAAAAGCAAATGATGATTTTTTATTAAAAAATTTGGGACCATCAGATAAAGAAAATTTATCTGGTCGAGAATATGAGTATCCATGGGGAAAAATAATGTCATATTTTGATATTAAATCTGCAAAGGCAGGGATTGTTATTTGCTATTTTTAGGTAGATAATATGTGATGTATAGAATGTCATCTTTGAGAGGGGAGAAACTCTCACGAAGTGACAAGACACATGAGATAAATTAAGAGACTTAAGGGAAAAAATCGAAAAATGGGTATACGAAAGTTCAGATGAAAAATAAAAGTTGAGGTATTTGACGAGATAGAAACTATAGATACACAGTACGCAGGGAAAATAAAGGCTGTGACGGATGAACTGTGGCAAATAAAAGCACAACTGGAGCTAGTATAACATATCACAAAACAGAAGGAGAAAATGAAGATGAACGAGGAAAATTATTTTCAAAATCTGACAATATATGCTATTGGAGTACAAATGAAGGTGTGTTAGAATTCAATATAGAGTATGCTGAAATGGGAGGGATTATGACAGAGATAAAATTAATGAAAGAACTATTTGAATCTTTAGAAAATCAGCAGACAATTGCATTGGAGAAAATGCAGACCTTATTGGATGAACAGCAAAGTATTTTGTCTGCCATGGGTTCAAATTGGGAGGGAAATAGCGGGGATTCCTTTTATAAAGGGGAAAAAGCTTTATTAGGACAGGCAATTATAGCGAAAATGACACTAGAGCAATTAAAAGTGAAAAGTATGTTTGCAAAAGAAAATTTAGAAAATAAGGATTCAGAAGTAAAAACAATTTTTGATAAAAAATAGGAGTATGGGAAATGGGATGTAGATGTGGAGAGATAGCAAGGTGTAAAAGTGACATAAATACTCTGAATAATGTGATAAGTAAACTGCAGGAACTAGGTTATTATGACGGCTCAATTGATAAGATGTTAAATTATTTGGCTGGTTGCAGTGAGGCGAGCGTCAGCCCCGACAATATTGGTGAACTTCTGGAAAAAGAAACCGGCTTAAATCATTTGGTAAATACTGCGCGAAATAACATAGTAAGTCAATGTATGAGTGAAATGTCAAGACTTCAGAATACATGCACTTTTATGGAAAATGAGGACAGGGATTATCATCGAATGATAGAGGAGTTGCAGAGAAGACAGCGGGAGCAAGCGAATATGGGGGAGAGTAAATGAGCAGATTTTCACTGGATACAGCAGTATTGAAGGAAACATTCACAAAATTAGAGAAATCAATAAATGATATAAATGACTTAAAGAGCAAAATAATCTCCTCTTATGCAGAGATGACAGGAGAAGCATGGACAGGAAAAGCTTCAGACCAATTTAAAGAAAATGTCACTGACTGGGAGACAAACTTTGACAGCTACATGAGAAATGTAGAAATCATGCGGAACACTTTGCAAAATGACATTATGCCACGTGCGGAAAGTCTTGATAGGAAGGCAAAGTCGTTAGCCGGTATTGTGGGAGGCTCCTTGGGATATCAGAATGTAAAAGGAGTTATCAGCCTGGATTGGTCAGCAAAAGAAGAAATGTGCAGCACGTGCAGAAAATTAATAGATACATATGAGAGCTATATCAGTGAGCTTCAAGCGATAAGCTCTATGTGCAATGGGCTGCAATATACGGGATTTTCCATTTCAGGGCAGGTTTCGGGAATTGTCGGTGAAATATATCGTATACAGCAGATGCTTCGGAATCTGATAAATGCAATGAATAATTACCAGTCTGAAGTAGAAGCGCTTGAGGCAGCGATGGAATCACACATGAGTGATATTAAGATGCCTTCCGGATGGAAGAATTGTCTTGCCTCTGTACTGGGGACTCTGGCAGCGGCCTGTGGGAATCTGTCCATAAAAGGATTTTTAGATGATATGTTGAACTCTCTAAAGGGATGGAATGGGGAGTGCTGTACTTATAGTGGAGACCCGGTCAATATGGCGACCGGCAATTTTACATATCAGAGGGAATACTTGCAACTGAAGGGCCTTTATCCTATGCTGTTTGGCATGTTTTATAATTCCAGAGAGAAAAAAAGCAGTGTACTGGGAAAAGGTTGGGTTCATAATTACCAGATTCATGTAGAGCATGAAAATAATAAATACACATTACATTTAGCAGACGGAAGAGAAGAAATATTTATCTGTGACGCGAATGGAAGGATGGTGCATTACAGCGGAAAGAGTCTTTTGCTGAAAAAGACGGAATCCGGATTTATCTATGAGACACCCGACAAATTAAAATATTACTTTAACGATAAAGGACGGTGCGCGAAGGTACTCGATAAAAACGGCAATCGCCTCGAGTTTACTTATGATGCAAAAGATAATTTGACAAAAGTACAAAGCAATTCGGGAGAGGCGCTTTTCTACAAATACAATGACAAAAATCTGTTGACAGAGGTATCGGATTCGGAGGGGAGGAGTATCTCTCTTCAGTACCGGAATGAAGCATTGGTGCAGGTGATCAATGAGGAGGGGCATTCCTTCTGCTATGAATATGATGAAGAAGGTGTATTGAAGAACATCACAAATCCACGAGGATTTATGACGATTTCCAATGAATATGATGCGCAGGGACGCGTCACCAGGCAGGCTTATGCAGATGGCGGAGAGATGAGGCTCGATTACGCAGATGAAGAAAAAACGGTTCATGTCACAGAACAGAACGGCAACCAAGTAGACTATATTCATGATGAGCGTTTTCGCAGTATTGAAACGATTTATGAGGATGGTCGCATACAGTATGCCTATAATGACAGAAATCAGAAAACACAGGTAATCGATAAGAGGGGAAACAAGACAAGTTATAGCTATGATGAAGCCGGTAATATGAACCGCATCGTCAACCCGGTTGGAGATGTCATGGAGATGGAATACAACTCTATGGGGAAGCCGACGATAATCAAGATGAATGGGAAGTTCTATCAGGGCAATTATTACAACAGCTTTGGAAATCTCATTAAAAAAAGAGATGCAATCGGGAGAGAAATTCTGGTTCAATACAATAAAACAGGAAAACCGGTCGAGATTACACAGCCGGATGGGAGCAAAATAGGATTGGAGTATGATGAGAGGGGGAACATTATTACAATCCGGGAGCCATTGGGTGGAGAGACACACTATGAATACAATGGCCTGGGGCAGGTCAGTGCATCTATCGACGGAAACGGAAATCGCACGGAATACGAATATAACCGCAGGGGTAACATTGTCGCTGTAAAAAATGCAGAGGGTAACAGCAAGAGATTTTTTTACAATGAAAGCGGAAAAGTTATCCGCATTGAGGATTTTAATGGAAGGGTATTAAGGCGCGAGTACAATGAAATTAATAAGCCAAGCAAATTTATTGATGCAGACGGCAATGAGACAATATTTGAATATGACAAGATGTACAATGTAAAGCGTCGTGTTGAGGCAAATGGTGCAGAAACACAATTTATTTACAATAAGCTGAACTATTTGGAAAAAGTAATCAATGCCAAAGGTGCATGGTTTTCATATGAATATGATCCGAATGGAAATCGTACCAAGGTAACCAACTGCGAAGGAAATGAGGTTCATTTAGAGTATGATGCCATGAACCGTCTGATTGGAATCAGAGATGCGGACGGTTCCGTCAGCCATATGGAATACAATCATTTCGGACAGCGTTCCCACATGATAGACGCGATGGGAAATGTGCGAAGCTGTTCTTATGACGATGCGGGACAGAAAATCAGCGCAACAGATGCCAAAGGCAATGTGACAACGTATCACTATACACCATTAGGAAAAATCAGTGAGATCATTGACCCGATAGGGCGCAAGACCTGTTACGAATATTTGCCGGGCGGATTGCTCAGTAAAATCACGAAGAATAACGGAACCTACGTCACCTATACTTATGATGCAAATCGCAATGTCAAGACACAGACAAACCAGAACGGCATCACGTTTACATATGAATATGATGTTATGAATCGTGTTGTAAAAATTGAGAGTAATCAGGGACATACGAAAACCTACACCTATGATGCGCTTGGCAATGTCGAGAGTATTACGGATACCAACGGGAATACGACGCACTATTGCTACTCTCAGTCCGGTAAGCTCCTTTCCGTGACGGATGCTTTAGGAAACAAAGCAGAATACACCTACGATGCGATGGGAGACATCTGTGAAGTTCATCGTTTCGGAATGGATAAGGACTTATCAGATGTATGTGAACTCAATGAGCAGAACAAAGAAGTCCAGTGTATAAAATATACACGCGATGTCTTAGGACACATTGAAAAGATTACGGATGGATCAGGAAATGAAAAGAGATACATCTACAATGAAAGAGGGCGTGTCATCGAGAAAATCGATGAGGATGGATTTTCTACAAAGTATGATTACACGAAGGGCGGCCAGTTAGCGGAGGTTCTATACGCGGATGGAAAGGCGGTCAAATTAAGTTATAATCCTTTAAAACAGCTTACGGAGATAAAGGATTGGCTTGGTGTGACTCAAATTGAGGTAGACTGCCTCGGACGGACTGAAAAAGTGACAGATCATAAAGGTCGCGAAATTACTTATCTGCGCGGCACTTTAGGGCAGCGGACCGGTATGCGGTATCCGGATGGAAAGACCATCACTTATGAGTATGACGATATGCTTCGTTTGGCTGCTCTGAGAGATGAAAATGGTCAAATTACGTATTCGTACGATGACTATGGACGTTTGGCAGAAAAAGTACTTCCAAACGGAATCAGGACAACTTATGCTTATAACGCAATGGGTGCAATGAGCGAACTGACACATCAGGATAGCGAAGGAATCGTAGAACGGTTCCTCTATCAATATGACGCCTGTGGCAATAAGACAGAAATCCTGCGTTATAGAAGGGATATCCCACAGGAGAGCGGTACATATGAGTATGGGTATGATGCTTTGAACCGAATTATCCGCGTGACAAGGGATGGGGAATTCCTGCGCAGTTACGGTTATGATGCCTTTGGCAATCGCAGCTTCCTGGAGAGCGCAGACGGAAAAACAGACTATTTTTACAACCAAAACAGTCAGTTAATCCGCACGGTAAACGGAGATATCACGACAGAATATTCCTATGACCGCCGTGGAAACATGACGCATGTTCTGGAAAACGGACGCTCAAAGAAGCGGTATGAGTTTGGGGCAGATAACCGGCTGGTGCGTGCAGTGGATGAAGCCGGAACAGAAGCACTCTATGAATACAATGGTTTTGGTGTGAGAACCTGCCAGCGGATAATGGATGATAATGACCCGGTAAGAACCATCGAATATGTCGTAGACCAATCCAGACGTTACAATAACTTGCTTTCTCAGATAGAAAATGGAGAAAAGCATGATTACCTGTGGGATGCACATGTGGTCGGAGAGAGCAGTCAGGAGCAAAATCACTATTATTTACAGGATGAGATGGGAAGTACGCTGCGCTATGTAGATAAAAGAGGTGTTTTTGTTGACAATTATGCGTATGATGAATTCGGTGTGGATGTATTCGGTAATCAGGCAAAAGTACAACCATTCGGATACACAGGATATCGCATGGATCCGGTAGCGGGGAATTATGATGCACAGGCACGTCAGTACGACCCGCTGACCGGACGCTTTACCGCAAGAGATTCCATCAAAGGGATAACAACACACCTCCTTTCACTGAATGAATATACCTATTGTTGGAATCAGCCGCTGCTATATGTGGATAAAGATGGAGCGCTTCCAAGCTGGCAGGAGCTGGCAAAGGATTTTGAGAATACCTGTGAAAACTTTGGTGAATGGCTTGGCGATGTGGCAAATGAATACAGTGAATCCATTGATGCAGCAGTTGATTTCGCTTTTGAGGGAGCGTACAGTCTATGGGAAGATTATGTTCCGCAGGACATCAAAGATGCTGTGGCTTCCGGTACCTACTTTACTTTAAAAGCCGGGCGCACCCTGTTTGAAACAGATATTCCTTATTTTGGCTTTGATGTCACGGATACATGGGCTGCCTTTAGCACCTCCTGGTTGGGAAGGAATCTATTGGAGGCGGTGAACTTCCATAGTGATGAATACGGCGTGTTCCACACAGACCCGAGCTGCTGGCAGGCCCCGTTTGGATATAATAGTCTGTATGATTTCGTATTTGATGGTGCGACATCTATGGATGTGAATCAAGCAGTAGTTGTAGATGATGACGGAACAAAATATACCCTCTGGATGTGGAAGGGAGACTATGTGAATCTGGGAGCGGGATGCGAGACGGGAATCTATGTGGGTGATGCAGATGGCTGGCATATGTCAAGTGCCGTGGACACAAATCTTTATATGACTTTACAGCTAACCGATAAAGAAGGAAATGTTATCTTCTACTATGAGCCGGAGGATACCCAGTGGTGGATAACGGGATTCAATCCGGCATATCAGGATATGAAGGCAGAAGATTTGATTGTGCAGGGAACAGTGGATTTCTCGCAGAATCCGGAGTTGTTTGAACTGTTTATGAATAAATATAGTGATGTAAAAGGATGGTGTTTTGATGAAGGAAATAAAAGAATGTATTATACTTGGTAAACAATATTTTTATTTTATATTGATATTATGTATTATAAGTATATTGAATATAACAGGATGCGGAGGTGATGTCAGCAGAGTTGATAAATTAGAGCAACAGTCATTATCTGTAGAAGAAAACGCAAATGAAATAATGAATCAGGTACTAGAGATATTAAACTCACATGATGCAGAGCAATTAAGTGGTATTTTCTCCGAGGGTGTGAGAAACAATGTCTCAAATCTTAGTGACATGTCAATGCAGGCAATCGAGTTCTATGAGGGAATCGGCAAAATTGTAAAATCGGAGTATATGGGCACTTATATATCAAATAACCGTGGGAAAAAAGTAATTTATGGAACTTCAAGATATACGGTGGAAACAGAAAATCACATATATTTAGTATGGATTGTTATCCAAAATAAAAATGATTATGATGAAAGTATGGAAGGTCTTTACTTATTACAAATAATTACAGAAGAAACACGTGTTGATGGATTTACATGGGAAGACAAAAATTCAGATCCAGGAATTTATATACAGAATGATAGAGCAGATGAATATGAAGAACCAGCGGATATGTTAGAAAAGGAAAAGAAATAAATAGAATCAATTTATGCATGTTGAACCTTGCTGTATGGCAAGGTTCAACCATACATGAAAGAAGTAGAGATT
>JALEKJ010000044.1 GCA_022771695.1 Roseburia sp. | reverse complement strand
AAACAAAGGCCTCCTGAAATACCACCGCAAGATTCTCATAAACGGATTCAATGTCAAGTTCCCGCATATCGATTCCGTTGATGTAAATATTTCCCTCATCGGGTGTGTAAAATCCGCAAATTAATTTTACAATCGTGGATTTTCCTGCTCCGTTGATTCCCACCAACGCCAGTTTTTCCCCTTTTTTTATGGTAAAACTGATATCGTCGAGGACTTTCTCCCCCTCTTTGGCACCCGGATAGGAAAAGCTCACATGAGAAAATTCCAAATCAAAGGTCAGTTCCTCCTTCGGCAACTGTATTCCTTCCCCATGGTGCAGGGTGGCGGGAACATCCATAAACTCCCGAAAAAAACTGATTTTTTTATGGGCTCTCCCCACCTCCGTAAACACTTTTGTAAGCTCATTGAAATAGCCGGAAAAACCGGTCACAATTCCGATATAGAGTACAAAATCCGAAACCGGCATCCCCTGCGTAAGCTGCTTTATCAGATAGCCATAACAAATACCGTCCCTTGCAAACTGCAATATCAGCCCCAGTAAATCATTGGCAAAATATATACTTCGCTCTTTTGCCACCATCGCCTGATATTTTTTATTTGCCTTACGGTAATACCCGGAAAGCCAGCCGGCAAGCTGATAAAGGCGCACATCTTTTCCTGCAGCCACCTCGTAGGCCTGACGATTTAAATACCGTCTGTTAATTTCAAGAGCCGCCTTCTTATCACTGTTGGAAAGCTCATACGCATTGGCCAGCCGAAAACTTCCCATCTGAATCACGGAGACGCCAAACAGCATCACTACAATCCACAGACTGACTCTGGCAATCGAACTTGCATAAAGAATCAGTCCCATGATTGCTGCTAATATCTGCACATCATAATGTAGAATTCCCTCTAGCCCGTAGTAATTGCCATAAAACGCTTCCTCACTTTTTCGCAGCAGTTTCTGGTTCTCCTCGTCCTCGTATCTCTGATAATCCATAGTGAGTACCTTCGATTCCATTTTCCACTGCATGTATCCCACGCGAAAAGGAATATACTGCATACCATTGCGTTGCTCGAGATAAGTGGATGCCACACTGACAAGGGCATATCCCCCGAATATTACCGCTATCAAGGCAACCATGGAAGCAAAGCTCACCCTGCGTTCTAACATTCCCGTAATCCATGCCGGCAGCAGAATCAAACCATATGCCGCAAGCACTTTAAAAGCAGCCTCCGCAAGGCCGAAGAAAATTACCTTTTTATCGTAATTCCACAATTCCCGGTATATGTAACATTCATTGCTACCTATCCCATATTTTACTTTTTCCCGTTTTTTCATCCGATACTCCTCCGTGCATTTCTCTTCCTGCACTCTACCTTAGCAGATTCCCCAAAAATTTCTACAAAAAATGCACGAGAGGTAATTTCCCGTGCATAAAAGGTAATTTTAAAGCGGTAACATGATTTCGGTCACAAATACCCCCGGCTCGTTCTGCCGGTTGATGTAGCCGCCATACTTTTCCACCACAAGGTTAATGCGTTTTAGCCCGTGCCCGTGATTGCCACGCTTGTTCGAGATATACTCGCTGTCTAACTTTCTCACCACCTCGTTGGTACTGTTAGTCACCGAGATATAGAGCTGTTTCTTTAAAACATCGATATAAAGTCGGATAAAAGGTGGATCCTCCGACACTTTCTCGCAGGCTTCCACGGCATTGTCTAACAGATTCCCAATCAGGGCACATAAATCTATATCGCTAACCGCGATTTCTGCCGGACATTTTGCTGTATAGTCCACCGCAATCCCGTTCTTTTCTGCCAAGGACAGCTTGGAATTTAGGATGGCATCCAGATTGACATTCCCCGATTCTATCATCTGATTTACCTGATCTAAATCCTGCTCAAGCAAATCCAGATACTCCTTTAGGCGGTCCACTTCCCCCATTTTCACATAGGCTTTCATGGATTGCAGATGGTTGTGATAGTCGTGGCGCCACCCTCGCATTGTCATGTAAATATTCTGAACCTCCTGCACCTGACGCTCCAGCAGACGATTCTGATATTCGATGTTCTTTTTCTCTAAATATTTTGACAAAAATGGTAATTTCATAAGTTCCTCATTTTTTGTAAAATGCGATAAATGCCTCATTCACTGCCTTATAGCAGTTTCTGCTGATTGGAATGCTGCTGCCGTCCGACAGGATACAGTCCGTGCGAAGCACCCTCTCCACATAGGAGAGATTTACCAAAAAGCTCCGGTGCGTGGCGACAAACATTCCGGTGCTTCCCGCATCCGCAAGCGTCTTTTCAAATACCGCAAGACTTTTCTTAAGCCGCAGGAACTGCACTTCCGCCCTCCGGCTCTTCTCCTGGTCCATATGTAGCGTCAGATAGTGTCCTTCCGCCTCCACATACATAAGGCGTTTTAAGTCAATCTTCCTCGGTTCCCCGGCAATGGTCTCAATCAGATATCGTCCCTCCTCCGATTTTCTGTCAGACAGCTCCGACAGCAATGGATATAACTTCTCCTCCGTCAGCGGCTTTAGCACATAGCGAAGCGCCGCCACCTCATACCCCTCAAAAACATATTCCCTGCGGTTTGTCAAAAAAATAATCGGAAGTCCGGTATCCTTCTTTCGTATTTCCCTTGCCAGAGCCATACCATCCATGCCCTTCATATCAATGTCAAGCAACAGCAAGTCAAAGGGATAGTTTCCCTCGTGCATAAAAAGCAGTTCCTCCGCACTCCGGTAAGCAGAGTAGCAAACCTCACTGCCTGTCTTTTTTGCCCAGGTTTTTATCATATTTCCGATATATTCTAATTGAATTTCTTCATCATCACAATATGCCACGTGCATTGTCTGTCTCCGTCTTTCTACTTTTCTCAATTCTATATCAGCCACTTCAAAAAAACAATGCATTATTTCGGCAAATATAATTCCCGATACTCCTTCGGCGACACACCATATTCTTTTTTGAACGCCCGGTAAAAACTGGAATAATCCTTAAACCCGTATTTTAAATAAATCGTGCTGATGCTCTCTCCTCCCAATATCGCCTCCCGCGACGCCTGCATCCTTTTTTTCAGAATATACTGATGCACAGAAAGTCCCATCTGGCTCTTAAATATATGCGCGATATGATATTTGCTCACAAAAAATTGTTCCGCCAGATTTTCTAAGGACAATTCCTCTTCCAAATGCTCCTCAATATAGTAAATCACGCTCTGACAAAGATTTTGTTTCTCTTTCGCAGTCTTCGGATGCTCCCGCTCATAGACAATGCGATTTAACTGCAGCAACAGCGTATTGATGCAAAGCGGAATTCTCGCCTCACGCCCAAAACGTTCAAACTTTGTCTCCTCAATCAAAGTAAAAATCTGAAATTCGATTGTATGAAACGTAATAATATCGTTTGAAAAAAGATACTGTTTCGTCGTCTGCACCTTCTGCATCAGATAACCGTATGACGGTGATTCCTTCATTAAACGTGAGCAGTATTCCCGGCTAATCCAGAATACAAATCTCCGGTAAGGGCGACTCGTATCATGAATGATTCTGTGATGCGCTGTCTGTGGCGGAATGAGCACCATATCTCCATATTTCAGCGGATATGTCACATCTTCAATCACAATCGACACATCCCCCTCTAAGAAAAAATAGAACTCATAATAGTCATGGGAATGGCTCGCCACCTGCGTGGCATCCTGTTCATTATAATAATATACCTCATAATCCTTGGACAACATGTACTGTCTCGTACTGAATTTGCTCTGCAGTTCCTTTTCCATACGGCGTTCCTTTGCCTTCCCTCTCTTTGCTTTTCATCAGTATACCGCAATTTTTGCAATGCATGCAACAATTCATTCCATTTACTTTTCCGACTATTTTTTTATCATAAAACTATATGATACAAGGAGGATTTTTACATGGAAATGACCTTAAGATGGTACGGCTCCAAATTTGATACCGTCACCTTAGAACAAATCAGACAGATTCCGGGCGTTACCGGCGTCATCACAACGCTCTACGACACTGCACCGGGTGAAGTGTGGAGCAGAGAGCGCATCCGCGCATTAAAGGACGAGGTTGCCGCATCCGGGCTTCACATCTCCGGTATCGAGAGTGTAAATATTCACGATGCCATCAAAATCGGCTCACCGGACCGGGAGCAGTATATCGACAACTACATAGAGACATTGGAAAATCTCGGCAAAGAGGACATCCACCTGGTATGCTACAATTTCATGCCGGTGTTTGACTGGACAAGAACGGAGCTTGCGAGAAAGCGTCCGGACGGATCTACCGTACTCGCCTACACACAGGAGGCTGTAGATGCGCTAAAGCCGGAAGAAATGTTTGACTCCATCGCAGGCGATGCAAACGGCAGCGTCATGCCGGGTTGGGAACCGGAACGCATGGCTCACATCAAAGAACTCTTTGCTATGTATCAGGATGTAGACGAGGAAAAACTTTTTGCGAACCTAAAATATTTCTTAGAGCGCATCATGCCCGTCTGCGACAAATATGACATCAACATGGCAATCCACCCGGATGACCCTGCATGGAGCGTCTTTGGACTCCCCCGCATCATCACAAACAAGAAAAATATTCTGCGCATGACAGAAATGGTGGACAACCCGCACAACGGTGTAACCTTCTGTTCCGGTTCCTACGGCACGAACCTGGAAAATGACCTGCCGGATATGATTCGCTCCCTAAAAGGTCGCGTTCACTTTGCGCATGTTCGCAATTTAAAATTCAACAGTCCGACCGACTTTGAGGAATCTGCACATCTCTCCTCCGACGGCACCTTTGACATGTATGAAATCATGCGTGCTCTCTATGACATCGGTTTTGACGGGCCTATCCGCCCGGACCATGGCCGCATGATTTGGGGCGAAGTCGCTATGCCGGGCTATGGTTTATATGACCGTGCACTCGGCGCCACATACTTAAACGGTCTCTGGGAAGCAATCGAGAAAGGAGCAAACGCATGAAGCTTAACGAAAACGGATTAAAAGAACGGCTGGCTTGGGAGCAGGCAGGTTATGCGCTCCCGGTTTATGACCGCACAGCAATGATGGAAAGAACAAAAAAAGCACCTTATTGGATTCATTTTGGTGCAGGAAATATTTTCCGAGCATTTCAGGCAAATGTCGTGCAGGAGCTCTTAAATCAAGGCAAACTTGACCGCGGTCTGGTTGTCGCCGAGGGCTACGACTATGAGATTATCGAGAAAATGAACCACCCGCACGACGACTACAGCATCCTCGTAACTTTAAAATCAGACGGAACCGTAGAGAAGTCCGTCACCGGAAGCATTGCTGAATCGCTTACACTGGATTCGGATAACCAAACGGACTTTCCCCGCTTAAAAGAAATCTTTTCGATGGATTCTCTCCAGATGGCAAGCTTTACAATTACCGAGAAAGGCTACAGCCTTCGCGGCGCAGACGGAAACTTTACGGCAGCGGTTGCATCAGATATGGAAGCCGGACCGGACAAACCCATCAGCTACATCGGTAAGGTAGCCTCCCTTCTCTACGCCCGCTTTCTCGCCGGTCAAAAGCCGATTGCCATGGTCAGCATGGATAACTGTTCCCACAACGGTGATAAGCTCTATGATGCAATCTCTGCCTTTGCAGACGGCTGGTGCAAAAACGGCTTGGCAGATGCCGAATTTGTTTCTTATATCAAAACTTCCGGTAAGGTTTCATTCCCTTGGAGCATGATTGATAAAATTACGCCGCGGCCGGATGCTTCCATCGAAGCGCTTTTGCAAAAGGATGGCATCGAGGAATTAGACCCGGTGATTACCGGCAAAAACACGTACGTTGCTCCGTTTGTCAACGCGGAGGAATGCCAGTACCTCGTGATTGAAGATGACTTTCCGAACGGCAGGCCTGCCTTGGAATGTGGCGGCATCATATTCACCGACCGAGAAACCGTGGATAAAGTAGAAAAAATGAAGGTCTGCACCTGCTTAAATCCGCTTCATACCGCGCTCGCCGTATTCGGATGTCTCTTGGGATACGACTTGATTTCCAAGGAGATGCAGAATTCTTCTCTCAAAAAATTGGTAGAGCTTATCGGCTATCAGGAAGGTCTTCCGGTCGTGGTTAATCCCGGAATATTAAATCCGAAAGATTTTATCGACACCGTACTAAATATTCGCATTCCAAACCCGTTTATGCCGGACACACCGCAGCGAATCGCAACAGACACCTCGCAGAAGCTCGCCATTCGTTTTGGAGAGACCATCAAAGCATATGCCGCCACACCGCAGCTTGATGTGAGCAGCTTAAAAGGGATTCCACTGGTATTTGCCGGATGGCTCCGCTATCTGATGGGCATCGACGATAACGGAAATACATTTACGCCAAGTCCCGACCCCCTGTTAGCGGAAGTACGTCCGTATGTTGCGGACATTCAACTTGGCGACCGCTTTGATGCCGATGCCCTATTACGTCCACTGCTCTCCGATGCAAAAATCTGGGGCGTAAACCTCTATGAAGTCGGCATGGCATCCCTCGTCTGCGACTACTTCACGCAGATGACAAGCGGCGTGGGCGCTGTTGCGAAAACACTACAGGAAGTTCTCGCCTAATCAAACACATTTCGTATCAGCAATAACATGCCGGAACACACATTTGCATATACTATCTATCATCGGGGCTGTCGTAACAAAAAATTTTATAGGTATAATTTTCATTATAGGAAGTTATAACATAACACATTTCCGGTGAAAACAGAATTTCAAAATCATCTCACAAAATGCGGAATTTTCACGAACCCGCGTCTGAAAGATGTTATCATCCATGTCTTTTCAACGTATGTACACTCCGCAAAAGAGTGTCCGTCAGCATGAAGACATTTTTCGAGGTCTTTCGTGTCACTCTTGCGGGGCGCGCGAACTGTACGTAGCCGCCGCGAGGACCTGTTTGAGATGCTTCCTGCGATGTTCTAAATAGCAGGAGGCATCGAGTTCCGCAGCAAGGCTTTATATCGTTTGTGAGCGCGCCTCCTTAGAGTGACTAGAAAGTTCTCGACTTTGTCTTCATCTGACGGACATCTCTCGCGGATTCTTCATCCGGTGAAAGAGACATGGAACATGATTTCAGACGCGGATTCTAAAATTCTCGCATTTTGCTCGAAAAGATTTTGAAATTTGTTTCACGGAAATATGATAAGTCAAACATTTCGATAATGAAAATTATGCCTATAAAAGTTCTGTGTTGCAACAGCCCACAAAAAGGAGTAATCAATATGTGTGGAATTTCCGGTTTCTGTAATTATGACCAAGACTATTTCGTGAAAAGACCCTTCTGGGAACAAATTCTAACTGAAATGCGAAGCAAACTTTCCCACCGCGGGAATGACAATGCAGGTATTTATCTACAAACGCACATCGGCCTTTCTCACGCGCGCCTCAGCATTCGGGATATCGAAGGCGGCGCGCAGCCCATGGTGCGCTATCGTCACGCGAAATCATGCGCCATCGTCTACAACGGTGAAATCTACAATACAGATGAACTTATCCCCGATTTAAAACGCGCCGGATATACCTTTGAGACGACCTCTGACACCGAGGTAATTCTCTATTCCTATATGCATTATGGTGCAGACTTTGTCTCCCGCCTAAACGGTATCTTCGCGTTTGCCATCTGGGACGAAGAAAAAGAAATGCTCTTACTCTACCGTGACCGCGCCGGCATCAAACCGCATTTTTATGCAATAAAAAACGGGACACTTCTCTTTGGCTCAGAGCCGAAGGCATTATTTGTCTATCCGGAGTTCTCTCCGAAAATCAATTTTGACAGTCTACGAGAAATTCTTGCCATCGGTCCTGCCCGCACATCCGGATGCGGCATCTTTGAAGATGTCCGTGAAGTTTTACCTGGTCACTATATGGCCTACACGCGCTTAGGCTTGCAGGATTATCCGTACTGGGATTTAGCAAGTGCCGAGCACACCGATTCTTACGCCCGGACCGTTGAAAAAACAAGCTTTCTCGTGCGTGATGCCATCCGCAGGCAGATGGTTTCCGACGTACCTGTCTGCACATTTCTCTCCGGCGGCATCGACTCCTCTATTGTAACTGCAGTCGCAGCCGATTATAGGAAAGAACAGGGCGAAACACTCAACACCTTTTCTTTTGACTTTACGGAAAATGACAAATACTTCCAATCAAATTCCTTTCAGCCGGAACGCGATTTGCCCTATGTCAATATCATGCTTGCCCGCATCCACACCAATCATACCTACCTCGAATGTGACCAGTCCACGCTCGTGGATATGCTCTATACCGCCGTCGATGCCAAAGATATGCCGGGTATGACGGATGTGGATGCCTCGCTGCTCTACTTCTGCTCCCTCGTCGCCAAACACAATAAGGTTGCCTTAACCGGTGAGTGCGCAGACGAAATCTTCGGCGGCTACCCTTGGTTCTACCGCAAAGAGCTCTTAGAACGGGACGATTTCCCGTGGTCCGCAGATATCAGTGCGCGCACGGTTTTCCTTGACGATTCGCTCTGCAATGAGCTTCAGTTAGGGGAATACTCCTACGCGCGCTATCAGGAATCACTCGCCCGTGTTCCCCTGCTTGACGGAGAATCCGAAGAAGAGAAAAAACGCCGCCAAATCGGTTATCTTAATATCAAGTGGTTTATGCAGACCCTTTTGGACCGTATGGACCGTACCAGTATGTATTCCGGCCTGGAAGCCCGGGTTCCTTTTGCAGATCACCGCATCATGGAATATGTTTTTAATGTGCCATGGGAAATGAAATATCAGAACGGTGTAGAGAAAGCCCTGCTGCGCGACGCATGTGCCGACCTGCTGCCGGAAGAACTTTTGCACCGCAAAAAAAGCCCTTACCCAAAAACTTATCATCCGGGCTACGAAAAACTGCTCACAGAGCGCCTGACTGCCATCGTAAATAATCCGAATGCACCGATTGCCCCACTTATTAACCGCGAGAAAGCGCTTCACTTCATCGCTTCGCACAAGGAACTTGGCAAGCCGTGGTTCGGTCAGCTTATGGCAGGTCCGCAGCTTATGGCTTACTTTATCCAGATCAATTACTGGATGGAGAAATATCATTTGTCGATTTAATACAAAAACCCCGTCACAATGTAGTTACACATATGTGACAGGGTTTTCTTCAATATTTTTCTTATTCCGTTTTCTCCACCGGCGCATGCTCCGGACGCTTTAACTTTCCATAAATCCACAGCGCCAACAACGCCGCCCCAATTCCTATCAACGCACCACCAATCACGTCTGTCGGGAAATGTACGCCCACATACAATCGCGACAGCGAAATCAACACTGCAAGTACCATTGCCGGCACGCCCACCTTTCGCGGGCACATCAGAAAAATCACCGTGGCTGCCGCAAACGAGCACGCAGTATGCCCGGATGGAAAGGAAAAATCGCTCTGTGCCTCTATAATTCTATGTAATCCCTCCACCGCCACGTACGGTCTGGTACGCGCGAACAAATTTTTCAGCACAATATTTGTGGCAAGCAGATTTAGAAGCATCGAAATCGTCATCACGATGCCTGTCTTTCGCGTCTTCGGCAAAAGCAAGAACAAAATCGTGCACGCAATCCATATCCACCCACTGTCCCCCAGATGTGTAATAAATGTCACAATCGGTGTCAGTATATCAAATCGCAGGTATTCCTGTATCCATAATAAAATTGGTCCTTCTATATTTATCAACAATTCTTCCATATCTTCCTTTTTTATATCTCCTATTCTATTTTCAATGCTTCTTTCAAAAACGCTATCAACCGTTTCCTATATTCACCAAGCATAATATTTTCTCTGGTAGTGTCGTATCTGTTATCCTCTTTCTCAACAAAATAAGTCAATGTATTTCTATTGAGTGAAAGGGAATCAAGCGGCCAGCCTGCATGTCTCTTTTCGGAAGGCTTATCAATCATATAAAAGGCACTTAATCTTGTCGTCTCATTGTTTTCCATAAAAGAAGATACCTTGCCTTTGTTATAAACAGCGATACCATCCAGATAAAACGCTAAAACTTTTCCACCAATTGAATGAACAAGATTTGCATAATATGTAATCATTTCTTCGTCCTCCAATCGCTTGTCTCCGTAAGGCGTTCGGATATTAAGACCGGGCTGTCTCTCGTCCTCTAACGGCAATGAATCAAAATATAAGCCCGAATCATTGCATATGACCATATCCCAAAATTGTCCGTAAAACTTTACCTTGATTATCGCGTTTTCTTCGGGTGTGTTGCCTTTTTCTTCCGGCTCGCTCTCGATATGTAAATCTTCCGGAGTACAAAACTCAACCTCGCATCCATCTAATAATTCTTTAAATCTTTTTATCTTAGAAGGGTTGGTTGTTCCTATTAATACTTTCACGTGTCACCTCGTTGATTCAAATCTTCATTTATCTTTCTTATAACCCGGCATGGATTTCCGGCAGCCACACAATTTGCAGGAATATCTTTTGTAACCACGCTCCCCGCACCGATTACGGTTCCATCTCCAATCGTTACTCCCGGAAGAATAATAACCCCTCCGCCAATCCAACAACCGTTCCCTATTTTTACCGGCAAGGCATAGGTACGGCAGAAATATTCTCCGCTTTCCGGATTCCAGTCAGGTGTAAGCCGCTCCGATAGTTCAACCGGATGTGTTGCAGTATAGATTTGTACATTTGACGCGATTAAAACATTATTTCCTATCTCTATTTTATTGCAATCAACAAAGGTACAATTCATATTAACCGATACATTCGTCCCTATATGTATATTTTTCCCATAATCGCAGATAAACGGAATTCCTACTGACACATTCGTCCCTATGCTGCCAAATAATTTTTTTAATACTTCTGTCTTCTCTGCCTTTTGATTATAGGAAAGGGAGTTGTACTGTGCCAATAAATTTCTTGCATTATTTTTATATTCTAAAAAAGTCTCATCATGGCAATCATACCACTCACCCGCCATGCATTTTTCAAGTTCGTTCATAAAATTCCCCCTTGCACATCCCGGTTTGCATGTTTCTTCCTGCAGATATGATACCACAGAATAAGAAGACGGTGTAGCGTATTTCAAAAATTCCGGTTTGTGGAAGAGAAATATATAAGAAAAGTTATGAGAGAATTTCTGCCGCAGTTTCAATGTTACTGAAAAGGACGGCTGCCTGCGGCAGAAATTCTCTTCCGCGTTATGGAATAGATATTCTCACCTACAAGCCTACATCGTCTGGTGTTGCCGCCAGTTTTTAGACAATGGAGGCTTGTAGGCGAAAATATCGTTATTTTTATACCGTATATTTTATGAAAC
>JALEKJ010000014.1 GCA_022771695.1 Roseburia sp. | reverse complement strand
AGGCGGGTACTTCGCCTGCTCTTGACATGCGCCAGCATGGACTGTTATATATAAAACAAGGGCTGAGAGCTCGCATAGGAGCTTCCAGCCCAATCATTATCATAGAAGATTAGCATTTACAGACTTTTCTTCACACACTCTTAAATCAAATGATATTCCTTCAGCAGACGCTCAATTTCCGTTCCCTGAATCTTCTTTAGCGCTTCTTTCAATGCAATCTTTTCCTTAAATCCAAGGTCTAAGTCGTTGATACCTTTGCCGTCTCTTAGTTTTACGGTTGCATTTAATAGGTCGCGGATGTCATAGACACTTCCCCATACCTCCGGCACGGCACGGTCAATGTTAAGCAGCGTGTACACGGCTTCCATCGCAGTGCGGATGGAGTACTCGGTGGTGAAGATGGTATCACGCTTTGTCTCGGCAAACTGTCCTAAGAAAGCGAAGTTTACGGCACCTTCCGGTACGACAAGCGGACGGTCACCAGCCTCTCTTGGCATGAAGAATGCAGTAATATATGGCATCATGCAAGGCACGGTGTTGGCGCTGTGCTCTGCAAGCTCCTCAATCTCATTTTCAGGAACGCCCATGTGATACAGCCATTCCATACAGATTTCTTTTCCGGTACACTCACGCATGGTCTTTTTGACGAAGTTTCCCGGCTTGTCGGAGAACAGACCGTAAATCCAACCGACTAACTGACCCTTTGGCTGTGTGCGGAACTGTGGCTGACGGTTGAAGGTCCAGCTTAACAGCCAGTTGGAGTCTTTTGCGGTTACGATACCGCCGGTTACGACACCGCCGCTGAACGGGTCACGCTTACAGATGCGCTGTACATATGGCGGAATCTTGTCATCCAAGGTTGTTACGGTTGCAGACATCCAGTTGCTCTGTTCCGGATTGCTGCAGAATTTTTCAGGGTGACCGAAGGACGAATCCTGTGCGGCAATTTTTTTCCACATATCCCAACCGCCACCTGCTTTTAATTCCGGTTTGAATGCTGCCGGGTGATTTTGGTCGCCAAGTGTGGAGTTTTCGACACAGCCGCCGTTTGTGATATAGACCATGTCATCTTCTGATAAGTCGATGGTTTCTTCTTTTCCCTCGTGCAGACAAATGATGCGTTTGGCAACTTTTTTGTCCTTTTGGATGTCAAACTCGACATTGACTACCTGTGTGCGGTAATGGAACTGGACATTGAAGCTCTTAAGATATTCAATCATTGGCAGAATCATGGATTCGTACTGGTTATATTTGGTAAAACGAAGTGCGGTGAAGTCCGGGAGACCGCCGATATGGTGGATATAGCGCTGTACATAGAGCTTCATCTCAAGAGCGCTGTGCCAGTTTTCAAAGGCGAACATGGTACGCCAATACAGCCAGAAGTTCGAGTTTAATACTTCGTCGTCGAAAATTTCATCGATGCGTTTGTTGTAGAGTTCTTCATCCGGTGTGAAGAAGAGATGCATGATTTCCATGGCACCTTTGTCGGAAATGTTAAATTTGCCGTCGGTGTGTGCGTCCTCGCCGCAACGCTCTGTGGCACGCATCAGGGAATAGTTTGGATCTTTTTTATTTAACCAGTAGTATTCATCGAGAACAGAGACCCCCTCGGTCTCGATGGAAGGAATGGAGCGGAATAAATCCCACATACATTCAAAATGGTTATCCATCTCACGGCCGCCACGCATAACAAAGCCACGGTCCGGGAATTCGTAACCATCGCAGGCACCGCCCGGTAAATCCTCTTTTTCCAGAATGTGCACGCGTTCCCCTTTCATCTGTCCGTCGCGGACAAGAAAACAGGCTGCTGCCAAAGCACCAAGACCGGAGCCTACGATATATGCCGATTTCGTGTCGACGCCTTCCGGCTTTAAGGGACGAGCAAATGCTTCATAATTACCACTGCCATAATACATAAAAATTACCTCCTTTTGGATGTGAACTGTTCTTTGTATTATTAGTCTAGCAAGAAGAAATTATGAAAAAAATGGACAGAAAAAAAGCAGTGTTCAAAAATCGAACACTGCGGGTCATGTGTCTGAATTACCAATGGTCCCCAAGCTTGGCGCTGCGCTCCAGGGAAAGCGCGACATTGCCGTCAAAAAGTTTGCCGACGCGGCGGATGACCTCCTCGGGGTCCTCCTTCATGCCGTCTGCAATCCAGTGGAGTACCATTTCGGTCAAAGCGCTTTGGTAGAAAAAGACAATGATTTTTTTATCGCGCGCGGAGGCGCGGAAGTTCTGGTCAATTTTGTCAATATAGCGTGTCATGACGTTTCCGGATACTTCAAAAATATAATGTTCCAATTCTTCTTTTTGCATGGAGTTGTAGACATGATAGATAGCCTTTTTATTCTCGAGTGCAAAGGAGGTTGCCATCAGAAAGCTGTCTTCCCAGGAGAGCGTATCGTTGTATTCATCAATGACTTTTTGCAGCTCTGTCTCAAAGATTTCGCTGATAATTTCATAGATATCCGCATAGTAGTAGTAAAATGTGTTACGGTTGATTTCGCAGGCGGTGACCAAGTCTTTGACGGTGATTTTTGTCAGGGGTTGTTCATTTAGCATAGAAATGAATGTGTCACGGATGAGCTTGCGTGTATATTTTTGTGCCATAAAGTGCACCTCCTGCCTATGATTTATAAGCATAGACTGCGGTGGGGGATTTGTCAAATCAGATTTATCCCTTTAAAGTGTCGGCTTGCAAGCCCGCTTTTTTTGTGATACTTCATATGAGGAAAGTCTGTGGATAAGATGGCAGGCGAATACAAGAATGCAAAGCAGGCAGGATGGGAAATAGGATGAAAATTACAGCATATGAAGTAAGAGCGGATGAAAAAGGGTATCTGGAAAAGGAAGCAAAAAAGAATGGAGTCGAAATCCTGTTGGTGCAGGGACCGATGAATGCGGATAATATTGATTTGGCGGATGGCTCAGACGGTATTACGATTCTTGGGGATACCGTGTTAAACAGAGATTTGATAGAGGAAGTAGCAAAGCATCAGATTAAGGTCGTAGCGACGCGGACGATTGGGTATGATCATATTGATTTGAATGCCGCAAAAAGCAATGGAGTTCACATCTGCAACGGATATTATGATCCGGATGGTGTGGCGGAGTACACGGTAATGCTGATGCTTATGGCATTGCGTAATTATAAACAGGCATTGTTCCGTGCCAATGCGAATGACTATTCTTTGAGTGGATTAATTGGAAAAGAACTGCATAATCTTACGGTGGGAATCATCGGAACAGGTAAGATTGGACAAAAGGTGGCAGAAATTTTGCAGGGATTTGGCTGTAGGATTCTGGCATATAGCAGGCGTCAGAATGCCGATGCGTCACTTGGCATCACCTACTGTTCCCTAGAAGAACTTTACGCGAAAAGTGATATTATTTCTTTGCATGTGCCGCTTTCAAACCAGACGCGCTATATGATTAATCGCGATTCTATCGCACAGATGAAGGATGGTGTCATTCTCATCAACTGCGCAAGAGGAGAGCTTATGTGTGTAGAAGACATTATAGAAGGAATCGAGACAAGAAAGATTGGGGCGCTTGGCTTGGATGTCATCGAGGATGAGGAAGGAATCTACCATAGAGACCGTCGCTCGGATATCATTGCAAACCGCAATATGGCATATATTAGACAGTTCCCGAATGTCACGATGACACAACATATGGCATTCTATACCGAGGAGGCTGTGCGCAGCATGGCGGAGAGCGGGGTTGTCAATGTCGTAAAGTGTTTGAAGAAAAATCCGAATCCGAATATGATATGTTAAAAATTGCTCTTAAAATGAGGAGTGCCCAGATGCCGAAGCATCTGGGCTATTATGAAAAAATTTATCAAGTATATTAGAAATTTCATTTGTTTTGATAAATATATTGTAGCAATAACATATGAATAAAATGTGAACAATAGTTGAACATTTTAATAATGCAAAAACCGAGAAAATGCTTGAAAATTCTAAGGTTTCGGAATAAAATGACGATATAGATAATAGATAAATTGGATTCGGATGAATGGTGTAACAGGACAAGGATGTCGTTTTTCTTTTTCAAAGGAGTGATATTATGGCAGGTTATAATTCAATGAATACGTTGTTTTCCAGTCTGGGGAGCACGAGTAGTAATTCTGGTTCCTCCGATATGCTTGGAATCAGCTATTCCGATTATGCGAGCATTAAGAATGGCAGTTACCGCAAGTTGGTTTCCGCGTATTATTCAAAGGTAGAGAATGAGAACCAGACTGCTTCTTCCTCTGATATTAAGGACAACAAGGAAAAGCTGAATATGATTAAGGATTCGGCGGATAAGCTTAAGGATTCCGCCGGGAAGCTTCTGGATAAGGGAAAGAATTCCCTGTTTCAGACCAAGGTGGATGAAGCAGGGCACAGCTATATTGACTATGACGAGGACAAGGTCTATGCAGCAGTGAAGGATTTTGTGAGGGATTACAATGATTTTCTTGACTCAGTATCGGAAGCGGATACCGTTACGCTCCTTCGGACGGCAAAGAGTATGGTATCTTATGCCAAGGCGAGCGATGATGTGTTAGCGTCGATTGGTATCACAGTTGGTTCGGACAATAAGCTTTCTGTTGACGAGGATAAGTTCAAAGCAGCGAGCAAGGCGAGCGTGCAGTCAGTACTTCAGTCAACCGGAGGTTTCGCATATCAGGTAAAGGCGAAGGCAGCTACCGTCAGCAACTATGCATCGGATATGGCAAAGCGTGTGAGCGAGAGCAGCACGCAGAAGAATAGCAGTACGGCTTCCTCTTCTACATCTACCTCGAGAGACAGCAGTAAAACACTGGCAGGAATTGAAGATGCAGCGGATGTAGCTAAGAGTTCGCTTTCCAAACTGCGTGAGACCGGAAGTAAGTCTCTGTTCAACAAGGTGACGCAGACCGGCACGGATGGTGTGACGACAACAGATTATGACAAGGACGGCATCTATAAGGCGGTCAAGAGTTTTATCAAGGACTATAATACTCTGTTGGATAAGACGGAAGATTCTAATACGAAGAATATTATTCAGGCGCGTAAGACGATGATGAATTACGTTCTGGCAAAGAAGAGTGAATTGTCTGCGATGGGAATTACCATTGACTCAGACAATAATCTTTCCATTGATGAGACGAAGTTCAAGGGTGCAGCTATGGAAAAGGTGAAGAATCTTTTTCAGGGAGCAGGCAGCCTCGGCGCACAGATAGAGAACCAGATTACGAAGATTAACGGTTACGCGGAGATGGAAGCGTCAAAGTCTAACACGTACAACGACAATGGTTCTTATACATACAACTATACCAGTGGAGATATGTATAGCTCGTTTATGTAGAATTGCAAGCGGAAGGGCTTGTCAAAATGAAGGATTCATGCGATGATAAGCATGTGATGATGAGGGTGTTTCCCAAGTTTTGCGGAACGCCCTCTTTTTTATAAAGGAGATTACTCGAAATATGACAGGAAAAAAGGTAGTGGTGGGAATGTCCGGAGGTGTAGATTCTTCTGTGGCAGCCTATCTTTTAAAGGAACAGGGATATGAAGTAATTGGTGTCACCATGCAGATATGGCAGGATGAGGACCATTTTGTGGAGGCGGAAAATGGCGGGTGTTGCGGACTTTCTGCGGTAGATGATGCCAGACGTGTGGCGGAGCGGCTTGAAATTCCGTATTATGTCATGAATTTTAAGCGGGAGTTCAAGAAGAATGTTATGGATTATTTCGTAGCAGAATATTTGAAAGGACGTACGCCAAATCCATGTATTGCATGTAATCGCTATGTGAAATGGGAATCTCTTTTGCACCGGAGTCTTGAGATTGGTGCAGATTATATTGCGACTGGTCACTATGCACGGGTGGAGCAGCTACCAAACGGCAGGTTTGCAATCAAGAACTCAGTGACAGCGGCAAAAGACCAGACGTATGCACTTTTTAATTTGACGCAGGAACAGTTATCCCACACGCTGATGCCGGTGGGCGCGTACACAAAGGATGAGATTCGCGCGATTGCGGAGAAAATCGGCCTGATGGTAGCGCATAAGAAGGACAGTCAGGAAATCTGCTTTATACCGGATAATGACTATGCGGGATTTATTGACAGAGAGTGCGGCACGCAGGTGCCACCGCCGGGAAATTTTGTGTCCGTGGACGGTGAAATACTTGGTACGCATAAGGGTATCACACATTACACGATTGGACAGCGCAAGGGGCTTGGCATTGCGATGGGATATCCGGTATTTGTCACGGAGATACGACCGGAGACGAATGAGGTAGTATTGGGGTCAAACGAGGATGTGTTTACGGACAAGTTGTATGCAAACCAATTAAACTTTATGTCGTTGCCGGATATTCAAGGAGAAGCGGAATTGACGGCAAAGATTCGATATTCTCATGCGGGAAGCCGCTGCAGAGTGAAGCGGACCGGAGAGGATGAAATCTGTTGTGAATTCTTAGAGCCGGTAAGGGCGGTGACACCGGGGCAGGCTGTGGTGCTCTATGATGGAGACTATGTAGCCGGAGGCGGGATTATCTGCAGATAGAGCAGCATATAGAGATTAGATAGAATAGAAGGAAACACGGCAGTGCGCCATGCATTACGGAATAAAAAGGAAAGAAACCTGCGGAGCAGACAAAACAGGAAGGAAAGAGCGATGACCAGAGAAGAATTTAAGCAACTTACAGAGCAAGGACCGGTAATATTAGACGGTGCGACGGGAACAAATTTGCAGAAAGCAGGAATGCCGGTAGGCGTATGCCCGGAAAAATGGATTTTGGAGCATTCGGATGTTCTGGTGAAATTGCAGGAGCGCTATGTGGAGGCAGGTACGAATATTCTGTTTGCACCAACATTTACGGCAAACCGTATCAAACTGGAAGAATACGGTTTGGCGGATGAACTTGTTGCCATGAACCGGGAACTGGTGGCATTGTCGAAGCGTGCTGCCGCAGGGAAGGCACTGGTAGCAGGTGATTTGACGATGACGGGTAGACAGCTTTATCCGATTGGTGAGATGATGTTTGAGGAGCTTGTGACGGTCTATCGTGAGCAGGCGAAAGTATTGTTTGAGGCAGGGGTGGACCTTTTTGTCGTGGAAACGATGATGAGCTTGCAAGAATGCCGTGCGGCAGTGCTTGCAATTCGTGAAGTATGTGAACTGCCGATTATGGTATCTCTTACTTATAATGAAGACGGAAGAACATTGTACGGTACGGACCCTGTTACGGCGGTTGTTACCCTGCAGAGTCTTGGGGCAGATGCGGTAGGACTAAACTGCTCCACAGGACCGGAGGCAATGTTGCCATTAGTTGCACAGATGCAAAAGTATGCGACCGTTCCGATTCTGGCAAAGCCGAACGCAGGAATGCCGGAGCTGGTGGATGGAGTCACGGTATATCGGACGACACCGGAAGAATTTGCCGCTGTCGGAGCCGAACTGATAAAAGCAGGTGCGGCAATCATCGGCGGATGCTGCGGTACGACACCGGAGCACATTGCAGCGTTGACGCGTGCGGTTAGGGGAATGCAAGTCCGAGAGCCGCTTGCCAAAAGTCGCAGAATTTTGACTTCTGAGCGTAAGCATGTGGAAATCACGCTGGATGGGAACTTTATGGTCATCGGAGAGCGCATCAACCCGACCGGGAAAAAGAAGCTGCAGGCAGAGTTAAGAGAAGGCAGCTTAAACCTCGTGCGGGAGATGGCGCTTGCACAGGAAGAAAACGGTGCGAGGATTCTCGATGTCAACATGGGAATGAATGGCATTGATGAAAAAGAGATGATGTTGCGCACTATCTATGAAGTGACGTCCACTGTGGATACGCCTCTTTGTATTGACTCGAGTTATGTGGATGTTATTGAGGAAGCGTTGCGCATCTATCCGGGACGTGCACTCATCAATTCTATTTCGCTGGAGAGCGAGAAAATTGAGCAGCTTCTTCCGATTGCGAAGAAGTATGGCGCGATGTTTATTTTGTTGCCGTTATCGGATACGGGACTTCCAAAGGATTGCGAGGAGAAGCATGCCATCATCCGCAAGATACTTGCGCGTGCAGAGAAAATTGGACTTGGGAAAGAGAACGTCGTTGTAGACGGCTTGGTGGCGACGGTTGGTGCGAATCCGAATGCGGCACTTGAGTGTTTTGCGACTTTTTCTTACTGTAAAAATGAACTTGAATTGCCGACTGTCTGCGGATTATCAAACATTTCTTTTGGACTGCCGGAGCGTACTTATGTGAATACGGCGTTCCTTACGATGGCGATTGCGAATGGGCTTACAATGGCGATTGCCAATCCGTCACAGGAGTTGTTGATGAATGCAGCGTTTGCGTCGGATATGCTTCTGAATAAAGCAGAAAGTGATGTGCGCTATATTGAGCGGATGAATTTTCTATCCGAGAAATATGCCGGCATGGAGCGTGTGCTGGTGCCTGCAGGAAGTGCAGGTGTTGTGCAGGGAAAATCCGGCGCAGGCAGCAATGCAGCTTCAGGCGGTGCGACGCAGGCGGGGGCAGGCGGCGATGCCGGTGCAGAGAGTGTGACACAGTCCGGTGCGGATGTGAAAAAGAGCCCTGTTTATGAGGCGGTATTAAAAGGAAATAAAAACATTATTGTGGAGGAGGCAAAGAAGCTGGTGGAGACCGGAGTAGAGCCGGATGCAGTCATCAACGAGCATCTGATACCGGCAATCAACGAGGTCGGAGAGCTGTTTGATAAGCAGAAGTACTTCCTGCCACAACTTATTGCTTCCGCCAATGCGATGAAATTGGCAATCGAGTATGTAGAGCCGTTGTTAAAGCGAGAAGATATGGAGGAGAAGGCGACCATCATTGTGGCGACCGTTGAGGGCGATATTCACGACATCGGAAAAAACCTGGTTGTTCTGATGCTGAAAAATTATGGTTATCGTGTACTCGATTTGGGCAAGGATGTGCCGGCAGAGCTGATTGTCGATACGGCAGTTCGTGAGAAAGCGAAGGTCATCGGCCTGTCTGCACTTATGACAACGACAATGATGCGTATGAAAGAAGTTGTAGACCTGGTGAAGGAAAGGGGTTGCGACAGCAAGGTTGTCATCGGTGGAGCTGCGATTACCGAGAGTTTTTCCGATGAAATCGGAGCGGACGGATATTCCAAGGATGCGGCAGATTGCGTGAAGCTGGTGGCAAGACTGTTGGAAGAAAATTAGTGCTTATATATCTGCTCTGCTAAAAACTTTAAAGTATATGCACCGGGAATCCGGTGCATTTTTTCTCTATAGGAAGCACGCGCTATTTAAGAGAAATATGCAACTTATCCTGTCAAAATGCATCTTACCCTTAGAAAGCTTCTCGATAAAGCATTGATATGCTACGATTCGTTTGTACAAAACAACAAACGATTTTAGGAGAGGTTTTATGAGGATGAAAAAAAGAAATATTGTTTTATTAATTATTGTAGCTTTTATCGTATTATCTGTTTTTATTATCCCTAAAGTATTGTTTCCAAAGTATGAAGCACCAAAGGTGACAGGAAAACATGAGGTTTGTGTCACCGTGGATATATGGGAGGATGAGACGCGAAAGGAGATTTATTCCGACGAGGATGAAAATCGTTCGGTAACAGTAAAGTTTTGGTATCCAAAAGAAGAGGGGAGTTATCCGCTTGTCGTCTTTTCACACGGGGCAACCGGTATGATAGACAGTAACTATTCTACCTGCATGGAGCTTGCATCAAATGGTTATGTCGTAGCATCGATAGGACACACTTATCAGGCAATCGTGGTAGAGGATGTAGATGGAAAGAAAACTTTTATCGATGGAGAATTCTGTAAGCAGGTTATGACAGACAATGGTTCGGATACACCGGAGCATGAAAGGGCAGTATACGAGAACAGTCAGAAATGGATGGAAGTCAGAACTGGCGACGTGAATTTTGTGTTAGATACTATTATCGAGAAATGTAAAGCACAGGAAGCAGATGTGTTTCAAAGAATCAATCCTGATAGAATTGGTCTGTTTGGACACTCACTTGGCGGAGCAACAGTAGTTGCTGTGGGAAGACAGCGAGATGACATTGATGCGGTGATTGATTTAGAGGGAACGATGCTTGGAGAATATATGGGATATGAAAATGACGAATATGTTTTCAAGCACGAGTCATATCCTGTCCCATTATTAGATGTCAATTCAAGCACCGTATATGAAGAAGCATCCAAGTATGAGGATAGAGAATATGTCAATTTCTATGTAGGAAGAAATGCTAAGGATTTCCATGATGTAATTTTTCACGATGTATCACATTTGAATTTTACCGATTTGCCATTGGTGTCTCCAATCATTGCAAAAATGCTTGGCACAGGTGATGCAGATGCAAAGGAATGTATTGAGACAGTAAATGACATGGTACGTCAATATTTTGATTATTATTTAAAGGACACAGAAGAACTTTTGATAGAAGAGGAGTATTTCATTTCTTCAAAATGATGTCCGGAAAGGTAATGTGCAATGAGGGTCACAATCAGACGGATTTTAAACAGAGAGGATGAACAGGTAATCATTGAATGTGCCGAGATTACTCCGGAAGTAAGGGATATTCGGGCATATGCACTGGCGAAGGGAACCGCTTTAACGGGAATGACAACTGCGAATAGGATGGAACGCTTTGAACTGCAGGATGTTTATTATTTTGAAGCATTGGATGAAAAGGTTTTTGCCTATACGAAGGATAAGGTATATGAAATCAAAGGCAGATTATATGAGCTGGAAAAAACATATACAGCATATCACTTTGCAAGATGTTCAAAATCTGTTGTGATTAATTTAATGTTGTTAGGAAGTATCAGCCCGGCACTAAACGGAAGATTCTTTGCACATATGAAAAATGGTGAAAAACTGATTATTTCCAGGCAGTATGCTCCGGCAATCAAGTCAATCGTGATGGGAGGCGGAAAAGATGAAAGGTAAGGGATTATTGATACAGTTTATGTTGGTTTTCTTTATTGTTACAGCGTGTATCACTATGCTGAGTGGTTTTCTGGGAATGATATTTTTGCCGGAGATGCGATTTGGATATGAGGCGTTTCTGTCTCCGCCGCTTTTTGGTTTTTTATCGGCATTGTCCGGATTGATTACAAAGTCAAAAAAAGAACTTTCGATAAAGCAGATGTTGTTTCGTGAGCTTCTGCAGCTTATGCTGATTGAGATTATGGTATTTGGAGCAAATCATATGTTTGGAACAAGTTTCGGATGGCAGCTAAGTGTTACACTTGCCATTGGCATTGCAGTGATCTTCGTCCTTGTATATGTGGTGCTTTGGTTGAATGATCGGAACAGCGCGAAGGCATTTAACGCAAAATTAGCAGAATTTCAAAAAAGGTGTTGACATTTTGAAAGTCGGATAGTATACTAATCAAGTCGGTTGCGGTAAGCGACCGACGAACATGGGATCTTAGCTCAGCTGGGAGAGCATCTGCCTTACAAGCAGAGGGTCATAGGTTCGAGCCCTATAGGTCCCATATTTATCCAAATATGGCGGAATAGCTCAGTTGGCTAGAGCACACGGTTCATACCCGTGGTGTCGAGAGTTCAAATCTCCCTTCCGCTACTCTTTAACCCTAGTAAATACTAGGGTTATTTTTTTCGTGTTGCATTTCGTGTTGCATATTTTCAAAGTATGCATTTGAAAGTTCATTCATTTTTTCCTTTACATCTCCTAGAGTGTGCCGGTAAACATCTTGCAGCACGGCATCATTCCCCCAACCGCAGCACTCCATAATGTTTTAATCCGGTACACCCAGAGCATAGATGTGCAGAAATCGAGTTGAAAGGAGATAAGACATTTGTTACTGTCGGAGACAATATCAGAGGATATCGTCAACTGCAGGGAATGTTTTACGATTTACGGCAAGCTATTAAGCCGGCAGGAGAACCGGTTATTAAGATTTAATGCAAAGCTTCTAGAGGAGGCGTCGCAGTCGGTAAAAGACAATGGGAGATTTACAATTGAAAGTTGGTGGCTGAAGTGGTATGATTTTTTTATTGACTTACGAAAGGTGGAATTAACAGTGCCATTAGTTAAACAAGGAAAGTTTAGAGAATATTATAGTAGATGTGAAAGTGTAAAAAAAATGTCAGAACAATGTCATAATCGTTATTTTGATGAATACAGAAATTATGACTGCATGTATGATGTTTTTTCAGAATTCTTTTATTCAGTAGATGAGGTATATTGTGAAGCACAAGAAGTGAAGAATGGGTTAGAAAGTTTAATTGAATTTTCAGAGCAAAAAAGTCAGGAATCGGTAGAAAAATGCAAATCGCATATAAAAGAAATGGAAGATGTGATAAATCAATGCATTTATGATTTTAAAAGGGTATATGATAGTTATAACAATGACTTCTCTGATGCGGAACGTGATACATTTCCAAACTACAAGATATATAAAGAAATTTAGTTTATTACCAATAGAGAGCACATCAGTATATTTGATTTGTGAACAATGGAAATGACCGAGGGAGACTTACCAATCTGTTGTATAATAACCGCATAACAATAGCGCCGTTGAGCCGAATAATTGACCTTTTTGGTTGATTGTGCGGCTCTTTTTTATTTTAAGAAAGAGCGGACATATGAAGAAAATGGGAGAATTTGACAAAGTAAATGCGATTTGATAAGGGCTAAAAATGCAGTAAAATCAACGGATTCAGAGAAATGAACACTTTGCGAGAATTGCACCCATAATAGTTCAAATCTTCCTTTGCTACTAGAAGACCTCGGAATGAAAATTCCGAGGTCTTTGTACTAGGTAAAGATTGAAAAAGCCCCAAATAGATACTATAATTTTAAAAGAACATCACTTAGGAGGAAAAGGTATGGGAGAGAAAGAAAGCTACTCAAGAGCAGAGTATGAGCTGGCTATTACCAAAATGCGGGCGAGATATTTGGGAATATTAGCGCTGGTGGTTATTACCTGGCAGGTGGCGATATATTGTGTTTCGTCAGAGCAATTCGTGGATGAACTGTCTTTGGCGGCGACTGTCTCATCTATTATATTATCTGTATTAGCTATTATCATGAGTATCAGTGGAAATAAGACCATGAACGAGATTGAAGTGCGTCTTGGCGATACTGCTAGTAAAATGAATACCTCATCCAATAAAGCAACTGAAATTAATGATAGTTTGATTAAGAATATAGCCAAACAGGAAGATATTTTTATTAAATTTGAGGAGAGACTTGGCACGATCATTCAAAAAATAGATTCAGTCAAAGAATCTACGGATAAATTTTACAATAGCAGGACGGATTTTTTACTGGATGATACTGATAAAGATGCTAAGGAGTTATTAAATGAAGAAAAGGCAAGGCGCTTTTTTTCGGCTTTGCTCGCTGAAAGTGTTAGCGAAGGTGGAAGAAGGTCATTGCGGGCTGCATGGAATTTTGAAAAAGAGAAGAGTGGTGAAGATATTGTTTATCTTGAACATTTTGTAAAGTATATGAACGAAAAGGGAATCACAAGTAGCAAGACAATCAATTTTACATGGGGAATTGTCTGGTGTACAAATGTATTAGGAATAGAGGAATACTATTCTGATGACATTATGCCGGATGAGAAAAGGGCAAAGAGTAAAAAGGAAAAACTTGAAAAAGAGGAAGGATAAAAAGATGGAAATTTTGAAAAAAATATAGCATCTATTTCATTCTGGTATGCCTATGGTATAATTGATTTCAGCGTGGACAAGATAAAAGCAGATTTATTCAATGAGCAGAGGTATCATAATGTTATTTAACTCGTATCTGTTTGTATTCGCCTTTTTGCCGATAGTGATATTGGTGTGGTATGGTTTGAACCGGCTGGGGAGGTCAAGGCTGGCGCAGATGGCGCTGGTGCTGATGTCGCTCGTTTTTTATGGATATGGGCACCCGGAGTATATTGCATTGATACTGGTTAGTGTGTTCGGAAACTATGCAATCAGTTGGGGGATGGAGTATTTTGGTGCACACAAAAGGGATGCGAAGCGTGCACATCTGGTATTGGGCATCATCGGCATTACGTTTAATCTGGGATTGCTTTTTTACTTTAAATATTATGATTTCTTTGTGCGAAATATAAACCGGCTGGTAGATACCGGATTTAGTGTTAAAAATATTGCACTTCCACTGGGAATCAGCTTTTTTACGTTCCAGCAGATTTCATTTATTGCGGATAGAATGTGTGAAAAGGCACCGCATTATGCGATGCTGGATTATATGAATTATGTCACCTTTTTTCCACAGCTTGTGGCAGGTCCGATTGTAAATCATAAGGATTTAGTGCCGCAGTTTCAAAGGATTGGGAATGATGCGCGAACGCTTTTTACAAGCGCAGAATGGACAGACAAAGAGAGCGGTCGAAGCTCAGTGGAGATGGGAATCTGCCTTTTTATCACAGGCTTGGCGAAAAAGGTGTTGCTTGCGGATAAGCTTGGTATTGTAGTTGACTACGGCTATGAAAATATTGCAAGTCTCGATGCGCTAAGTGCCCTTGTGGTGATGTTGTGTTATACTTTTCAGATTTATTTTGATTTTAGCGGGTACTGTGACATGGCAGTGGGGCTTGGCTGGATGCTTCATATCAATTTGTCGAGAAATTTCAATTCTCCGTACAAGGCAACTTCGATTAAGGAGTTTTGGAATCGCTGGCATATTACGTTGAATGCATTTTTTACGCAATATGTCTATATTCCGCTTGGAGGAAGTAGATGTGGGACGGGGAAGCGCCTGCGCAACATCATGATTGTCTTTATGCTCAGCGGCATTTGGCATGGGGCGGCGTGGAGCTTTGTCGTATGGGGACTGGCACACGGTGTGATGATGTGCATAGAGCCTATTTTTGCGAGGCTGGCAAAAGGAGTGCGGTGGTTTATCACCTTTAGCTTTGTCAATCTGGCATGGGTATTGTTCCGCAGCGGTTCAATCTCCGTGGCATTACAGTTCTACCGTGCACTGTTTTCTTTTTCTGATACGGGAGAAATATGGGAGCTTGCAAAGCAGACAGACGGCTCATGGAATTATTTGGGGAGATTATTGTTGGAGCTGGGCGACAGCACAGAGACTGCGGTGGCGGTGTATTACATGATTGTGCTGCTGGCTTTACTGGTGCTGGCGGCCTTTTTATGCACGAGAAGGAATGCGTATGAAAGCGTGCGCGAACGTGAAATTTCAGTGGCAGGAATGTGGGGACTGGCATTTCTTTTTGCAATGAGCGTGATTTCATTTTCAGGTGTCACGACGTTTTTATATTTCAATTTTTAGGAGGATAGCATGAAGAGTCAGAAGAGAATGCTTTATTTGCTGCTTGGCGTCGTGCTATTCTTAGGAGGCGCGGCGTTGCTGGTGTATTTGATAGACCCATTCTTTCACTATCACGAGCCGTGGTTTGGGCTGAAGGCAGTGGAGGACGAGAAGGAGTATCAGGTACCGGGAATTTTGGAAAATTTTGAGTATGACAGTATTCTGGCGGGGTCCTCGGTAGTCATGAGCATGAATACTGATACGCTGGATGAGCGTTTTGCGTGTCGGACGGTGAAGGCCGTCGGTGGCTCTGCGGCGGCGCCACTGTTGAATTATTATCTGGATATCGCATTTGAAAATCACGAGATTAAGTATGTGTTCTACGGATTAGATGTCTTTTCTTTTTATAATAATCCGAATATGCAGGTCGTAGCAGAGGATGTGGAGTTCCTCGTGAATGATAATCCGTTTGATGATGTGGAGTATCTTTGGAATATGGATATCATCGGAACAAAGATTCCGGATATGATAGTGGTATCGCAGGATGAGAGTTATGAAGAGGGATTAATTTATCAGTTGAATAAAAATGAGCCGGTCGGACCGGAGAGTGTTCTTGCGATGCACTGCCCGGGAGCAGGGGTGACGCAGGAGACAAAGCCGCTTACTTATCAGGAAGCTTATGTGACGGAGAATATCAACCGTCTGGAAGAACGCGTCCGGGAAAACCAGGACACAGAGTTCTTGTTTTTCCTTCCGCCTTATAGTATTGTGTGGTGGGACGATGCGTATGAAAAGGGGTTGCTGGATACGTATCTGTACACATTAGAACAATGTATGATGCGTTTACTTCCTTATGAAAATGTTCGCTTTTATACGACGGAGTTCAATGAGGCTTCGACGATTACCGATTTGTACCAATATATGGATTATATGCACGGAAGTGTGCCGGTGACGGAGCGAATGGCACAGACGGTTGGCACGGCGGAGGATGAGATTACACTCGAAAATTACAGAGAAGAGCTTGCCAAGCTTAAGGAAGTGTTTCTACAATTCCGCTCCCGCGTAGAGTCGGAGGGTTACGGATTCGTGTATGAAGGCGCAATGACCGAGTAAGGTGGGGCGTTCGCCGGGAAAATATAGAAGCTTGCGGAGAAATAGAAAGGAAGGTTTTGGAATGAGAGTTGGAATGGGATATGATGTACACAAATTGGTGGAGAGCAGAGATTTAATTATCGGCGGAGTAAAGATTCCACATACACTTGGCTTGTTGGGGCATTCGGATGCAGATGTGCTTTTACATGCAATTATGGATGCGTTACTTGGCGCAGCAGGTCTTGGAGACATCGGCAAGCATTTTCCGGATACGGACCCGCAGTATAAGGGGATTTCCAGTATGAAGCTTTTGGAGCATGTGGCGAAGTTGATTGAGGAAAAAGGATATGTCGTAGAAAATATTGACGCGACGATTATTGCACAGCGTCCGAAGATGCGTCCGTATATTGAAGAGATGGAACAGAATATCGCGTCGGCGCTTCATATCAGTACAGAGCAGGTAAACGTGAAAGCGACAACGGAGGAAGGCCTCGGATTTACCGGAACGGAGGAGGGTATCTCTTCCCAGGCAATCTGTGCGTTAACATCGATTTATGAGGGAAGCGTGGCGGTTGCAGATTCCGAGAGTGGATGTGCGGGGTGTGCCGGTTGCAGAAAATAGCAGTTGAAAAGAAAATTGTGTATGGCACAAGCTTCACTGTTAATAAGAAAAAGATTGACAAATTTTCGGGAAGTGCATAAACTATAGTATCAGGAGAAAGGCGATGAACGGAAAGAGTAGGAAGTTAGACGTCCTTCAGAGAGAGACTGTCACCGGCTGTAAGCAGTCTTAGGAAAGAGATTTTCGAAGTGCCTCCGGGAGCTGATTCGGCGAAGAAGTGCGGCAGCAGTTTACTAGTCGGATACGTTTCGCACACGTTACGTGCATTGAGGGAAAATCATTAGATTTTTAGTAGAGTGGAACCGCGGATTATTTCGTCTCTAAGGAGATGAAGTGGTCCGCTATTTTTATGGAAAGAGGGAAGTGGCATCATGGGTATCATCAAGCATATCAAAGAAGAATTCGAAGTGATAAAGGAACGAGACCCTGCGATAAAATCTCCGATGGAAGTTTTGCTTTATCCGACGTTTCATGTTATGCTTAGCTATAGGCGGGCACATCGCCTGTATGAGAAAGGACATTTTTTTTGGGCACGTTTTATTTCGCAGCGTGCAGCCAGAAAGACGGGGATTGAGATTCATCCGGGGGCGGTGATAGGAAAAGGCTTTTTTATTGATCACGGAAGCGGTGTTATCATCGGAGAGACATCGATTATCGGAGACAATGTGACTTTGTATCAAGGGGTGACACTCGGTGGTACCGGAAAAGAGACAGGAAAGCGCCATCCGACAATTGAGGACAATGTTATGATTAGTGCCGGAGCAAAGGTTATCGGCTCGTTTACGGTAGGAGAGAATTCTAAGATTGGCGCAGGTAGTGTCGTACTTGAGGAAGTGCCTCCAAACTGTACCGTGGTTGGTGTGCCGGGCAGAATTGTAAAGCGCGATAATGCGAAGATTCCGCGCAGTGATATGGATCAGGTACATCTGCCTGACCCGGTCAAGGAGGATATTACCGTGCTACAGCATGAGAATGCAGAGCTGGTAAACCGGGTGCTGGATTTGGAGCAGGCAATGCGCGAACTTTCGCCGAAAGAGCGTTAAAGGAACGTAACAGAGTAATACTCTGTTTGTATAAAAATATAGAAAAGAATGGAGAGTACAAAGGTGGAGAATAAGTTTCAGTTTTACAATACGTTAACAAGAAAAGTGGAGACCATAGTTCCGCATGAGGATGGCAAAATTGCGATGTATACTTGCGGACCGACGGTGTATCATTATGCACACATCGGAAACCTGCGCAGCTACATCATGGAGGATATACTGGAAAAATCCCTGCGTTATGTGGGTTATGATGTGAAGCGTGTTATGAACATCACAGATGTAGGTCATCTTTCTTCGGATGCAGATACCGGTGAGGATAAGATGTTAAAGGGCGCGAAGCGCGAGCACAAGACGGTGATGGAGATTGCAAAGTTTTATACCGATGCGTTCTTTGAGGATTGCAAGAAATTAAATATCAAGACTCCGGATGTGGTTGAGCCTGCGACGAACTGCATCCCGGAGTTCATCCACATGGTGGAGGTATTATTGGAAAAGGACTATGCTTATGTAGCCGGTGGTAATGTTTACTTTGATACTTCCAAGCTGGAGGATTATTATGTATTTTCTTCCCAGAGCGAGAAAGAATTACTGGTAGGCGTTCGCGATGACGTGGAGGAAGATGAGAATAAGAAAAATAAGAACGACTTTGTGCTTTGGTTTACAAAGTCTAAGTTTGAAGACCAGGCATTAAAGTGGGATAGCCCATGGGGTGTGGGATATCCGGGATGGCATATCGAGTGCTCCTGCATCAGCATGAAGCATTTGGGCGAATACATGGATATTCATTGCGGCGGCGTGGATAATATTTTTCCGCATCATACGAATGAGATTGCACAGTCCGAGAGTTATCTGGGACATAAATGGTGTAATTATTGGTTCCATGTGAACCATCTGAATGATAAATCCGGTAAAATGAGTAAGTCTAAAGGCGACTTCCTCACCGTATCTCTTTTACAGGAAAAGGGCTATGATCCGATTGTTTATCGTATGTTCTGTTTACAGTCTCACTACCGTAAACCTTTGGAGTTTTCTTATGAGGTGCTTGACAATGTGAGCGCTGCATACGCAAAGCTTGTGAAGAAGATTGCAGATTTGAAGGCAGACGGAGCAGTAGACGAGGCTCAGTTTGCGGAATATAAGGAGAAGTTCGCAGACGCTCTTTCCAATGACCTGAATACTTCTATGGCAATCACGATTGTGTATGACCTGTTAAAAGCTGACATGAATGATGCGACAAAGCTTGCATTAATTAAGGATTTCGACTATGTGCTTTCCTTGAATCTGACAACTGCACAGGTGGCTAAACCTGAGGAGAATCAGAGTGTCGATGCCGAGTTAGAACAGTATATTCTTGCGAAAATCGAAGAGCGCAAGGAAGCAAAGAAAGCAAAAGATTTTGCAAAAGCAGATGCAATTCGTGATGAACTTTTGGCAAAGGGAATTGTTATTAAAGATACCAGAGAAGGTGTGATTTGGCATGTGCAGTAAAAAAGGGATTGATTCCTATATAAAAGAGCAGTTCCAGATTGCAGATGTGGATATTCGGACTTATTCGCCGTTGACGCTAGCATATATCGGGGACGGTATCTATGATTTAGTCATTCGTTCTCTGGTGGTTGCAAAGGGCAACACCAGAGCAGGTGAGTTGCACAAGCGAACAAGCCAGATTGTAAAAGCACATACACAGGCAGAAATGATGGAAGTGCTGCTTCCATTGCTTACCGAGGAGGAAGCGGATGTGTATCGAAGAGGACGCAATGCCAAGTCTCCGACAATGGCGAAAAATGCGACGATGTCCGATTATCGGAAAGCGACAGGTTTCGAGGCATTGATGGGCTGGTTGTATCTGAAGGACGAGTTTGAGCGTCTGGTTGAGTTGGTAAAAGCAGGCGTAGAAGGAATGAAACTGAAATTATAGGCGGCTACGGCAGACTTGGGGCAGTGTGTGAAAATACATCTGCGCCGATGAGCATTGAGGAAAGATTGAGGATAAGCATGGGATACGAAGAATTGAAGATTGAGGGACGCAATGCTGTTTTGGAGGCATTGCGTTCCGGCAAACCGATTGATAAACTTTATGTGCTAGATGGCTGTCAGGACGGACCGATTCGCACCATCGTGCGCGAGGCGAAAAAGCATGATACAATTTTAAATTTTGTGGACAAGGAGCGCTTAGATGCGCTTTCGGAGACAAAGAAGCATCAGGGTGTCATTGCGATGGCGGCAGCTTACGAGTATGCCGAGGTAGAGGACATTCTTGCAGCGGCAGAAGCAAAGGGAGAGCCGCCGTTTATCTTTTTACTGGATAATATCGAGGATCCACATAATCTCGGTGCAATCATTCGCACCGCAAATCTTGCAGGTGCGCATGGCGTTATTATTCCGAAGAGACGTGCAGTGGGACTTACCGCAACCGTGGCGAAGACTTCTGCCGGTGCAATCAACTATACACCGGTGGCAAAAGTGACGAATCTTACCGCGACAATCAAGGAGTTAAAAGAGCGTGGCATTTGGTTCGTATGTGCGGATATGGGTGGTACTGAGATGTATCAGTTGGATCTTAGGGGACCAATCGGATTGGTGATTGGAAATGAGGGTGACGGAGTCAGCAAGCTGGTGCGTGAGAATTGCGATTTTATTGCATCCATACCGATGAAGGGCGACATTGATTCCTTGAATGCGTCTGTGGCAGCAGGTGTACTGGCGTACGAGATTGTAAGACAGAGATTGTCATAGCATTTATGTATTTGCGGTAGGGATGATGACGTAAGGCGATGATGGCAGGATGAGAGGGTGCGACGTGGATAAGTATCAGGATTTGTCGGATGAGCAGTTGATAGAAGCATTGCGCGCCGGCGATAAGAAAATCATGGATTACATTTTAAATAAATATAAGCCACTGGTTTTGGGAAAAGCAAACGCGATGTATTTAATCGGAGGGGATACGGATGACCTCATTCAGGAAGGCATGATTGGGCTTTTTAAGGCAATCCGTGATTACCGTGTCGATAGAGAGTCCTCCTTTTTTCATTTTGCAGAGCTGTGTATCAATCGTCAGATATACAGTGCGGTGGAGGCATCAAATCGGAAGAAGCACGCACCGCTCAACACCTATGTGTCCTTCTATTCGCAGAACGGAGAGGAAGGAAAATCTCTGGCAGAAACACTTCCCACAGATGCGATGGATAACCCGGAGCAGATGATTATCAACCAGGAGAGTATGCAACTGTTCTGGGAGAATGTAAAAAGTCGATTGAGTGCGATGGAGAGAGAAGTGCTGGATGAATATCTTGCAGGACTTAACTATAAGCAGATTGCAGAAAAAATGGGAAAGTCTCCAAAAGCCATTGACAATGCATTATCCAGAATTAAATCGAAGATTCGATAAAGGTGAAAGCGGTTACAATACAAAAATGCTGTAAAATATTGGGGTTGTTGTGCAGTATTTTGCGCTATTGTTGCGATATAGGAACAAGGTACTGTACAATTTGTACAGATTTCTGACATAATTTTTAGTAACTTTGTGAACACTTATTAGGGGAATCATGCTATTATAATACCTGTAAAAACCCCCCAATACATTATATATAATTTTTGCTATACCCCATAGTAAAAATACCTTCTCCTAAAAAGGCAGCCGAGCGATGGCTGTCTTTTTTATTTTGTTTCATGGGAAGAACTTTGTCCCTATGCGAAGCACACTTTTGTTCTAAAAAAATAAGGAGGGGTTAATCCCCTCCGGGTCCATCCTTGCGTGGACGTGATGATTCCGGTAAAGGCTCTACTTCGTAGTTGTTTTTATCGGAATTTTTTGCGTTGTTCTGCGGAAGGTCTACATCAGGTATATTTCCGTCGTCATAGACATTCGTTGTTTTTTTCTCAGACATTTGTGCACCATCCTTTCGTGGATAGTATGTGTAAAAGGGGAACGGGGTATGTAAAGAGCAGATAAAAAGAAACGCATAAATATGAACGTATATTAGCATGAATAAGTAACTTGCAGGAGCTGCAAAAGCAGCTCCCTATATAGAAACGCTTAATAGCGTCTGTCCCAGCGGTCATCACGTCGGTCGTCGCGTCTGTCTCTGCGGTCGTCGCGTCGGTCATCACGTCTGTCTCTGCGGTCACGATCACGGTCGCGGTCGCAACGACATGGCGGGCAGTCGCGTCTGTCCCAGCGGCGGTCAAAATTATCCGGCATAGAAAAATCTCCTTTTTCTTTTAGAATATGACAGAAAAAAGAAGAAGTGACTTGACCCTATTGACACCACCGGAAAAGTAAGATAATCTAGATAAGAAAAATAAATAAAATCGCAGAGGGACTGCGCGTACTACATGGTACAAGCGGTTGAGAAGGTTAAAACCTGACTCTTTGAACCTGTCAGTTAATACTGTCGTAGGGAGCGTAAGAAGTATCGTTTATGAGAAGACTTGGCTACTGCGGCCAGGTCTTTTTTTATGCAATAGGAAATTCCTTCCTATTGCATAAAAGCACTGTGTGCATAGAGGCGTACCTCGCGGAAAGGAGGGGAATCGTTTTGCGATACCGCTCGGGCGCGCAAGTGTGCGGCAAGCACACACTTTGTTTCTAAGTCCACAACTCTGCAGAACAGGAGAATATAAACATGAGCAATTACGCAACGCAAATGGAAGCCGCACGCAAGGGAATCGTGACGGAGGAGTTAAAAAAAGTAGCCGCAAAGGAGCGTATGAGTGTGGAGGAATTGCTTCCGCTTGTGGCAGAGGGAAAGGTCGTGATCTGCGCAAATAAACATCACAAATGCATTGACCCGGAGGGTGTCGGCTCTATGCTGCGCACAAAAATTAATGTAAACTTAGGTGTTTCCAGAGATTGCAAGGATTATGATATTGAGATGGAAAAAGTGATGGCAGCGGTTGAGATGGGCGCGCACGCAATCATGGATTTATCCTCTCACGGGAACACGATTCCGTTCCGCAGAAAGCTGACTGCGGAATGTCCGGCGATGATTGGAACGGTACCTGTCTATGATTCGGTGATTCATTACCAGCGGGATTTGGCGACGCTCACGGCGAAGGATTTTATTGATGTTGTGCGTTTGCATGCCGAGGATGGTGTGGATTTCGTGACACTGCACTGCGGAATTACCAGAAAGACCATCGAGCAGATTAAGAAGCATAAGCGCAAAATGAACATTGTTTCCCGCGGTGGATCTTTGGTGTTTGCATGGATGTGCATGACCGGAGAGGAAAATCCGTTTTATGAGTATTATGATGAGATTTTGGAAATCTGCAGGGAGCATGATGTGACCATTTCGTTGGGAGATGCCTGTCGACCGGGATGTCTGGCGGATGCGTCTGATGTATGCCAGATTGAGGAACTGGTACGCCTCGGAGAACTTACCAAGCGTGCATGGGAGAGAGATGTGCAGGTTATGGTTGAGGGGCCGGGACATATGCCGATGGATCAGATTGCGGCAAATATGAAGCTTCAGCAGACGATTTGCATGGGTGCACCTTTTTATGTGTTAGGACCGTTGGTGACAGATATTGCGCCGGGATATGACCACATCACATCGGCGATCGGTGGAGCGATTGCAGCACAGAACGGAGCAGCCTTCCTGTGCTATGTGACGCCGGCAGAGCATTTGGCACTTCCAAATGTGGAGGATGTCAAGCAGGGAATCATCGCATCAAAGATTGCAGCACATGCGGCAGATATCGCCAAAGGCGTGCGCGGAGCAAGAGAGATTGATGATAAGATGGCAGATGCCAGACGTGCACTGGACTGGGAAGCACAGTGGGATTGTGCCATTGACCCTGAGACGGCAAAACAGATTCGTGAGGACAGAAAACCGGAGCACGACGACACCTGTTCCATGTGTGGCAAATTCTGTGCAGTCCGAAGCATGAATAAGGCGCTGTCGGGAGAATACATAGATATATTATAGTAAATAAGTTATTTTACGAAGCGATAGGAATGACTTTTTGACCATTTGAACCAAGAATAAAACTCAGACAAGCATATGCGATACCGCCTTGGTATTGTATATGCGATGAGAGCGGTAGATATTCTTAGAAAAGTATGCGGAACGGACAGCGTACATTTGCAAAAAAATGGAAGCAACGGGGCTCGAACCCGTGGCCTCTCGCGTGTGAGGCGAACGCTCATCCCGGCTGAGCTATGCTTCCATAGTGGAGCATACGGGATTCGAACCCGTGACCTTAACAATGCGAATGTTACGCGCTCCCAACTGCGCTAATGCCCCATGAGGTTAGTATAGCACAATAGGGGTGAAAATCAATAGGAGAACAAAATCATATATATTTATAATGCAAAACAAGCGCAACCCCTGATTTTTCAAGGCTTGCGCTTGTTTTTTCTGTAAAGCTGCTGACGGGAATCGGACCCGTGACCTCCGCACTACCAATGCGACGCTCTACCGACTGAGCCACAGCAGCATCTGTGTGAGTTGCCTCAACACTTGTACTACTATACTATACGAAAAGCACGTTGTCAAGAAAAATTAAAAGCATCTTTAGAAAATCTTTGGAATTTCCTGCAGATGATATTTGGATTTGTCCGTTAGGATAAATCCATCAAAAGGTAGGAGGGGCGATATGGAACTGGAAGAAATCATGCAGTACTTTGTGACGTATGGACCGATTGCGATTTATGTGATTGTGTTACTGGAATATTTAAACCTCCCGGGATTCCCGGCGGGGGTGATTATGCCGCTTGCAGGAATCTGGGCAGCACGGGGCGAACTCAGTTTTCTTGTGACGATGCTGATTACGGTTGCAGCAGGGTTGACGGGAAGCATTATCCTATACGGACTCGGAAGAGGCGGTGGCGAAGCTTTTTTGCGGAAATATTATCACAGATTTCCGGGACATCGGGAGCTAATCGAAGAGAAAATGGAATATTTACGGGGGAAAGGTAGCATGGGAGTGTTTGTCAGCAAGCTTATTCCAATGGTGCGCACATTAATATCAATTCCTGCAGGAATGATAAAAATGAATTTTCGTAGCTATGTTATCAGTTCCACCCTGGGTGTGGCTGTTTGGAATCTGGTATTTGTCGGGGCAGGATATCTGTTTGGTGATGCCGTGTTTTCAATATTAAGCTAGGCAGGAAATAACAACAGAAAAAAGAGGGGGAGATTTGATGAAAATTGCAATGTTTACCAATAATTACAAGCCATACATCGGAGGCGTGCCCATTTCTATCGAGCATCTTGCGGAGGCACTCCGAAAAAGAGGGCATCAGGTGTATGTGTTTGCACCAAGTTACGAGGGACAGGTGGAAGAGCCTTATGTGATAAGATATCCATCGTTTCCGATAACGATTGTAGGTGCGCCGGTTCCAAATATACTGACAAAGCTTTTTATAAAGAAGGTGAAGGAACTGCAGATTGATGTCATCCATGTGCATCATCCGGCGATTGTCGGAAATGTGGCGCTTGAGATAAAAAGAAAGCTTGACATTCCGGTGGTATTCACCTACCACACCAGATATGAGGAGTACCTGCATTATATTGCAGGACTGGAAAAAGTAGAGGAACATACAGGACTGCTTGAGAAGTACTTGCGTTATTTTTGCAATCGTTGTGACATGTTGGTGGCGCCGACACCGGGAATCCGTGAATACCTGTTGCAAAAGAAGCTACAGACACCGATTGCAGTGCTGCCAACAGGAATACCGGCAGAGAACTTTTTGCCGGAGCAAAAAAAGGCAGAACAGATAAGGCAGCAATATCTCGGAGAAGCGGATTTTCTGTTCTGTACGGTGTCGAGACTTGCCAAAGAAAAGAATCTGTACTTTCAGTTGGAGGGCTTGGCATGTCTGAAACGGTTACTGAAAAAAGAGGGAAAAACATTTTGTCACATGATGATTGGCGGCGGACCGGAGAAAAAGGAGCTGACGCGCCGCATTCAGGAGCTTGGTTTGACAGAGAATGTTTTTTTGCTTGGAAATGTTGATAATGCGGAAATCAAAAACTATCAGGCGGCGTCAGAACTGTTTCTGTTCACATCGAAGTCAGAGACACAGGGAATCGTGCTTTTAGAAGCGATGGCGGTTTCCAATCCGGTGATTGCTGTAGAGGCGAGCGGTGTGCGGGACGTGATAAAAAATGGCGAGAACGGTTACCTGACCGAGGAGGATTCCTATCAGTGGGCAAGAAAAATTGCAGAGGTGTTAAAGGATGCAGAACAGAAGGAGGTGATGCGGGAAGGAGCGAGAAAAACGGCAGAACTGTACGCGGAGGATACGGTGGCAAAAAGAGCAGAGCAGTGCTATGCGGAAGTTTGCGAAAGGAATCTGGAAGAAGAGAATCGGGTTTCAATATCACAGCGATATGTGGTATAATGTACCGACGTTATACATACGAGGTGTGAATCAATCGCACATAATAAGAAGAATGCTTGCGAACAGGAGAAACCGGGGAGGACATAATGGAAAAGTACAACATATTAGTCGTAGAAGATGACAAAGAAATCCGAGATGGAATTGAGATATTTTTGAAGAGCCAGAACTACAACGTGTTTAAGGCAGCAGACGGAATAGAAGGTTTGCAGGTCATTGAGCGGGAGGAAATCCATCTCGCGATTGTAGACATCATGATGCCGCGGATGGACGGCGTTACGATGACCATGAAGCTGCGCGAAAAATATGAGTTCCCGGTTATCATGCTTTCTGCAAAGTCGGAGGAGACGGACAAGGTGATTGGTTTAAATATCGGCGCAGACGATTATGTGACCAAACCCTTTACACCGTTAGAACTGATGGCGCGGGTGAATTCCCAACTGCGCCGTTACACAAAGTTTATGAACAAGAGCGGCACAGAAGTGAAAAACGACCGGGTGCATGTGCTTGGTGGTTTAGAACTGAATGAGGACACGGTAGAAGTGTTCGTGGATGGAAATCCGGTGAAGATGACACCGATTGAGTTTAAGATATTGGCGCTTCTCATCCGCACACCGGGAAGAGTATACTCCGCAGAGGAAATCTATGAGCGTGTGTGGAATGAAAAGGCAATCAACACAGATACGATTATGGTACATGTCAGAAACATTCGGGACAAGATTTAAATCAACCCGAAGGAACCAAAATATTTAAAGGTGGTGTGGGGCGTTGGATATAAAATTGAAAAACAACCGTAAAACGAGAAGCACTTTGGCGGTGCTTGGAATTCTTGTAATTACAATCATTACGACCTGTTTTTTTCCGGCGATTAATCAGGCTGCCGGAAAAAGACTTGCAAGGATGAGTGAAAACGCAGAACTCGAGCAGGAACTGGATACTACGGTGCTGGATCAACTCTATACCGGGTGCTATGTGCTTTACATGGAAGCCATGCAGCGGGAGGGAGCAACGACAGCATCGGAAGTCTATCTGGAAGCATCTTATCCGCAAAATGACGAGGAAAAAGCAAGCTATGTGAACGACTTAGTGTATGCCGTTGACGATACCATGGACATGCTTTCCGGGAGCTTTGAAAATTATCGCGCCGAGATAGATTATTGCATCCGGAGGCAGGATGGGACTTATGAGAAAAACACAAGCCAGCCGTTGGAGCAGCTTTTCTCCGGTGTGGGAAAAGAGACAGAGAATCAGTTGATTCAGCATTACAGTATCTATTTCGTTCTTCATTTTGATGAAAACGGAATACTTACGACAGAGCCGCTCTACGGTGATAATGTGGATGCTGACATGTTAATCAAAGCAATGGGACAGTTGACTCGCGAATATGACATATGGGGAAATTTGCGGGAAGAATATGGAAATCTGGGAATTACCTGCAGCATGAAGGAGCCGTCGGGTATTGACATTGTGTATGCGATACCGAGGACAGGTGATTATCAACTTGTGTCGACAGACTATGAGAATAGTGCAGACTATTGGACTATTTTACGCGTATACGCGGAGGAAGGCGGACAGCTTTTGTATCTGGCGGCGCTTGTGATGGTGGTTGTGCTGGTATTTGTGATGACCAGCAGTAAGATTTGGAAATGTGACATAGAGCTACATCGTCCCGGAAATTGGTATTTGATGGAGGCAGCGTGCATAGGGGTGCTATGTGTACTTTGTCTGGGGGATTCTTTCTTTGATATGCTTTATAAATGGTCGGTATCGATAGAGAACATCAGGCTTAATCAGACAAGCGGCGGTATGGTAGATGCATTTATGGATCTGGCTGTAATCGATTTGGGACTGTTTTGCATTTATGGCATCTGGTATCTTTCCATTCGCTTTATCCGTCCGGTATTTGCATTGGGCGTGCGGGAGTATATCAGAGAGTACAGCTTTTTTTATCAGATTTTCCCGTGGATAAAAAAGCAGTGGGAGAAATTCAAGCATGAGGTGAATCACATTGATTTTAGCAAAAACTCGATAAAGACCATTATAAAGCTTGTTGTGATTAATTTTGTGGTACTTGCATTGTGTTCTACAATGTGGTTCTTCGGAATTCTTATGTTGGTCATTTATTCCGTGATTCTGTTTTTTATCATTGAGAATTATTACAGCAAGGTACAATTTTATTATCAGGCGCTGCTTCGTGGGGTGAACCGGATGGCAGAGGGCGATTTGGACACTGAGATTACCGAAGACTTTGGAATGTTTGAACCTGTAAAAGGCGAATTGGCAAAGGTCCGTACCGGATTTAAGAAAGCGGTGGATGAGGAAGTGAAGAGTCAGCGCATGAAAACAGAACTGATTACAAACGTTTCACACGATCTAAAGACGCCTCTGACGGCAATCACGACCTATGTAGAACTTCTGAAAAAAGAAGATATCACGGAGGAGGAACGCCGGTCTTATATCGACATCCTGGAGCGCAAGTCACTGCGCCTTAAGGTGTTGGTGGAGGATTTATTTGAGGTGAGCAAGGCGACCAGCAACAATATCAAAATTGACCTTATGGATGTGGATGTAATTAATCTGATGAAGCAGGTTAGTGTGGAGCATGCGGAAAAATTTGCGGAAATGGGTCTGGATTTGCGTTGGAATGTGCCGGAAGAGAAGGTGATTCTGGCATTGGACAATCAGAAGTCATACCGGGTATTTGAGAATCTTTTTGTGAATATTCAGAAATACGCAATGCCGCACAGCCGTGTCTATATTGATCTGAAGCAGGAAAACGGTCAGGTAGAGATTACGATGAAAAATATGTCTGCGATGGAATTAAACGTCCGTCCGGATGAATTGACGGAGCGCTTTGTGCGTGGGGATGCGTCCAGAAATACGGAAGGTTCGGGACTCGGACTTGCGATTGCAAAGAGTTTTACCGAAGCGCAGGGCGGCTATTTCCGTGTGGAAGTGGACGGAGACTTATTCAAAGTTGTGATTGTATTTAAAGCATAAAAAAAGTGCACCTGTCTGGGAAAAACCATTTTTAGGCACACTTCATTATATAGCTTAACACAATCTGAAATATAAGTCTAGTACTTTTTTCCTTTTCTGTTATCCTTGAAACATACCATTGATGTGCGGGAAGAAACAGGAGGCAGAATATGAAAGAGGAATTAGCATATTTTAAGGCATGCAAAGCCATTATCCGCGAGAATATCAAAAGCTATGAGGAAAAGGTGTTGCTGGGAAAGCAGGAGACAGAGAACTTATATGCAGCGGTTGCATCCGGTGACGTGGAACTTTACAATCAGTTGATTGTAAGCAAGGACATGCTCTTTCACAATGAAAATGCGCTTCGTAAGAACCGCGCTGCACTCGAAAAGCCTTATTTTGGCAGGGTGGATTACAGGGAAGCAGAAAGCGGCAGAGAAGAAAAGATTTACATTGGCAAAAACGGTGTCACGAGAAAACGCACGGATGTATTGATTGTGGATTGGCGGGCTCCGGTTTCTACGCTCTACTATGAAAATGAGCTGGGAGCCGGAAGCTATTTTGTGCCGGACGTCGGAGAGATTGCGGTGAACCTTACGTTAAAGAGGACCTTTGATGTAAGCGGTGGGGAACTGCTGGGTTACTACGACAATGATGCGGTGGCAACGGACGAACTGTTGGTCAAATATCTTTCCCAAAACAAGGATGTGGTACTTGGCGATATCATTTCAACAATCCAGAAGGAGCAGAACGAAATCATTCGTGAGTCGCCTTATTATGATGTGATTGTGCAGGGCGTTGCGGGAAGCGGGAAAACGACTGTGGCAATGCACCGGATTTCCTACATCCTTTACAACTATGAGAAGAAGTTCCTACCGAGTGAATTTTGCATTATCGGTGGCAACGATATGCTGCTTCACTATATTACCAGCGGTTTGCCGGAACTCGATGTGCACGATGTCTCACAGCGGCGCATGGACTTGTTTTTCCGGGTTTTGCTTGAGAAGGAGCATAAAAAGGAGATTGCGAAAATATTTGGAAAAAAGCAGGAGGAAAGGGAGCTAATTGTTCCGATTCCTGTAAAGGATGCCTACAAGAGCAAACTATCGTTTATTCTTGCTCTCGAGCAGGCATTAGAGGAGCGAAAGGCGAGCATGATTCCATTGGAGGATATCCGGGATGAAAAAATCGGTGTTATTTTGTCAGCAGAAAGCATTCGAGATACGCTGCGGGAAAATCTGGACTATTCAATTCTACAGCTTCAGAAGCTTCTAAATGAGAGAATAAAGAAACGCATTGATTTTCTCATGACAGAGGAGGAGAGTGCCGAGAAGAAAAAAGCTGTGAAAATGCAATATGAGGGCTATTTTAAGATGGAGAAGACGGATATCCTTGGCATCTACGAAGAGTTTTTGGAAGATTATGCAAAAGAGCATGATGATGTGTCCGGTACACTGCCGGAGAAGGGAAAGTTTCATGTGTACGACCTTGCAGCGTTGACGTTAATCTGGAAGCGGGTCACGGCAAAGGCGCAAACGGATGAATACAGCCAGATTATTATCGATGAGGCGCAGGATTTTGGTACGGCGGTCTATTATGTGCTAAAACAGGTGCTCAGCGGATGCTATTTTACGATTATGGGGGATGTATCACAGAACATCAATTATGAGACCGGTATGAACAGTTGGGATGAGGTAAAAAGCAGGGTATTTGATGGAGAGAGAGCCCAGTTTCATGTCCTCTCAAAAAGTTACCGGAATACGATTGAGATTTCCGAGTATGCCGGGAAAATTCTTGAAAAAGCGTCCTTCGGCGTATACAAGATTATTCCGGTTATCCGCCATGGACGTCAGGTGGAATTTCATCCGGCAAAGTCAATGATGTGCGATACAGTCAACAAACTGCTTTCTGATATAAAGGAGCGCGGATATGATACGACAGTGATTATCTGCAGAAACGAAGAGCAGGCAGCGCAGGTCAGAAAGTGGCTGGGACAGACAGGGGAGCAAACAGACTTTGACAAGGGAGTTATGGTGCTTCCCATCCGGCTGACAAAAGGCTTGGAATTTGATGCAGTAATTCTCTATGATCCTTCGGAAGAGGATTACAGGGAGACGGAGGGGGATGCGAAGCTTTTGTATGTAGCGGTCACCCGGGCACTGCATGAGCTTCATATTGTGTATGAGCAGAAATTATCAAAACTGTTTGAATAAATAGTGATTGGATTTCAGAAAAAATGTGGTACACTACTGATAGAAATCACGATGGAGGTATACACACATGGAAACAATGGACGATTATAAGGCAGAACTTGAGGCATCCTTTCGCCGCATCAATGAGGGGGATATCATTTCGGGAACCGTCATTGATGTAAATGAGGAAGAGGTCACACTGGATTTGAAATACTACGCACAGGGCATCATCAAGGTGGCAGATTTGAGCAATGACCCGGATTTCGCAGTGTTTGAAGAGGTTCACGAGGGCGATGTCATCGAGGCAACTGTCGTAAAGACAGATGACGGACAGGGAAATATCCTGTTGTCGAAAAAAGAGGCAAACGATGTGCTTGCATGGGATAAGCTAAAAGAGATGATGGAGCAACAAACGACGGTCACTGTGCGCATCAAAGAGAGTGTTCCAAGCGGTGTAGTTACCTACTTAGAGGGAATTCGTGCATTCATCCCGGCATCCCAGATTACGGTGGATTATGTGGAGAACACGGATGAGTGGATTGGAAAAGAGATTTCGGTTCGCGTTATCACGGTGGACGCAGAGAAGGAGAAACTTGTTCTTTCCGGAAAAGTGGTGGCGCGAGAGGCAGAACAGGAGGAGCGCAATCACAAGATTTCTATGATTGTTCCGGGAACCGTGCTGGAGGGAACGGTTGAGACATTGATGCCATATGGGGCATTTATCAGCTTGGGAAACGGCTTGAGCGGTCTGGTTCACATTTCACAGATTTGTGAGCGCAGAATCGGCAAGCCTTCGGAAGTGCTCAAAGTAGGGCAGAAAGTGAAGGCAAAAGTATTAAACACCAACGATAATAAAATCAGTCTCTCCATGAAAGCTTTGGAGGAGGAGATGGTAGACACCGAGGATGCCGGCGATTTGGCAGCTTACACAAATACGGAGTCTACGGGGACAAGTCTTGGATCCCTGCTTGCAGGATTAAAATTTGATTAATCAATAAAAACATCCACACAGTGATTGAGAACTGTGTGGATGTTTTTGAGTGAAGTTCATTGTTTACAGTAACTGGATTCCGTTCTTTTCACATTCCTTCACCGTTGCTTCCGGCCACAGGGAGGACTGAACCTCACCGATGTGTGCTTTTCTTAGGAAGAACATACAGATACGGGACTGACCGATACCGCCGCCGATGGTGTATGGAAGCTTTTCATCAATAATCGCTTTCTGGAAAGGAAGCTTTGCCCGTTCCTCACAGCCGGCTTTTTTCAACTGGGAAAGCAATGCTTTCTTGTCTACACGGATACCCATGGAAGAGAGCTCTAATGCGATATCTAAGATTGGATAGTAAACTAAGATATCTGCGTTTAATTCCCAATCATCGTAGTCCGGAGCACGGCCGTCGTGCGGCTCGCCATTTTCTAATTTATCACCAATTTTAAGAAGACAGACAGCTCCTTTTGTTTTCGTGATATAGTATTCACGTTCCTTCGGTGTGTAATCCGGGAACATCTCTGCCAACTCTTCAGTAGTAATAAAGAAGATGTCGCGTGGCAGGAACTCTTCTATGTAATCATACTGAATGGACATGTACTTCTCTGTCTTGCGCAGACATTTGTATACAGTCTGCACGGTCTCTTTTAAAAAGTCGAGGTTGCGGTCTTCTTTGCGGATGACTTTTTCCCAATCCCACTGATCTACGAAGATTGAGTGGATATTGTCGGTCACCTCATCACGGCGGATTGCGTTCATATCCGTATAGAGGCCTTCGCCGAATTCGAAGCCGTATTTATCCAGAGCGTAACGCTTCCATTTTGCAAGAGACTGTACGACCTCTGCCTCTCTTCCGTTCTGCTCTTTGATGTCAAAGGTAACCGGGCGTTCTATACCATTTAAGTTATCGTTCAGACCGGAAACCGGATCTACGAAAAGTGGTGCAGAAACACGGGACAAATTCAAACGCAAGGCAAGCAATCCTTGAAAAAAATCCTTGACAGTCTTGATTGCAATCTGCGTATCATGTAAATTCAATTCAGAATGATAATCTTTTGGAATGATTAAATTTTCCATATAAGTCTCCTCTCTAGTACAAACATAAATGTTTGCGCTAACCTAACTAATTATAGCATAAGGCTTTCGTTTTTCAAGAAAAGATAACAGGTTTTGGAAAATAATACATGTATACAACTTAAATTTCATCTTTCGAAACGATGAAAAATATAGTATCCTAAAAAGTAATTGGTACAGGTAGTTTTGCAGGTCAGGAGTGCAGCATGGAATATACGCATGTGGTTCATACCTTTGAACCGGTATTTGATGACAAATCGGAAATTTTGATTTTGGGGTCATTTCCGTCCGTAAAGTCCAGAGAAAGTCAGTTTTATTATGGGCATCCAAAGAATCGTTTTTGGAAAGTGACAGCAGGTGTTTTGGGTGAGGAGGTCCCACAGACAGTCGCAGAAAAACGTGCGTTTTTGTTGCGAAACCATATTGCGGTGTGGGATGTGATTGCATCCTGTGATATTATAGGCTCATCAGACAGTTCCATTCGTAATGTGGTGGCGAATGATATGCAGATGATTTTGCGGCAGGCGAATATCCATGCAATCTATGCGAATGGGGATAAAGCATATCAGCTTTTTTTAAAGTACTGTAAAGAAGAGGGGCAGCCGGAAGTTTATAAACTGCCGTCTACAAGTCCCGCGAATGCTGCGTGGAGCGTGGAACGGCTCATTGCAGCTTGGAGCAAGGCGATATCCGGATAGAAAGGTGATAACAATATGAAGAAAAATGAGATGACATGGCAGGCAATGCTGACAGAGGCTGTCAGTTTGGTGTCGGCAGTGATATATTTGGGACTGCAGATTTATTATGGCATTTCTTATGGAGTTTCTGCCATAAATATTATAATGAATGTAGTGGTGATGCTATTGGTATATGCGGGGCTTACGATGCTTGGTATTTATCCGGAACGGGTGAATGGGCTGACGAAGGAAGCCTGCAGCGGAGATGTCCGTAAATATACGATACGCATGGTGAGAATCGCGAAGCTGATTTTTGTGTCAGGACTTCTTTTTACCAGCATCTGTGATGTGATGGGAAAAGAATTACCGGCGGGATATACCGTGGGAGTAATTTTTCTCATGGTGGCAGTGGCATTGTATTATGAATATCGGATTATTCGGATTTTACGGGAACGCTATAAAAAGTAACATCATTCATGTTACTTTTTATAGCGTTTTTTATGCTTTTCCTCATTACATAAAATGAAAAACTTTATTTCTCATATGGATTCACATGCACCATAATGTGCTTTATCTTTGGAAATTCTGCTTCAATGGAATCGTGTACTTTTTCTGCAATGGCATGAGTCTCCTTGAGTGGGCGGTCTCCGTCCGCACTGATTTCTAAGTCTACATAGATCTTATTCCCAAATACGCGTGTGTGCAGGAAGTCTATGCCAAGCACACCCTCCTGTGCGCTTGCACAGTCGCGGATGGACTGTTCGGTTGCCTCGTCGCAGGAATGGTCTACCATTTTGTTGATTGCGTCCCGAAAGATATCAATAGCCGCCTTCACGATAAAGATACAGATTACAATGCTGGCAACCGGATCAAGTACCGGAAAACCCATTCGTGCGCCGGCGATGCCGATGAGTGCGCCGATGGAAGAAAGGGCGTCACTTCTGTGATGCCAGGCATCTGCCATCAGTGCGCTAGAGTCCAGACGTTTTGCATAGAATCTGGTATAGCGATACATAGCTTCTTTGGCAATGATAGAGACAAGGGCAGCAATGAGGGCAAGGGTTCCCGGAATGGAAAGATTTTCATAGTGACCGCCGATGATGTCGCGGATTGCGTCAACGCCAATCGCAAGGCCGGTGATAAGCAGTACAACAGACAGGATGATTGCTGCTACGCATTCAAAGCGCTCATGCCCATAAGGATGTTCGCGGTCGGAGTCTTTGGAAGAAAATTTTACACCGATGATGACAATGATGCTACTGAATACGTCGGAAGCGGAGTGAACCGCATCGCTGACCATAGCTCCGGAATGTGCAAAAATACCTGCAAGGAGCTTGAAAACGGAAAGAATGAGATTTCCGATGATACTGACCAATGTCACCTTTGTCGCGACTTTTTCGAACTCATCTGCATGTGAAGTGGTGGATAAAGTTTCGTGGTTGATTGTTCCCATAAGTTACCTCCTAGATAAGTAAGAATGATAGCTCTATGGCACATGCTCTTTTCCTGGAAAAGGGTATAAAAAAACACCCACGATTCCAGTTAGTAATAGCAACTACTGTCCCGCGGATGTGATATCCACTGCCACCTGTGTGACCCGGCTCCCAGGCATCGCCCCGGCCTGCTCAGTTTGTACTGTAGATTGATATGCAGTGCAAAGAGTATTAAAATAATAATATCAAAAGTATATCGTAATGTCAAGTTTTAATAATTTTTAAAAAAATCAGACAACTTTGAAAAAATAAGCGCAGATGCTTGAAAACTAAAGGGTGATATGGTACTATGGAATCATCAAAAAAATCTCTTTTTAAGAGGCGATAAAGAGTAGAAAAGATATACAAAAGCGAGGAGAAGTATATGAAAAAAAGCATAGGTGGGAAGGTACTATCACTAATGGGGCTTCTTGGTATTCTGTTAGTCCTAATTTGTCTATTGAATCTGGCGGCATTGTCGAATATCGAAGGTTATAATAATGAGTTGGCAGATACATTTGAAGCCTATAATCAGGCAGTGCAATCCGGAGATTCGGATGCGATAGAAGCTGTTACGGCGGAATATGGATATGTCGTTGACCGAAGCAATATCCGCGTATCCGGAACAGAGGTTTTTAATGTGATTCTGGTTGTCTTCATCATTGCGCTTATGCTGATAACGACTATCGTGGTGAGAAGCAGCATCGCGAAACCGGCGAGGGATGCTAGCACGCATCTGTCTGGAATTGTACAGAAGATTGAAGATAATCGAGGAGATTTAACCGAAAGAATCCAGACCAAATCAAAGGATGAAATCGGACAGTTGGTAGAAGGCATTAACGGATTTATGGATCAGCTTCAGAATCTGATGAGAAAGATGCAGGAGGAATCCGCAAAAATGATGGCATCGGCAGATGAAGTGACCGGTCAGGTGGATGAATCCAATAAGAGTGCCATGAGCGTATCTGCAGCTACGCAGGAATTGGCGGCGAGCATGGAAGAAGTGGCAGCGACTTTGGATCAGATTTCGAAGGGTAGCACAGAGATTCTCGAGCGTGTACAGAGTATGGACCGCAGTGCGCAGGACGGCTCAGCGAATATACTGAATATTAGAAATCATGCAAGAGACATGAAGGAGCAAGCAGAAGAGAGCAAAAAGGCAGCGATTGATGTTTTCCGTGAAGTGGGAACATCCTTAGAGCAGGCTGTTGGTGAAAGCAAGAGTGTTGAACAGATTAATGCGCTTACCGGAAATATCTTAGATATTGCAAGCCAGACCAACCTGCTTGCACTGAATGCATCCATTGAAGCAGCGAGGGCGGGCGAGGCAGGAAAAGGCTTTGCAGTCGTTGCGGAAGAAATTCGCGTTCTTGCGGATAATAGCCGCGAAACAGCAAGCAACATCCAAGAAATCAGTGGAATGGTAACTGCGGCAGTAAATAAATTGGCATCAGAAGCTTCCAGAATGCTTGATTTTGTAAATACAGATGTTGTGCCTGACTATGATAATTTTGTTAGTATTATTGGACAGTATGAGCGGGATGCAGATAAGATGAACAGCACGCTGACAGATTTTGCAAATCAGGCTGCTGCGATGGCAGAAACAATGAAAACAATGGATCAGGGAATCGGGGATATCGCCGTTACCGTTGACGAGAGTGCCAAGGGCGTTTCCGGAGTCGCACAGGATGCAACCCAGTTGGTAAGTGCGATTTCACTCATTCAGGAACAGACCGAGCACAATCAGGCGATTTCAAAGGAACTGGAAGGCGAAGTCAGACGCTTTGAGAAGGTATAATATAAAATTGGATTTTGACTGCACGACGAGTGTTGGAGCGGGATTCTCAGAATCCCGCTCTTTCATTGTGTAGAAGTTTTTAGAAGATACAAACAAAGGAGAAAAAAGATGAGACGAAGAGACCGAGAGATTACAGACGAGGGTGCAATTAGAGATATCTTAAACAGAGCACAGGTCCTGCATCTTGGGATGTCGGATGATGGACAGTCGTACGTTGTGCCGATGAATTATGGGTATGTCTTAGAAGACGGCAAGCTTACTTTTTATCTGCATGGAGCGACAGAGGGCTACAAGTATGAGGTCCTCCGTCAAAATCCGAGAGTATCCTTTGCATTGGAGTGTGATATAAAGCCGTTCGAAGGCAGGGTTGCCTGCCAGTATGGAATGACATATTCCTGTATTATGGGAAAGGGAACGGCGGTGCTTGTGGATGATGTGGAGGAAAAGGAACGTGCGATGTCTATCCTTATGAAAACACTGACCGGGAAGGAGTTTGTGTTTGATGAAAAGCTGGTGTCGATTGTGAATGTCATCCGGCTCGATATTGCGGAATTTACTGCGAAAAGGCGACCACTGCCCGGGGAAGAGAGTTAAGTATAGCACTTATTTTATATGGAGGCATATTTACTCTTGAGACGGAAAAGGTTATAATATGGAAAGTTATTTTGAGTCAGAGGAACCTGGGGCAGAAAAGCCGGACATAACCTTGGGTCGGGGAGGAGTTTATTCTATGAAAATGAAAAATAAAATTATGCTGTCAATGGTGTTATGGGCTGCTATGAGCGCATTTGTTTTGGCAGGATGTGGAAGCGCGGAGCAGGAAGGGAACCAGAAAAAAGGACCGGAGACAGCAGTTGAAGCGACGCAGGAAGCGGGAAGAGCGCAGGAGCCGGTCACAACAGAGGGAATGGAAGCGACAGAAGAAGTGGGATTTAGTTTTGCAGACGTCTCAAACTTGGAATTTTGGTTTGCGAGTGGTGCCGGGGGATGGTGTACAGAATTGTTTATCCATGAGGATGGAACTTTTGAAGGATTGTATCATGATTCGGACATGGGAGATACCGGGGAGGGATACCCGAACGGAATTCAGTATTTTTGTAAGTTCACAGGTAAGTTTGTGCAGCCTAAGAAGGTAGATGACTATACTTACTCTACGCGGATTGAGCGTATCGAGTTTGAAAATCAGCCGGGAACTGAGAAAATCATTGATGGAGTGCGCTATATTTACACAGAAGCCTATGGATTGGATGAAGCAGAAGAAATTCTGATTTATCTGCCGGGCATTTCGCTTGATAAGCTGCCGGAGGCATATCGAAGTTGGGTAGGTTATTATAATTTGGAGAGTACGACAGATACGACACTGCCTTTTTATGGAATTTATAATGTAGTTCCGGAATGCGGTTTTTCAAGCTATGAGTATGAAGCGGCTGTCGGTATTGATGAGGAGCTTGCAGGCATTGAAGAGACGTCCGCTGCCATGGAGAAGGAGCTTCAAAGTGCAAATCTGACGCAGATTGAATTGAATGAAACATCTGCAAAATTGTACAAATTGTGGGACGATGAACTCAATTCTATCTGGAGCCGTCTGAAGGAGACTCTGGATGAGGATGAGATGGCAGAGCTTCTGACCGAACAGAGAGAGTGGATATCCTACAAGGAAAGCGAGGTAGCCACGGTTGGCGAGGAATACGGAGAGGGAACCATGCGGGCTTTGGTGGAGAATGACAGAGCCGCAGAGCTGACGAAAGAACGGGTGTATGAATTGGCGGAGTTGCTGAGATAGGAAAATGCGGTTTGTCTTGCAATGTGAGGCGAACCGCTTTTGTTTTTTGTATTTTTATTATATGATTTTGTATGGCTGACGAATGTAGAATAACCTTGAAAGTGTTCGCTTCTGAGAATATAATTACTATGTAGTGTGTCACGCATTGTAAAGATGGATAGTTTAAAGGAGCTGTGTTAATAAGGAAGCACGCGGTTAATCATGGGGAATGTTGAAAAGCCCCAAACGTGTTGTGTGGAAGGAGATGAATTTGTGGCAGGATATGACCTTGCAGAAGGACGATATGAAAATAGAACATTGTCTGATGATGAGATGTGGTCTGCATTCAGTAATTTGTTTTCATCTCATTCCAAAAATTCCAGCAGTTACAAGTTTGGCTTTTTGAAGTCGATTATGGACAACCTTTACAACGTTGATCAGAACCTGACATTAACTTTTGACCAACTCTTCGGAATCTTTACAGAAGTTTATTGGAATTTAGTATTAAAGCACGGTATCAGGCAACAACCGGTAAGCAGACGGTCAAATGGTACATATTTGGAGCAAGCATTAAATGTTACAACAGCAAAGTATACGATTGCTGCCAACATTCCATTTGAAAGCATTTCGGATGAAGCAAAGATGGAAGTGTGTAAAAAGGTAAAAAGCAAGTGCAAGATAAATGTTGTGGGTGCATTGTTTGGTGATACAAAGGGACTATTCTATTCATTTTCGAGGAAAGAAGAATGGTTGCAGATTAATCCACAGATGTACGAATTTGTTTGTAAACATAAATTGGCAATAGAAAAACTGAATTACTATGAATGGGCGAAATATCTTGAGAAAATAAATGATGATTCTGTTATGGACCATTTACTTACGAAAATCGATAAGAGCTCTGAAAGAGAAGATTTGTCCATCTATCGAAGAATTCTTTTCGAAGAGTTTGAAAATGAAAAATGCTTTTATTGTGGCAAAAAGTTGTCAAATAATGGGCAAAAAGTGCATGTGGATCATTTTGTTCCAAGAGCATTTATTAAGGATGACAAAATGTGGAATCTTGTACTGGCATGTCCTACATGCAATTTGCAAAAGAACGATAGGTTGGCAGCCGTAATATATCTGGAGAAATTATTGGATAGAAATAGGAAAATTGTCCTGGTAAATGAGAATGCAAAAGATATGGGTACATATAGTGCGCAGAATCTTAGAGCTGTTTATTACTGGGCAAAAGTAAACGGTTACGATAATATTTGGCAACCGAAGAAAGTGATTGAGGTGTGACATTGGGGAAATTAGTGCGAGATAAAATCCCAGAGATTATTAGGAATGATGGGAAAAAGCCAATCATAGAAATCTTGTCTGATGAAGATTATTTAGCAGAGCTTGATAACAAGTTAAAGGAAGAAGTTGCGGAGTATCAGGCGGACAAGTCTATTGAGGAGATGGCGGATGTTTTGGAAGTTTTGTTTGCGATATGTGAGGCAAGGGGGCATTCCGTGGATGAACTAATGCGAGTAAGAGAGAGCAAAAGAGAGAAACGTGGCGGATTTGCAGATAAAATCTTTTGGATAGGAAATGAGGAAGGTTAGAAGGACCAAAGAAAAAAGAACTTCAAAGTAGTTTTGATACAGGAAATTTTGGTGAATATCTTACCTACAAGTACCTAAGGAAATTCGAAGAAGCTGGTGCGCGATTTTTGTATAATTGTTATCTGCCCAAAGAAAATGGTGAGACAACGGAAGTCGATGTGATAATGATTCATCAATCGGGTATGATGTGGCGATGAAACGGAGTGTTCGATGAACTTGGAAGAGGGAGTCGAGGACTCTGTTTTTTGATGTGAAATTTAGTCAAGTATGATTGACTAAATTAAAAGAAAATCCATTTAGTTTACTTTTACGCTTAAGATATAGAATCTTTAGGAGTAAAAGTAAACTAAATAGTAGTGGTAACACGCTAATCCTTAAGCGGTTGACTGCTACACAACAACCCCAGGCGGGACTGTCAAGATAACCATGATGGTATGGGCGACTTGATGGTTTCGACTGAGGGTTGTTATTGGGAGAATTACCTTGAAACTATTCTGATAAAGGAATACAATAATAGTGACGTGTTGTTGGTTTTATGGAGGAAAACACATGGAATATTTTACAACAGCAGAATTTGCAAAGAAGTGGGGAATTTCACAGAGACGAGTTGGGATATATTGTAAAGAGGGGCGTCTCGAAGGGGCAATGATTAAGGGAAAAACCTGGCTTATACCAGCGGATTCAGAGAAGCCAGAGGATCCTAGAAGGGTTTGTAAAAAGGGACTGCTCAAATAGTATGATTTGTTCATAACTATGCTAGATTTGATAGATGTTGGTTACTGTACATATACGAAAACGGGTTAGAGCAAAGTTTAGTATTGAATAAGCATTTTGGCGATGAGAAAAGGTGATAATTTGGAATACAATTTTTTCTATGATGAAACTGAACATAGTCGAAGTATTAATTTAAAAACTATTACATCTAAGAATTATTACGATAATTTTTCTACGGCTATCGTTGGGTGGGCTAAAGATAATGAAGATATTATATATGAAAGATATGCTAATTTTGAAACAAAGTACGAATATAGAAAAACTAAGGGCGAGTTAAAAAGTACAACAATGAAGTCTAAGGACTTAGAACTTGGATTTGCTTCATTGAATGGTCATAAGATTGATTTTTATGAAGATTTACTCTCTATGTATGATGAGAAGACTATCACCTATATATCGGTATTCAGTAAGATTGAGTTTGTTATTAATCAAATATTTAAGAATTATCGGAATACTATGTTTGTTGATGTGGATTTGATGAAGTATTCGATAATAAAGGCACTTCTTGTTTACCGACCATCAAAGGTTTATAAAGCGATATATGAAAACCCGGAAGATTTGATGGAAGAACTGAAGTCGTTCTTTGAAGAAAGAATTGATAAGAATAAAGAAAATATCACGCTTAAAAGAGCTGAAAACAGATCTTTTGAGCAAATTTTGATTTTACTAGACGAGGTTGAACCTATTTCCAAGATAGAATGGGAGTACTATCAGGCATTTGAAGGCTTTGGAAAGTTATTGAATGAAATGGGTATTGACCAATATTCTTTACGAATAGATAAAGAAGGTGATTTTCATAAGACTGCTGATGCAGCTATTAGTGTTGGGTTATCAAATGTGTCAGAAGAAAAATCTGACGATTATATTGGAATCAGAATGGCGGATATGCTAATTGGTTTGGTTTCAAGAATGATGCATTCTCTAAATAGTACTTTGACTAATGATTATGTTGGAGGAAAAATCCAAAAGACGTTATTACCATCAGGATGGTTTTGCCTAAACGAAAGACAGTTAAATCTCTATAAACAATTTTATAAAATCATATGTGTTGATAATAAATATTGGTATAACACGTATTCTGGAATCTTTTCTGATGATTTAGTTGCTTTTATATCATTATTACAGTTTATGGATCATTTTGATAATGCAGAGGAAATAAGGAAAAGCAATATTGAAAAGCAACCAGAATATTACAATGGATTTGTCTTATCCGCTTTACAACAAAGATATGTGAGAATGCAAAACAAACTCAAGATTGATCCTATAATATTAAATAAGAAAGACCATTTTTATAATCAAAAAAATGCGGTGGTATATAAAGAACCAAACATGCACCAGGATTTACCGTTGATGAAAGGTGAGAATCGGTACTTGGTTTTAGCAGTAGGAATACACATGACTGGAATTCCACTTGTGACGATAGCACAAGATGAAGAAGCAATATGTTATAAGCTGCCACTTGAATATACCGATTGGGCTATGACAGTAGTGGGTATGGCTAGTATGGGTGAAGATTTATTTCCGTCAGAGGTGGTATTTACTAAACAGGACAATAGGTATCTTGTGGACATTCTATAAATGATTGGAGGATTTACATGAAACTGGGATTATATGAACAAATTATTAATGGACAATTGAATAGTGGGTTAAAACAGATTCCGGAGGAGTGTAAACACCAAGAAAAGGTAGATTCAGCAGAGGCGTCTAGAGCGCTATCGACATATGTTGCAGAGCATTTGAAACGTAAAATGGATGACATTTGTGAGAATTCAGGAGATGATGCACTAAGTAATCAGATTGAGTATATAAATTAAAGTTATTAGTATGATGGATGTAGAGTCGAAAGACCAGTTTATGATTGAACAAACTGGAGAGCAACTTCTATCCATTTTAAGTGAAAATGGTGAGCGTTTATTGCTAGGTAATCGTGGAAAGCCAATGATGCCATACCAATGGGAGAAGAAGTTTCAACATTCAGTTGAGAAATACAACAAAATATATCGTGTGCAACTTCCTAAGATAACCCCACATGTGTGCCGCTAGTATTAATTATCCATACCCGGTAATAAGACCATATTCGGAAGATTATATTGATACTGTTTTTGCGGGAGAATTAACAGTAACGCCGGAAAATGATGGTTATTACATCCATCCTAAGTTTTCTATAGCTGATACTGAAATCCAGAGCATGATTGATGAGGGTAAGCTGACATATGCAATTGAAATCGAATGTGTTTCAACCTGGCTTAGAAGGCTAGTCAGAATTACAGATAATGTAGCTCAAAAAATAGACCCGACATTGATTCATGAGATAGTGTCAAGATTTTTTCGCAAATTCTTTTTTTGCCGTCAGTTAGCCGGTAGTTAGCCGGCTATGTTATCAGCTTCGTTCTGGATATCCAGCTCAGCTAGATGATCCATATTCATGTAACGCTTGGCTCCCCACTGGGTGCCTGCTACATGGCGAAGTCTGGCACATACAAGCATCAGAGCACTTTGACCGTCAGGGAAAGCACCGATTGCTCTGGTTCGACGTTTTATTTCTCGGTTGAGGCGCTCAATGGTATTGTTAGTACGGATTCGACTCCAATGTTGAGTTGGAAAGTCCATGTATGTAAGAGTTTCTTCGATTCCGTCCTCGACCTTCTTGGCAGCGGATGCAAGTTTCATTTCACGAAGCTTCTGGGCTACCTGCTCGGCTTTTTCGCGAGCTGCTTCCTTGCTTTCCTGCGCATGGATAGCTTTAAGCATCATAGCTACCATTTTCATTTTATTACGAGGTGTTACCGAGAAGATATTTCTATAAAAGTGAACAGTACAACGCTGATATTTAGCATCAGGAAAAACTTCTGGAATGGATTCAAGCATTCCGAGGCATTTGTCTCCTACGATAAGACGTACACCTTTAAGA
>JALEKJ010000039.1 GCA_022771695.1 Roseburia sp. | reverse complement strand
TCTGTAAGCGGCTCATATCCTTTTGCAGAATCTGCATTATAAAGAGAAGTTATCTCGTTAATCAATGCGTTGTACTGCGTTAAGAAATCCTTAATCTTGTCGTAGATTCCCTGTGTGTCGGTAGCTGTGGTAATGGTAATGGCATTGTCATCACCCTCGCCGGTAACCGCCTGTACTGTGATGTTGAGACCATTAATCGAGTAGGTGTTCAACGAACTCTCATATTCGATACCGTTGAGCATTATCTTGGAATCTGTTCCATCAATCTTTTTGGCATCCGTATTATAGGTTGTGGTTGTTTCAAGTGTCTTGGCGGATTCTACCTCTTCCACAAATGCATCAATCGCTGCATCCTGCTCCGTACTATCCTCGATTGCCGCAATATCAGCAAGTACAGAATGCTCTTCCATCGTTGCCTGCTCAGCTTCCATCGTGTTCTTATTAGCAGTAATCACTGCCGCATAGGTATTAACCTCCGCCGTTACCGCATCGGCTCCATTCTGTCCATATGCGTTGTGAACCCTGGACACAATGCTTGCTCTCGAATACTGATCTGCATCATCCAAGACCGTGTCTTTTGTGTTTTCATATGCATTGACGTTCTTAATATTCGTCGTCAATGTGGAAATTTCTTTATCCGTCAGGCCGGAATTCTCTTTTAACTCGGTAAGTACATCCGCAGAACGTTTCACATCGCCCGCAACAGCCCCCTGCGTGTACTCAGTCTTGGTAATCTCTACCTTCTGGTCGTCCGTAACGGCTACAACCTTGCCACCGGACACTGCGTTTCCATCCGCATCAACCTCGGTCATATTGCCGTCAATCAGCTTATAGGTCTTCTTATCAGAACCCGTATAAGTACCGTCGTCATTCTGTGTGAAAGTGCCATCCTCGGTTGTATACTTATAAAATCCCGTTCCGACTTCCGCCGAAGTTGCCTCATAATATGTAGTTACACTCTCGCCGGTATCATCGGATTTTGTAACTACACGCTGAATCAGCCTTTCATTACCTTCTGCATCCGTGTATGAGAAAATAGCATTGCCGTCTGCATCTGTACCCTTCTGCGTATATATATTACCATCTGCATCCATAACGGTGTTCACACGCTGCGTAGCTGTCATGGCAAGCAATTCTTTCATCTTTTCCTGATCAGCCTGGCTTAACCCGGTATTCTGAAGCGCATCCATCATTGCAGAGTATGCAGAAGCATATCCGTATGCTGCAGTCATGTTCGCATTCTGTGCAGACGCCTTCTCATAAGCCTCTTTTGCTGCCGTGTAATCCGCAACTGCCTGCTCGACGGTTCCCTTAATGTTGCTTCCATCACCATAATATTTCGTATAAGATGCATAAGTTGCCTTTGTTGCATCAGAATCTACACTAAGTCCCATCGCTGTAAGCGCAGCAGAGCCTGCTGCGTCTGCACCGGTCAGAGTAAAATCGTTATCCTTGCCGGTCTCCTTGGAGCTGACGAAGATACGTTTATTCACGCTATCATAGCTTGCGCTGAGGCCGGCATCTTTTAACGAATTGATAAAGCTACTAACAGTTGTTCCTTGTGTTACTGTAATCGCCTTTTTCGTGCCATCGCCCATGGTCACATTAATCGTACCATCGCCCGCTGTATAACCCAGCTCTGCTAACGTAGTTCCGGTCGTTGTGCTATCGTCCAGCTTGCCACCGGTCAGGTAACCTGCCTGTGCAACACTAATGATATTCAGCTTCTGTGTACCGTTTGGCGCGCTACTGCTCGCAGTAACCGTTGCCTTTGTACTGTCAGAAACCTTCGTCGATTTCAAATTATAGGCACTGGAAAATCGCAGATTTCCCACACTATTATACAAACTATAAATCTTTGTATTCAGAGACTTCCAAGCATCCTGTTTCCATGAAAGCTTCGTCTGTGCTTTTTTATATTTATCCGTCTTATAACTATAAGAGGATACCAGCGCCGATATAATCGTCTCTGTATCCAAACCGGAGTTCAATCCTGTAATACGAATTGGCATATGCTCACCGTTCCTTTCCTGCTTATGTAAGCACTTTTATCTCTTTTCATCCACAAGAATTCCCGCAATCTCCCAAACCTTGGCAATCATGTCAAGCGTCTGCTCCGGCGGATACTCCTTGATTACTTCCTTTGTCGTCTTATCCACAATCTTAATCGTTACACGATTCGTTTTGTCATGAATTCCAAAAATCGCCTCTGAGTTTTTAAGTTGCTTATTAAGGTCACCTACGGCATTCTTCAACTGCGTATTATTCATCGTTGCCATCTCTTCCGAACGATTTCTATCCTCTTCCGCACCGGCATTCAGTGAAAAATCCTGTACCATGGTTCCTGTTACAGGTGCCTCTGTTCCTGACGTCTGCGTAACCGGCTCTACGCTTGATGCTGCAGATGAAGCTGACACTGTCGCACTTCCCTGATACGACACTGCGCCATTACCCGATATCTTTTCGATTCCCATCGCTTACCACCTCCGTGTGATATTTATTGATACTGTACAATTTTCTATCTCTTATATCGGAGAAACCCTCCGTTTTATTAACAGCTTTTAAAAAAGATTCTTCAATGCCTCCATCGCCTCTACATTCAATGCCGCTTTATTCTCGTCCTGAATCTGGAGGTAGACCTCCTTGCGATAAACCGGAACCTCCTTCGGCGCCGAAATTCCTATCTTTACCTGATCCCCTCGAATTTCCAATACCGTTATCTCAATATTATTGTTGATAACCAACGATTCTCCCTTTTTTCGTGTCAATGCCAGCATGTCTTATTCCTCCGCTTTCTTTCTTGCCTGTACTGCATCATAAATCTTGTATTTTACGGGATAATCATCCTCGACAATGATCTGGCATCCCTTTCTGGTATCGGTGTTGATGACAATCGGCGCTTTTAAGTTCACCGAAGTCTGCTTCACATCCGAAGAAGCTGTCAGTGTAACCAGCACATATGTGTTCTCTTCTTTTAACTCACCAAGTGCCGAGAGCACTTCATCGTTTACGGTCGGATTGTAGTCCGGTTTCACTGTATTCGGCTGCATGACCGGAAATGCGGTCTGCGGGTCATCCATCGACTGAAGCCACATGATAGAAGACGGCTTTGCCCCTTTTTCCTCATCAAAAATCAATGCAAATTTTTGGAACTCCGGCAATCCAATCATTCCATTTTCTAAGGTAATGATTTTCTCCTCTTCAATATCTATCTCCCCAAAAAGTCTGGTGTTTGCTCTCATCTGTTTTCCTCCAACTTCTCCCAGTCATGATACGGCTGCAAGGAATCTGCAGCCGTACGTATTTTAAATAAAGTTCAATAATGTATTCTGATTAATCTTAGCTGCTGCTTGTAAGGAAGCCTCATATGCCGTATATGCAGCGGTATAATCAATAATAATATCAGAAAGATCCCTGTCCTCGTTCGTGGACTTCAAGGTCTCCATCGTTGTCTGCTGATTTGACATACGGTTCTTCGTCAAGTCAAGACTCGCACCTTTGCTTCCCACATCCGTCTTTGCAAGGTTGATTCCCTCCAAGTATTTATCGCAGTTGCCGATATAGCTGTTGTAAAGCTTCTGCATATTATCGTCTGCATAGTCGCGCTCTTTTTTCGCAGCAGTGAGCCAGTCTTCCAATGCCGCCTGGCAGTCATCGGAAGAATATTCCTGCATTCCCTGCATTTTCTCGATTTCTTCAACCTTTGCATTTGCTTCCTGTGCAAAACGGACTGCCTCAATCAGCTCATCAACATCTCTGCCAAGTGCCGCATCAAACACATCGGAAGCTGCTGTATTTACCGTTAATGTCTGATTTGCAGCTACAACATACTCAATATCCTGGTAGACTTCTTTGCCGTTTTCATACTTAACAAAATCAACCGGATTAACAGGATCAGTGATATCGGTACAATTATAATAATACTCCGGTCGAAGCTCGCCTTTGTCAAACCCTGTCTTGGTATAGTTCAAATCCAAGCTTGCCTTGCCGCTGCGCAACTGTGAGGAAGCATTCGCACCAAGAATCATCTCACCGGTTTCTTTGATGAATACTGCTTTCATCGTATCCGGAGTGCCGTCGCTATCCGTATCCTCATTAATCGCATATTCATTGGCATTCGCCGCCGCCCAGTCCTCAAGTGTATCATATACGGTAACTTCCAAGTCTCCCGTCGTGCCATCTGCATTCGTATATCCAATCAGCGCCTGATTGTTGCCGGCGGTTCCATCTGCTGTCACCGTATTGCCTGCTGCATCCTTACCGGTAATGCTGTCAATCTCTCCATAGCTAAGGCGGATACGGTCAAAAGTCGCTTCCTTTGGGTTTGCAATCGTATTGCCAAGCACCTCTGCCGCAGTGGTCGGAAGTGTCACTTCATCGCTATAGTAACGATATTCTCCAATATCACCATAACCTAATGTCTGTGTAATATTATAGGAAGTTGTCTTATCATCCTCCATAAAGGTCAGCTTCTGGTTCGTGCGGTATCCGGTAAATACGGTACGTCCGGCGTAATCGGCATTACCCTCGGAATATACCTGATCACGCAGCTTTTCCAACGATGTTAAAATCGTATTTCTGTCATCTGCTGTCAGCGGGTCATTGGAACCATATACGCACTGACTTCGGATATCGGTAACAATCGTTACCATATTCTTAAGTGCTGTATCTGTAATCTCGAGCCAAGACTCCGCGTCCGGAATATTGTTCTCATAATACTGGTCAATCTCACTCAAAGTACTGCGTAGACGTAACGCACGTATTGCGATAACCGGGTCCTCGGATGGTCTCTGAATCTTTTTCTGGGAGGACATCTGATTATTCAGATTGTTTACATTCACTTTATTTCCATTGATGTTGCTGGATGTATTGCGAAGCATCATATTGTTAGTAATACGCATTTCGTTTCCTCCTATACACCGGTTTCTAATATCAGTCTGTCATATACCTCTGCCATAACAGAAATCATCTTGGACGACAAATTGTATGCATTCTGGAATTTGATTAAGTCCAACGCCTCCTCATCCTCATCTACGCCGGAGATGGACATACGCTGATTTTCAATCGTACTCGCAATATTTGTGTAATTCTGATTAAAAATCTTTGCCTCCTGCGTGTCGATGGAGATATCTGAAATCATACATTTTAAGAATCCGTCCGCTGTGCCTCCTCGGTAAAGCACGACATCACTCTTTAATTTTGTAAGCTCTTCAATCAACTCGTATGCGTCGACACCGCCCTTTCCGGTAATGTCTTCCGTGGTAGCAAGTAATGTCGGGTCTTTCACGCAGATGCTTGCCACGCAGATATTGGATGCTGTCAATTTATAGTAGCTGTCTACATTAGAGCCGGTTCCTGCAACACCGTTCGCATCCAATCCGTCAAATGTGAACTCCTCTCCCGTCACGGTATCTGCGCCGGTCAGGAAAGAGTAGTAATCGGTTTTATTTCCGTTTAAGTCCTCGCCCTTTTGTAGAATCTCATTGAATGCGCTTGCAAAGCTACGCAAAAACTGATTCATCTGCGCCATGTAATATGGAATACCCATAGAATCAATTGAGGTTCCCACTTCGGCATAGCGTCCATCCACCTTACCCTGTTCCTGAAGTGTCAGGCTGTCCTTCAAACTGAAGGTATAGGATGTAATATTTCCGTCTGCATCCGTCTCATAAGTAAAGCCTGTGTACTCGTACTCTCTTCCGTTAATCTTAAGAACTCCCGTTTCCGGAAGCGTAAGTTCTTCGATGGATGTCATGGAAGGGCTTGTTACCTGAAGCTGCTTTGCGCTCAAAACCTTTGCCATACCGCTAAAGTTCTCCCCGTTATTACCATCACGGATGTCGAATAATGCCTTTAATGAACCGGACATATAACTTGCTCCCGCATTAAAAGTATTTCCGGTCTTCTCCCATTTAATGTCATAAAGACCTTCCAAATCAGACTGGTTTACTTTCTTTTCCCTCGCTACGCACTCCAAAGTATAGTAGTCATATGTGTTGACCAGTACCTGACCGCCGATTTTAACGGTATAGTAAGTAGCTCCTGTCTGCATTTCCGGATGATTGGAGTTCTTAACCGGAAGCTCCTCTACCTCCGTCGGAACGATGGCAGAGAGCTCATCAATCAAGAGTGCTCTCTGATCACGTAGCTCATTCGCATAACCACCCTGTACCTCAATCACGTTAATCTGATCATTTAAGATTGCAATCTTCTCTGCAATTGCATTGATGTTTGCAACCGTAGACTTAATCTCTTCATTGGTACTGCTCTGAATCTCGCCAAGTCCCGATGCCACACTGTTAAAGTATGTTGCAAAATTCTGTGCACTTCCGATAAACTGTTGTCTGACGTTCACATCAGATGCATGGTTTTTTAAGGTATCCATGTCATTAAACAGCGTATTTAATATTGTCGAAAATCCTTTTGCAGAATCGTCATCGATAAAGTAGTTTTCAATCTGCTGCAAATAGTTGAGTCTTGTCTCATAGAGCCCTACAGAAGACTGATTGTACCAGTACTTTGTATCATAGTACTGATTTCTGACCTGCTTAATAGAAGTCGTCGTAACACCGGTACCCGCACTTCCGTATTTCGCATAAACGCGAAGTGCCTCAGACGCCACGCGATTCGCCTGCTGTCTGGTATAGCCTTTTGTCTGCACATTTGATATATTGTTTGCTGTTGTATTTAATGCTACCTGATACGCATTCATTCCTGACGATGAAATTGTCAGTCCAAAAAATGTAGATGGCATACAAACACCTCTTTCTTTTTATCCCAGTTGTGTAATCAGATGTTCAATCATTTCGTCAATTACATTAATAAAGCGGCTGGATGCATTATACGCATTCTGATACTTAATCATATAGGTCAATTCTTCATCGGAAGATACTCCGATTACCTGCTGCCTCTGATTGTCGATGGAAGCAACGGTTCCCGACAGGCTGGTCGCTGTCGAACCATATACGTCTCCGAAGGTTCCCATTTCGCCAATCATTGATTCATAGTAATCCTTAAAGCTGCAACCCTTCGTATCATTTGGGTTCAATACCAGCGTATTTTCTTCCCATACAGCAGCCAGTTCTGCTGCCAAGGCATAGTTGACATCGCCATTCTGGCGCAGATGCGGCAATGCACTTTCCTGCGCAATCAGTGCCTCGTTAACACTCAGGCTCTGAAGTGTATACTGCTTAGAGGTATCGGTCGGATCCTCTTCATTATAGATATAAATCGTTGTCGTCGTACCGTCTACCGCTGTATATGTCGCTTCCGTATAACGCTCGGAACCGATACGGACAAACAGCTCCTGCGGTGGTAATTTACCGTCCGCTCCAACCGAACAGTTCTCGGCATCCAAAATCTTCGTATCGCCCGCAAGAGTCACTGTCGTGCCATCTGCGAGTGTAACATCGATTGTCGTCGCTGCACCGCCCGTCAGACTGCTTATCGTATCAGCCGCCTCCACATTCGGGCAAAGCTTATCATTCAGTGCAGTCACAATTCCGTGAATCAACTGATCTAATTCCGCTTCAGCCTTTAGCATGACAGACATTCCCGTAGTGTCGTTATATGTCTTCTTGTCCATGCCCTCCACGTCTGTATAATTTGCGATATGGTCGCCTCTTGCCAAAACAAGCGCTTTTAATTGTCCCATATCATTTTTATTTTCAGTGGATATATCTGTTTTAAACTCAAACACATCCACGTATTTTCCTCGTTCGGTATCTGATAAATATCCCCAGTACGGTGTGATGAATCCGGTAAGCTTATCATATTTCTTCTCTACTTTGTGATAAGTTACCTCGTCTACAAATTCGACACCCTCAACGCTTACTTTTACAATTCCATCTTCGGTCTCATGGTACTCAATCTCCACGAGTGCAGACAGTTCATCCAACGCCTGATCTCTGGCATCTCTTAGTGTCATCGCCGTCTCAATGTCTCCGGCCTCAACCTTCTGAATCTGTAGATTCAGCTCGTGAATGGTTTTACCAAGCTCATTGACCTGATTGATATCATCGGATATTTGTGTATTAATGTTATACTGGTAACTCTGAAGACCTGAGTAGACAGCCGATGCACGGCTGATGAATAACTGCGCTTTTTGGATAACCAGATTCTGATAAATGCCATCATCCGGTGCTTTCGAAAGCTCCTGGAAGGATACCCAGAAATCCTCTAATGCATCCTGAAACGCCTCTCCCTCCATCTCCTGAAAGTATGTCTCCACTTCGTACGCAGCTCCATAGGTCGCCTCGTAAAATGCATGGCGTCCTGCTTCGGTTCGATAGGATCTGTCTAAAAAGATATCTCTTGTATGTACAACATCGCCAATCTTAACACCAAGCCCTGACTGCTGCTTACTGATTGCTGCCGTCGTGCTAAATGTCACATAATCGCGGTCTGCAAACAATACCTGCTGTCTGACATAACCCTTTGTGTCTACATTCGCCAAGTTGTTTGCAGTTGTGTTCAGTGCATTCTGACTGCTCTGCAGTCCGGCTACACCGATATATAAACTTCCAAAACCATTTGCCATGGTAGATTCCTCCTCTTATTGCTTCGCATCAAACCCACTGCTGCCAAGCAGGTCGCCTGTGTTATAGGCATTCCTATTATAGTTGGCCGTCTCCGGTGCCTGCCTCATGCTTCTTAGCAACGTAAGGTCAAATTCCACCATTTCCAGTGCCTGATTCAAAAGGGCTTCGTTCTGCTGGTTCAGCATACGCATCTGTGTACCCACTTCTAAAAGCCTGTCTCTTCGTTCAATTAACAGTTTCTGTTCCTCCGGCTGGCTCTCAAGGTATCCAATCATTTTATTGATTGTCATATCTTTCGGCTCCTTGCCAAGAACCGTCGCCATGTCATTAAGAATCCCTCCACGCTTATTAGAGAGATTTAACAGGACACTTGCGATTTCCTGCTCCTGGGTTGTTACCTTTCCCAACTCGTCAATATTCGCCTTGATGACAGAATCCCGCTTAATATCATTAAGTTCAATCAGCTTTTCATACTGTTTTTCTTCTTGTTCTAAGACTTCTAAAAGTTCTTGCATTAAACTAGCCACAGCACGCCCTCACTTCTCATATCAGTTTCTATATCCTGATTACATCGTAAATGAATGATAGTTCTCCAACAGTTTGCCCGCGAAGTCCTCTACACTTACATCGTAGTTACCGGAGTTCACTTTCGCCGCAATTTCTGCGACCTTCTCTTCCCTGATATCTGAAGCATCTGCCACTGCCTGCTTTGCAATCTGATAATCACGTCCGAATGCAGAAATCTGCACTTCATCACGACCGGCACCTGTTTTAGCAGTCTTGGCTGTCCCGGCAATCTGGTTTGCCTTATAGATCTGCGCCACCTGATTATAAGCTTCTATACGCATAATGGCATCTCCTTTCTTCCTTGAAATAAACTTTCTAGTTCTTATATCGGATGTTTTTTCCTTTTCCTTAGCCAAAAAACAAAAAAAGAATGCACGGGAAGCTCTCTTCCTGCGAAAGCTTCTGGTTTTCGTGCATTCTTTTATGTATTTATTCTTTTATGCTTCTGTTTCTTAGTCGACACATGCGCGCAGCTCCTCTATCTGTCGCTCATTCAGTTTAACCGTCGGCGAATTTGCATCACAGGTGTCCCGGTTCTCCACAATCAACACACTGCTCCCCGGTGCCAGTGTATGTGTATGCCAGACACCTGCCTTTACATTATAACATTTATAAGGTTCCAATGTTACGCTCCGAATTTTTCCCACAGAGTCTCCGCAGCCGCCCATAAACAGCGTGACACTTCCTTTTAATAGGACAAATACCTCATCGCTGAGCAAGTGCTTCTGCATTGTTTTAAGCTTTGGCACCTCAAGCTCTTCACAGTCATTTAAAACCGCCACTCTCCAACTCTCGTAATCAATGACCGGCGCATAACCCGGTGCCGTATGTTCTTTTATTTCAATATCCATATCTTTACTCCTATTTCTTACTTATCGTCGCATGCCGGCACAATTCTGCCGCCTTAAACGAGCATTACCTCTATCCGATTCTTATCCTCAGAAAGCGTGTCTGTTGCAATCTCACAGCTTCTCGCTCTGATTTCCTGAAGCTGTCCGTTTACCGTTACTGCTGCAATTTTGTATGCGCCATATTCCAAATGCTTTGGATTGTGATATATCACATGAAGCTTTTTCTCCATAAGCACACATTCCACGCTGATATCTCCCTGCGCGTCGAACTGCTCTGCCAAAAGTTTTGGCTCAAGCCGTACTTTTCCGTATGCTCCTTTCACTCCAAACATTTCTGTCAAGGTCGTAAGCATCAGCCAACTTGCCGCACCGGTCAGATAATGATACATTCCTCTGCCGCGCTGGTTAAAGTACTCCGGGATTCCCGGATAGATACGGCTCTTCTCAAAGTCGCTTCCATGGCGGTATAATGCGTCAATCACCTTGTGTCCTTCCTTGACAAATCCGCGCTGATACAGTGCATTTGCATACATCACCGCCATGTGGCAGAACACTGCACCATTTTCTTTATGCCCGTAAGCAAATCCAAACATACGCCCCATGTCTAACTTCAACTCATGGAAGTCCGTGTTAAGGCGATATCCACCAATTTTCTCATCATACAGGTATTTATCCACCGCCTGTACAATCTCTGCTGTCTGCTCGTCGGTTGCCACACCGGACATTACAGTAAATACCTGGCTGGTGAGCATCATGCGAACCTCATTAAATTCGCCCTCCACCTGTCTGCCATGATTATCATAGTAGCCGTTGTACCAATGCATACCATTTTTATCGCCAACCCACTCCTGCTTGCGGATATGCTCTTTCATCCATTTTGCCATAGCCGTCAACACATCCGTCAATTCCTCTGCCGCAATCGTGCAGCTCTCTCCTGACAGGCGATTTTTACATGCTTCACAGTAGCGTTCAAGCAGCTCCCTCTTTGCCTGTACATCTGCATAAAGCTTATGATCCTTTTGGAGAAGCGGCATCAGTTCTCTCGCCAGTCTAATTTCTGCAACGCCGCAATCCTCTTTCTGACGCCTTACAAGGTCTGCCAAGGTCTCAAGGTTACCTGCATATGCCGCCGTAAACGCAACACTCTCTCCCTGCTCTGCCGCCATATCAATGGCATCGTTCCAGTCCGCACCGCGTAAGCGAATGGTATTATGCACTCCCACATCATAGAAAGCCGTCAAGTGCTGTACCAGCAAATGCTCTAACACGCTTCCGCAGTATATTTCGCCGTCCGCTTTGCGCAGGCGATTTCCCTGCGCCACATCCCAATCGTCATCCTTCTTCTCCCCACGGAAAATCTGGCGTTCTTTAAAGTACGGCATCTCATTCTGCAAAATTCCAATATCCCCGGTCTGCCGAATGTAGAGTTCCGTCGTCATCAATGGCCATACTCCATGATCCATCCAAACTCTTGTAATGTTATTGCGGTCTGCGATAAATTCTCCCTGCTTGCTTCCGATAATGGTCGCGTTGCTTCCGTCCATACGCACACCCTCAAAGTTGTCTAAGAGCATCTGGCGCACACCGCTTGGGTTCATGACAAGAAGCGCCAGACAATCCTGCCAGAGGTCTCGCCAACCTCTGCCGCCTTTGCCGTAATCGTGATGTGGAAGGAAGGAGCAGCCGTAAATACGGCGAAGTACCGGCTGAAAATCCACCCAATACATCCACTGGTCGAACCTCTTGTCCGCCGTCTCATATGCCACGTTATTGCCCGCAATCCAATATGCCTTTGTCTCTGCAAGTGCCTGCTCTACGGCATCCTTTGTCTTATATTTGTTTCCGGCAGTCAAAAGTTCCTCGTCGCTTGCTCCGATTCCAAGCTGCACGATATACGTTGCACTTGCTCCCGGTGCAAGCGAAATCTCCGCAAACTCGATGCCGCCCATTGCCTCGTAACCATCCACGCTATCGCCCGGCTGATACCCTTTGATATCGCAGCGTACTGCCTCCGGATTCAAAAAGCTTCCGCCCTCGCCAATAAAGTCCTCCACAACCGGATGAAATTTCTGTGCCGTCTTTCCGTCTTCGGCAAATCCCATCACGCCGTATACCAAGCTGTTTTCTTTGTGCCCACGCTCATCGAAGGTCAAGGTCGGTGTCACGAAAATTCCTTCTTCTTTTACTGCAATGCGGTGCAACAGGGATGTCACGTGTCTATGGTCGCGAATATTGTCCGCAGAACGTGCAAACAGTGGAATCGCTGCTATCGGTGTCAACTCTATATTCTCCTCTCCGGGGTTTGTAAGCGTCACCACCATCAGTTCTAACTTCTGCATTCCGACCGGCACGAAGGATGTCACCTCCGCACGCAATCCGTTTTCCTTCGATGTACGGATAAGCTTCTGCCACATCAGCCCTGCTTCTAGCACACAGCCTTCTTTTTCCGTGCCGAAGCGGTTTGCTTCCTGCTCTGCGGATGCTCCGGTCGCTGACCAGATGCCCTTTCCTTTGATACGGCACCAGAAATTTCTGGTGCTGCGGTTATTATGTAATTCCTCACTGCTCACCGGCTGTAAAAGAAATGTATTCTGTCCTTCCTTGGCATCTCCGCCAAGAAGCGGCGTTACGCTGCTCTTTAATCCACTCTCGTTCGCAATCGGAAAATATAGATAACTTGTCTGTTCCGGATGTTCCAAACGAAAAGTTCCATGATTGTCCAAATATTCGTATTGCATGACAATACCCCCAGTTTCCTTGTTCTATTTTTATGGTTATTATAAGGAACTGTCAAGAGTACTTAAATTGATTTTTTTTTAGAAATAGTGTATTTTTTTTACTTTTTGATAAAGCTATGTTTTTTATTGCATACTATCATAAAAAATATAGCTTGGCATAAGTAATTATGTTAGACTGACATAGCAAACAATTATCAGCATTTATGGAGGATTTATTATGGCATTACACGTTATGGACGAAGCCAACCGCTGCCTAGGCTGTAAGGTACCGCAGTGTCAGAAAGGCTGTCCCATCAACACCCCCATTCCGGAAGTTATCCGTTTACTGAAAGAAAACAAACTGGATGATGCCGGGAAAATGCTCTTTGAGAACAATCCACTGACTACGGTCTGCAGTCTTGTCTGCAACCACGAAAACCAGTGTGAAGGGCACTGCGTATTGGGCAAAAAGGGCGCACCGGTTCACTTTTCTACCATCGAGAATTATATATCTACCACCTATGCAAATAAGATGACCAACGGTCCCGCACCGTCAAACGGCACGAAAGTTGCAATCATCGGTTCCGGTCCTGCCGGGCTTACCATCGCAATCATCCTTGCCCGTTATGGCTATGATGTGACAATTTTCGAGGGCAAGGACCGGATTGGCGGAGTGCTTCGCTATGGTATCCCGGAATTTCGCCTTCCAAAATCCGTATTGGATGATATCAAATACCGTCACATCGATTTAAAGGGAATCAAGTTCCGTCCGAATACACATATCGGAAGCGCCATCGGAATTGACGATCTGTTCCGTGATGGATACAAATCCATTTTTGTCGGCACAGGCGTCTGGAAGCCGAATACACTCCACATCAAAGGTGAGACACTCGGACATGTGCATTTTGGCATCAACTACCTAAACAATCCGGACAGCTACTCTTTAGGCGAGCGCGTCATTGTCATCGGTGCCGGAAACGCCGCAATGGATGTCGCACGAACTGCCATCCGCAAAGGTGTGCGCTATCTGACCTGTTTTTCTCTGACAAAAAAGGTTGCCGCAAGTCAGCACGAATTCAGCTATGCGCAACTGGAAGGCGTGCAGTTTGCTTATAACAAGGCTCCCGTTGAAATTACAGACGACGGGGTTATCTTTAAAGATATTATCGAAAATGAGGACGGCTCATTTACAGATGTGCCAGACTCCGAAACGCTTTACCAGGCAGACAGTGTCATCATTTCCATCAGCCAGGGACCACAGAACCGCATCGTAGACACAACGACCGGTCTGGTTGCCAATGAGCGCGGTCTTCTTGTCGCGGATGAGACAGGTCACACCAGCCGCCCCGGCATCTTCGCTTCCGGAGATGTGGTAAACGGTGCCCGCACAGTCGTGGAAGCTGTCGCGCACAGTAAAATTGTAGCCGAATCTATGCATGAATATATGCAGAGTCTGACAGAAGCTGTATAAAAAGCTGCCGAAAATATTTTCGGCAGCTTTTTTCATTCTATATGGCGTCCACCATGGACTTTACATATTCATACACCGGTTTGCCGGCATCCATGCCGTGGGCTGCAATCAATTTCACAATCGCGCTTCCGACAATGACTCCGTCTGCCGTCTCGCTATACATTCTCGCCTGCTCGGGCGTACTGATTCCAAATCCGACTGCAATCGGTGTGTCAGACACCGCACGTATCTGTTCCACCATCTCTGCAATATCCGTAGTGATTTCGCTTCTCACTCCGGTTACTCCCATGGACGAGACCAGATAAATATAGCCTTTTGCATTTTTTGCAAGCATCTGTATGCGTTCCCGGCTCGTCGGCGCAATCAGTGTGATGAGATCCACCCCATATGCCTCTGCAACGCTTTCTAGTTCCCCGCGCTCCTCATACGGCATATCCGGAATGATAAGCCCGTCAATTCCTACCTCTTTGCAACGTTTACAAAATGCCTCATAGCCATACCGGAAAACCGGATTTAAGTATGTCAGGAATACGAGCGGTACGGACACCTTCGCGCGCACACGCTCTACCATCGCAAATACCATGTCGGTGTTGCAGCCGCCGAGCGCCGACAAAGCACGGACATTGGCATCCTGAATAACCGGTCCCTCCGCAATCGGGTCCGAAAAAGGGATCCCGATTTCAATAATCGATGCTCCCGCGCGCTCCATTTCCATAATATATTCTTCTGTCTTTTCTAAAGACGGATCTCCCGCCGTCAAAAATCCCACAAACGCTTTTTTGTTTTCAAATGCCTCTCGTATCTTACTCATATAAATTCACCCCTCTATATCTCGCTATCGCCGCTACATCCTTGTCGCCGCGTCCGGACAGGCAACAGATAACAATCTGATTCTTATTCATTGTCGGCGCAATCTTCATCAGATGCGCTACCGCGTGGGAACTTTCAATCGCTGCAATAATGCCCTCTGTCTTTGCGATGTACTCAAATGCCTGCACCGCCTCTTCGTCCGTGACCGGTACATACTGGGCTCTGCCGGTGTCATGAAGATTCGCATGCTCCGGACCGATGCCCGGATAGTCCAATCCGGCTGAAATAGAGTATACCGGCGCAATCTGTCCGTACTTATCCTGGCAAAAATAGGACTGCATACCATGGAAAATCCCTTCGGTTCCCTTGGCAATGGTCGCTGCATGTTTCTCCGTGTCAATTCCGAGCCCTGCCGCCTCACAGCCAATCAACTGCACAGATTCATCCGGAATAAATTCATAAAACATTCCCATCGCGTTGCTTCCGCCGCCGACACAAGCCATAACAACATCGGGAAGCTTCCCTTCCTTTTCCAATATCTGTGCCCGCGCTTCGCGGCTGATGACACTCTGGAAATCCCGCACAATCATCGGGAACGGATGCGGTCCCATCACAGAACCCAGCACATAATGTGTGTCATCCACGCGTTTCGTCCACTCCCGCATACATTCGTTTACCGCGTCTTTCAGTGTCATCGTGCCGCTCTCCACCGCGTGTACCTTCGCACCGAGAAGCTCCATACGATAGACGTTTAATGCCTGCCGTATCGTGTCCTCTTTTCCCATAAAAATCTCGCACTCAAGTCCGAGCAATGCCGCTGCCGTCGCCGTTGCCACACCGTGTTGTCCTGCACCGGTCTCGGCAATCACTCTGGTCTTTCCCATCTTTTTTGCCATAAGCACCTGTCCCAGCACGTTGTTAATCTTGTGCGAACCGGTATGGTTTAAATCCTCACGCTTAAAATAAATCTTTGCACCGCCTAAATCCTTCGTCATCTTCTCCGCATAATAAAGCAGCGACGGTCTGCCGGCGTATTCCGCCAAAAGTTTGTCTAATTCTGCATTGAATTCGGGGTCCTTTTTATAAAATTCGTAAGCTTCTTCCAGCTTTATGATTTCGTTCATCAGCGTTTCCGGTATATACTGTCCGCCGTGTTTTCCGTATCTTCCCTTTTCCATGTGCGTCCTCCTCTTACTTTCTCTACCATATTTAAAATTTTCGTTCTGTCCTTATATCCGTCCGTTTCCACGCCGCTGCTGACATCAATCGCATAGGGTGCCAATCTTTCCACTGCCCCACAAACGTTGTCTTCTCCGATTCCCCCTGCCAAAAAGTATGGGCGTTTCACATTTTTTATCAGTTTCCAGTCAAACTTCCTGCCGCTTCCACCGTATTCACCCTGCATACGTGTATCAAACAGCAGGTAGTCTGCCGGTATCGCCTCGCAGCCAAGCACATCCTCCTGCGTGGCAACGCGAACCGCCTTGATAATCGAGTGGCTCTTTGCCGCGTCTCCATTTGCTCCTCGTTCTTCTGTTACATCATTGATTATGTTTTCCCGAAGCTTTCTGATATACGCAGCGTCCTCGTCCCCATGAAGCTGAACGGCATCAATGATGCCCTCCCGTACCAACCGGGCAATCATTTCTATCTCCTCATTCACAAAGACCCCGACCGGGACAATCTGCGGTGCAAGCAACTTTCGAAGATGCGCTGCCGTCTCTTTTGCCACGGTTCGCTTTCCTTTTGCAAAGACAAATCCTACATAGTCCGGCAGACATTCATTGACATAAGAGATGTCTTCTTCCCGGCGCAACCCGCAAATCTTTATCTTCGTCATACAATGCTGCCCCCTAATTCCTGCAGCATGGCACGTTTGTCTGACGCGCGCATCAAGGTTTCCCCAATCAATACCGCATCCACACCGTTTTCTTTTAGCATTGCAACATCCTCCGCTGTTTTGATGCCGCTCTCCGCGACAAACAGGCAACCCTTGGGCGCAAGCGCTCTTAAGTGCACACTGTTTCTGATATCCACGGTAAAATCTTTCAGGTTTCGGTTATTTACGCCGATAATCTGCGCACCTGCCGCAACCGCTCTTTGTACCTCCGTCTCGTCATGCGCCTCCACCAACGCAGATAAGCCAAGCTCATGTGCTGTTTCAATAAATTCTTTCAGTTTTGCATCCTCAAGCAGTGCACAGATTAATAACACTGCCGAAGCGCCGAGCAGCTTCGCCTCATAAATCTGATAAGCATCTATCGTGAAATCCTTGCGCAACACCGGTATTTTTACCTGCGCTGCAATCTCTTTTAAGTAATCATCGCTCCCTAAAAAGTAGTGCGGCTCCGTCAACACGGATATTGCCGCCGCACCTGCCTGCTCATATTCCCCGGCAATTACAAGATACGGAAATTCCTCTGCAATGATGCCTTTGGAAGGGGATGCTTTCTTTACCTCACAAATAAAGCGCATGCTCTCCCCTGCAGGATTTTGTCCTTTTTTCAAACTTTCCCGAAAAGGAAACGGGAATTTTCCCTGTGATTCCAACTCCGTTTTTGCAAGCTTTTTCGCTTGCCTCTCTACTACTGCAAGAGGGATTTCCTGCTTTTTTCTTACAAGGTCCTCTGCTCTTTTTGCTGCAATCTCCTCCAGTATGTTCATGATGCCGCCTTTCTGTTGCTTGCTTCTATGAAGCGTTCTAACTGTGCTAACGCTTTGCCGCTTGCGATTGCCTCTCTTGCAATCACAATTCCCTCCTCAATGGAACATCCTTCCGCGATATGAATCGCCGCGCCTGCATTTAAAAGTACCGCATCGGTCTTCGGTCCCTGCGCTCCCGCGAGAATACGTCTTACCGTTGCTGCATTTTCTTCCGGTGTCCCGCCGACCAGGTCCTCTTTTTTACATCTGGTGAATCCGTAATCCTCCGGCGCAATCTCATATGTTTTGAAGGTTCCGCCGATAGTCTCGCAGACAAATGTTTTGTCACTTAAAGAGATTTCATCCATGCCGTCCTCTCCGTACACCACCATGGCACTTTTGACACCGAGGTTCACCAACACTTCTGCAAGGGGCTCTACCAAGTCCTTTCCGTATACGCCTAAAAGCTGCATGCTCGCACCCGCCGGATTGGCAAGCGGCCCTAAACAGTTAAACAGGGTGCGCACGCCCATCTCTTTGCGCACACCACCGACAAATCGCATTGCCTTGTGATATTTCTGTGCGAATAAAAAGCAGATGTTTAAATCTTTTAATATCGCAGCACTCTCCTCCGGCTCTAAATCTATTTTTACACCGAGTGCTTCCAGGCAATCCGCCGTTCCGCACTTGCTGGAGGCTGCACGGTTTCCGTGCTTGGCAACCGGGATTCCTGTTGCGGACACGACGATGGATGCCAGTGTGGAAATGTTGATACTGTTCGAACCGTCGCCACCGGTACCTACAATTTCAAGCACATCCATATCGTTTAAAAAGCGCTCACAGTGTTCGCGCATTACCTTTGCTGCGGCAGTAATCTCCGCAACCGTCTCGCCCTTCATATTCATCGCAGTGAGGAAGGATGCTTTCTGTGCATCGGTCGCCTCGCCGGTCATAATCTCATTCATAACCTGTGTCATCATCTCATCGCTTAAATCTTCGTTTTTCACTACTTTTGCGATTGCCTCTTTAATCATTGTTCGATACCTCCAAAAAATTTGCTATCATCTGTTTCCCTTCGGGCGTCAAAATGGATTCCGGGTGAAACTGTACGCCGTATACGTCATGTTTTTTATGTGCAACTGCCATAATCTCGCCCTCTTTGGTCACTGCCGTCACCCGAAGTTCCTCCGGTATAGTATTCTTTTCTGCCACAAGCGAATGATATCTCGCCACTTTTATCTGCCGCTCCATTCCCCGGAACAGCTTGGTTTCCGACTCGATAGTTATCTCGGACTGTTTTCCGTGCATCAGCCGGTCCGCATAGGTAATCGTCGCCCCGTATGCCTCACAGATTGCCTGATGCCCCAGGCAGACGCCTAAGATTGGGAATTTGCCGCCGAACCTTCTTACCACATCCTCACAGATGCCCGCATCCTTCGGCTTTCCCGGTCCCGGCGATAAGACGATATGCGAGGGAGCAAGTTCCTCGATTTCTTCCACGGTCAGCTCGTCATTGCGTATCACCCGAATGTCCGGTTGCAACGTGCCAATCACCTGGTAGAGGTTATAAGAAAAGCTGTCATAATTATCAATCAGTAATACCATCTATAGTTCCTCCTCTCCGGCAAGCAACGCATTGACAACTGCCTGTGCCTTGTTGATACATTCCCGATATTCGTTCTGTGGGATGCTGTCCGCCACGATTCCCGCGCCCGAACGCACAAATACTTTTCCGTTTTTCTTATATGCGATTCGTATGGCAATGCAGGTGTCAAGATTTCCGGCAAGGTCGATATAGCCGATTGCCCCACCGTAAATACCGCGTTTGCAGTTTTCCAGTTCATTGATAATCTCCATCGCGCGAAGTTTTGGCGCCCCGGAGAGGGTTCCTGCCGGAAGCACTGCATCCACCGCATCTAACGCCCCCTTATCTTCCCGTATCTCCCCGCGCACAGTAGAGCCGATGTGCATCACGTGCGAGTATCGCTGAATGGAGAGATAATTTTCCACGGTCACGCTTCCAAACTTGCTGATTTTCCCCAAATCATTTCTTCCCAAATCCACCAGCATGTTGTGCTCTGCCAGCTCTTTTTCATCCGCCAAGAGTTCTTTTTCCAGACGCATATCTTCCTCGTCATTCGTTCCCCGCGGTCTGGTTCCCGCAAGCGGGAAGGTATAGACCACTCCGTCCACGAGTTTTACCAGAGTCTCCGGCGATGCTCCCGCCACCTCGATGTCATCCGAACTGAAATAAAACATGTACGGCGACGGGTTTGTTGTCCGAAGCACCCGGTATGCATTGAAAAGACTTCCCTCAAACTCCGCCTCCAAGCGGTTGGACAGAACCACCTGAAAAATATCACCCTCGTAGATATATTTTTTTGCCTTCTCAACCATGGAGCAGTAGACAGCTTCTTCAAAGAGTCTTCGCAGCTCGGATTTGAGTTTTCCGGGCGCAATGGGCGCTGCTGTTTCCTCCCGAATCATGGATGCCATCTTTTCGAGTTCGGCTTCCGCTTCTTTATAATTGATTTCCAGCTCATCGGTCTTGATATTTACAATCAGGACAATTTTCTGCTTAAAGTTATCAAATGCAATCACTTTATCGAACAGCATCAAATCCACGTCCTTAAAACCTTCCTCGTCGGCTGCATCCAATTTTAATGAGGCTTCTGCGTACTTGATGTAATCATAGGAAAAATATCCGACCAGTCCGCCCGTAAAAGTCGGCAGTCCGGCAATCCTTGGGCTACGGTATTCCTTTAATATCTGTGCAAGTGTCTCCCGCGGATGCGCTACCTTTTTCGTGTCATCCTTTCCATCACCGCGAATCGTCATCACTCCGTCTGTGCAGGTAATCTCCATCACCGGGTCATACCCTAAAAACGTATAACGTCCCCAGCGTTCCTGATTTTCCACACTTTCCAACATGTAACAATGTGAACTTACGCCCTTTAGGATACCAAGCACCTCTATCGGGGTCTTTCGGTCCGCCATGATTTCTTTGCTGATGGGGACTACCGGATATCCGGCTGCCATGTTTCTCGCTTCTTCTAATGTCGTCATTTTTCCTCCTCATTCCCTGATAGCGGTGTGGTGTGTTTCTATGATACAAATGAGAATCAGCTCTGCTGATTCTCTGCGCGCGAGCAGTGCCATTCATGGCAATCTTCCTTTCTGCGAGCTGCGCATCTATGCACGCAATGCTTTTTGTGCAATGGGAAAGGATTTCTCATTGCACAAAAAAACCGTCCCTGACAATAATTTACTTATTGTCAAGGACGGTAAAATACATTTATACCGCGGTGCCACCTTGCTTTGTGGAATCCACACTCTCATCAGAATACCAACATATTCCCGGCAACTCACGCATGCCCTCGCGTCATAGAATACTCGGAATCCTAAGATTCTTTTGACTATGCCCTCAGTGGTCCATTTAATAAACAGCATTCTGCCGGTTCTCAGCATTCCCGGCTCTCTGTAAGTGCCCCTTTTATTTTTATCTCCACTTCAACGGTTTACCTTATTAAATTGCTTTCTTTATTATACTCAAATGAGTTTAAATGTCAACACTGTTTTTACAAATATTTTTCTTTCAAATCAAACGCATGCTTCATCGGTCCGCTTCCTGCGCCAAGGTCAAGCATTGCAGACAGCGCCCCGGAAATATATGCCTTGGCGTTCTCCACTGCTTCAAATAAGTTCTGTTCTTTGGCGAGATTAGACGCAATCGCGCTTGAAAGCGTGCATCCCGTGCCGTGCGTGTTCGGATTGTCAATCCGCTTGCCATAAAACCAACGATATTCCCCGTTATCATAGAGCAAATCGTTTGCATCGTTTAGGCTGTGACCACCCTTGCAGAGAACTGCACAGTGATAGGTGTTGCTGATATACTCTGCCGCCCGTATCATGTCGTCCGCACTTTTTATCTCTAGCCCTGCCATGACTTCCGCTTCCGGAATATTCGGTGTCACGACGGTCGCTAACGGTAGCAGCTTTTCTTTTAGCGTGGCAACCGCATCCTCAGAAATCAGTTTTGCTCCGCTGGTTGCCACCATCACAGGGTCTACGACAATATTTTTTATCTGATACCGTGTCAGTTTTTCGGCAATTACGGAAATCAGCTCCACGGAAGATACCATGCCAATTTTGACGGCATCCGGACGAATATCCGTACACACGCTGTCAATCTGCATGCCAAGGAAATCCGGCGTCACCTCAAAAATTCCCTGCACACCGGTGGTATTCTGTGCCGTAAGTGCGGTGATGGCACTCATGGCATAGACACCATTCATTGTCATGGTTTTGATATCTGCCTGAATGCCTGCTCCGCCGCTGGAATCACTGCCTGCAATCGTAAGTGCTGCCTTCATATGATATTCTCTCCTTTCCAATATCTGCAAACTTTGAGCCGCAGGCACGATTTGCATGTAAAAAATCTTTTATATTCGGATTTTTGACACTATCTCCCGTGCTCTTGTAAAGTCTGTAATATAAAAATCGCATATCATCTGCATTTTTTCCTGATTTTCTTCTGCCGCATCACAGACGCCTGCTACCGGAAAACCGGCGGCTTTTGCTGTCTGTATCGCATAGATAGCATCTTCAAACACGAGCGTGTTTTCTTTTGACGTTCCAAGTCGTCTGCATGCTGCCTCGTAAATGTGCGGCTCATCTTTCCCGTGTCCGACACCATTACAGGTAAATATATCCGAAAAGTATTTTCTGATGCCAAGGCGGTCCAGTGCCGCTTCCACCAAATATTCATCTGTTGCAGTGGCAATACACATCTTCACACCGTTTTCTGCAAGGTACCGCACAAATTCTGCCGCGCCATCCTTTAACTGTACCTCAGCCGTATAAAAGTGCTCTACGATGGCATTTACACCTGCCATAATTTCCTCGCGCGTCTTCTCTACACCATATGCCCTTTGTATATATGCTGCTCCCTGCGCCAGACTCATATTTTTTAGGATTTCATTTATATTTTTCTTTGAGCGGATGCCAAGGGAAAGAAGATATTGCTCTCCCACGTTATCCCAGATGAACATGGAATCTAACAACGTGCCGTCTAAATCAAATATTGCTCCCGTTATCTTCATTGCTGCACCATCTTTTCCGAAAGCGCACGCAAAACTCTGCACTCGCTTTCAATGTTCTCTGCCGCAAAAACAGCCGAAACCAGTGCCACGCCGTCGACACCGCTGCCCGACAGTTCCATGAGGTTCGTTCTGTTAATGCCGCCGATGGCAACCACGGGAATCGACACTGCTGCACAGATTTTCCTTACAGTCTCATGGGAAACAGAATTCGCATCCAATTTGGTCGTCGTGCCAAACACAGCTCCGACGCCGAGGTAGTCCGCCCCTGCTGCCCCCGCTGCAAGCGCCTGCTCCACAGTCTGCGCGGAGACACCGATGAGCATGTCATCTCCCACCAGTGCACGGACATTTCCTGCTTCCATATCCTTCTGCCCGACATGGATACCGTCCGCACCGCACTTTAGCGCAATTTCCACATTATCATTGACGATAAACGGCACGGAATAGCGCGCACAGAGTTTTTTCATTTCCATGGCCTCTGCCAGAAATTCATCCTCCGACAGTTCTTTTTCCCGAAGCTGTATACAGGTGGCACCGCCTCTGATAGCCGCTTCTACCTGCTCCATAAGCGTCTGCCTTCCGGTCCATGCCCGGTCCGTGACAGCATAGAGACGCATCATTTCCGAATTACATTTCATAATTATATTCCTCTTTGTCTAACGAATCTCATATCTTGCCAGACGTTCCAGTTCTTCCCCGCTAAGATGATAGACTGCGTCAATAATATAGTTCCGATAAGTCGCATTACCGTCCTCTTTTGATAAACGGCTGTATGCTTTTTCTCCGCAGATACCCATCGCGCAGACAGCCGCTGCCGTGGCCTCCAGTGGTGTATCCGGATTTGCCGTAACATAGGCGGCGGTAAGTGCAGACAACTGACATCCGGTTCCTGTGATGCTGCTCATCATCGGATGTCCGTTAAAGATACAATATGCCGTTTTGTCGTCCGCCACGATATCAATCGCTCCCGTAATTGCTACAACTGCACCTGTTTTTTTCGAAAATTCTTTTGCAAAAGCAACCGCCTGCTCTAAGTTGTCTTTCGTAACGCTGTCAGCAATGTCTGCATCGACACCTCTGGTCGTTCCCGCTCCGAGTGCTAACGTCTTGATTTCCGAGCTGTTTCCTCGTATTACCGTAAATTTAATCTCTCGTATCAGGTCGTTTGCGGTCTTGGTTCGAAGCGTGGATGCCCCCGCCCCAACCGGATCAAGCACAACCGGATGTCCAAGCTCGTTTGCTTTTTTTCCTGCCACATGCATCGCCGGAATCGTACGCGCATTCAGCGTTCCGATATTGATATTCAATCCGCCACAGATTGCGGTAATCTCCGCCGCTTCCTCCACATCGTCTGCCATAATCGGTGAACCTCCGCAGGCAAGAAGAATATTGGCACAGTCATTCACCGTCACGTAGTTGGTGATATTATGTACCAGCGGGCTCTTTTTGCGAACGTTTATTAGCATTTCTTTCAACATGTGCATTCTCCTCTAACCTTCTGCGACTCTTGCAAGCACACCTGTTTTCTGCAATGCACCGAGAAAGACTGCAGAAAGTATCGCACCGCCTGCCGTTGAGACAAAAAACGGAATAATGTATGCATAAAAGGCAATCTCAGCCGCACTTTTTCCCATAAGAAGAATCGCAACCGGATAGGCACAGAGACCACCAAGAATCGCAGTTCCGAACACTTCCGCTGCCAGTGTAACGGAAAGTTTTTTGGTCTTCCAATAGGCGATTCCGCACAGCAGTGCGCCAAACATACTGCCCGGGAACGCCATAAGGCTTCCGAGACCGAGGAGGTTACGGATGAGGCTTGCGCAGAATGCTACCCCTACGCCATACCACGGTCCTAAAGTAACCGCGCAGATGATATTGACCATGTGTTGAATCGGCGCACATTTACTTCCGAATATCGGAAACGAGAAGAAGCTGCCGACTACCGCCACGGCACATAAGATTCCTGCAATGCATAGTTTTTTTGTCTGATTGTTTTTCATGTCATAACTCCTTTGGGTTAAATTATTTGGAACAAAAAAGAGATACCCAGATACGGTATCTCCGAAAAAAATCAGCTGTGACTTCCTACGGCGGCATTATCCGCATCAGGTTAAAGGGTCGAAGTTGATTACTTCCTCTCAGCCTGCTATCACAAGCTCCCCTGTTTCTTTTTCTGTTTCGTTTGAAGTGTAGCACTTTAAGGTTGTTCTGTCAATGAAATGTGACTACCGTCTTTCAACACTTCCACATTTTCAACCTCGTACTGTATTAGTATCGCCACCGCATTTTCATCAATCAGCTCTCCCGATACCACAATCGGAATCGCAGGCGGACAACCTACTGTCGGTGCACCGCAGATTCTTCCCACAGCCTCCTGCACCGGAATCTGCTCATGGGCAGCGAAAAATGCCGCTCTCACGGAACACTTCTGTTCGCACTGTACCGGACGTAACATTGCCCTGTTCTCGTATTCACACAAATTCGTGCCAAACGCCTGCACGAGCCTGTCATAGTCCTTTTTCGTATTTTCCGGAGTAGCCATAAGAACGATATACTCCGCATCTGCATATTCGCATTCCACACCGTTATGTCGAAGCTGCTCTGCAAGTTCCTGTCCGGTTCGTCCTTTTGGAGCGCGCACCGTCAGTTTTAACGGGTCTGTCTTCTCTACTTCCCAGCCCGCGTTTTCAAGCGTCTGGCGTACGTTTACAATATTTTCTATGGCAACAGCCAGCTTCTTCCTGTAATCGTCTGCCAGATAGACATTGCACAAGTCCAAAGATGCCAAAATCAGATATGACGGACTGGTAGAGCCAAAGAGCGCCAACGCCTGTTTTGCGTTTTGCAGAAAGAATTCCGGCGCGTTCTTGCTGATTTGCAGATAAGCGCCTCCGGTAAGTACCGGCAATGTCTTGTGCGCCGAATCGCAACAAATATCCGCTCCAACATCCATTGGGTGGCACTTTTTCTCCAAAAAATGAAGATAAGAACCGTGGGCATTGTCTACCGCCAAAACGGTATGATAACGATGGCACACCGCTGCCAACGCTCCGAGCGCAAGCTGACCTCCAAGGTAATCCGGACTGGTCAGATACACGGCAGCCGGTGGATTCTCGTGCCTTTTTAGTTCTTCCTCAAGCTGTTCCGGTGAGATATGACAGCTACACAATGAGTGCATCTCCTCCGGCCACAGCCACACAATGTCAAAGTCCAACAGTGCTGCCGCATACAAAAAAGCTTTGTGCGCATTTCTGGCTGCAATCACATAGGGTCTGCCTACGCCGCCCTGATAGTGGATGGCTAAATACAGCATCGCACGGATGCACTGGCTGGAACCCTCGGTGGAAAAAAAAGTCCCGCCCGTACCAAAAAGCTCCGTCGCATATTTCTCGCTCTCCGCTATGATGCCGTCTGCTTCATACAGCGCATCCGCACCTGCGACCTCTGTGATATCATATGCCTCACAGCCAAGGAAGGAATGACCTTTATGCCCCGGCATGTGAAAACGGCTGTTTTCTTTTTTTGCATATTCTCTTACAAAATCTGCAATCGACGTCTGCATCCTATGCCTCTCCCTTTTTGGCAGCTTCCGCAACTTTAATCATAATTGCACATTCGATTCGCTTGCGGAATAACTCGCATCCCGGTTCGTAAATTCCGCGGATGCTGCCGGTTGCATGGTATGCGTTTGCGGCACAGCCGCCGGAGCAGTAAAGCTTTGCCCAGCAGTCCGCGCATTCCGGTCTCGCATATGCGTTACAGCTACGGAATTCTTCGCGAAGATTCTCGTTCGTTACACCGTTCCAGATATCACCCAGCTTATAGCGTTCCTCGCCGACAAACTGATGACATGGGTACAAATCTCCCCAAGGCGTCACTGCCATATACTCGGTACCCGAACCACAGCCGGAGATACGTTTATAGATACACGGTCCCTCTGTCAGGTCAATCATATAGTGGTAGAATGTGAATCCGCGTCCCTCTTCTTTTCGCTTAATCATCTCTTTGGCGAGGATTTCATACTGTTCTTTCACAATCTCCAAATCCTCTTTCGTCAAAGCCATCGGGTCGTCCGGTGCGCTTACCACCGGCTCCATGCTAAGCTCCGTAAAGCCCAAATCTGCCATATGGAACACATCCTTGGTGAAGTCCGGATTGGCGTGTGTAAAAGTACCGCGCATATAGTAGTTCTTACCGCCACGGGATTCCACCATCTTCTGGAACTTCGGAACGATTTTATCGTAGCTTCCGTTTCCGGCATAGTCCACGCGGGTTGCGTCGTGGATTTCTTTTCTTCCGTCAAGACTTAGGACGACGTTACTCATTTCTTTGTTGGCAAAATCAATGACATCGTCGTCAATGAGCATTCCGTTTGTAGTCAGTGTGAACCGGAAGTTCTTATTGTGCTCTTTCTCTACGGAACGTGCATATGCCACGAGCTCCTTCACCACATCCCAGTTCATCAGCGGTTCTCCGCCGAAGAAGTCCACTTCCAGGTTTCTTCTGCTTCCGGAATTTTCAATCAGAAAGTCCAACGCTCTTTTTCCGACCTCAAAGCTCATCAGCGCACGCTCGCCGTGGTATTTCCCCTGACTTGCAAAGCAGTAAGCGCAGTTCAGGTTACAGGTATGCGCCACATGCAGGCACAATGCCTTTACAACATTTCCGGAGCGCTCCTTAAAGGTACCCGCCATCGGCTCAAAAGTATCCTCTGTATATAACTGTTTATTTGCTACCAGCGTCTCGATATCCTGCATGCAGAGGCGCAAATCTTGTTCGGTCACATCCTCGCGGTCTTTATATTTTTCTAACATTTCGGTAATAATTTCGTCCGCACTTTTCTTCGGGTAGAATTCAATCATATCATAGGCAACTTCGTCTACCACATGAACGCCGCCCGAGCAGGTATCCAAAACGATATTGAAGCCATTTAATTTATATTGATGTACCACTGTTTTCTCCTTTATTTCTTAACATAGAAAAAATGCCGACTATAAAAGCGGCATTTTTTGCAAATCTTCATTTCAAGTACGCTTTAGCGTATGTATTATTTGTTGTTCTCGCAAGACTGGTTTGCCACACCACAGCTTGTTTTGCAAGCAGACTGGCAAGATGTCTGGCATTCTCCACATCCACCATTCTTTGTGCTCTCACATAAGTTACGTGTCTCTAATGTCTTAATTCTTTCCATAATTCTTATCTCCATTCTATTAAAATCATGTATTGTGGCTTTGAATAAGAATTATTCTCGCCAGTTCCCTGTTATATTATCACAATGTTTCCATATCGTCAAGTTAGGGGCAGTTATTGTTCCTACAGAGTTTCATTCATGCTCCCGGTACGATATCCAAGCAGATCCAGCGTAACATAGGTGAAGCCAAGTTTTTTTAATTCCAGATATACCTTACTGCGGACATCCTCCTGCATAAATTTTCCGAACTCCTCCGGCATCAACTCAATACGCGCAAGCTTACCATGAATGCGCACACGCAACTGATGAAATCCCATGTCCAATAAAAGCTGCTCTGCCCTATCCACCATGTGAAGCTTTTCCTCGGTGATTGTTTCTCCATAAACAAAACGGCTGGACAGGCAGGCAAAAGACTGTTTATCCCATGTCGGAAGTCCCAGCCGTTTCGATTCCTCCCGTATTTCCTGCTTCGTAAAGCCAAATTCTCTGAGTGGACTTTTCACTCCCAGTTCTGCTACAGCCTGTAAGCCCGGGCGATAATCACCGTTGTCATCAAGGTTCGAGCCTTCCGCCACTACATTGACACCCGCATTTCTTGCAATGTCTCCGATTTTCTCAAACAGCTCACGTTTGCAGAGGTAGCATCGGTTTTTGGGATTCGAGGAAAAGCCTTCGATTTCCAGTTCCTCTGATTTACAGATAAACTGCCGAATGTCGTGCTGTCTGCAAAATTCTTTTGCCTCGTTCAATTCACGCTCGGGAAAAGAACAGGATGATGCCGTTACGGCAATCACATTATCTCCCAATGCCTCTTTTGCTGCATACAAAAGGAAGGTGGAGTCCACGCCACCGGAAAATGCCACTGCCATACTTTCAAATGATTTTAAATATTCGATAAAAGCTTCATACTTATTGCTCATCGGTATTCGTCTCCTATTTTTCGTAGTTGCTTTCCATTATATTTCCATTTTCCTACTAAATCAATAGGGTAAAAAATACCCCCAAAGCAGATTTTGTTATTTCCCATATCTACTTTGGAGGTGTTTGGATTAGATATTTAACAAGTCACTGTATTCCTTCAGTGCACCGTCTGTCTCATGCGCCAATACACGCTTCGCCAATACTTTACCGAGCTGTACGCCTTCCTGATCAAAGCTGTTGATGTTCCATACAAATCCCTGGAACATTACTTTATTCTCAAAGTGTGCTAAAAGTGCGCCAAGTGTCTTAGGATTTAACTGGTCACCAATGATGATGCTTGACGGACGTCCGCCCTCGAAGTTCTTATTGCGATCTTCATCGGATTTACCGCACGCAAAAGCGACAATCTGAGCAACCACGTTTGCACACAACTTCTGCTGGCTTGTGCTGTCCTGAATCACAACATCTCTGCCCATCTGGTTATTCTTAAAGCCGACAAACTGAAGCGGTACGATATCAGTGCCCTGATGAAGCAGCTGATAGAATGAGTGCTGACCGTTGGTTCCCGGCTCACCAAAAATAACAGGTCCTGTCTGGTAATTTACCGGCTCGCCAAAACGATTTACGGATTTTCCGTTGGATTCCATGTCAAGCTGCTGTAAATGCGCAGGGAAGCGGCTCAACGCCTGGGAATAAGGAAGAACTGCCGTGTTCTGGTAGCCCAGCACATTGCGCTCATAGACACCAATCAATGCGTCTAACATCGCAGGATTTTTCAATAAGTCTTTATTCTTCGCGAGTTTGTCTTCTTCTGCCGCACCATCTAAGAACTGTGCAAATACCTCTGGTCCGAATGCCAATGATAACACGGCACCACCTACTGCCGAAGTAGAGGAGAAACGGCCACCGATATAGTCATCCATATAAAATGCTGCAAGGTAGTCATCGCTCTTTGCAAGCGGGGATGTCTCACTTGTAACAGCAATCATGTGCTTGGAAGCATCTAATCCTGCTTTCTTTAACGCATCCTTCACAAAGGATTCGTTTGTCAATGTCTCAAGCGTTGTACCGGATTTGGAAACAAGTACGAAAAGGGAATGTGCTACATCAATCGTATTTAACACCGCTGCCGCATCATCCGGATCTACGTTGCTGATGAACTTTGCTTCCATCTTGAATGTATTGTTCACTTTTGCCCAGTTCTCAAGTGCTAAATACATTGCACGCGGTCCAAGGTCACTGCCACCGATACCAATCTGAACAACCGTTGTGAATTTCTCACCGGCTGCATTCGTAATCTCTCCGTTATGTACTTTGTTGACCAGCTCTGCAATTCTCTTCTGCTGCTCTACATAGAATGTGCGCTTATCCACACCGTCTGCTACAACAGCTTCGCCCAACTGTCCACGGGTCATATGATGAAGTACAAGACGTTTTTCGCCGGTATTTACAACCTCTCCGTTGTAAAGAGCTTCAAACTTCTCTACAAGCTGCGTCTCATCTGCTAATTTCACAAGCGCTGCAAGTACATTGTCATCTACCTGTTTTGCAGCATAGTTATAAACAAGTCCTTCCCCCATCGGAGCGCTGTATTTCTTTACACGCTCTGCCCCGTTTGCACCGGACATCACCTCTGCCAGGTTCACACGCGCTACCTTGGAAAGTTCCTGATATGAATCAATTGTATCCAAATTGTTCCAATTAATCATGATTGGTGCCTCCTTAATTTAACATCTCATAACATCTTATCGCAGAAATTATACTATTAAATTGGCTTGAATTCAAGCACATCAAAAAAGTATATCATTCACTGCTTCTCTGCTCCCTACAGAACTTCCACCAGCTCTATTCTAAAGTTCAGTTCCTTACCTGCCATCTCATGGTTTGCATCAAAGGTAATGGTCGCATCATCTTTTGCAGTCACCTTCACAGGGAACGGCTGTCCGTATGCATTCGATAAATAAACCTGTTCTCCCACGTTCAATTCTTCGGAGCCCGGCATCTGAGCAATTTCTACGGTAAAAATTGCCTGTGGATCCGGCATGCCGTATGCCTCCTCCGGCATCAGATGAACATCCACAATCTGTCCCACTTCCATATCTGCAACAGCTGCGTCAAATCCTTGAATCATCATTCCTGCGCCACAGACAAACTCCAGCGGCTCCCCACGATCATAGGAAGAATCAAACTGCTCTCCATCATTAAAGGTGCCCTTGTAATGCGTTCTCACTGTCTTTCCCACATTGCGCCCCTCTAAGGTACTATGCGCTCCGCATCCACCATGGCAACCACCATTGCCGCAGGAATGGTCTTCGTCATGATGTCCGCAGGAATGGCCTTCCCCGTGATGATTACAGGTAACTCCGGCTGTTACTAACTCGCCCTTAAGGTATGCCTCTACCGCTGCGTCCGTATCGCCTTCGGCTCCGGCGCATATTTCGATTCCACAATCTTCCAGAGCAGCCATGGCTCCTCCACCGATACCGCCACAGATTAACACATCAACCGTATGTTCTGCCAAGAGACCTGCCAACGCTCCGTGACCAACGCCATTCGACTCGATTACTTCACTGTTTACTATCTGTCCATCCTCGACTTCATACACTTTAAAAGCCTCTGTTCTTCCAAAGTGCCCAAAAACTTGTCCATTATCATAGGTAACTGCGATTCTTTTCATTTTTCTCTCTCCTTTTCTCTCATGAACCTTTTCTATTTTTCCTTCAGTTCAAATCTTATGATATCTTCATGCGGGTTGACTTTTGCCAAGCCAATCTCTGTTACGGTTGCTTCGAACGGCTGAAAGCTATCCTGCATGACTGCAAATGCTATTTGCATCTGTTCTTTTGTCAATGTCTTCCCCAATGTTACATGCGGAAGCCAACTCATAGGCTGATAATATTTACTGATGCTTGTCTCAGGAATATCTTTGATGGATTGATAAATTTGATGGGATAATCCCTGCAAATAATCATTTAACACAGGCGTTGCATACAGCACATATGGAAATAGCTGTCCAACCGATACAAACTGAATGACACCTTTCTCTATCGTTCCCTGAAGCTTCGAAAACGGGGCTAACAATACTTCCACATTTCTTGCTTCAATAGCGGAAATCGTCATGTGTGGTGGTACATGATGACAGGTCATAAAGGTATTACCGGTCTTTTCCGCAATTTGATCCATATATCTCTGCAATATTCTATTTGTCTTTTCATCAAAATATACTGATATCAGATACACTTATTCCCTCGTTCTAAAAGCACGTTCATCCTCTATAAGAGGAATCGATTTGGCATCCATCTTTTCTATATTAACATATCTTCCCTGACTTATCATCAAAAAAGCCTTATCAATCTGTTCTTCTGTTCCCTGAATTTCCATTGTCACAGAACCGTCCGGCTCATTTTGGACCCAACCGGTAGCCCCCACTTCCTCCGCAGCATGTTCGGCTCTGTATCGAAAGCCCACACCCTGCACAGCCCCATAGACTCCGATTCGTTTTCTTATGATTTTGTTTTCGTAGTCGCTCATTTTTTGGTTCCTTTATAGCCTTACAGCAAAACAAGTTGTACTCATGAGCATTATGCCCATTACAGACTGCAGACAAACAGATTCCGAGACTTTCGGAAAAATTCCGGAAATCTCGGACAACATTATACACGACAGGATACGCACAAAGTTGCTGACTAATTTGCGCAAACACCTTACTCCCAGAGAGTTCGCATTAGTGCAAGCCCTAAGACCCTAATATATTTATATATTAGGATCTTCAATCAGTTCCGCAATCCTTAGATTCCAAACCCCGTATTGTTCATTATACTCGTCAATACTAACCCTTATTTCTTCCCCCTTAGCTATTAAGTCTGGCAAACTTTTTATATATCGTTTTTCTCTTTTCCCAAATTCCGATATATGAATTTGACCTGAATACAAAATTCCATATAAATAAAATTCCACTTTTGCATAATGTAAATTCGCATATTTTACAGTAGCAATTGCAACATCTCCCTTTTGTGGTTCTTGCCCTCTCTTTAAGCCAAAATCATTTCTACTACCTATCGCCAATGCACCATGTAATGCATAGTGAATACACACTCTCCATTCATCTGACATAATCAGAGCCGAATCTCCTCTGTGTTGCCAATGATATGTCTTTGAAGCCGGCAAAAAATTTCCTATAAATCCCAATCGATACAAATCATTCAATACTTGAACGAATTTTACTTCAAGTACTGTTCCAGCATAAATCTTTTTAATTCTATTCTGCAATTCAGATATCGAAAAAACTGTTTTAAAACCAGTAAAACAGCTAACGATACAATCTATTTCTTCAGATGTATATAATGCTCTTAGTTCTTCCTTGATCTCTTGTAAACTATCATCGGAATATGTTTTTGCTATAGAATCAAAAACACTTCCAGTAAATGCGGAATTACCATTATGCATGCTGTTTTTTGCACACATAAGTAACCTAATCATATCTCGCGGTTTGTACCAACTATTATTTAAAATGTAACTCGCTGGTTCCAATCCATGAATTAGTTCCGGAAACCATTTTCTATATATTTCCAAGCTTTTATACTGGTCTATCCCTTCACACAATGCAATTCTCTTTAGTATTATTTGTATTATAGGATGCGCATGCGAATTATTATTGGAATAATTCCAATTAAGAGGAATTGAAAAGCCAGAAATAACTTTATTTACCTCTTTTGTTACAATAAATCGAGAAATTGCGTTAATAATTTCGCTTCTTACCGAACAAATTGCTTTCACATTTCCCATTCCAGATCTTGAAAAGATAGTGTTCAATCTCTTCACTGTAAAAATCAGATCTCTAATCATATATAGATCTCTCTTGAAAATCTGCGTATCACCATAATATGCTTCAAGCTCATCTATTAATATGTAATATGGGATATCTGTTTTTTCAACAGAAGAAAGTGCACTCTCAGCATGGTCAATTAGATTTACAAACTCTCTATAATTTTCGCTTTGCACATTTCTTAAATCTACTTCTACTTCTGGAGATACCTCCGTAAATGTTGTGGCATCTTTACACGGTATAGCAAATTTTATTTTGTTAGGGATCATAAATTTTCTACTATTTCTTGGATCTCTTATTTGATTTACTATTTTCTCAAATCTTTTCCAATTCTCGTCATCAACAAACAAATTTCTGTTATACTCTTCATTGTCTCTTACTATCTGTTTATAAAAAATCCATCTCCAAATATATTCGAATTCTGTATTATCAACTAGAGCTCCTTCCTCTACAGAAATTGATGACAAAATACGTTGCGACAAGTCCTGTAAATCTCGCTTTCTTACATCTGTATATTCTTCTTTAAAAAAAATATAAGATGTACACGAAATGGGATCATTTGCCTTTATTCTATCTTCTAAATAGAATAAAAGAGCTGTTTTTCCAGTCCCTTTAAATCCTGTGATAAAGCAATGACTACCATTTATTAATGAATCTAAATTAAAATGCTCTGCCGCCACGAATGTCTTAATAAAAGTATCCATACCCTCAAAGTTTATCTCATCCTTTGCATCAGGTTTTCCCGCATATAAATCTTTAATCTTTACATCACCCATGTTATATTACCTCTTTCTATACTTGTTATTATTCACTAAATTACAAATCTCATCCGGCTTCAATGCTGGTTTCCTACTATGCGCCACCATATGGCAATTAGGACATATCGGGATTAAATCCTTTGTAGCATCAATAACATACTCTTCACTAATCATCGAAATCTCCTTAATATGGTGAATATGAATTTTACCTTCAAATTCTTTTCCATAAACTTCCCCAAAGTCAAATCCACATATCTCGCACTTTATCTTTCCATTATTAAGCTTGCTATAATATTCTAAGCAACGTCTTCGCGCTTGCTGATTACGTTCATACGCATTAACTACTATCTGTTTTTTCTGCCCTTCTTTAAGATTTTCTAATTCCGCCTCATCTATCTCTTCCGGAAGATTAATTGTCGCTTTTATTTCTTGAACAATGCCTTTACCAGTATTAATCAATTCAAATATTGCAGGCAACATTCCCACCGGTTTTCTTTGATGACTTTGATTGAATCCTTTAAATTCCACATCAATCATCTTAAACATTTCTGCGGTAATAGGTGTAGTCAAAACCTTAGTGCTATTTTTTCTAAACTTGTAATAACCATGATACTCTGATCCATTTTCATATAGCGGTTCATCCAATGTAAATGCTTCTTCAAAAATGGCATAGCCTATCAATCGGGCTTCATATTGGAATAAAACGAATGAATTATTTATGCAGTCCATCTTCGACTTCATATAATAATATGTATTACCTCTCTCAAGCATATCATACAAAAGAAAATCTCGCGCTTCATCATATGTTGGAAACACATTTGTACTCATAGGTAGAAAACGTATTTCGTTGATAATTACACCATCTTTTTTCTCGATACCAGAACACAATAGTCCATCATCATAAGGTCCAACTTTGTTTGCTCTGCATCGTCCACAATGGCTCTGCAATCCCATCGGATTATTTCTTGTAATACGCTTAACCGTTCTTCCAAATGCACTTGGGCAATCATAAAAAACGTGTTCACCGGCGTTTTTAGAACATCCTGGGCATGATTTGTATACATTTGTCCCAATCAATAAATATTCTGCTTCGGTCACATCATTTTTACAAACCACGCAATAATCCATCGTTTTTCCCTTCAATTAAACAAATATCTTTTTAATTATGCCATTGTCCATATCGTTAATGTTATAAATATCTTCTAACACATCAAATGTTTCTTTCAGATTTCGTCTCGCAGACTTCCACCCCTCTCCATCCGTGAACCAAACAAAATGTACATTCGGAATTCCTTCTGTTTCCAACGCAATTGTTTTAAAACTTCTGGCTGTTTCATTTAGCTTCGAACCGCCTGAACTATAACAGTTGCACTCACATACATATACGTTAGCGGAACCTTCCGGCTTTATTACAAAATCAAAACGCTTTGTACTGGTTCCCTCAGCCGAAATATTAGTCAAATTATATCCCCACTTATCTTCTATCTCCGTCAAATACATCTCTTTAAAATATGATTTATCTTTTACAAATCCAGCCTTTACAATATAGCTTTCAACCAAATCTTCCATCTGATGTCCGCCTCTGTTTTTACGACCATTTGACGACAAGCCAATATTGATTCCTAAGCCAGCTAAATCATAGAGGTTTGATACAACATGATTTGCTAGTAGATCAAACAATCCTGTTTTCTCCATAAAATCACAATAATCATCCAGACTATAATTCATACACTTGAAATTATAATCTTTTCTACCATCTTCATCTGTGACAGCAACAACTGACTCTCTTAATGCCAGTAATATCGGAATACATTTTAAAACTTCCGGATAGTCATTCACTAAGTTCTTAAATTCTTCGCGTATATTCTTACTTCCAATTAGAGTCTGCATCAACGCAAGCTCACGCTTAAAAATCTGTGCATTTGCATAAACTCCGGCAAAATCCACATAGTATGTATATGAATTAATATTGTCAGTAAAAGTTGATAACCAGTCATCAAAATCTCTTTTTGCCATTTATTTCCTTCTCCAATCTTCTTTTGCTTATTTTTAAATATTCTTCGTTCAATTCAATTCCAATGAACTTCCTGCTCCATCGAACCGCTTCCACACCAGTTGTACCGGAACCACAAAATGGATCTAATACAACCTGTCCTTCCTCCGTAGATGCAAGCACAATTCTTTCAAGCAAATATTCTGGTTTCTGTGTTGGATGCTTACCCTCTTTCTTTTCAGAAGGCTTTGTCAATGCACCTATCCACACATCCTTCATTTGCTTGCCACCGTTATTCTCTTTCATTTTCTCATAATTAAAAAAATGCCGAGACTTCTTATCATTCTTCTTTGCCCATAGAATGGTTTCCGTAGAATGCGTGAAGCATCGACATGCTAAGTTTGGTGGTGGATTTGTTTTCTGCCAAGTTATGTTATTGATTATTTTGAAGCCTTCCTGCTCCAATGCCATACCAATCGAATATATATTGTGTAATGTCCCAGATATCCAAATTGTACCATTTTGTTTTAATGCTTTTTTACATAACCTAATCCACTTTCTGTTAAACCTATGTTTCTCTTCGACGCTGGTTCCACTCTCTGAAAGTTTATCCCATGAGCCTTTATTTACCGAAACCATCTTCCCACCTTGGCAAGTGATACCGTCATTACTCAAAAAATATGGTGGGTCTGCAAATATCATATCCACAGATTCCGGTTTCATCTTTGTAAGAATTTTAAATGAATCACCTAAAATAAGCTGCGATTCCTCTGTCTCGAAATATAATGGCACTTTCTTTTTAAATAAGTTCTCCATTATCTCGACTCCTTAATAGTTACATATAATAACTTCTTCTCCGACACGGTTAGACGCATCAGAGTTAATCATTCTTTTTACGCTTACAACATCAATTTTGTAGCCTTTGTTGCCGTACAATTCATTAATCAGCTCTGTATTATGATTTGTAAGCATGCAATAGCAGCCCCTTGCTGTCAACTCATCAAACAGATTTGCTAATCGTCTATGACTTTCTATATCGAATCCCTCTTTTGTATAGGATTCAAATGATGTAGGATTCAAAGGTGCATACGGACTATCAATAAATACAAAATCACCTTCTCCGGCACCCTCACAAGCCACTTCAAAATCTCCGGAAATAATCGTAACATCCTTTAAGAACTCTGATATTTCCATAATTGATTTTTCATCAACAGAATTTCTTCGGCTGTTATTGTATGGAACATTAAAAAGTCCCTTGCCATTTACTCTGTATAACCCATTAAAGCAGTGCTTATTGATAAATACAAATAATGCAGCCAACTCCACATCAAACTCACTCTTCATCAATTTATCATTATAATGTTCTCTTAACGAGTAATAATACTCTTTTCCATCTTCCCACATTTCTGCATCCAATCTATTGATTTCATGCAAAAATTTTTGTGGGTATTCACAAATCATTTGGTATGCATTAATTAATGCTCTATTAATGTCATTAATCAATGCATTCTCTGGTAGCAATTCAAAGATTACTGCACCGCCACCAACAAATGGTTCGTAATAATTATTATATTGTTTTGGCATACGCTCTCTAATTTGCGGAATCAACTGGCGTTTTCCACCTGCCCATTTCACAAATGGAGCAACACTTGAATGACTCATTTTGACCTCTTTTCCTAGTTCAAATCAAATAGAAAATCACAAACATATTATAAGTGGGAAATGCCAAAATAACAACCAGTATTTTCAACCTCTACACACCTCATACTTTTGAAACACAAAAATATACTCATGCGCGAGAAGAAGGAAATTATTGTCTCGATTCTCCCAATATTCCGTAGACTTACAATTATGTTGCTCTTTGATAATAATATCTTTTGATACAAAACCTGCCTTTAAAAAACATTCCATAACCCTAAATCCCAACGGAATAACCTTGCCATACTTTCGCATATCGCCCATCATAATAGCACACATCTTTCCATTTTTAAGAACTCTGTATGCTTCTGATGCGACTTTTCGCATTTCTGTCAAAAAATCATCCACAGATAACAAAGAAATGTCATTCTCAATTCCTTTACTGTACTTGATAATATTCGCATAAGGTGGATGTGTGCAAATAAAGTCAATACAACTATCCTTGATAAAAGGCAAAGCCGTTGCACTTCCATTTCTAACATACACTTTTGAGGTTGTATCACATTGGAATTGTAAATTTGTTTCAGAAATTGAAACTGACTGCGGATTGATATCAACACCAATCGCATTTCGATTTAGTAGCTTAGCTTCAACTAACGTTGTGCCGCTACCCATGAATTGATCTAAGACCCAATCTCCTGGCTTTGAATAACGAAGTATCAGATTCCTTGGCACATAGGGCGACCAATTACCTCTGTACTTCCCTGAATGAGTTGCCCAACTTCCTCTGTCCGGGAATGACCAGACCGTTGTTGATTCCAACTCAAAATTATATGGTTCTAATCTTATAAAAATCCCTCCTTCTAATTATTTGTTATATTGTATCGTAAATAATTATAAAAATCTATACATTGATTCTCTAGGTTATATAAAATTAGCAAGAGGATTTTCAATCCTCTTGCTAATTTCTAATCCACTTCAGTTGATATGCAATTGATATACTTATCTTCCGAAACAACTACAATAAATGTCTTTTTTCCCTTACTTTTTTGTTGATTTCTATAACGAAGCGCCGAATTATATCTCGCACCTCTCGATGGATCTCCTATATCAGAAGCATCTCCATCAAGAATTGTTCCAATTGCATAACATTTTCCTTTTTCATCGCAAATCAGTGCCCCATCTATGCTAGTCGCTGACTCAACCAATTCTTTTATCATTACTGTAGGACTAATCCGTATCCCAGATATCGCCAATCTATTAGCCTCTTCTTCTGCATTTTCGGCAAATACAACCATTGTTCCATGACTTTGATTTGTTGCACCCTCAATTATTTCTTCAAGTTTAGAGAGATGACTATCTCCAAAGGTCATGATTAATCGTTCAATATCCTCTTGTTGAATTCCTGTTCCCATTTCTGGAAATGATGGGAGCATATTGCTAAAGCGAAGATATTCTTCGCCATTCTTATAAAACTTCCATTCTAAAAAATTCGTAAAACAAATCTTGTAATAGGTTCGGCTTGGTTGTTTACCCATCTTTCCAATTGCAAACACCTCTCCTTGGTCATTCATAAGCAAAGATAATTCTTTTTGTGTTATTTCTAATAACTTTCTAAGTGTCTTATAATTTTCAGGTGTAATCTTAATTGGAGCAGATAGTCTTAATGAAATATCATAATTTTTTGTTATTTCCTCATACGAGTCATCTCGATGCAATTGTAATGCCATTATACTTCCTCTGTTAATTTTATTCTCATACTTCATTGCTGACAAAGCATTCAAATCATCTTGATAGTTGTATAAAAATCTTTCTCGCGCAGATGCCCTTCTAAACAATTCATTATAGTTAATCTTTTTAGTCATGCTAAAATACTTTCCAAATCTTAATTCCCATTCAATCCGCAACTCCTCTATAAGTGGATGACGCTCTTTATTGAATGTAATACTATTATTTAATCTATTTCTATCAAATTTGATAACGTAAAATAAGTATGTCTGAACACCAAGCACTGTCATGCTTATGTCCGCTGTTGAACACCAAAATCCACTTTCTGGTATTGATTCATTCAAACTTTTTCCGATAACACAAGAAAACTCTCTCTCCAACTGGTCGTGATACTTATGAAAAGCATAATTCTCATTAAAAATAAAGTTATCGACAGCTTTCCTACATATTTTTTCTACTTCATCTCTCACTTTGCCAAAGACACTCAACACATATTTAGGTTTATCCGTATCATCGAGAACATATAATTCTACCGCCAAAAGTTCCTGCATACTCTGTCCTAATTGTTTATGTTTTGAAATCTTGGCAAACTCATCTCTAATTTCATTTGCTTTACTGTTTAATTCTGCTATCTCCTCCTCATTATCCCTGCTAATAGCACCCGTTTCTTTATCGAATAGCTCTAAAATATCTTCCGTCATTTTCTCCTCCAAATATGCTATTTCGTATTATATTTCCATCTACCATAATATACTATCATGTTTACCCTCTTTTATCATAAATGAAAATTAATGATATCTATAAAATCTCCATTTCTGTCCTCATGCTGACAGCATGAACCCGCATCCGTGCTTCTATGGCATTAAAGCAGACACCAGATCGGCTCTTATCCATCCCATCAATCCTGTTTCCTTGTAGCCACCAGCCTAGCACAGATGCCCCTCCTGTCAACATATCTATCTCATCTCAAATCTCCACAAACGCAAAAAGACCACTCCCAAGTCTACACTTGAAAGTGGTCCATACACACTGGTTAAAACTCTTTAATTTTCAGGTATTTCGCATTGTATCCTTTTACAAATCACTACATTATGCTCCATATCTTCTGCAAATTTTGCATAATTTCTGCATAATCTTAAGGATAGAAAGTCTGTAAAGCCTTATAAATGCTGGCTTTATTTATCCAGTGACTTCATCGTCGGGATTAGCTTAGCCCCACTTTCATCTGATTTCATCTAATTATACCCTTGCTCTGCAATGCCATTTTTCCTGCCTATTTTAGCCCTCTATATTCCATCTAACTTCATCCAATGTATTTGAATTGGGTTAAATTGTGGGTTAAATCCGGCCAGGCCTTCAGGATCCACAATACAGATACATTGCCCTGCTGCCAAGCTCAGATCTGTTATAAGCCCCGCCTCAGGCCATCATGTATATGGCCTCTCCTCGATCATAAATCATGATCAGCATAATTATACTTCGAAGTGGCAGCAGGCTTCCTCCGCTCACAGATTGCCTCAAATCGGCACCCAAATGGCCCCATGCAAAGAAATACACCTCCCTGCATTTTAGCCTCAGAATGGCAGCAGGAAGAGCCCTGGCAGCAGTTTTCCTGATTTCCTACAATAGCCAAGCGGCAGCAGGGGTGGCCTGCATCAGAAAAGCCCTCAGAGGCTCACGATCTCCAAGGGCTTCCACTATGATATTTTTATTTTTCCTTCCAGGTTCTCAAATGATTCTTTCTTTTTGCTCTCTGTTGCCTCGGCATATATGTTCATGGTTGT
>JALEKJ010000033.1 GCA_022771695.1 Roseburia sp. | reverse complement strand
ACGAGGATGATTTGTTTGATGATGAAGCTGGTGTAGAAGGCTTCTACATCTTCTAATTTCACACCGTTTATTTGTTGTGCCCGCTTTCCAGCGGGCTATTTTCATATCAAGAGTTCTCCGAAGGAGAACTTTCCTATAAAGCAAAAAAGCATGTACTAAATATAGTACATGCTCTGCTCTGCCTCATTTCGTTTTATAAATTCATCCACCAGGTCTGCTAACGTAATATGTTGCAAGAATTCCCGTGCCTGCTCGTTCAGACGCTCCCACAGTAATTCATCCATAACTGCCGACACCGTATTGCCAAGCTCATCCTGTTTTAGACTTTCCGGTTCAATCTCATAATCTCCATCCACTGCCCGGATAATTTTCTCAACCGTGATATGCTCCGGTGCCTCTGCCAGCACATATCCGCCTTGGGCTCCCTTCACACTTTTTACGATACCCTCCCGCTTCAACGCTGAGAACACATGCTCCAGATAATGAACTGAAATCTGATTTCTCGTCGCAATATGAACCAGCGATACATGGCTGTTCGTGGAGTTTACCGTCAAATCAATCAGTGCACGGATTCCGTATCTGCTTTTTGTTGAAACCTTCATCCTGATTCCCCCGCCTTCTCTCATTCCATATTATTCATACTTATTTTATATGAAATATACTCTCTGAAAACGGTTCTGTCAAGCGGAAAGATTTTCTAAATAAACGGATTATAAAAACGGCTTCCGTTTCGGAACGTGATAAAAAGCGCCACCACTGTAAATACAATCGTAAACACAATCGTCAAATAGTCATTGCGTTTCAACGAACGCCCCATGTACCAGGTGCGTTTTTTATGCTTTCCAAAGCCTCGCAGTTCCATTGCATTGCTGACCACATCAATTCTGTCCATGCTGGAAAACACCAACGGGAAAATAATCGCCGCCATATTTTTTATACGTTCCATCAATTTCGCTTTCTTAGACATCTCAATGCCCCGGGCCTCCTCGGCATGCTTGATTTTCGCAAAGTCGTCCTGTACATCCGGGATATAGCGAAGAGCGATTGCCATAGAATACCCGATTTTGTAGCTGATACCGACACGGTTCATCGACGCTGCAAACTCGCTTGGGTTCGTTGTAACAATAAACATAAACACTGCCGGAATGACCGTCAGATATTTTATCATAACGTTAAACTCATAAAAGAGCTGCTCCATGGTCAAGGTATACGCACCAAACAGATGTACCAGCGGCGTCTCCGTCCCATAAATCTTTGTCCCCTGCCCCGGTGAAAAGAAGAATATCGCCAATAAGTTAATCGCCAGGAAGAACATGATAAAAGAAAATACCGTTCCAACCTGCTTCCATTTTGTCTTTGACATTGCAAAGATAACAAGACTTAAAACCAGCATTACCAGCAGCACTCTCGTATCATAGGAAATCATGCTGGTAATCGACCACAAAAGAAAAAATATCAGTTTCGTGACGCCGCTGAGTCGATGAATCCACGTATCTTTTTCTTCGTATGATAATACACGCGACATCACTGCACCTCCTGTCTGTTCTGCTCTCTCCGCAGGCGCTCCTGATAGATAAACCGGTTTGCAAAACCGGTTGCATCGTCAATTCCGCAGCGCACTGCCAAATCATAGAGAGACGTTTTTTTCAGATACGCCCGTTCCGCCACCTGTTCGTCGGTAAGAACTGCTGCCGGGAGCGCGTCTGCCAAAAGCTGCCCATCCGCCAATACGACAGCTCTGTCTGTATATTCCAGCATCAGATGCATATCATGCGTAATCATAATAATGGTAATGCCATACTTTTCATTAATCTCTTTTAAAAACTCCATGATTTCTGTATAGTGCCGATAATCCTGTCCGGCAGTCGGCTCGTCCAAAATCAGCACATCCGGATTCAGCACCAAAATGGATGCAATCGTCACTCGCTTTTTCTGACCAAAGCTAAGCGCCGAAACCGGCCAGTTGCGGAATGGATACAGTCCGCAAATCTTAAGCGTCTCATTCACACGTTCTTTTTTCTCTTCCTCAGGCACTCCCCGTGCGGTAAGTCCCAATGCCACTTCATCAAAAATCATCGGTTTACTGATCATTTGATTCGGATTCTGCATGACAAGCCCAATCTTCTCGCCGCGCTCCTTGATGGATTTATCCGCAATGTCCTCTCCGTTAAAAAGGATTCGCCCTTTATCCGGCTGCATAAATCCGCAGATGAGGTTGGAAAGGGTGGACTTCCCCGCCCCATTTTTGCCGACGATGCCTAGCATCTCCCCACGATGTACCTGAAAATTGATATCACGAAGCACCCGCGTTTTCGCTTCATAAGAATAACTGATATCCTGCAGTTCCAGTACAATCTCTTTTTCCGGCTCTATCTCCGGCAAAGCAACAGACCGGTACCAGTTTCTCACGGTCTCGCAATAATTCTTAAGCTCCATTGTCTCTATATGAGAAGGTCTGTCCTCTGCATTTATTTTGCAGCCTGCCTCTTTTAGCGCTGCAAGATAGAGCGGCTCTCGGATGCCCTGCTCCGTCAAAATATTCGTCGCCAATAGTTCATCCGATGTCGTATCAGCAACAATTCTGCCCTCGCCCATCACAATAATGCGGTCTACATCCCGATAGAGTGCATCCTCCAACCGATGCTCAATGATTAGAACTGTAGTGTTCTTCTTTCTCTGAATCTCGTCAATTAACGCAATCGTTCGTTTTCCTGTCGCCGGATCCAGATTGGCAAGCGGTTCATCAAACAACAAAATATCCACGTCACTGACCAGTACACCCGCCATAGAAACACGTTGCTTCTGCCCGCCCGACAATTCGCCCGGGGCATGGAAAAGCAACTTCTTCACATCCACCATATCTGCCGCTTCGTCCACCCGACGGAACATTTCCTGCTGCGTAACGCAGTCATTCTCTAATGCAAATGCAATATCCTCCGCCACCGTAAGACCGATAAACTGTCCGTCTGTATCCTGCAAAACAGTTCCAACGCTCTGTGAAAGTTCGAAAATTCCGAGTTTGGACGGGTCTTTTCCCTTAATCCGATAACTGCCGGTAATTTCTCCATGATAAGAAAACGGCACCAAGCCATTGATGCAGTGCGCCAGTGTAGACTTTCCCGAACCGGACGGTCCTACAATAAGAACCTTCTCCCCCGGATAGATTGCCAAATTAATATCCTTTAAGGTCGGTTCTTTCTGAGAGCGATATTTAAATGAGAAATTTTTAAATTCTATAATTGGTTCCATAATTTATCCTTAATCCTTGGAAGTTCTTTTCTCTCCATATTATACTTGCTAAAACATCAGAATGGAAGAAAAAACGGAGATACGCACTCATTTTTTCATGCGTATCTCCGCTATCTGTTCTATCGCTGCACGCTGTCACGTGTATGCGCTTTAGTCTTCCTTCTCTAAGCTGGAGGATTTCGCTCCCACCTTGGAATAACCGACTGCAATCAGGGTTCCTAAAATTCCTGCAATAATAATGTTCCCCAAAAATGCCCAGAAGCCCTGTACAAATACTTTATTGGCAGGCTCCGCATAGATGACGATATCTAACAATGGTGCCACTAAAATCCACGCTACTGCATTTCCGATTACCTGTACCACATTAAAAAGTACAATCGCTTTGCCGTCAAATCCACCGTCCTTGATTGCAAACTTATTTGCAAACACACCTACGATTACACCAAAAACAGCTTCCGGAATTACCCAACTCCACCAGACGCTTCCATAGAACAGTGCATCTCCCAATGCATGTCCCAGCAAACCTACAACACCGCCAACAACCGGACCAAACACGGCTGCTAAAAATGCAAGCAATGCCGCTCTTGGCTGTAATGCCGTATTTGGGATAAATCCAAGCGGAATCTGAACCTCTGTCAATGCTACGAACAATGCAGTTCCGATACCAATCGCAACAACTTCCTTAATACCAAACTTCATCTTCATCCGATGACTCCTCCATTCTGTTTTTCGCCTTCATTTGTGAAAAAACAATCTGCATTCCGGCAATACACTTTGCCGCTTTACTCTGATAAGATAATACTTTCCGGATAAGTTGTCAAGCTATGCGATTTCTCCCGCCTTTTCAAACCCCTTTTTCGCCATAATCACCGCGATAATCTCATTGATTACTGCCGCCGCCGCAATGGTTCCTTTCACAATAACAGCAAGCTCTGATTCTCCGCCGCCCTCCAGTGTAGCACAGATAATTCCGGTAAACACCAGTGAAACGCCGGAATGTGGCAACAACGTAAAACCAAGATATTGCTGAACAGTTTTTGGCATTTTCATCATCTTAGCACCGGTTCTGGCGCCAAAATACTTTCCACATGCTCTCGCCGCAATATAAATAAATGTATATAATCCTGCTCCCAGAATCAAATGATAATCTAACGGTGCTCCCAGATCAACAATTGCTCCCAGCAAACAAATACCCAAAATCGGTTGAAAGCAACCGGTTGCAGCATTCAATTTTTCTTCCGATATGATATTGGAAAATGCGGCAGAAAACGCCACACCCAGAAGCATATAATTCAGCGCGATATTGGTAAATACCTTTGTATTCAGCCAATACCCAACCATAACCGTTATTGTAATCCCGGCAATCAGAATCGCAAGCGTTGCCGCCTTTCCGTTCGTCTTTTTTACAGGACACCTGCAATAAGACCTATTATCGCACCGACAATGATTGGCAAAAAAATCATAACAGGAATCATAACAAGTGATACGCTGCCGCCTGACACGGTCCTTGCGACAAAAGCGTTCACCGTAAAAAACACTGCAATTCCAACAATATCGTCCAGCACCGCCATCGGAAGCAAGGTATCCGTGACCGGTCCCTTCGTATGAAACTCGCTGACAATCGACAAAGCCGGTGCCGGCGCTGTTGCCAGTGCAATTCCTCCAAAGGCGAATGCTAAATACACCGGAACTCCTATACACTGAAAAACAATTCCAAATATCAGCGATACAAGTGCGAATGTGCCCAGAGACTGTGTCAAAGTCGTAATCGCCAACGCCTTTCCATAGTTCTTAATCTTTTTCCACACAAGCTCTGTTCCAAGCATCAGTCCAAATGCGCATTGCATCCACATAATGATTGTTTTATACCATGCCGCATCCAAAACTTCCTGCGGAAGAAGTGCTACTGCATTTGGTCCAAATATCATTCCGGCTATCAACCATCCCAGAATTGCAGGTAACTTAGCCTTGCTGACAGCCTTTCCTGCCAAAAACGCGATAACCAGCGTAACAATCCAATATAATATGTTGAGTGTCATATCTCTTTCCCTCCTTTTGCAATACCATAAAGCATGAAATCCAGTATTTTGTGTATGTTCATTTCATGCAAAGCCAGTTGTTCATGTAGCGTCATTTTATCATTTAATTCATTTGCAAAGTTAAGATTATATAGTTTCTGTATCTCAAAAAAGTAATTTAACGCTTCTTCCTTCGAGACGCCATCTCTAAGCTCATATTTTAAAAGCTCTTTTTCAAATATCTCTCGATTCAATTCGTCAAATTCCTTAAATATCTTTTGCATTTGATTTACTAACCGGTGTGGCGGATTCGTGCGTGCCTCCAAGAAGATATATGCTTTTTGCTCCTGCTCCTGAAAAAATTCCCTACGCGCACTCATATATGCTACAAAACCATCCTCCGCCTTATGCTCTTTTACGTAGCAGATTAGTTCTTCACAACTTTTTTTCACACATTCCAGATACAACTCGTCTTTGTCCTTAAAATTGTGATAAATCAAGCCTTTATTTATTCCCATCTTACAGATATTGTTTAATGAGCCGGCTGCGTACCCGTTTGTTCCAAATTCTTTCATTGCTGCGGCAAAAATCTTGGCTTTGGTAATTTCGGTTTTCTCTTCTTTCTTCATCCTTGCACCTCTGAAAGCAAAATTGACCACATGGTTAATAATATATCTGATTAACCATGTGGTCAAGTGTTTTTCGATGATTTTGTTCCCTTATCTCCTGATGTAATTAAAGGCGTCGTCTCCTGTCTATCCCCTTCTGCTCATAGTAACGGCTTTTCTCCTTATACATATGCTCTTCTGCCTGTTTTATCATTTGATTCATATCGATTGGCATCTCCTGTCTGCACGTCCCTATCGATGCATGATAATCGTGGCGCGCCAGACAATCGTTTATCTCGTTTATTTTGTTTTGAATCCTGTCAGGCGACTCATCCTTTGCAAAAGCGACAAACTCATCGCCCCCGACACGGTAAGTATTTGTGACGCCGAAATAGTTTTGCATTGTATGTGCCACCGTCTGCAACATCTTATCCCCTGCCGCATGGCCTTTCGTGTTATTCAGCTCATGCAGACCATTTGCATCCGCATAAATGCAGGTTAGATTATTCTTGCATTTTGCTGGATATGTCTCCAGATTATTCTCGTAGCTGTTCCGATTCAAAAGTCCGGTCAGCACATCTGTCTCTGCCAGCTTCTGCTTCTCATATAGTTCTTTCTTAGTGGTTTGCAACATCCAGAACAGATACCCTGCCAGCAGTAGAACCTCGATTGCCATAAACCCGATGAGCAATAGATTGGTTCTCTTCACATCCCGAAATGCAAAACTCTCGGGAACAGATAAGGCCACTTGCCATTTATTGATAGCAGTTGGCTGGTAATAGTAATACAAATACTCCCCTATCGATTTTGATTTGAAGACGCAATATCCCTCATTCCCATCAAAAACATCCTGCTGCATCTGCTCATAGCTATACCCCTTCGCTGCCTCTCTCCCTGCAAAATCCGCAACCTTTCCGAGTGACTTATGCCAGGTATCCATGATGAATTCGCCATTCTCACCATCAATGATATACGCTGCAGCTTGTCCCTCGTAAGCAGTATTTTCAAACTTTTCCGGCAGGGTACTTAAGTCAACCACACCATATAGCATAGCAACTGTCTCGACGTTCTTTATTAACGGCACAAAATTCCGAAGAATCAGTCTGCTCTCATCTCTGACATCCACACTGCGCCCCGAGATGTGACGTCCCAGTGCAGCTTCTTCCTCAAAAGATAATACGCTCCCGGCTTCCCGTATCGGCTCATTCGGAAGCATCAGCTTATCTCCCGGCAGTAGCAGGGCTATATGGGAAGTCATCGTGTTGGGGCGAAACCCATCTATAATATTTTGCACTTCCGGCGAATCAATAGTGTCCTGCTGTAATATGATGTCTGCAATGCTCTCCAAAAGTTCCTGGTCGTTATTGACCTGAATCTCTATTTCATCTGCGACCTGTCCCACTGATTGACCTAGAGTATCCCAACAGCGTTCCTCTGCCATATGACTGATATTCCATGACATGACACCCGACAATCCCATCAGCGCCAACATGACTAATATAGTGATAAAAATTTTCTTATTATTTTGGTCGATGATACCCTTTTTCATAGCAACAGACCTTTCTGCATTTTCTATCTAGTACCATTATACTATGTGGCATATCATAATTCAAACCGTATTCTATCTGCAGATATTTTTCTCTCACTTTCCAAACTCAATTGACAATCTGTTGATTTTTTTAGCATCAACAATGTATACAATCACTTGCTCGACAGCTGTAAACAGTCCCGATATCATATAGTACAATTCTGTGCCTGCCGGAATCATCGTTGCAAACCAACCGTTTGTAAATAGTAATATCAAGAGCATCGGCATACTCATTTTCGCCAGATTTAGGCTTTTAAAATACCCGATATATGGAAGTATCTGTGGAAGCATTTGCACCACCACTGTTATTGCCGGCAGTATATAAGTGCCATCCCTCGCTAACAGAGATGGCACCCATGGCAATAATACAGTCGTCACGTCTGCAACAATCGCAAGACGAATTCCATTATATAATATAATCATAATCGGAAACTGTAAGAGGGATAGCAGACATCCCATACTGCCCATCGTTTGTTTTTGTTTTCGGTTTAACGGAATCATACACAGGCGGATGATTATCGTTATCACCACAATGGCAATCCCATAATCTCCGCATATACCATATACGAATTCTATTAGCCAACGAATACCCTCATATAAAAGATTCATTTCTCCCCACTCTCCTCTAAATATTTCTTCCGGGCCTTACGATATGCAATAAATCCGGTTCCATATACCGCAATAATGATTGCATACACAGACAGCAAGACTATTTTCAGATGTTCTTTTCCCATAGCCACAGCGAATAAATGTGATGCCGGAACCGCAATCATCAACAACCAAAAAACGATTGAAATACTCCTGGCAATCCAAGGTCTTTGAAACAGCAATACAATAGCCGGTTCCCAATAAAACGCATATTCTTTTGTGTATTCGACGATATCTTCCAAAAGCTCCTCTACTTCTGCAAACTGTTTTCCCTGTGCTTCTTCTACATGCACGTAATTTAAGTACTGCTCAAGTTTCTCAGCATCCATTTGTTCTTCCTGTAACATCAGGCTGCATAAGTCTTTTGCTCCCTGCAAATTTTCTATTTGTAATTGTAATTCGCGTTTCTGTCTCAGCAGAACATCTCTCATATCTGCCTGCCCATTTAATAACAGATAAATCGTATCCACAGAAATGCCCATCTTCCGATATAATAAAATCTGTTTTATTCTCTTAACATCCTCTTGTGTATAATCCCGATATTTACTTTCCGCATCTCTGACCGGTGTCAGCAATCCCTTCCGTTCATAAAAACGGACATTGCTGACATTAAGGCCCGTGCGGTTTGCCACTTCACTGATTCGCATTCTTTGCAGCTCCCTTCCTGTAATCTATCCAAACTATAAACCCTGCACCAGATGCAGAGTCAAGGATTTTCCGAAAAAAATATATACAAACACAAAAAAGGGGTGAGATTCTAAATATCTCACCCCAATACTTGACCAGAACCTCCATCTTATTTGCGGTTTTTCTCTATCCAATCCACTGCAAAATCTACCAGTTCGCGCTGTTTCATGAAAATAAGCTCACCATTTCCCAAAGATGCTTTTGTAATAGTTCTCTCTTTTTCGAATGCCGCTCCGATTGCATCAAAGTCTTCTCCGTCTACATATAAAGTCTCATAGGTTTTCCATACTCTTTTTCCATCTTCCAATATCGCACTGCTCTCTTTTGAAAGATGTTTTCCCGGATATTCGGCACGCGCATCCGCCAGATGAAGCGAAGTGTTTTTATCATAACCTACACCAATCAGCAACACATAGCCATCCAAGTCGTAAAGTTTTCCAATCGGTGAGCCGTCTCCGAAAATATTGGAAAGGTCGTGATTTTCCGTTAAATATTTTGCATTTTTTCCATTTGCTGCTACGGAACGCGCCGGATGATTGCTCCGAAGCGTACCGGGCCATTTGCGAAACATTTCCGCCACTGCCCCCATGGTATTGGTCGGTGTGATATCTTTATCATAAGCCGGCCAATTATCGCGGATTGCCTGCCACCATTCTTCCGGCTCTTCCCAATGTACACCGGCGGTAGGATCAAGATTTTTCCACGACTGCGTCGGCATCATGATGGTGCCGTTCTCTCCAACACGTTCCAGTAACGCTTCTATTACAATCTGTGCACCACCGCAGACAAACCCCAGCTTGCTGAGGGATGTATGTACCATAATCGTCTGTCCCTGCGTTACGCCCACCTTTTCCAATGCTTCCAATATGTCCTTTTTTAATACCAATGCTCTTTCCATAACTACACGTTTCCTTTCAGCGAATAAAACCTATTCCAAGCTTTTCATTTATCATATCATTATGGTCTTGGCGCCTCAATGGTTAAGCGTGTAACCTGTTCCAAAATTGAATAGCTGAATTTGTATATTTTTCACAATTCAAAAACTGCCGATAACTTCAAGAAAGCGATTCGTTTTCCAGTATTTTCAACCCTTCCTGCATATCCTGTCCAAGGATTTCCTGCGTCTTTGCAAAATCATATTTTTGATGAAGTTTATCATGCACTTCTAGGAAAGCTTTCTTCCCATACTTTCGAATAAACATCGCCTGCGCTTTTGCAGCATTCGCTCCATCATTATCCTGTATATAAAATCCTTTTTTGCAATTTTCCAATTCTTCACATTCATAGCAGCCATCAAGATTTCTCTCCCCGCAACAGGTAACATTCGGGCAGTTTCCATCCGGGAAGCATGTGGCAAACGAACACGCATTATACTCGGTCCTACAAGAGCCGCACCACTGTCCTAGGAAACAGTGATTACAGGAAAATCCACAATAAGCAATCGGGTCCACACCTTTTCGTGCGCGCTTGCATAATTCATTCTTAATCCGCTGCATAGCCTCAATATGCATAATCCAGTGTCTGCAAAAAGGCATTTTAATCAATCCTCGAACATCCTTGCCACACCAATAATCAACAAGCCAAACCGCATTCTCATCCGCACTTACGCAGCCGCTTTCTTTCAGGTTTCGTTTGTCCTCCTCTGTGAAGCACCTCTTCATATCAGCGTAATCAAGTTTTGTCAGGAGCTCATTAGTTGAAAGCATTACTTGTTTCGCATATTCATAGAGCTCTTTTCTATTGAGTTGTTTGGAAAATTCCGCAATCTGCTCCCCTTGTAGCTCATTCCCCGTAGTAATAATCGGTGCACCGATTTTCTTAGCAAAATCGCCTGCAAAAAAAATCTGTTCCTCCTGTGCAATCAGGGAATGTGCCACGATATCCTCTATTCTGAAAATATGCCAAATCGAATAGCCAAGCGTCTTGCTATGATAGCCACGAACATTTGCAAAAGGCATCTGATAAAACGCCTCCTCCGGATATCCGTTCACGATATACGATATCTGTTCCAACAATTCCCCGCGAAATTCAACCAGAAGCCGGATGCCTTCCTGATATGTTTTTTTGTTTCCCAGCAAAGCTTGAATTTTTTTGTTCGTTTCAGACCAATCTTTATTCATAATGCGCTTCCTCTTCTACCCGTTTCTTTGCGGCTGCTCCGTCCCTTATCATTTATGTTTCTTCTCTATTCCTCTGCCCCCACAATATGCCTCGCAATCGCAGAGACTGCCGCAAACAGCACCCCTGCCACCGGCCATACAATCCAGGTAAACTCCCAACGCATTGTCCAAAAACTCCAGCCAAGATAAATGGCGGTTGCAACACACCAGTATGCCCCATAAAACGGAGCAAGTTTTCTTTTCGCATGCTTCTCTGCCTTTGAAAATTCACCTTCCTGAAGTAATGTATCAAAGCTTCCCTTAATAATGCTTACGCGGATTATCATGTTCACACCAATCGCAACCAATGCCAAAAGTATTGCCAAAAACACACAGCAGATATAATCCGGTGCCTCCATGATACCAACTAAAAGGAGCGGCACTACCGCCAGAATGCACAGCACTACACCAACAGCAATTCCTCTTGTAAAGGTAGACTCATACGTTCTTCGTTTCTCTTTTACCAGTCCGGACACACCATACTCTGTCTCAATGTTTTCTTTTTCAAGATGCTCCATATGGCTTTCACGCATTCCACAGATAATGAACATAAATACAGCTATCGCAATCAGACCAAATAAAAATACAAGTCCAATGCCTGCCGCAATTTGCTCCGTAATAGGACCTACCTCGGAATCCGCCAATCCTCCCAGAAGAATTAAAAGCGCCGGGCTGATAATACACATCGAGGTAGCATTTGCGATCGCAGGTGCTCCTTTTCTCTTCATCGCAAGAAAATCATTTGCCTCTTCCATCGAAACTCTGCGCACGAACTGCGCTTCACTTCCTTCCATACTTGGAAAGGACGAAGTTTCCATTTCCATCTCATCCCTAAGAAGATAATCGGTGCTAACCCCAAACAATTCCGCCAACTGAATAATTCTCTGCAAGTCCGGAACAGAACCGGCGCTTTCCCATTTTGAAACGGCCTGTCTGGAAACTCCCAGTTTGTCTGCCAATTCTTCCTGTGACCATCCATTCTTTTTTCTCTCTTCTGTAATTTTGTCTGCTAATATCATAACCATTCCTCCTGCAACTAATTTTTGTCTTCCTGACAATGCAATCATAGTTTTTTTTGTGGTTGCATACCACCATGTCGGACTTTCAATTTGTCAAATGATAGTTGCATCCGCCCTAAAATGCGGACCTAAGTTCTATTGATAAACAAATTCTTCGATTTGACCATTTTGGGGATGCTCTATTCCTAAAACATACTGCATAAGTGTTCCGTGACACACAACAATAACAGAGTTATATTTCGTATATCTGTCCAAAACCTTCATTACACGTTTTCTCATCTGTTCCGCAGACTCCCATATACACTTTTCTCCTGCAGGATGATGTCCTTCATTTTCTGTCAAACATTTATATGATTTTTCTGCCACTTCGTTAGGCAAAAATTCATATGTGACTCCATCCGCCATCCACTCATGCAAATCTGTTTCCACTCGCATCTCCACATTTAAATCTTTCGACAAAATGGCAGCACTATGCATGGTTCGACCAAAAGGAGATGTAATAATTAGTTCCGCATCAAATAGTCTTTTATCTTTTGCAGTTTCGTGTATTTGATGAATTCCTTTTTCAGATAGTGTCATCATGTTGTAGCTAAATCCCTTATAAAACTTTTCTCCGGCCATAGATGTATCCATTTGTCCGTGCCGTATAAAATAAAATGTTGTCATTTTCACCTCATATGCCCAATGCCAAATTTCGTTAAATTGCATCTTTCATCATCTGCAACACTTTTTCTTCTCTCTTTGTCATTATCTCACGAAATCATTCTTCACTTTTATATGCAGAATTACTGAGCGTCGTTTTTTCCATATTCTATCCTGTGCATCATTTATTTCACCTTGACTTGCGATTTTTCGCTTTATGGTTCATCATAATGTTTTTTACCTGTTCTACATTTTCAGGCTTAATCAAAGCAAGCATTCGTGGAATAAATGTCATCATGTGCTCCTGATTAAATGTTCCGTCATCCTGTTTTGCAAAACTCTCATTCAATAATTCTTTTGCCTTATCATGATTTTTTCTTCCACATTCTGCAATATGAACTGTAAAAATTTTTCTTGTCCTTGATTCATAGCAATCTCTCCTTTTCAAATCCTTTCTTCCACATGTAAAAGTCCTATCTGCCCGGGAGTATGCCCGGAAGCTCATACACTTCTACATGCAATCTATTGTGTGAAATACAAAGCCGCATAAACATTGAAAAAACATATGGTTAACCAAAGTCTATCAAATCTACCCTAGATGTCAAGCGCACTGTATTGATAAACTGCTAAAAAATCTTGACACTATCCCAAAAATGTATCTGTTATTGTTATCGTGTTGAGTTTTCAAGGTACAAATATATGTCAAAAGGTCATTGACCTTTTGACACCCTAATCCTATAAAGAAAAAACAGGGAACTGTATAATACAGTTCCCTGAAAGTGTGGCTGGTCTTACATATTGCTATTGCCCTTCCACAAGATTATTATATGCAACATTTGCTTTAATATGAAAAAAAGTAAACATATCGTTTACTTTTTTGTAGCTGGTCTTACTCTTTTGATGCCCTTCTACCCAATTATAAAATACAGCTGGACTTATGTATCACTACTGCCCTCCTGCGATTTAAATGTATCATATGCCTCGGAAAAAGTCAATAGATTTTCTTTCGCTAATTTTATAGATATTTTCATATCTGTTCCTTGCTTGCTTATCTCGACTGGCGAAGCATTAAACTTAATACTGATAATATCTTTTATATCTACATTGCTAATAAATGATAAATCTGTACACGGATAAAAAAATGATAAATCATTTTCAACGGTTATCAGATAGGAAAACTCTTCATAGTTTTTCTTACTTAACGTATCCATGTCTTTTTCAAACTTTGAACGTTGTGTAGTAAATTTGCCGTATTCCTTGTTCGACTTATCGTCCGTCAACGAAATATATTCTTCGACACGTTCTAAAACCGCTCCAATTTCTTCTCCTGTAGGTATAACAAGATGTCCAGCACTATAATACCTCCCTTGCACTTGTTTCTCAGAAACAATATTCATCTTATCTAAAATCCCAACTTTAAAGAAATCCAAACTTTCACACAGATATGTTGATAAATACGGCATTGAGAGAAAGAAAAGTTTGGATTTCTTTTTGTATTTTTCTATTTTTTCAGTCCGCAGAAATCTGTCAGTGTACCGCTTTTGTTCTTCCATTTCTTAGGAACTGTTTTCTGACATTCATCTTCCAATGTAGCCAGTGCTTTTATCTTATCTTCCGTTGTGATGTCCAGATATCGCATCGTTGTTTCCAACTGTTCATGTCCCAAGAGAAAACTGACCTGTACCACATTAATTCCATCTTCCAGCCAGTGAGATGCTTTGGCATGACGAAATTGATGGGCATGGGCATCAAGAGGTACA
>JALEKJ010000013.1 GCA_022771695.1 Roseburia sp. | reverse complement strand
TTTTATATTATTCTAAAATAAGAATATGGGGTATTAGCTCAGTCGGTAGAGCACTTGACTTTTAATCAAGTTGTCCGGGGTTCGAATCCCCGATGCCTCATTTGCGAAAGCTACAAGCAGTGTAGTAAAAAGCAAAGACACGATTTGGAAATTTATTTCTATAATCGTGTCTTTTTTTTGCTATAGGGCACCAGCCCGACAACGAGGGAGCTGCGCTCCCGAGTGACACTGCTTGTAGTCTACATACAGTGGAGATACTGAAAAATAAATGACGACAGTGCTTGGATATCGGTAATCTGTAAGAATAAAACTTCTATCACGAAGATAATGGCTATGCTATAATAAATTATATATAAGAATTGAACGCAAGTATGTTTATTTCGATAAACAGGAACAGGCTTTTAACCATTTACTAAAAAACGTTGATTTGTAGGGTTAGTAAATTTCTATTTTAGTGACTAATAAAAATGGAGGGATGTATAGATGAAAAAATATAAAATTGCATCAGTATTGATGATTATTCACGGAGCATTTATGGAAATAGGCGGTTGCTTTTGTCTAATTCCTATATTTATTTTAGGTGCCGACAGGTTTGACATAAATGAGTATATTTCATTTATTGTTCCATATTTTCAAGATAGTATGAATTTGATGCTTATAATGGGAATGCTTTATGGAATTGTAAGAGTTATAGGAGCAATTGGATTATGGAAAAATAGAATGTGGGGACTGGCATTATCGATTATAAATTGCGTTATTACAATGGCTCTGATGATGTTTATGTTGCCTGCAGGTATTATGGATGGAATACTTGCTTGTAGTGCATTGATTTTGATTTTGACACAGTATTTTGGGGATAAAAAAATCATAGAATAAACAACTGCAAACCCCAACGTATATGCTGAAAAGTTGCATGGGAACGAAGAAGTGCAATAAGAAATAATATATACATATGAAAAGATAGTGGTTATAATATTGCTTGGAAGGCAAAAGCATCTTTGACTGATAGTTAGGAAATAAATATTAGTTTTTAGCGGAGTAGAGATTTCTGTTTTTAGAGTGGGATAAATCGAGAGATGTAGGAGAAAGAATAATAAGTAGGGGGAAGAAAAATGAACGAACAGGAAAGAATGAAACAAGGCTATTTGTGGGAAGATGATGAAGAAAATTTAGCGTTACAGGCAACATGTAAGGCGTTGGTAAAGAAATTCAATGAAATGCCTACCGAAGCCATGGCTGAACGGGAAGCGCTCCTTCATGAAATCTTTGGTGAAGTGGGAGAGAATGTCTGGTTCAATTCCCCACTGACCGTTACGATTGGTAAGTATGTTACCATCGGTTCCGGCACTTACGCGAATATGAATCTGACGCTGATTGACGATTGGAAAATTACGATTGGAAAGAATGTTTTGATTGGTCCGAATGTCACTTTGTGTACCACCGGACATCCCATTCATCCGGCTCATCGCATGGATGGAATGTATTCCTTCCCGATTACGATTGGTGATAATGTATGGATTGGCGGAAATGTTATGGTGCTTCCGGGTGTGACAATCGGAGAAAATTCTGTCATTGGCGCCGGTTCCGTTGTAACTAAGGATATTCCTGCAAATGTTGTCGCGTTTGGTGCTCCGTGCAAAGTTTACAGAGAAATCAACGACCATGATGCGGAATATTATTTTGGGGATAGAAGGTTTGATGAGCAGCCTGAGAGAAAATAAGGACATTGTAATATATCCATTTTTGAAGTGCATTTATAATGGTATAGAAGAATTTCTGAACACATGCGTAGTCGAGTGCGCATGTTGATAGTGGAATTGCCGTTGCTTGTAAAAGCATATAAGAACGAAGGAAAATATATGGGAGGATATCATGGCAAGTGTATACGATAGAACGGACATTTATGATTTATTTGAGGATGAGAACCGATTTCGTGCATATCAAAAGCATTGGGAAAAAGTGTTGGTGAATAAGAATATAAAGACACTTTTGGATGTGAGCATTGGCACAGGGAGTGCGACGTTGCCGCTGGCGGAGTTGGGCGTTACCTTATCCGGTTCTGACTTGAGTGAGTCCATGTTGAATAAATGTAGAGAAAAAGCCTCAAAAATGGGTTGTTCCATAGATTTGGAACGCTGTGACTTTCGCGAAGTGGGCACGAAGTTTCGGGACAAGTTTGACTGTGTTGCAAGTACGGGAAACTCCCTGCCGTATGTGAGCAATGAGGATGTTCTTAAGACCTTAGAGGAAATGGATTCGTTGGTAAAGCTGGGCGGATATCTGTACTTTGACATAAGGAACTGGGACAAAATATTGCGCGACAGAAACCGCTTTTATTTATATAATCCGTTTTTTGATGGGGACACCAGAATTAATCTTATTCAGGTATGGGATTACCACGAGGATGAGTCGATGACATTCAACTTACTCTATACATTTGAAAGGGATAATCAGATTTTCCAGAAAGAGAAGTTTGAAGAGCATTACATACCAATCAGACAAAACATCCTAATAGATAAGCTGAGAGCCATGGGTTATACGGATATTGAAATTCTTAACTTTCCGGCATACGCCGATATGAAAGAGATTGGCGAGGCAGACTGGTATAGTGTGATTGCGAAAAAGAGAGCATAATATGGATTTTATAGTTAAAAAAGAGATAACCGAAAATGACAGACAGGATGTGTACCAGGAGTTGTTAAAATATAATTTGGAGCACTTGGAAGATAAGCATCCACAGGAATTGGGCGTTTTTTTGGAAAATGAACACGGAAAAAAGGAGGCCGGACTGATTGCGGATACGCATGGAAACTGGCTACTCATACACTATCTCTGGGTGAGCGAAAAGCGCAGAGGTGAGGGGCTTGGAAGCAGACTGTTAGTAACAGTAGAAGAGGAAGCAAGGAAGCGGGGATGTAAATATGCATTTGTGGATACATTTGATTTTCAAGCGCCCGGTTTTTACATAAAGCATGACTATGAAAACGTGTTTCAATTAGAAAATTATCCGTTGACCGGAACGCGATTTTATTATACAAAAAGATTATAGAAAATGACGTGGAAATGAGAGATTCTGTGATTGAATTGGGCTATGTCATACATCTTGACTATCATGGGTAGAGGTATGCCACGAAGGTATTAAAGGCAGTAGTCAGTGTTCGATTTGACAAATCAAGTGTATCGCTTTATAATAAGACCATATTTGGCGAGAGGGGTGGAAAGATGAGAAAATAATCAACTTTTGAGAACATGAAACGGATTCGTTACAGTATGATTTTGTCCGACAGGATGGTACTGTTTTATCATGTTGCCAAAAGTGGATTATGTTTCTCATAACCCCTCTTTTTGTTATGGCGATGAGGAAAATGGTCATCGTGCTTGCACGAGTGAACATTTGACGACCGCTAATCAGAGCGAGATTCGCAAAGCGTATCTCGTCTCTGTGAAAAAATCAGATGCAGAGTAGTGTGAGTGTGTATGGGAATCAGAATCATTTGGCAACAGATGATTCTTTTTTTATGCCATTATGTCGGAGTAAAGGGGGAATTTTGTATGGCACAGATAAACGTGACAAACCTTACATTTTATTATGAGGGCAGTTTTGATAATATTTTTGAAAACGTCTCGTTTTCCATAGACACGAACTGGAAGCTTGGATTTGTCGGGAGAAACGGAAAGGGAAAGACCACATTCTTAAACCTCCTCTTAGGGAAATACGAGTACAAGGGAATTATCAGCACATCCGTAGTATTTGACTATTTCCCATATCAGATTTTACCGGAAAATTTAGGACAGTGCAGTGCGGACTTCGTAGAGCAATTAAAACCCGGCTGTGAGCTTTGGAGAGTGATTTGCGAGCTGGATAAATTAGACGTTGATGCGGAGGTTTTATATCGTCCGTTTGAGACCTTAAGCCACGGAGAACGAACCAAGGTGATGCTTGCTGTTCTTTTTTCCGGGGAAAATGATTTCCTGCTGATTGATGAGCCGACGAATCATTTGGACCGGGATTCCAGAGAAACCGTAAAGGCGTATTTAAGTCAAAAAAAAGGATTTATTCTGGTATCCCACGACAGAGATTTGCTGGATGCCTGCATCGACCATGTGCTGGTGCTAAACCGGAATTCTATTGAGGTGCAGAGCGGAAACTTTTCCAGTTGGTGGGAGAATAAGAGCAGAAAGGATGCTTTCTCCCGGATGGAGAATGAGAAGCACAGGAAAGAGATTCAGAAATTAAAGCAGGCGTCGGAGCAAACAAGGCGATGGGCAGATAAGAATGAGAGTACAAAAATCGGATTTGACCCGGTAAAGGAGCCCGAACGCTGTATCAGTACACGAGCGTATATTGGAGCGAAAACCAAGAAGATGCAAAGCCGGGTAAAGCAGATGGAGATGCGTATAGACCGGGAGATTGAAGAAAAAGAAGGCTTGCTGCAGGATATTGAGAATCCGGTGGACTTAAAGATGTTTCCGCTGGAGCATCACAAGAAAACATTGATTTTGGCAGATAAGTATGGGTTACGGTATCCGGATGCCGTAAGTTCGGTCTTTTCCGATTTGAGTTTTGCGGTGCAGCAGGGAGAGCGCGTTTTTTTGAATGGGAAAAACGGGTGTGGAAAATCAAGCCTGATAAAAGCGATTCTTGCGAAGGCGGCAGACAGCGCGGAAGCGGGAGAGGGCATTGGACAGGAGCATGTGAATGTCATTGAGGAGGGCACACTTCAGACGGCATCCGGTCTGGTGATATCTTATATCAATCAGGATACGTCCTTTTTGCGGGGAAGCATCAAAGAGTTTTGCGCAAACAAAAACCTGGAGGAAAGCCTTTTTTGTGCGTTGTTAAGGCAGCTCGATATGGAACGGGTGCAGTTTTCAAAAAATATGGAGGAGTTTTCCGAGGGACAGAAGAAGAAAGTGCTGATTGCAGCAGGGCTGATGACACCGGCACATCTGTATATCTGGGATGAACCATTGAACTATATCGATGTATTTTCACGAATGCAGATAGAGAACTTGTTGCTTTCTTATCAGCCGACCATGCTGGTAGTGGAGCATGATGTGAAGTTTCGGGAGAAGATTGCGACAAAAGTGATTGAGATGTAAGCTTTAAATAGTAGCTGTTCTAGAAAAAGAGTAGAGAAGCATCGCCGGTAATGGCAACACTTCCCTACTCTTTTTATTTTAAGATGTTTGTTTTTAGTAGTTTTCTGCTCTTACCTCAAAGTAGCTCTGCGGATGATTACATACCGGGCAAACTTCCGGGGCTTCTAAGCCTACCACTACGTGACCACAGTTGCGGCACTCCCACATGGTAACACCGCTCTTCTTAAATACTTCCATTGCCTCAATATTGTGAAGCAGTGCGCGATATCTCTCTTCGTGCATCTTCTCGATTGCGGCAACGCCTCTGAACTGAGCGGCTAATTCGGTAAAGCCTTCTTCTTCGGCGTCTTTTGCCATGCGTTCATACATATCGGTCCATTCTGCATTTTCACCTTCTGCAGCATGCAAAAGATTGGTAGGTGTATCGCCAAGCTCGCCTAATGCCTTGAACCATAATTTGGCATGTTCCTTCTCATTGTCAGCAGTCTTTAAAAAAATGGCTGCAATCTGTTCGTAACCGGCTTTTTTGGCTACCGATGCAAAATAGGTATACTTGTTTCTTGCCTGGGATTCTCCTGCAAATGCTTCCCATAAATTTTTCTCTGTTTTTGTTCCTGCGTACTTGTTTGTTGCCATTTCTTTTTCTCCTTTGCCATGTTATTATTTCTCGAAATCAGTTACCGGTTGTTTCATATCGGGATTTTTTCCCGACCGGAAGTGAAATCGTTAAAATAAATTAGAGATTGCCTGTGTGTTGATGTAAATATTAGTGACACAACATGCTATATTCTGACAATTAGTATAGCATAACTGTATGAAATTTTCCAGTCTATCTGAGCTCACAGTGGCAGAAATTTGTGTGGGATTACAATACATGTGTTACAACTGAATAATTAAAATGCGAGGATACCGCTCTTATGTTATATTTGAATCACCACAAAACAAATCTACCAAAAGGAGCATCCTCGCATGGCAAGTATAACACAAGATATGAAGTA
>JALEKJ010000012.1 GCA_022771695.1 Roseburia sp. | reverse complement strand
ATTATATCAGACACGCAAAAAAAATCAAGTGTTTTTTTCAAAAATTTCTAAGTTTTTCCCCACCATTGCATACAGCACTGTTTCCCCCCATGAAATCTCGGCATTTCCGCTTGTCACCTCTATAATTTCCTTCTCAACTGCGGGACAACTCTCTGACGGCACCATCAACTGCAGCTCTACCTTTTCTGTATATAATGTGTCAATCAATGTCAGATTATTCTGCGCAATCATATACTGCAATTTGCCAAGCCCGTTATAGTCTGTGCCGACTGTTAATCGCCTGCCTTCCTTCTTATCTATAATGACGCTCGCCGCAAGGCCTTCCTGTGTCGCCTTCTGATAGGCGCGCACGAGGCCGCCGGTTCCGAGAAGTACTCCTCCAAAATAGCGTGTCACCACAACCGCTACATTGTGGACATCTTCGCGCAAAAGTACGTCTAACATCGGTCTGCCCGCTGTCTGTGCCGGTTCTCCATCATCGGAGCAGCGGCTGATTTCCTGCCGTCCACCAAGAACAAATGCGGAGCAGTTATGCTTTGCATCCCAATATTTCTTCTTCATTTCCGCAATAAACGCTGTTGCTTCCTCTTCGGAAGTAACCGGACGCACTGTTGCAATAAAACGAGACTTTTTTTCTATAATCTCTCCTTCTCCACCGGAATATACACACTTCATATCTGAACCAACTCCTCTATATCAAGCGCCGGACAAACGGCACCGAAACAATTTCCTATTTTTCTAAAATACTACCATGTTTATTTCTCCTTTGGCAACATTATTCCTTAAGAAAATGTGAAGAATGTATAGTATTTTCAGTTTTTCCTTTATTCCGGCAAATTTCTCTGCTATAATATGTTGATGGTTTATTTAGAAAAGGAGGCCTATTATGAATTATGGAAAAAAACGTACGCGGAAGCGCGAACGCGAGTTAGCTTCCAAAAGTACCATGATTCGCAAAAAATTCCGAGTGGTTTTTTGCAAGGCATTGCTTATATGCTTTTTTGCAGTTGTTGTCATCGGCGGATGCAGCGCTTTCGGTGTAATATCCGGAATCATTGCCTCTGCCCCATCCATTGACGATATCAATGCGACACCAACCGGTTATCTTACGACAGTGCTTGATGCCGAAGGCAATCAAACCGCAACACTGGTTGCTTCCGGTTCTAACCGTAAATACGTGACAATCGATGAAATTCCATTGGATTTGCAGCATGCATTCGTGGCAATTGAGGATGAGCGTTTCTACGAGCACAACGGTATTGACTTACAGGGTATCCTACGTGCCGGTGTCAAGGGTGTCGCTTCCGGTTTTTACTTTACCGAAGGTGCCAGTACCATTACACAGCAGCTTTTGAAGAACAATGTGTTTACCGAATGGACAAGTGAGGAGTCTATGGCAGACAAGTTCGAGCGAAAGTTTCAGGAACAGTACCTTGCGCTTCAGCTTGAGAAAGTTGTTGACAAAGACTGGATTTTAGAGAATTATCTGAACACAATCAACCTCGGACAAAATACATTGGGTGTCGGGGTTGCATCCGAGCGCTATTTCGGCAAGGATGTTTCAGACCTAACACTCTCCGAGTGCACCGTACTTGCAGCAATCACCAAAAGTCCGACGAAGTATAACCCAATCTCCAACCCGGAGAATAATGCCGACCGCCGTCTTACAGTTTTAAAGTATATGTTGGAACAGGACTATATCACACAGGCAGAATATGACGAGGCGGTTGCAGATAATGTCTACGAGCGCATTCAGCTTGTAAATATCGAAGCATCTGATGCAGATATTAACTCTTACTTTGTCGATGCGATGACAGACGCTGTTATTCAGGATCTCATTGAACGTTTGGGTTACACAGAAACGCAGGCAAATAAATTGCTGTATCAGGGTGGTCTTGTCATCGAGTCCACGCAGGATCCTGATATTCAGGCAATCTGCGACGAAGAAATAAACAATCTGGATAATTACGTGGGAAACCCTAAAGTTTCATTCTCTTATCGTGTATCCGTTCAATCCGCTGACGGTACAGTAAAACATTACAGTGATCAGACCATGCTTTCCTACTATCGTTCTTCAAACAGCAATTACGACATCACTTTCTCCAGCGAGGAAGAAGCTGCCGAAGCCATTGAGACATATAAAGCGGATATCATGGTGGAGGGCGACACGATTGTTGACGGAAGCGAAACAGTCACCTACACGTTACAGCCTCAGACCGCTTTGACCGTTATCGACCAATCAACCGGCGAAGTAAAGGCGATTGTCGGCGGACGTGGCGATAAGGTAGCCAACCGAACATTAAATCGTGCAACAGACACAACCAGACAGCCTGGTTCTACCTTTAAAATTATTGCAGCTTATGCGCCTGCCTTAGATGCCGGAGGATTGACACTCGCCACGGTACAGGACGATGCTCCGTACAGTTACACCACCGGCGAGGGAAAGGAAGTCAACAATTACGATAACCGCTATCGCGGCTTTACCACGTTGCGCGAGGCAATTATCGATTCCATCAATATCGTAACCGTTAAGACACTTGCTGAGATTGGTCCGTCTCTTGGTTACGATTATATCCGCAGCTTCGGCATCACCACTGTCGGCATTGAGGAAAGCGGCAATCAGACATTGGCACTTGGCGGACTAAGCAAAGGTGTCACGAATCTTGAACTGACAGCGGCATATGCCACTATTGCAAATGGCGGTACCTATATCAAACCAAAGTTCTACACGAGGATTCTGGATCATGACGGCAATGTCTTAATCGACAACACCACCTCCGAATCCCACACCGTATTAAAGGAAACTACCGCTTGGCTGCTTACCGATGCCATGGAGGATGTCATGACACAGGGAACCGGAACTCCTGCCTACTTCGGCAGTAGCATGGCGCAGGCCGGTAAATCCGGTACAACCACCAAAAGCCGTGACGCACTCTTTGCAGGCTACACACCTTATTACACATGTGTTGTATGGGGCGGTTACGACGATAACCATTCACAGAGCAAGGAGAATACAAACTATCCAAAGAAAATCTGGAGAGCAGTCATGAGCCGTATTCATGAAGATTTGCCATATAAAGACTTCACACAACCGGACGGCATTGTAACCGCAACGGTTTGCCGTGAGTCCGGAAAACTTGCCATTGACGGCGTATGTACAAATGATCCACGCGGCAGTAGCGTTTACACCGAATATTTTGCGGAAGGTACAGTGCCTACCGAATATTGTGACCACCACATTCTTGCAAATATTTGTGCAGAAACCGGACAGCTCGCCGGTCCAAATTGCCCATATCAGCTTTCCAGCGGGGTTTATATCATCGGTGGCACGCCTGGCACAACAGAAGATGCGCCTTATCTTTTAACAGAAGAAGCTCTTGCAAACACTTGTCAGTATCACAATGCAGGATATCATCCTTATACCGATTATGTCTATACACCGGTGCCCGGCGTTACGGATTCTAATACTGCAACACCATCAACTGATGCGAATACGACAGGCGATACCGATACAGCACATTAACCATGTTTTATACATGCAAGAGGCGGTCCATCACCGGACCGCCTCTTTTACTTTTTGGGTTAGCATTTCCGCCTTTTCCATGTTCTCCGGTTGCAATTCATCTGTTCCAAAACACAACCCCACCGTTTCCCATTCCAAGGCTTTTACCTCTTCTTTCTGCTCCGCGCTAAGCCGATTTGCATATTCCTGCAACGACATTGCCGTCAACCGTTTCATATAGCCGCCCGCCATTCGCCGCATCTGCTCTTGTCTGGCAGTCCGCTGTCTTATCTTTATCGTCTCTTTTTCTTTTTGCTCTGCTTCTGCCCCACGGTTTGCCTCGTCCTGCTCATTTGCCACACGAACATCATAATACTCGAATGCTTCCTCAAGCGCTGTATAAAACTCCTTATTGAAATCTACCGGGCGCAGGAATACGCGAAATACACTTCGCTCATTAATAAAAAAATGAAGCTGCGCCGGACTGATTGTAGTCGTATAAATAATGCACACCGTATTGGGAAAATTCTTATTCAAATAAGTGATAATCTGTTCTCCATTATAGCCATCCAATGACAGACCTGTCACCACAACCTGATAGACATTCTTTTTTAGCCGTGACGCTGCCTCTATTCCATTCGATGCTATATCTATCTCAACTTCTTTACCATCCATGGCAACCAAGAACTCCTGTATGATATCCGGATACTTGCTGATAAACAAAAGTTTTCTGCTCATAAGTACACCTCCATCACGCAAAACTGTTTTGCTTTTCTAGTCCCATTGTACCATATTTTGTTTCTACTTGTACAGCCAAACCTCTATTCAGGTCTTTTATACACGAAAAGTCCCGGCAAAAGCCGGGACTTTTCGTGTTGATGTATATACTAACTAAGGGGATTAGATTCACTGATCTAATCGAATTAGGTCAGTGCAACTATTCCACATCCTGCAGTGCAGCAATACCTTCTTCTCCGGTACGAACCTTTACCACCTGCGCCACATCGTATACAAAAATCTTACCATCGCCGATGTGTCCTGTATAAAGTGCCTTTTTGGCAGCCTCGATAACCTTCTCTACCGGAATCTTGCTCACAACCACTTCTACCTTTACCTTTGGCAACAAGGTTGCATCCATCTCAACACCACGATATTTCTCGCCGGCACCCTTCTGAACGCCACAGCCCATTACCTGTGTCACGGTCATGCCCGTTACACCGAGTTCGTTCATCGCTTTCTTTAAGTGATCGTACTTTGTTAATTTTGAAATGATAACTACCTTGTAAATACCGCTTGGAGAAACAGGCATTGCCTCCACCTTGATTGCGGCATTCTTCTGTGCCTCGGAAGCCTCCTCGAATTCGGATTCGCCAAGGTCTGTATTTTCGTTTATCTCCATCGTCATGGTGTTTGAAATATCCATGAGTGAGAAGCCTGCATATGCAGATGTAAGTCCGTGCTCTGTTGCATCAAGACCGATAATTTCCTCTTCCTCCGTTACACGAAGTCCAACTGTAGCTTTAATTATAATAAATGTAATTGTAATACAAATGGCTGCCCATGCGCCGACAGTCAATACGCCTATACACTGAATTCCTAGCTGATGAAATCCACCGCCATAGAAAAGACCTACGACAGAATCATTTCCGGGTGCGGAAGTTGTTGCAAACAAACCGGTTGCAATCGTTCCCCAAATACCGTTCATCATATGTACTGCGACAGCACCTACCGGGTCATCCACATGAAGTTTATAATCAAGTAACCAAACACCAAATACAACTAACATACCTGCAACCGCACCAATAATAATTGCGCCGAAGCAATCTGTCACATCACATGGAGCTGTAATCGCTACCAAACCTGCCAGAGATGCGTTCATAGCCATGGATACATCCGGCTTTCCATATCTTACCCAAGTAAACACCATACATACAACGGTTGCTACTGCTGGTGCCACAGTTGTTGTAAGAAATACAGAACCAAGCTGCTCGATGCTGGTACATGCAGCACCGTTAAATCCATACCATCCAAACCAGAGAATGAAGCATCCCAAGCATCCAAGTGCCAGGTTATGTCCGGGAAAAGCATTTACTTTTACAATCTTACCTGCCTTATCCTTCGTAAATTTACCAATACGTGGTCCAAGGAAAGCAGCTCCAATCAATGCAGAGATACCACCAACCATGTGAATTGCACAAGAACCCGCGAAATCGTGGAAGCCAAGCTGTGATAACCAGCCACCGCCCCAAATCCAATGTGCCTCGATTGGGTAAATCAAGCCAGAAATCACACCGGAATATACACAATAGGATAAGAACTTGGTTCTTTCAGCCATAGCACCGGATACGATGGTTGCGGTGGTTGCACAAAACACTAAGTTAAACACAAAATTGGAAAAGTCGAAATCTGCATATGCGGTAAAGATATCAAATCCCGGTTTTCCGATAAATCCCATCCAGTCCTCTCCCAAAAGAAGCGAGAAACCAATCAGAATGAATACAACAGTACCAATACAAAAATCCATCAGATTTTTCATCAGGATGTTACCGGTGTTCTTTGCTCTGGTAAAACCTGCCTCTACCATTGCAAATCCTGCCTGCATCCAGAATACCAGCGCTGCCCCTATTAAGAACCAGACGCCAAAAACATTTCCACTTACCAATTCTAAAATTGTTTCTTCCGTCATAACAAATCCTCCTCATTTTTCATCGCCATATTCATTCTCCGAAGAAGCATCTCCTCAAACACTTCATTCAGAAAAATAAAAATAGCGGCATTTTTCCCTCATCCACAGCTTCGTGGTTCGAAAAAATACCGCTATTTTATTATACTTGATAAATTTTTCTGTTCACAATTTATTCATGTAAGATTCAAAGTTCTTTCATTATGTAAACATGAAAACTTCATTTCTGCGCCATATACTATAACCATACAAACGATAGTTATCAGTATTTGTTACTACCCACAAAAACTTTTTCATAATCTGCCAGGTAACTGTGTTACCTGGCAATCCTCCCTTTTAAGGGATTTTTTTGTGTCCTAATCCACAGTACACCGCTCAAGAGCCTACGGCTCTTTTGTTCATATTATACTTCAAAAATTAAGTCTCCGTAGGATGGCATTGGCCACATGGACTTATCTACCAACATCTCAAGCTTATCAACCGGTGCTCTGAGCTCATCCATAGCTGTCTTTACAACATCTCTGTAGTATACAGCCTGCTCTCTTCCCTCTTCCATAGCTGCAGCCTTCTCAGTTACTTCCTGTAACTTTGCAAGTGCCACCTTCGAATCGGAAAGCAAATCAGATACCTCTGTCAATATCTCAGTCTGTACACTGACATCTGCACCACATGCAGCTTTCACTGCATTGATAGACTCTGCCAACACGGTTGTGTACTTGATAACAGCAGGAATAATCTGCTTGGTTGCAATATCAATCATCGCTTTTGCTTCGATGTTAATTTCTTTTGCATAAGTCTCATACTCAATCTCTACACGGGAATCCAGCTCAGCCTTTGTAAATACTTTGAACTTCTCAAATAAAGCAACTGCCTTCTCGGTATTCAACGCAGGGATTGCATCTACCATAGACTTGATATTTGGAAGACCACGTTTCTCTGCCTCTGCAACCCATTCGTCAGAATATCCGTTTCCGTTAAATACAATTCTCTGATGCTCTGTTGCATATTTCTTAATCAGGTCATGCACTGCCATCTCAAAGTCGTCTGCTTTTTCAAGCACATCACATGCCTCGGAAAATGCCTCTGCAACAATCGTATTTAATACTACGTTCGGCTGCGCGATGGAATCCTGAGAACCAACCATACGGAACTCAAACTTATTACCGGTAAATGCAAACGGCGATGTTCTGTTACGGTCAGCCGCATCTTTCATGAAGTCCGGAAGTGTCTTAACGCCAGTCTCCAGCTTCTTACCTGCAATGCTGTGTGTTGCCTCACCGGTGCTGATTAACTGAGTCAATACATCCTGCAACTGTTCGCCCAGATAGATAGAAATAATAGCCGGCGGCGCCTCGTTTGCGCCAAGTCTGTGATCATTTCCGACATCCGCTGCGGACTCTCTGAGAAGATCTGCATGTGTATCAACTGCTTTTAAGATACATGATAATACTAACAGGAACTGTACGTTGTCGTGCGGTGTCTTACCCGGGTCTAACAGGTTAATACCATCATCTGTGGTAATGGACCAGTTGTTGTGCTTACCGGAACCGTTTACTCCTGCAAATGGTTTCTCGTGAAGCAGACACTGTAATCCGTGACGTCCTGCCACTTTCTTTAAGGTTTCCATAACAAGCTGATTATGATCAACTGCCACATTTGCCTGTGCATAAATAGGAGCCAACTCATGCTGTGCCGGAGCAACCTCGTTATGCTGTGTCTTGGCAGTAACACCGAGCTTCCAGAGTTCCTCGTTCACATCCTTCATGAATGCTGCAATTCTCTCACGGATTGCTCCGAAGTAATGATCATCCATCTCCTGTCCTTTTGGAGGCATCGCACCGAATAAGGTGCGTCCAGTGAAGATTAAGTCTTTTCTCTGTAAGTACTTCTCTCTGTCTACGATGAAGTATTCCTGCTCCGGTCCTACAGAAGGAGTAACTTTTTTAGATGTAGTATTTCCAAACAAACGAATCAGACGAAGTGACTGTTCATTGATTGCTTCCATAGAACGAAGCAGCGGTGTCTTCTGATCAAGCGCATCACCTGTATAAGAGCAAAATGCCGTCGGAATACAAAGAGTCGCACCTGCCGCATCCTGTCTTACGAATGCCGGAGAAGTGCAATCCCACGCAGTATATCCTCTTGCCTCGAATGTCGCTCTCAGTCCACCGGACGGAAAAGAAGATGCATCCGGTTCGCCCTTAATCAGTTCCTTGCCGGAAAAGCTCATCAACACCTTACCGTTCTCCATCGGTGCAGTAATAAAAGAATCATGCTTCTCAGCAGTTACTCCGGTAAGCGGCTGGAACCAATGAGTATAATGGGTAGCGCCCTTTTCGATTGCCCATTCCTTCATCTCATGTGCAACAACATCCGCTGTCTCAAGATCAAGCTCCTTGCCCTCATCGATAACTTCTTTTAATTTCTTGTATACTTTCTTCGGCAGACGCGCCTGCATCACAGAATCATTAAAGACGTTCTCGCCAAAGATTTCTGTTACATTAAGATATCCTGTTTCGCTCATTTTCTACATCCTTTCTTTTCACTTATCTAATCCCCTGAGACTAGATTTGCTTATTCTAATGTACGCGATTTTCCGAGAGATTTCAACCGTAACTTCCGTTTCCTGTCTTATTACAGAAAAAAGGGCATTCCAAGTCTATTGGAACACCCTTGTTCATCGCTCACATTGTTTTGTTGGTATTAAGATAATACTTTTCCAAATGAATTGCAAGCAAAAATTTTATATTTTTTTAACTTTTACAAAATTCACAATAATTTAAAGTAAAGTGCAAAATTTTTGTCGTTAATTGCCATTTAGTTTGCTTTTCCTACAGAGCCAAACAACTCCATCTTCTCCTTAACGGTAGCCTTGATAGCTTCTGCGCCCGGAGCTAAAAGCTTACGCGGGTCAAATCCCTTACCTTCTAAGTCCTTACCTGCCTCGATATATTTACGTGTTGCATCTGCGAAAGATAACTGGCACTCTGTATTAACGTTAATTTTAGCAACGCCAAGAGAGATTGCCTTCTTAATCATATCCTCCGGAATACCTGTACCGCCATGAAGTACCAACGGCATACTGCCTGTCAGTTTCTGGATAGCATCCAATGTCTCAAAGCTGAGTCCTGCCCAGTTTTCCGGATATTTTCCATGAATATTACCGATACCGGCTGCAAGCATATCCACACCAAGGTCTGCAATTCTCTTGCACTCCTCCGGATCTGCACACTCACCCATACCTACAACACCGTCTTCCTCACCACCGATAGAACCAACTTCTGCCTCGATGGACATACCATTCTTGTGTGCCAATGCAACAAGCTCTGTCGTCTTTGTCACATTCTCCTCAATCGGGTAATGAGAACCATCAAACATAATGGATGAGAATCCGGCTTCTACACACTTTAAGCATCCTTCATAGGAGCCATGGTCCAAATGTAATGCTACAGGAACTGTAATATTAAGCTCCTCAATCATAGCCTTAACCATAGCAGCAACTGTCTTATATCCTGTCATGTACTTACCGGCACCCTCCGATACGCCAAGGATAACCGGAGATTTGCACTCCTCTGCTGTCAAAAGGATGGACTTTGTCCACTCCAGGTTGTTGATGTTGAACTGACCTACTGCATAATGACCGGCTTTTGCTTTTTCAAGCATTTCTTTTGCAGATACTAACATATTAGAATCCTCCCTATTTTTTATATTCGCCGCAAGCGACAATTTTACCCTAACGGTATTATATATTACTTTATACAAAAAATAAAGTTAAAAATATAACAATCTTTATTCCTGCATTTCCTCAGACGGAACCATAATCTCTACTGCCTTGCATAGGTTTTGAATTACAACCTCCGTATGATCCCCTCCGAATTCACCGTCCAAAGTCCATGCAATCGACTGCTTTGACAGGAACTTTACCTCATTCGTCTTGAAAGAATATACCATATCGGTATCATCTACCAGATTAATCAAAGAAGCGATAATTTCATTCAATTCCATTGGATTTCTCGGCTTCTTAATTAGAGTAACCTCAAACACACCGTCATCCAACAATACATCCTTGCCGGTCATTCCTTTAAAGCCTCCGACTGAAGTGGAATTGCTAATCATACCATAAATAAACTCGCCCTGCATATGTGTATTGTTACACTCCACCTGCATCAGGTACGATGGTATATCATGTAAACTTCTCACGCCCTCAAGAATATACGCCGCATGCCCAAGCACATTCTTCCATTCCTGGCTGGTCTTATAGGACACATCCGTAAACAATCCGAACGCTGCCACATATACAAAATAATCTCCGTTGAACGCGCCGACATCACAAGCAAAGTTCTTTCCACTCACCGCATTCCACGCCGCCTTTATCATATCCTTCGGTATGCCGAGTGATGTTGCAAAATCGTTGGTACTTCCTGCCGGGATATATCCGAGTGGCACCTTTTTGTCGCGGTGCATCATACCGGTCACCGCTTCATCTAAGGTCCCGTCACCGCCGCTACAGACCACCAAATCATAATTTCCGGCCTCCTGCTCCACCTTCTGCGTCGCATCGCCGGATGCCTGTGTCGGATAGATTGTCACTTCGTAGTCTGCCTTAACCATCGTATCTACGATTTCAAAAATCTGCGTTCGAATCTGCGCCTTGCCGGAATGCGGATTAAAAACAAACAACAATTTCTTCTTCATACCCATATTATTTATACACCCTATTTCTATTCTTACTCTGCAAGGAACTTCTCTAAGCCGGCGATTGCCGCTTCTTCATCCTCCCCCTGCACATCCAGCACTACTGTGTCACCATTCATAAGTGCCAGGCTCATCATTCCCATAATGCTCTTCGCGTTCACACGCTTTTCATCTACCTCCAGGTAAATCTGGCTGGTATACTTATTTGCCTCCTGCACCAGATTTGCAATCGGTCTCGCTTCAAACTCTCCCTGCATCCGAATTACTACACTCTTTTTCATTTTCCTCACCTTTCTCACTTCCCAAAAACCAGTTACTACTACCGCAGGCTTTCTGCAATCTCGCTGATTTTGCGGAGTCTATGATTTACACCTGACTTTCCGACTGGCGGATTTAAGTATGTACCCAACTCCTTCAGCGGCGCATCGGGATATTCCAACCGAAGCAGTGCCATCTCTCTCAAATTATCCGGCAAACTGCTAAGTCCGGCTGTCTCCCTTATATATTCAATGTCCCGTAATTGCTGTACGGCAGCATTCACCGTCTTGCTGATGTTCGCCGTTTCACAGTTTACTTTACGATTCACCGAATTACGCATTTCTTTCAAAATTCTGACATTTTCTAAATTCATGAGCGCCACATGAGCTTCCATGATGTTTAGCATGTCAACAATCTGTGCACCTTCCTTGAGATAAACCACCTGATACTTTTTACGTGCAACAATTTTAGCATCCATGCCAAAGCTATTGATAACATCGCACAACTGCTTTGCCTGCTCCTCACTCCTACACACAACCTCAAAATGATAGGATTTATTCGGATCACTGATGGAGCCACTCGCCAAAAATGCTCCTCTTACGAATGCTCTCTTACAACAGCTCTGCTGTATCAAAATTCCATTGACCGTTTCTGTCGGATGAGGCTTTCCCGTTGCATCATCCCACATCTTGACTGCCTCAAGAATCCGCCTCTCATCTCCTGCACCAAAAGCGCCATTGTCTTCAAACAATTTATGTACCAGCAACTGATACTTCTCTTTGAGTGGTTGATTCTCCGAATCCGCCGTATTGACTCTGCACTCAAAAGCAATCAACGCCGCCAGTTCTGCTAACTGGCAATGCCGGCTCTTTCCCACATGTTTTGCCAGTTCCTCTTTGACTTCACTTGAAAACGACATATTTCTCTCCCAATTACTTTCCACGCAATGTATCTTTTCCGATGTCCCGATGTTCAATCTTCACGCCATATTCTTTTCTTCCGGAAAGTTTACGGTATAACTCATTCGCCAGCGTCACAGAACGATGTTTGCCTCCTGTGCAGCCGATGGAAATTACCAACTGGTTTTTTCCCTCCGTAATATAATTCGGAATCAGGAAATTCAACATGTCCTCCAGTTTTTCCATAAACTCATGCGCTTCTTTAAATTGAAGCACATACTCCTGTATCTCTTGGTCATTTCCGGTCTTTGCCCGAAGCCCCTCTACATAATAGGGATTCGGCAAAAATCGTACATCAAAAACTAAATCCGAATCCGCCGGAATTCCGTACTTAAATCCGAACGACAAAATTGTAATGAACAGGTTCTTATAATCCTGATTCTGCACAAATATCTTGTCCAACTCCGCCCTCAACTCTCTCGTCAAAAGACGGCTCGTATCTATAATGTAATCTGCCCGTTCCTTAAGGAACGCCAGCCTTTTTCTTTCTTCCTCAATGCCTTTGTCTACTCGTTCTCCGCCGGATAACGGATGATTCCTTCTCGTCTCCTTGTAACGTTTTACAAGAACAGAATCCTCTGCATCCAGAAAAAGGATTTCATAACCGACTCCTGTACCTTTAATTCGGTCCAAAACGTCTCGTAATTCTTCCAATGCCTGTCCGTTTCGGATATCAATGCCGACCGCAACCTTCTGAAGTTCTGTATTCTGTTGCAAATCTGAGAGTTCTACAAACTTCTCCAACAATGCGATTGGAAGATTATCTACACAGTAAAACCCAATATCTTCCATCATCTTTATCGCTGTACTTTTTCCTGCCCCGGACATGCCGGTAAGTATCACAAACTTCATGTCTTGCCTCCAAGCGCTTCTTAAAATTCTCCTACCATCTTAACTTCCGGCTCCAGTCTCACCTGAAACTGTTTTTCAACCTCAGCCTGCACATCCCCGATTAGCTTACGAATATCTGCCGCCGTCGCTTGGCCCAGGTTAATCACAAATCCGCAATGCTTTTCAGATACCTGCGCACCGCCCACCCGGTATCCGCGCAACCCGGCATCCTGTATCAGCTTTCCTGCATAATATCCTTCCGGGCGCTTAAACGTACTTCCCGCGCTTGGATATTCTAACGGCTGCTTTGTCGTACGCTGCTCCCGCAGTTCTTTCATATAGTTAAGGATTTCCGATTTGTCTCCCGGCACGAGCTTTAGCACCGCCTGCGTCACGATGTATCCCCGTTCGATAATGCAGCTTCTGCGATATCCCAATTCCAACTCCGCTGCTGCAAGCGTTAACTCCTCGCCATTTGGTTGCAACACAGTCACATGCTCAATGACGTCTTTCATCTCCCCACCATAGGCACCTGCATTCATCACAACCGCGCCGCCAATCGTTCCCGGAATTCCTGCTGCAAATTCCATTCCGCTAAGTCCATGCTCCGCTGCGAGATTCGCAGCTTTTGACAGGAGCGTTCCCGCTCCTGCCACAATTTGATTCTCTTCTACACAGAGTGTATCCTGCCCCTTGCCCATCTCAATGACAACACCTCGGATACCTCCATCTCCAACCAGAAGGTTACTGCCATTTCCCACAATATAGTACGGCTCTCCCCGCTGTGTGCACAGACGAATTACCTGCGACAGTGCCTCACCGTTCGGCCACACCATCACATCTGCAGGGCCACCCACGCGAAATGTCGTGTGTTTACTCATCGGCTCCATCTGCCGTATGTTTTTCCCCCCTACAATCCCCTGTAATTCCTCAATAAACTTCTGGTCCATAGTTTGTCTCCTGATAATTATGCCTGCTCATTTAAGAATGCTACATATCCACGATATGCCTCATATAAATCTACTTTACTGATAATCTCCCATGGTGCATGCATGTTAAGCACTGCAACGCCACTGTCAATTACTTTCATTCCATAATTTGCAAGGATGTAAGCGATGGTTCCGCCGCCGCCCTGATCTACTTTGCCAAGCTCCGCTGTCTGGAATGCCACTTCATTCTTATCCATGATTGCGCGCAACTCGCCAACGTACTCTGCATTTGCGTCGTTTGAACCGGATTTTCCTCTTGATCCGGTATATTTATTGAATACCAAACCTCTTCCAAAGTAAGCTGCATTGCGCTTCGTCATCACAGATGGGAAGTTCGGGTCAAATGCTGCGGATACATCGGAGGAAAGTACACTCGAATTCTTAAGTGCACGTCTTAATGCAAGCTCAGAATATGTGCCTGCTGCATTCATTACCTCCGCCACCGTATTTTCAAAGAAACGGGACTGCATGCCGCTGGCACCTACACTTCCAATCTCTTCCTTGTCCACTAAGAGGCAAACACTGGTAATCTCCGGCTTCTCCATCGCAAGGATTGCCATAAAAGACGGGTAAGCACACACACGATCATCGTGTCCGTATCCCATAATCATGCTGCGGTCAAAACCGTAATCGCGTGCATCGCCTGCAGGCACGACCTCAATCTCTGCTGAGAGGAAGTCCTCCTCTTCTATACCATATTCTTTCTCGAGGATTTTCATGATATTTGCTTTTACTTTTTCTCGGACAGCTTCTGCCGGCTGTGTTGCTTCCTTGTCATCCTTCTTCTCAGATGCAGGAATGCTTCCAATTATCAGATCTAAGTTCTCGCCCTCGATAACCTTTGCTGCCTTTTTCTCCAGTTGCTCACCGGAAAGGTGAACCAACAGATCACTTACACCAAAAACAGGATCCCCCGGCTTATCACCGATGTTCACCTGCACAAGAGTACCGTCTTTCTTTGCAATTACTCCGTGAAGCGCCAGTGGAAGTGTTACCCACTGATACTTTTTGATACCACCGTAATAGTGTGTATCAAGCATTGCAAAATCGCTGTCCTCATACAACGGATCCTGCTTCAAATCCATTCTCGGAGAATCAATATGTGCACCGAGAATATTCATACCGTACTCTAAATCCTTTTTACCAAGAACAAACAATGCCAGACCCTTGCCCATATTGTTTGCGTACACCTTATCGCCTGCCTTTAACTTCTTGCCTTTCTCGATAATCTTCTCTAAACTCTTAAATCCGGCTTTCTCTGCCTCTGCTGCAAGTGCAGAGACACACTCGCGCTCGGTCTTGCATTCAGAGATAAACTTACGATACCCCTCCGCAAAGGTGTATACCTCATCTCTCTTTTTCCCTTCCGGATATTTCTCCCATGCATTCATTCGTTCCATGATAATTACTCCTTTATGTTTTCTTTATTTCTGTTAATCTGCGCAGGCTGGCTGGGACACTTCTCCCTATCAAACTTTTTTTCATTCTCTTCGCAGTGCCCAGCTCAATTCCACTTCGTTTCATCTCGCTGCGGGCATTCGCCCTATCAGCCCACACAGATACAAATATTTTCATGCAAGCATGAATATTTGTATCTGCGCAGGCTGGCACTGCTCATTGCTATTCGTCATCTTCGTCAGACTTTTTCGTCAGGTTCGCCTGCACACGACGGTACAGCTCCTGAGCTGCATTGTAACCCATCTTCTTCTGTCTATGATTGACTGCCGCAGCTTCACAGATAACTGCAAGGTTACGTCCCGGACGAATCGGCAGGGAATGGCATACAACTTTATTGCCAAGGAACTCTGTATATTCCTCCTCCAAGCCAAGGCGGTCATATTCATTATCTTTCTTCCAATCTTCCAGCTTGATGACAAGGTCGATTTGTTGTTTTTCCTTTACACACTCAACACCAAACAGAGTCTTTACATCGATAATACCGATACCTCGCAGTTCGATAAAGTATCTGGTGATGTCCGGTGATGTTCCAATCAGGGTGTGTTCATTAATCTTACGAATTTCTACTACATCATCGGTTACCAGTCGATGCCCGCGCTTTACCAGTTCCAGTGCAGCCTCACTCTTACCGATACCACTCTCACCCATGATTAAAAGTCCTTCACCATAGACATCCACAAGTACGCCATGAATCGTGATACACGGCGCAAGCTGCTCACTCAGACAGTAAATCAGCTCTGCCATGAACTCAGAAGTACTCCGCTTGGTTCCAAGCACCGGAAGCCCTCGCTCCTGCGCAATCTGTAAAAACATCGCATCCGGCTGAAGGTCTCTACAGAATATCACACATGGAATATCATATTCCATAAATGCCCGATAAATTTCCTCTTTTTTCTTCTCATCCAGCTTCTGCAGATACGTATACTCTACCGTACCGATAATCTGAACACGCGACTGTTCAAAATGCTCGAAGTATCCACTCAACTGCAACGCCGGTCGGTTCACATCGCTGACCATAATGCGATGTCCCTTTAATTCCATATCCGGCAAAAAGTTATACAAATCCATAATTTGTACGATTTTCGCTACACCAACACCATTCATATTCTATTCTCCTTTGCGCTTACTACGCCTCACTTACTTTAAAAGCAGTATACCATACAGCGTGCTATTCTTCAACTTTACGGAAAAATCGATATACCTCCTGCGCCGCCTGCTCATTCATTGCCTCAGTCTCGGCAAGGTCTTCTATCGAAGCATTCTTGATTGCATCTAATGACTGGTATTTTTTCATGAGTGCCTTTCTGCGCGCCGGTCCGATTCCCGGGATATCATCCAGGACAGAATGTACCTGCTCCTTGCTTCGCAGTGAGCGATGATACTCGATTGCAAAGCGGTGTGCCTCATCCTGTATCCGCGTAATCAGCTTGAATCCCTCACTACTCCGGTCAATCGGGATTTCCACATTATTATAATATAACCCACGCGTACGATGATTATCATCCTTTACCATACCACATACCGGAATATTTAATTTCAGTTCATCTAAGACCCTCAACGCGATGTTGACCTGTCCCCTGCCACCGTCCATCATGATGAGGTCCGGGAATCTGGTGAAGCTGCCATATTCCTCAGATAATTCCTTTTCTTCTATCTGCGCCATCTCCCTCATACCGTGCACAAATCTTCTGGTCAGGACTTCATACATAGATGCATAATCATCCGGTCCGCTGATTGTCTTTAGCTTGAATTTGCGATAATCACTTCGCTTCGGTTTTCCCTTTTCATAGACAATCATAGAACCTACCGTCTCAAATCCGTTGGTGTTAGAGATATCAAACGCCTCCACGCGCTGTAGATTTTCCATATCAAGAAGCCTCTCGATTTCTTTCAGTGCACCAATCGTACGTCCTTCTTCCTGCTTAATCTTCTCTTTGTCCTGTGAAAGCACCAGTTCTGCATTCTTCTGAGCAAGCTCCACAAGCTTCTCTTTCATACCCTTCTGCGGCACACGGATATAGACTTTTCCGCCGCGCTTTTCTGTCAGCCAGTCTGCCAGCACCTCCGGTTCCTCAATCGCCTCCGGCAACATAACCTCCCGTGGGATAAACGGAGTTCCCGAATAGAACTGTTTGATAAATGTACCAAGTATCTGAGGACCGGTGTCTTCCGCTCCGATTCTCACATAAAAGTGGTCCCTACCAATGAGTTTTCCATCACGGATAAAAAAGACCTGCACTACCGCATCTCTGTCATCCGCTGCATAAGCAATAATGTCTTTATCCTCACCATCGGTATGCGTAATTTTCTGCTTCTGCGCAATCTGCTTGACGCTGCCAAGAAGTTCGCGATATTCGATTGCCTTCTCAAACTCTAAGTTCGCAGAAGCTTCCTTCATCTTCTCTTCCAAGGATTTCAGCACCGGCGCGTAATTCCCGTTCAGGAATTCAATTACTGCATCAATGCGCTCTCTGTATGCCTCTTTACTGATATACCCCTGACATGGTCCCGCGCACTGGTGAATATGGTAATTCAAACACGGGCGCTCCTTCCCGGTGTCTCGCGGGAGATTTCGGTTACAGGTGCGTAGCTGGTATATCTTATTTACCAGTTCTATGGTATCTTTTACCGCTCCTGCACTCGTATAGGGGCCAAAATATCTGGACTTATCCTTCTTCTGCTGACGTGAAAAGAGGACCCTCGGAAAATCCTCTCCAAGAGTCACCCTGATATACGGATATGTCTTATCATCTCTCAGCATCGTGTTATACTTCGGCCGATGCTCCTTAATCAGATTACACTCCAACACCAACGCTTCCAGCTCGGAGTCCGTGATAATATACTCAAAACGCGCAATCTGTTTCACCATCTGCGCCTTTTTGATTCCTTCATCATGACTTGGCTGAAAATACTGATGCACTCTTTTTCTTAAGCTGACCGCTTTCCCGATATAGATTATCGCATCGCGGCTGTCATGCATAATGTAAACTCCCGGTTGATCCGGGAGTTTTCTTAGTTCTTCTGCTATGTCAAACATTATTCACCATCAATTCGTTCATCCTCGAACATATCATCCGAGAGCCACATGGTCTTCGGGGGCTCCACTGCATTCGCATCTGTCCGCTCATTCCCTTCTGCCACCTCATCCAGCGCTTTGCGTGCCTCCTCTGCCTGCTCAAAAAATGTCTTCTTGTCAGCTTCTTCCTCCGGCTCCGGAATTCCCTTCAGTTCACGGAAAATTTTCATAAACTCTTTACCGGTAATTGTCTCATGTTCGTACAGGTAATCGGAAATCTTATCCAACACCTCACGATTCTCCGTCAGCAAGCGTATCGCCTCATCGTAAGAGTTGTTGATAATGGATAACACTTCCTTATCTATCTGTGCTGCAGTGTCTTCACCGCAAATCAACCCTGCACGATTATCCAGATACTGATTTTCCACAGTCGCCAGACACATCATGCCGAATTTCTCAGACATTCCATACTGTGTTACCATTGCACGCGCGATTGCCGTCGCATTTTCAATATCGTTCGCCGCACCACTGGTAGCGGAACCGAAGACCAGCATTTCTGCCGCACGTCCAGCCATATAAGTCGTAATCTTTGCCAAAAGTTCTTCCTTGGTCTGTAGGAACTTCTCTTCTTCCGGTGTCTGCAGCGTATATCCGAGTGCCCCCATCGTTCTGGGCACAATTGTAATCTTTTGTACCGGCTCTGTATTTTTCTGAAGTGCTGTTACCATCGCGTGTCCAACTTCGTGGTATGCGACAATCTTGCGTTCTTTATCACTCATGATGCGGTCTTTCTTCTCTTTGCCGCCGACTGCTACAAGCTCGAATGCGTCAAAAAGGTCGGACTGATTCACAAACTTTCTTCCGTTCTTTACCGCATTGATTGCTGCCTCATTAATCATATTGGCAAGGTCAGAACCAACCAATCCCGCCGTCGCCAACGCCAATGCATCCAAATCAACCGTCTCATCCATCATAACATCCTTAGAATGAACCTTAAGTGTCTCAAGACGTCCCTTTAAGTCCGGCTTATCCACGATAATACGACGGTCAAAGCGCCCCGGTCTAAGTAATGCCTTATCCAATACTTCCGGCCGGTTTGTCGCCGCCAGAATCAAAAGTCCTTTTGAGGTATCAAATCCATCCATCTCCGCAAGCAACTGGTTCAACGTCTGCTCACGCTCATCATTGCCGCCATATCTGTTGTCACGGCTCTTTCCTATTGCATCAATCTCATCGATGAAGATAATACACGGTGCCTGTTTCTGTGCTTCCTTGAACAAATCTCTCACGCGAGACGCACCCACGCCGACAAACATCTCCACAAAATCAGAACCTGCCAATGAGAAGAACGGCACCTTTGCCTCTCCTGCAACCGCTTTTGCAAGAAGGGTTTTACCGGTACCAGGAGGTCCCACAAGGAGCGCTCCCTTCGGAAGCTTCGCTCCGATATCGCGATACTTCTTAGGATTATGCAAAAAATCGACTACTTCCTGCAGTGATTCCTTCGCTTCATCCTGTCCTGCAACATCCTTGAATGTAACACCTGTCTGGCGCTCTACATAAACCTTGGCGTTGCTCTTTCCAACACCCATTGCGCCGCCGCCCATCTTGCGCATTGCCACACCAAGCAATACCCAGATGAGTGCTATCGGGATCAAATAAGATAACACGCCGAGAATCATCGTCGATGTATTATCCGGAATGACGCCTCTGATTTCTACATCATACTTTTTCAAAAGAGGAATCAGTGTATTATCGTCTACAATGCCGCAGTAATAAGTTTTTCCATACGGCAATCCGTTATCTGACTTCATCGTGATGTCAATCTGATAACTTCCTATCTCTACAGACTCTACACTCTGTCCTTCCCATTTGCCTTCGCCCGTCACCATATCCAGAAACTCGGTATAAGAGACTTCTTCCGTGCTCATCTCACTGACCTGATTCATTACCACGCTCATAACGAAAAGAACCACCAGCGAAACTAAAATAAACGCCATGATTATCTGGCTGTTGCGATTGTCCTTGCCACCGTTGCCGCCACCATTTCCTCCATTCGGATTTCCATTATTGTTATTGTTTGGTCCTTGATTATCCATAAAACAATTTATCCTTTCCTAACAGATAGCTTCTGCTTACAAACCCATCTGATTCTATCGTATATCTTCTTTATTATATTGAAATTAAAAAGCAAAAGCAATACACAGTTCATGAACTTTTCTTGTCTTTTCTAAATTGTTTCTAAAATCGTTTTTTTCTATCCTGTCCAAAAATTTTTATTTTTTTTTAAATTAGTGTAGATTTTAGAAAAACTTAGTTGTATACTGTCCTAGTTAAAAAACTACACAATCGGATACTATTATGAGGAGGATAACCCTATGCCTGTAAAATATGTCTTTGTCACTGGCGGTGTCGTTTCCGGTCTTGGTAAAGGTATCACGGCTGCTTCCCTCGGGAGATTATTAAAAGCTCGTGGATATAAAGTGACCATGCAGAAATTCGACCCGTATATCAACATCGACCCCGGAACTATGAACCCAATTCAACATGGTGAAGTTTTCGTGACCGATGACGGCGCAGAAACCGATTTGGACTTAGGTCATTATGAGCGTTTTATCGACGAAAGCCTGACCAAAAATTCCAACGTAACGACCGGAAAAGTATACTGGTCTGTACTTCAGAAAGAGCGCCGCGGTGATTTCGGAGGCGGAACAGTTCAGGTTATCCCTCATATTACAAATGAGATTAAAAGCCGTTTTTATCGCAACTTCACCTCAAACGATACCCATATCGCCATCATCGAGGTAGGCGGAACCGTCGGCGACATCGAAAGTCAGCCTTTCCTTGAGGCAATCCGCCAGTTCCAGCACGAAGTTGGACGTGAAAACGCCATCCTCATTCATGTTACATTGATTCCATATATTAAGGCTTCCGGTGAGCTAAAGACAAAGCCTACACAGGCAAGTGTTAAGGAACTTCAAGGAATGGGTATCCAGCCGGATATCATCGTCTGCCGTTGTGAGCATGAGCTTGACCAGAGCATCAAGGATAAGATTGCTCTTTTCTGTAATGTGCCAAGTGACCATGTGCTGCAGAATCTGGATGTAGAATATTTGTACGAAGCTCCGCTCGCTATGGAAAAGGAGAACCTTGCAAAAGTGGCCTGCGAATCACTACACTTAGATTGCCCGGAACCCAACTTAAAAGACTGGGAAGCCATGGTAGATGCGCTTCGCCATCCAAATAAAGAAGTAACCATTGCCTTAGTCGGAAAATACATTGCGCTGCACGACGCTTACATCTCTGTTGTTGAAGCATTAAAGCATGGCGGAATCGCCCAGCGCGCAACTGTCAACATTAAATGGATTGATTCTGAAGATGTGACTGCCGAAAATGTGAACGATCTCTTCTCTGATGTGTCCGGAATTCTCGTTCCGGGTGGATTCGGTTCCCGCGGTGTAGAAGGCAAGATTCTCGCCGCACAGTATGCACGTGAGAACAAGATTCCTTACTTAGGACTCTGCCTCGGCATGCAGGTTGCCATCATTGAGTACGCAAGACATGTCTGCGGTTACCATGATGCACACAGCATCGAGCTTGACCCGAATACCACACATCCAGTAATCGCACTGATGCCGGATCAGAACGGCGTAGAGGATATCGGCGGAACCTTAAGACTAGGTTCTTATCCTTGTATCTTAAACAAGGATTCCAAAGCATATGAAGTCTATGGTTCTGAGGAGATTCACGAGCGCCACAGACATCGCTACGAAGTCAACAACGACTTCCGCGCGGCACTGACTGAGAACGGGATGAAGCTTTGCGGAACTTCTCCGGACGGAAGAATTGTAGAAATGATAGAGATTCCGGATCACCCTTGGTTTATTGCAACACAGGCTCATCCGGAGCTTAAGTCCAGACCAAACAGACCACATCCATTATTTAAAGGCTTTGTGGAAGCCGCGCTTGAATACAAGAAATAAGTCAAAAGGATGCCACTTCAAATGAAGTGGCATCCTTTTTCATCCTGTGACTCATACTGCGTTTTCTCTACTTTTTCGTTTCTACCAATATTGCTGTTCCGAATACGGACGGCGAAGACCATCCCATCCCGCTTTCATCAAACCAGCTTAATGTTCCCGTTCTGTTTCCGGTCTCGTCGGCTTCGTTAAGCTGCAATTCAATACCAATCCCCGAACCTGCCTGTGGCATAATCTCAGTCCAAGCATAAGCGGATTCAATTACATACCCGGTATCTGTGATTGTAACCTCCGATGTCACATAATCCTCCTTGCACTCGCTTCCATTGAAAGAATGCAAATTTTCATAACTGATACGATACTGCTTGTCATCTGTCTCATAAGCATCTGATTTATGATTGTTCTCATCAATGAATACCTCCAAGGAATCCTGTTGATATTCATCTGCTGCATCTGCGTTTAAAACCGGGTCCTCCACCAATGCATACACGTACAAATTCTTCTCGTCCCACAACAGTTTCACTTTTGCGGAAGCCGCTACCGAACCTGTAACAATCGCCAGCGGTACATCGCTCACATCTTCCCATACCGTATCCGGCTCTCCATCTATCACTGCAGTGCCTTTTTCAATTACCATATATGGTTTAAACATCGCCTGCGCATAGTATTTACTGCCGGATGCCTGCGTGTTTTTCAAATCGTTAAAAGAACAGATTTCACCGTCATTGTTGACTGCAATGTCAAACCCTATTTTTTCCGCCGCCGTAATCTTTGTCATCGGAATCACAACTTCTGCTTCGTATCCTCCATCTACCTCAGCCGCTTCACTGCGGGCAACGGTAAAAGATTCTACTGCCGCACCATCACTTGCGGTATTCTCACGATCAATATATACCGTAACTGCATCCGAATCCGAGTTCTGTTCATCCTCCACACGTACCCATACAGATATTCCATCTTGATTCCATGCCGTTTTAAAACTGACTTCTGTACCATTTCTCTGATAGCTGACCGCATCGCTCCGTTCCATGCTGCCATCTATGGTCTGTAAAATTGTGATATTCCGAACAAGCGGTTCCAGTCTTGACGGATCGACTAATGCCCAATAAGCCGGTTTTGCATTTAAATTATCATCAAAAAGTAGTGGGCACTGCGGTCTGCTTCCATCTGCGGATCCGCCTACGGAATTAGAGCTTTGTAACCAGGATGCACCGTCATGCGTTCCCCATAGCGTCACACCTGAAATGTTGACTCCTTCACTGCTAAGCACAGTAATCTTGTCAAAAAAATCTTTGTAGCGGTATGCCTGTTTTGTATATTCCGCCCGTTGATCGCTTCCGTCATAGTCGCTACCGGATTTCATATCCAGCTCTGTAATCTGAATCTCATCCACAATCGCCGCATAGGCATGAACTGCCTGTTCAAACTGCCCGACAGTCGGAGCTTCCATGCTGTAATGTCCCTGCATTCCCATACCATCAATTCTCGCCATCGGCTCCACTTTGATTGTCTCAAGCAGTTTACAGATACCTTCGCATTTCTGTGCATTTGTTTCATTATAGTCATTGTAAAATAATTTTACTTCTGCCGGAGCATACTGATTTGCATAGGTAAATGCTTTTAAAATAAATTCCTCATCTCCGTACACATTGTACCAGGAGGAGTCTGTGCGCAATCCGCCGTCACCGTCGTTAATCGCTTCATTTACGACATCCCATGCATAAATCAAACCGCAGTATGGACTTTCCTCGCCATGATAATGCGCCATGACCTGCGCAATGTAATTCTCCATACGTGCGTTCATCACATCTGTCGTTACATATGGCTGTGTTGCATCATAATTTTCATGGAAAAACCACTCAGGCGTCTGTGAATGCCACACCAAAACATGACCACGCACCAAAATCGGACTTTCCGGATTTGCCGCATTATAGTTTAAAACGTAATCTAACATTGTATCTGCATTCTCATAGTTTAGAATGGGATATCCGTCCTCGCCAATGTTCGGTTTTTGTCCCAAAAGAGACTCCGGTTTCATCTCATTTTCTGCAGTAATGCTGTTATAGTGTTTCGTCACCAGTGCCATTCTCGCATCGTCTGTCAGCGCGCCGTAAGGAATTGCCACACCCGCTTTACCACCAAACTCCTCGGCAAACAATACCTTCAAATCCTTAATATCTTCCTCTATGGTCAGTGACTCTTTTTCCACCGCAAAAAGTTTCACATTATCCACCTCATAGGAACCAAAATAATTCTCGGATAATGCTGCACCCTGTTCCGAAATTTTAAACTCCAGCTTTTCGAGCACCCCCGTATACCGGACAGATAACGTTCCTGTAATAGTTGTCCACTCGCCTGGTGCAACAGATGCACTTCCTCCTTCTACCGGAAGGCTGTCATATACTTCACTTTCGTCATTGGAATCCTTTTTCGTCGTGCAGAGTTGCACCGTTCTTGCTTCTATGTATTCATCCGAAAGACGCACATCAAAAGAAAATGTATAATCACACCCGTTCTCTACCAACGCCGTGATATCCTGCACAACACAATTCCAATTTGCCGTACGCCCTTCAATCCTCGCATAAGTATTGTCATCTTCCCCCGTCACTGCCTCTAAACTTCCGCCTGTCGCGTACCATCCGTTGGTACCGTCGTTAAATTCCGAATTTTGCAATAGATTGTTCATTTCTGACGTCGCGACATTTTCGTTGGTAGCATCACTTACTTTCTGATTCTGTCTAGTCCCCAAGACAACTGCCAACGTTCCGCCTCCCAGCAGCAAAACCCCCGCTATCAACATTGCCAGAAAACGTTTCCCCTTTTTTTGTTCCATTTTCTTACCTCTCTTTATTTTGTTTTTATTGCAGAACACTCCTTTGTTATCGAAATTTTCCACAATTATAAATCGATTTTAGCAGAGGCAGAATTTGAAAAGCCACTAAGAAAGTATAGAAAAAAAAGGGAGAAACTATGGCAAAACCATTTTCTCCCTTACCTTCTTGCAATATATGATTAATTATAAGAACCAAACCGCCTCATTCGTGGAAGAGACGCTGGTAACGCCCGCCTGTAAGAGTGCCATAATGTCTTCCTTGTCGGAGACAAGTCCTCCCGCAATAACAGGGGTAGAAGATATCTTGCAGATTTTGGAAACAATTTTGGGCATGAGTGCAGGAAGCACTTCAATCAAGTCCGGTTTTGCACTTCCCACCTGGCGTTCAATGTTTTCATACGCCATGGAATCGATGATAAAAAGTCGCAGAATTGTGTATAGCCCAAGCTCCTTTGCGCGTTTAATCAAGGTTGGCTTCGTGGTAATGATACCGTCCGCTTCGGTATACTTTTTTAAAAAGTCTACGGCAATCTCCTTAGAGCTTAAGCCTGTAATGAGGTCTAAGTGTACCATGGCAAGCTTGCCGGATTCCTTGACAGTATGGACAATATCGGCAATGTTCACGATGTCTCCGTAAAGAATGAAAATGATACGGCTGTCGCTATTTATGCATCTTTGCAATCCATTATCATCTTTGATTGCGGCAATAATCGGAGAGTCTTCTAACGCTTCTTTGAATTCTTTTTTCATATGTAGGCTCCATTCTGAAAAATACAAGGGACTGTCGCACAAAGAATCATGATAGCTGTGCAATAGTCCCTTGTATTATATAATAAATCCCCTCTGATTGCCACTGATAATCTATCTTTGACTATTTCGCGGTGTGGGATTACAATACATGTGTTACAACTGAATAATTAAAATGCGAGGATACCGCTCTTATGTTATATTTGAATCACCACAAAACAAATCTACCAAAAGGAGCATCCTCGCATGGCAAGTATAACACAAGATATGAAGTA
>JALEKJ010000011.1 GCA_022771695.1 Roseburia sp. | reverse complement strand
TTCGTCACTCCTTTAATTATTTCTTACCAGTCTTACCAACTTTACGTCTAATAACTTCATCAGCATATTTGATACCTTTTCCTTTGTAAGGTTCAGGTCTTCTCTTATCTCTGATTTCCGCTGCGTACTGGCCAACCTTCTCTTTATCGATACCTGATACAATGATTTTGTTTCCGTCAACCTTGGTTTCAAGTCCTTCCGGATCAGTCATCTCAACCGGATGAGAATATCCCAAATTAAGAGTTAATACCTTACCAGACTTAGAAGCTCTGTAACCAACACCGTTTACCTCAAGCTCCTTTGTGTATCCTTCAGTTACACCTACAACCATGTTGTTAATCAGTGTTCTGGTTAATCCATGTAAGGATTTCATTTTCTTCAAATCATTCGGTCTTGTAACGATAACCTCGCTACCCTCTAATTTGATGTCCATCTCAGATGGAAGGGTTCTCTCAAGAGTTCCCTTAGGACCTTTTACAGTCACATGATTATTTTCTGCAATCTCAACTGTAACACCAGCCGGAACTGCGATTGGCATTCTTCCTATACGTGACATGCCCGTACCTCCTAAAATATATGAATAAGTTTATAGTTTCTTACCAAATGAATGCTAACACTTCTCCACCAACCTGAAGCTTTCTAGCCTCTTTATCTGTGATGATGCCCTGGTTTGTGGAAAGAATTGCAACACCTAAACCACCAAGTACTCTAGGAAGCTCGTCTTTGCCGGCGTAAACACGAAGTCCCGGCTTAGAAATTCTCTTAAGTCCTGTGATGATCTTCTCGTTCTTATCTGCACCGTACTTTAATGTGATGCGGATTGTCTTGAAGTTACCGTCTTCAACGATATCATATTTTGCGATGTATCCCTCATCTACAAGAATATCAGCGATAGCGATTTTCATCTTAGATGCCGGAACGTCAACTGTATCATGTTTAGCAGTATTTGCATTACGAATTCTTGTAAGCATATCTGCGATTGGATCACTTGTTGTCAACATGTATATTTCCTCCTTTTTGATTTCTGCGCTCATGCGCAGTTTGGTCTTTTACCAGCTTGCTTTCTTAACGCCTGGTATCTGGCCCTTGTATGCTAATTCACGGAAACATACTCTGCAGATTCCGTATTTTCTTAAAACAGAATGTGGACGACCACAAATTTTGCAACGTGTATAAGCTCTGGTAGAGAACTTTGGTTTACGCTGCTGTTTTACTTTCATACTTGTTTTAGCCATTAAAATTCCCTCCTACTTATTTCGCAAATGGCATATTGAACAGTGTCAATAACTCACGTGCCTCTTCATCTGTCTTAGCAGTGGTAACAAAGATGATATCCATACCACGTACCTTGTCAACCTTATCGTACTCGATTTCCGGGAAAATTAACTGCTCTTTGATACCAAGGGCATAGTTTCCACGACCATCAAATGCATTAGGATTCACACCTCTAAAGTCACGTACACGAGGTAATGCTAAGTTTACTAAGCGATCCATGAACTCATACATCTTCTCGCCACGTAAAGTTGTCTTACATCCGATTGCCATACCTTCTCTGATTTTGAAGTTAGCAACGGAATTCTTTGCCTTGGTTGCAACCGCTTTCTGTCCTGTGATTGCTTCCATATCCTTAATAGCAGCTTCTAATAATTTTGCGTTTTCTTTGGCTTCACCAACGCCCATGTTCACAACGATCTTATCGAGCTTTGGTACTTCCATAATGTTTTTATATCCGAACTTTTTGATCATAGCGTCTACGATCTCATTGTTGTACTGTTCTTTAAGTCTGCTCAACTGATTGGCCTCCTCTCTCTAATTAGTCGATTACTTCGCCTGTAGATTTAGCGAAACGTACTTTCTTATCTCCATCCATCTTGAATCCTACGCGAGTAGGTTTTCCTTTGTGAAGATACATTACGTTTGAAATATCGATCGGTCCTTCCTGATGAACGATGCCACCCTGCTGGTTCTGCATACTTGGTTTTGTATGCTTTGTCACCATGTTAACACCCTCTACAAGGACTGTGTTGTTCTTCTTATTTACAGCGATAACCTTACCCTCGCTGTTAACATCCTTACCAGCGATAACCTTTACCATATCGCCTTTTTTAATTTTCATGGTTGCCATATCTCCGTCCTCCTACAATACTTCTGGAGCTAAGGAAACAATCTTCATAAACTGTTTCTCACGAAGCTCTCTCGCTACTGGTCCAAAAATACGGGTTCCTCTTGGAGTCTTATCATCTTTTATAATAACTGCTGCATTCTCATCGAATTTGATGTAAGAACCGTCTTTACGACGTGCGCCCTTTACAGAACGAACAACTACAGCTTTCACAACATCACCTTTTTTAACAACACCGCCTGGTGTTGCATCTTTGACCGTAGCAACAATAACGTCACCAATATTCGCATATCTTCTAGTAGATCCACCCATAACACGGATAACGAGCAACTCTTTTGCTCCTGTGTTATCGGCTACTCTAAGTCTACTTTCCTGCTGTACCATGCTTGTAGCCTCCTTTAACTATTTTGCTCTTTCCATGATTTCTACAAGTCTCCATCTCTTATCTTTAGATAAAGGTCTTGTTTCCATTACTCTGACTTTGTCGCCAACCTGGCACTCGTTATTCTCGTCATGAGCTTTTAATTTATATGTCTTTTTAACGATCTTGTTGTAAAGTGGATGTCTTACGTTATCCTGAATTGCAACAACGATTGTCTTATCCATCTTGTCGCTTACAACAATACCAACACGTGTTTTTCTAAGATTTCTTTCCACGATTCGTTCTCCTTTCTAGAGCCTACTGCGCAACTTTTTCTTTCTCAGTGATGATAGTCTGAATTCTGGCAATGTTCTTTCTAACTTCCTTAATTCTGCTTGTATTATCTAACTGATTGGTTGCGTTCTGGAATCTCAAATTGAAAAGTTCTTTTTTAGCTTCTACTAACTGCGCGTTCAAATCTGCAACAGTCTTACCATTTAATTCTTCTAAATATTTACTAGTTTTCATTTGATACACCGCCTTCTAAATCTGCACGTGAAACTACTTTACATTTACAAGGTAATTTGTGTGTAGCAAGACGTAACGCTTCTCTCGCAACGTCTTCCGGCACTCCGGAGATTTCAAATAATACACGACCTGGTTTAACAACTGCTACCCAGTACTCGAGGGAACCCTTTCCGGAACCCATACGTGTCTCTGCTGGTTTTGCTGTTACCGGCTTATCCGGGAAAATCTTAATCCAGATTTTACCACCACGTTTTACATAACGTGTCATAGCGATACGGGCTGCCTCGATCTGATTAGAACGAATCCAGCATGGCTCCATTGCAACAATACCGTATTCACCATTGCTGATTACATTTCCTCTGGTTGCCTTTCCTGTCATGGAACCACGGAACTGCTTTCTATGTTTTACTCTCTTTGGCATTAACATTAGTTAGCTCCCCCTTCCTTATTTCCTTTCACTGGAAGTACCTCGCCTTTGTAGATCCAAACCTTAACACCAACTTTACCGTAGGTTGTATCTGCCTCAGCAAATCCGTAGTCGATATCTGCTCTTAAGGTCTGAAGCGGAATAGTACCCTCGCTGTAGAACTCTGTACGAGCCATATCTGCACCGCCAAGACGTCCGGAACAAGATGTCTTGATTCCCTTAGCGCCTGCCTTCATAGTTCTTCCCATGCAGGACTTCATTGCTCTACGGAAGGAAACACGGTTCTCTAACTGAAGCGCAATGTTCTCAGCTACCAACTGCGCATCGCGATCCGGTCTCTTTACTTCTTTGATATCTACAACTAACTTCTTATCTGTGAACTTCTGAACTTCGCCCTTAATCTTCTCGATTTCAGCGCCGCCCTTACCGATTACTACACCTGGCTTAGCTGTGTAGATGATAACCTTAACACGGTCAGATGCTCTCTCGATTTCAATCTTAGAAACACCTGCTGCATATAACTTCTTCTTAAGATACGTTCTGATATTGTAGTCTTCTACTAAGAAATCTGCAAAATCTGCTTCCGCATACCATTTAGAGTCCCAGTCTTTGATAACGCCGACTCTTAAGCCATGTGGATTAACTTTCTGTCCCATGTTTGACCTCCTTATTTCTCATCCAGCACGATTGTAATGTGGCTCATTCTCTTCTCGATTCTGTAAGCTCTACCCTGTGCTCTTGGTCTGATTCTCTTCATTGTTGGTCCCTTGTTTGCATAACACTCTGCAACATAAAGGTTTTCTCTCTTCATTCCATTGTTATTCTCAGCATTTGCAATAGCTGACTCTAATAACTTCTTTACTAAGCTTGAAGCGTAACGTGGGTTGTATGTTACGGTAGCAAGCGCTGTCTCAACATCCTTTCCACGGATTGCGTCTAATACGAAGCAAGCTTTCTGAACAGACACTCTTGCATAAGATAACTTAGCGGAAGGTCTGGTATCTTTTACTTCATTTCTTTCTCTCTTAATCTGACTTCTATGTCCCTTAGCCATGGATGAAACCTCCTTTCAAAAAATGTATCTTATCTAACGCCTGATTTCTTTTCGTCTTTTCCATGTCCTCTGTAAGTTCTTGTGGCAACGAACTCACCAAGTTTGTGTCCAACCATATCCTCTGTTACGTATACAGGCACATGCTTTCTTCCGTCATGTACAGCGATGGTATGACCAACGAACTGTGGGAAGATTGTAGAACGACGTGACCATGTCTTAATAACAGATTTGTCGCCGGATGCATTCATAGCGTCTACTTTTTTCAGTAAGCTGGCATCTGCGAATGGTCCTTTTTTTAATGAACGAGCCATAATTTACCTCCTAATATTATCAGTTCTTCACACGCTACCGCGTGTTTCCTAGAACTCGAAACATCTTTGCTATTATAACAGAGTTCACCGGAAGAATCAAGCCCTAATTCTTTTCCTCGTAAAAAGGAAGTAACTAGTGCTTGACTCCGTCTTCCGGCATACTCTTTCTTCATACGTGCTTGGGAAGAAACCGCTTTTGTTTCTTCCAAGCTTTAAAATAATTTGTTCATCAAATTATTTTAAAGCTTTGCCATCACGTCTTCTTACGATAAGCTTGTTAGAAGCTTTGTTCTTCTTTCTGGTCTTGAGACCAAGAGCAGGTTTGCCCCAAGGTGTACATGGACCCGGACGTCCGATTGGTGCACGTCCCTCACCACCACCGTGCGGATGGTCATTCGGGTTCATAACAGAACCACGAACTGTTGGGCGGATACCCATGTGGCGCTTACGTCCAGCCTTACCAATGTTAACCAGGTTGTGGTCACCGTTTCCGATAACACCGATGGTTGCGCGGCAGTTCAAAGGAACCATACGCATCTCTCCAGACGGAAGTCGAAGTGTAGCGTACTTACCTTCTTTTGCCATGAGCTGTGCGCTCATACCTGCGGAACGAACAAGCTGTCCGCCCTTGCCCGGGTACAACTCAATGTTGTGTACCTGAGTACCAACCGGGATATTCTCAAGCGGCAAGCAGTTACCAACGCGAACCTCTGCTTCAGCACCGCTCATAACCGTCATACCGTCTGTCAAACCAGCCGGGGCAAGGATGTAAGCCTTCTCGCCATCTGCATAGCAGATCAATGCGATGTTCGCTGTTCTGTTCGGATCGTACTCGATACCGATTACCTTTGCAGGGATACCATCTTTGCTGTTTCTCTTGAAATCAATCACTCTGTATTTCCTTCTGTTTCCACCACCGTGGTGTCTAACTGTAATCTTACCCTGATTGTTACGACCAGCATTCTTCTTCAAAGAAGTTGTAAGGGATTTCTCTGGAGTTGTCTTTGTAATCTCGGAGAAATCAGAGCCAGTCATATTTCTTCTGGAAGGTGTATATGGGTTATATGTCTTAATTCCCATTGTTGTTCTCCTTTCAATGTTTGTTATCGCACTTTTCTGTGCCTAATGTTTCTATCGCCCGCAAGTTTGAGCTGCCTGAGTTCAAACTTGCAATCGAAATGCTCATTTCGATTTACAGACTGGAGAAAATCTCGATATCCTTGCTGTCTGCTGTTAATGTAACGATAGCTTTCTTTGTCTTAGCAGTCTTACCGGTTACCATACCGCGTCTCTTATTCTTTCCATCCATGTTCATGGTGTTGACGCTTGCAACCTTTGTTCCCTCGAACATCTTCTCAACTGCTTCTTTAATCATGGACTTGTTTGCTTCCGGATGAACCAAGAAAGTATATTTCTTCTCAGCCATAGCAGCCATGCTCTTCTCTGTTACCACTGGTTTGAGGATTACATCATAATACTGTACGTTTGCCATTATGCATACACCTCCTCGATTGTCTTCACAGCGTCCTTTGTTACAACAACTGTGTCATATTTCAATACATCAAATACATTGAGCTCGTTTGTCTGAGCAGTCTTCACCGTAGGAACGTTGCTTGCGGACTTGATTACATTCACGTCCATGTCGTTCAATACAACAAGCGCTTTCTCAACTTTAAGGTTATTCATAACCTCAACGAACTTCTTTGTCTTAATCTCATCAAGTTTCAACTCGTCAAGAACGATGAACTTGTTCTCAGTAACTCTGGATGTCAGAGCAGACTTAAGAGCAGCTCTCTTCTCTTTCTTATTGAGCTTGAAAGAGTAATCTCTTGGTACTGGAGCGAATACTACGCCACCATGTGTCCACTGCGGAGATCTTGTTGAACCCTGTCTTGCATGTCCGGTTCCTTTCTGTCTCCATGGTTTTCTACCACCACCGCTTACTTCGGAACGAGTCTTAGCTTTCTGTGTTCCCTGGCGGTTGTTTGCCAGCTGCTGAAGTACAGCCATGTGTACTAAATGCTCATTTACTTCTACACCGAAGATTGCGTCATTTAACTCCAGCTTGCCAACTTCTTTGCCTTCCATATTATAAACAGCTACGTTAGCCATCGTTAAGTTCCTCCTTTCCTATTTAAGCACTATTTACCAGCTTTTACTGTTTCTTTGATTGTTACTAAGCACTTCTTAGCGCCCGGTACGGCACCTTTCACCAAAAGCAGGTTGTTCTCTGCGTCAACTCTTACAATCTCAAGATTCTGAGTTGTAACCTTAACGCTACCCATATGTCCAGGCATTCCTTTACCCTTGAATACACGGCTCGGTGAAGAACATGCACCGTTGGAACCCTGATGACGATGGAATTTGGAACCGTGAGCCATAGGACCTCTGTGCTGTCCTAATCTCTTAATAGCGCCCTGGAAACCTTTACCCTTAGAAATTGCAGTTGCGTCAACCTTGTCGCCCTCTGCAAAGATATCAGCCTTGATTACGTCGCCCAAGTTGTACTCGTCTGCGTTCTCAAATTTGAACTCGCGAACGAATCTCTTTCCGGAAACACCAGCTTTTGCAAAGTGCCCCATCTCTGCCTTATTAACGCCGTGTCTGCGGCTAACTGTTTTCTTGCCGTTTGCATCCTTGTTAACAACTTTTTCTTTCTTGTCAGCAAATGCAACCTGCACTGCACTGTATCCGTCGTTCTCCACAGTTTTAATCTGTGTTACAGAACAAGGACCTGCTTCCAATACAGTAACCGGTACTAATACACCGTCTGCATTGAAGATCTGAGTCATTCCGACTTTTGTTGCTAAAATCGCTTTCTTCATACTTTTACCTCCTGTTTTCTCTACAGCGGAACGCTTCATGCCCATCGATGTGGGGTAGCGGAACCGTTCATCCTAGAAAGTCCATATAAGTGGATGTGGGATAAACCACATAGAAGAACGCTTCTGCGTTCTTCCAAGAATGGAGGCCTCTGCCGAACATTCTTTGCTTCTATATAAAACCCTTCAGGATATTTTCTTAATTCATGATTGTTTGAAAAACTTATTTGTTTTTCATCTTGATATCGATGTAAACACCTGCCGGCATCTCTAAGCGAGATAACGCATCAACCGTCTTCTGGGTTGGTGTTACGATATCGATAAGTCTCTTATGAGTTCTCTGCTCGAACTGTTCGCGGGAATCTTTGTACTTGTGAGTAGCTCTTAAGATAGTAACAACTTCCTTCTTAGTCGGAAGAGGTACCGGTCCACTCACCTGTGATCCGTTCTTCTTTACAGTTTCGATGATTTTCTGTGCTGATGAATCAACCAACTTGTGATCATAAGCCTTCAGAGTGATTCTCATTACTTGACTTGCCATAAAAAAAGTCGCCTCCTTTTCGCACTTTAGTTTCAGTACGACAAGCGGTGACTGTACACATTACCAGGTGTATCGCAAGCTTAAGCTCAATCATCACAAAGCTCCAGCCGCACGCCCATACGGACTCTACTACCTGTTCTACCTTCTGTAGACTTTATTCGTGATACAGTGACTTGTCGCCAGTTTCCTAACTTGACATTCGCTCCACGGAAAACCTGCAATCGCTTGCAGCAACCTCACGCTTCAACGCTATCAATGTCACAGCACTACTGAGTATACATGATGATTTTTCCAAATGCAAGTACTTTTTTCACTTTTTTTGCAAATATTTTAGGCATCTTTTCTTGCATACTATATATAGAAGAAACACATCTAGCTTTTGTGCGTCTTCTATAATAACTCATCCGAAAATCTTTTCCACCAGTTCAACGATTCCCATAACCACCTGCACAAGCAAATACAGTATCGCAAAAACAATCAGCGCATTTTTCAGCACAATTCCCCTTGCCTTCGCCTGATACTCTCCATAATTTAAAACTTCTGCCCAGTGCCCCCTTTTGCAGTTCGGGCAATCAAATCGTTTTGCCATATAGAGATAATTAGGCGAGTTGTCAATGGCAGCTCCCTTCCGCCGGGTTTTTGTCACGGACCGGGACTTACCGCTGCTATGCTTCAAAAACTCCTCCGTAGAAACATCATACTCCACTCCACATTTCTCACATTGGACTCGGAACACAAATCCTAATGCCAGAACTTCCTTTTTGGATCTACGGTAATACCACGTCACACCCGCGATTAAGCTTGCCAACATGATAATAACCGCAAAGCCTTTCATTAGAATATCAAACACACCCATTATTGTTAAACTCCCAGCTTATGTCTTGATACACGTATTTTACTGCTTTCATCAAGTTTGCGTCAATAGAAGCCTTTTTCGCCCGATTCCTCTTGCACCCAACTATATTTTTTCACTTTTTCCCCAAAACAGAAATATATATGCTATAATATCGTAACAATAGGCTTTATGTGCCTTTCATTTTTATTAACTAAGGAGTACATCATGAATATTATTATCGTGGGTTGCGGCAAGGTAGGATATACCCTTGTAGAGCAGCTCTCCAATGAGGACCACAACCTTGTCGTCATCGACGAAAAACCGGAAAAAGTACAATACATCACCGATCGATTGGATGCCATGGGCATTGTGGGAAACGGTGTCAACCATAAAACACTATTAGACGCAGGGATTACCACCGCGGATTTGCTTATTGCAGTAACCGGAGATGATGAGAAGAACCTTCTCGCCTGCGTGATTGCCAAAAAGACCGGACACTGCCAGACGATTGCTCGCGTGCGCAATCCGATTTACAATAGCGAAGTCGAATTTCTAAAAAAAGAATTCGGGCTTGCCATGATTATCAATCCGGAACGTGCCGCTGCATTGGAAATTGCCCGCATTTTTCAGTTTCCTTCAGCAATCCGCGTGGACTCCTTTGCCAAGGGCCATGTCGAGCTTTTGCATTTTAAAGTCACAGACAAATCTCCATTGTTTCACATGAAGCTGTTTAATCTGCACCAGACATTGCACAGTGATGTTTTGGTCTGCACAGTCGTGCGCGAAGATGAGGTTATCATTCCTAACGGTGATTTTGAATTCCAAGAAAATGATATTGTGGCAATTGTTTCCCAGAGACACAACGCCATTGAATTTTTCCGCAAAATCGGAATCATGAAAAATCGTGTTGACAATGCAATTCTGGCAGGCGGTGGCAAAGTTTCTTATTATCTTGCCAAGAGTCTGATTGAATCCGGCATCAAGGTTACCATCATCGAAATTGATCATGCACGCTGCGAGCACTTAAGCGAGATTTTACCGGAAGCCACCATTATCTGTGGCGACGCAACGGATCAGGAGTTGCTTGCCGAGGAAGGCTTAGAGCATGCGCAGGGATTTGCTGCATTAACCGGTCTTGATGAGGAAAACATCCTGCTTTCCTTGTATGCAAACCGGATTTCCAAGGCAAAGACAGTGACAAAGATTAACCGAATCAGTTTCAATTCCGTTATCAACGAGTTGAACCTTGGAAGCATTATTTATCCACGTATCATTACCGCGGATTATATTTTAAAACATGTGCGTTCTACCAACAATTCCAGAAACAGCAATGTAGAAACGCTCTACAAGCTTGCCAACGGAAAGGCTGAAGCTTTGGAATTTATTATTAAGGAAGATTCTGCTGTTGCAAATATTCCCTTACAGGATTTAAATTTCCGCAAGAATACCTTAATTGGCTGCATCTACCGAAACGGAAAGGTAATTCTCCCAACCGGGCAGGATATGATGAAAGCCGGCGATTCCGTGCTTGTCGTGATTTCCGGTTACCGCATTTCCGATATCAAAGAGATTCTGGAGGACTAGCCCGCAATGAATTATTCTATGGTATTATATATACTCGGCTATATGTTGAAATTTGAAAGCGCATTTTTGATGCTTCCCTTTTTGGTCGGACTCATCTACAGTGAAGATACCAGTCTGTCCTATCTCGTGGTAGCTGTCGTTTGTCTTGTGCTGGGGGGGCTATTGACGCACAAAAAGCCGACCTCTCCCAGCCTGTATACGCGCGAAGGTTTTGTGACCGTCGCCTTAAGCTGGATTGTGATGAGTATCTTCGGCGCAATACCACTTGTGTTGACCGGCGATATTCCATCTTATGTGGATGCACTGTTTGAAACCATCTCCGGCTTCACAACCACAGGAGCAAGTATTTTGACCGACGTTGAGGCACTCTCCCACGCAAGCTTGTTCTGGCGCAGTTTTACGCACTGGATTGGCGGCATGGGTGTATTCGTCTTTATCATGGCGATTCTGCCTCTGATGGGTGGTTCCACCATGAACCTTATGAAAGCGGAGAGCCCCGGTCCTTCCGTCAGCAAGCTGGTTCCACACGTAAAAGACACGGCAAAGATTTTGTATGGTATGTATATTGGCATCACGCTCTGCGAGATTGTTCTCCTCTGTGTTTTTGGCATGCCACTGTTTGATTCACTTTGTACCACATTCGGAACCGTTGGCACCGGTGGATTCGGCATTAAGAACAATAGTATTGCAGCCTATTCACCTACTCTGCAGATTATTGTAACAATTTTCATGATTTTAAGCGGTATCAACTATAGCTTCTATTTCTTTATCTTATCCAAAAAGATAGGAGATGCGTTTCACATTGAGGAAGTACGTTGGTATCTTCTGCTTATCCTTGTGTCCGCAGGTGCTATTATTTATGATATCAGACATCTGTATCCGACCCTCGGCGAGGCGGTACGTCATGCCTTTTTCCAAGTCGGCTCCATTATCACAACGACCGGCTACGGCACCACAGATTTCGATCTCTGGCCTTCCATGTCCAAGACGATTTTAGTTATTCTGATGTTTATCGGTGCTTGTGCCGGAAGTACCGGTGGTGGTATGAAAGTTTCACGATTGGTCATTCTGTTTAAAACTATCAAAAAGGAACTTTCGCTTATCATCCACCCACGGGAAGTTCGCAAGATACGTGTGGACGGGCATATAGTAGAGCACAGCATTTTACGCTCCACCAATGTTTTCTTGGTTATTTACTTCGTGTTGCTTTTAAGTTCTACTCTGTTTATCAGCATCGACGAATTTGATTTTACAACAAACTTTACCGCTGTTGTCTCTGCACTCAACAACATCGGACCGGGTCTGAATCAGGTCGGACCCACACAGAATTTTTCCATTTTTTCTGTTTTTTCCAAGTTTGTCCTAATGTTTGACATGCTGGCAGGGCGACTGGAGCTTTTCCCCATGATGGTTCTTTTCATGCCGTCAACCTGGAAACACAAATAAGTTTTATATGAATAGAGAGGATTTTTATGTGGATTGCAAATAATTGGAAAGATTATGAGGTAATAGATTGTTCAAATGGCGAAAAACTCGAGCGCTGGGGGGACTATATTCTGGTTCGTCCGGACCCACAAGTTATCTGGGACACCCCTAAGACCGAAAAAGGCTGGCATAAAATGAACGGACACTATCACCGCAGTGCAAAGGGCGGCGGTGAATGGGAATTTTTTGATTTGCCGGAGCAGTGGACAATTCATTATGATACCCTCACATTTAATCTGAAACCATTTAGTTTTAAGCACACCGGTCTTTTCCCGGAGCAAGCAACCAACTGGGATTGGTTCTCCGCGAAAATTAAAGGAGCCGGTCGACCGATAAAAGTATTGAACCTCTTTGCCTATACCGGCGGCGCTACGCTGGCGGCTGCAGCCGCCGGTGCGAGTGTGACGCACGTGGATGCCTCAAAGGGCATGGTCACCTGGGCAAAAGAAAACGCCGTCTCTTCCGGTCTTAAGGATGCTCCCATTCGTTGGATTGTTGACGACTGCGTAAAGTTTGTCGAGCGTGAAATCCGACGCGGTAATCACTATGATGCCATTATCATGGACCCGCCTTCCTATGGAAGAGGTCCAAAAGGCGAGATTTGGAAAATCGAAGATGCCATTTATCCGTTGGTACGGCTGTGTGAGCAGCTTTTGACGGATGAACCGCTCTTCTTTCTGATTAACTCCTATACCACAGGTCTTCAGCCTGCGGTATTAAGCTACATGATGAACACTGTACTAAAAAAATACCACGGCAAGGTAACCGCTGAGGAAATCGGACTTCCGGTATCCTCCAATGGGCTGGTACTTCCGTGCGGCGCGAGCGGACGCTTTGAATTAAATTAAAATAAATACCCGTAATTCTTATTATAGAAAACTTTGCTGTAACACATTTCTAATAATAAGAATTGCGGGTATCTAATTTATCCCTGTATACGCTTCTGCCGCTCGCACGGTCTTTACCATATAACGCATCGCCTCCACCGGATATAATCCGGCTGCGGTCTCTCCGGTAAGCATTACCGAGGATGCACCTTCCATAACCGCGCGAAAGATATCCGACACCTCCGCACGCGTAGGCACCTGCCTTTCTTCCATGGATGCCAGCATCTGTGTTACCACCATAAATGGCTTCCCCGCTTCTCTGCAGGTAGCAGCAATATGTGCCTGTACCACAGGAAGCTCCCAGAGCGGCATGGCGTTGCCAAGATCACCGCGCGCAATCACAATCTCATCGCAGTACGGCAACAGCTCCGGCAATCGATTTACGCCATCTAAATTTTCAATTTTTGCAAATATTTGAATATTTTCTGCTTTTTCTTTTATTAAAGCCTGTTTTAAATTCTTCAAATCTTCTTGATTTCTCACAAACGGAAGCATAACACCCGTGATTCCATACTTTTTTGCATCGCTGATATTGCACAAATCGCTCTCCGTGAGCGTCGGCGTGTATATGGAAGTGCACGGCAAGGCAATGCTTTTACGACTGGCTAGTTTTCCTCCGCGCGCGACCGTAGTTTCTGCCACGTATCCGTTTTTTACGCGGAACAATTCCTCGATTTTCAGCAGAATTTTGCCATCATCCAGCAGAACTTCCTGACCGGGTTGCAAATGCGGCAACAACATCGCAGGCACCGGTATCTCCGTAGGATCAAACAAATTATTCTGCCCATCTGCAACAAGTGTGATACCCTCTCCTTCTTCAAGTTCACGCTCTGTACCTAGTTTCCCAATGCGCAATTCCGGTCCCTGTAAGTCCATAACAATTTCCGGCATTGCCTTTTTGCGTTCCTGCCCCTGACAATACTGTCGGTACGCCTCATGGATACGTTCAAGCCAATCCGACGCATCTCTTAAACTTGTATGTGATAGATTAACACGAATCCCCGTCATTCCTTCTTCAAACAGACGGACCAGCGTGTCTGTATCCTGACAAGCCGGTCCGATTGTTCCGTAAATTTTCGTATGCATGGTTCCCCCTACAGCATTTTCTTTTTCCGCAAAAACAGCATTGTAATAATACAAATCAAAAGCGTAATGATGCAAATAATCAAAAATCCGTGCGGTGTATCAGAAAGCGGCATCCAGCGCGCATCCACGTTCATACCGTAAATTCCTGATATGACTGTCGGTATTGCCATAACAATTGTGATTGATGTCAGATACTTCATCACGTTGTTTAGGCGGTTATCAATCACAGACGACATCAGCTCTCTGGTACCATTGATGATATCACGGTATATCGTGGTCATCTCAATCGCCTGCTGATTCTCGACAATCACATCTCCCAGCAACTCCTTATCCTCAGGATACTGCTCTAAACGCTTGTAACGCGTCAAACGGTCAAGCACAACGCCGTTCGCACGCAGAGATGTGGCAAAGTATACCAGTGTGGACTCCAGCTCATGCAAATCAATCAAATCCACATCCTCCGTATGCTCTCCAATCCGCTCCTCAATTTCTGTTCTTCTCTTATCAATAATACGACGATTCGCCTGATAAATCGTTGCTGTGCGATACAATATCTGGTACACAAAACGTAAGCGCTTTTTCGTACTAAACTCTTTTACCCGGTTCATCACAAAATTCTTAAGTACCGGCGTATCCTCCGTGCAGACTGTCACGATAACATCCTGCGTTAAAATAATGCCTAACGGAATTGTCGTATATGATTGCTTCTCATGTCTGATTTCTGTTGTCGGAACGTCCACAAGAATCAGCGTATATCCATCCTGCAGTTCAATACGAGAGCTCTCTTCCGGGTCGAGTGCGGCCTTGACATCATCAATGTCTACATTTAAAGTCTGTGCCACTTCCTCACACTCTGGCTGTGTCGGGCTGATTAACTGCGCCCACACGCCACCTTCCAACCGTTCTTCCTCATGTATAATCTGATTATCCGTTTTAAAGTATTTTAACATGGTACTTCACCTCATCCTCATTAGGCTCTGTCATAAATGATTTGATATGCATTCAAACTGAGCTTTTTCCCAAATTTCACTCCGGCATTCTTAATCTGACCGCAGTAAGAAAACCCAAAATTTTCATGTAAGTGAATACTCGTTGCATTCTCACTGGTAATCAATGATATCACCGTCTCTATCTTCTCACACACCCCGGCATATGCGAGCGTCTCCTGCATCAGGCTGCTACCGATACCCCGCCCTCGATAATCCTTGTGTATATAAACCGACAGCTCCACCGCCGAATCAAATGCCTTTCTGTCTCGGTAACGTGATAAGGATGCATAGCCTGCCACGCATCCGGCCTCTTCATATACATATATGACGTAATTTCCAATATGTTCCTCAAACCATGCAATCCGATCTTCCAGGTCCTTTATCTCTGTATCGAATGTCGCCGTTGTATGTAAAATTGCATCATTATAGATATTCATAAGCTCCGGAATATCTCTTCTCTCTGCTCTACGAATCATAAATCTTACCGCTTTCTATATTTCAAAAAAGAAAAGCCTTCGTTCACCGAAAGCTTTTGCTCTTTTCTATCATATCACAGTTTCCCCTCTATCGCCATGCTAAAATTGCCGCGAATCACCTTTTTTCTCCGGAAGTTGTACTAAAATGATTGCCGCAAACATTAAACCACAGCCAAGCAGTTCTCTGCCGGAGAGTTCCTGTTTTAAAATCATCCAGCCTGCTATCACAGAGACGACGGATTCAAGGCTTAAAATCAACGATGCCACCGTCGGATTCATTCCCTTTTGTCCTACAATCTGGAGCGTATACGCCACGCCACACGACAGCACACCGGCATACAGTACAGGCACCCATGCCTGCAAAATCTGTATCACATTCGGACTCTCAAACAGAAGCATACAAATGCCCGATAACAATGCGCAGACAAAGAACTGAATGCATGACATCTTCACGCCGTCTACCTTCGGTGCGAAATAATCGACCACCAAAATATGTACCGAAAATGCTATTGCACAGATTAACACAAATAAGTCGCCCTTTTGCAAGGAAAAACCGCCGTCTGTCACACAGAGCATATAAAGCCCGACAACTGTGATAACCACCGCGCACCACACCCTTGCCCCTGCCTTTTTCCCCAGAAAAATTCCAAGCAAAGGAACAATCACGATATACATTGCTGTGATAAAGCCAGCCTTGCCGACCGTTGTATATTGAATACCGACCTGTTGAAGGTTGCTTGCAATAAACAGCAGGACACCGCAGCTCACACCACCTGCAACCAACGTCTTTTTCTCCTGTTTATCTGCCGGTTTCCGCTTTTCTTCCTCCGTGCGTATTCTCCGCAAAAATCCGATGCAGGGAATCAGGACCAGCGCACCGATTGCATTACGCACTGCATTGAACGTAAACGGTCCGATATATTCCATTCCGACGCTCTGTGCTACAAATGCCACGCCCCATATGGTTGCAGTCAGCAAGAGCAGCATTGATTGTCTTAACACAAATTTACTCCTCATTAAGCGACCACCTCGTACTGCATCATCTCGTATTTTAATTTTGTGCCTTCCATAATCTCTGCCGGAAGCAGCGCCCGCGCCACTAATTTTAAATCTTCTTCCGCTGCATCTACCCGGCGCAGATTTGCATAATCTCCATCAATGCTTGCCACTTCATAATAAATTGCTTCAAACATCACTCTTCCTCCGTAAGCCTTGTCACTTTTTTCTTAATATTTTCTTCCCAAATTTTAGAAATTTCTCACAACATATTAAGACATTCTTTATTTTAAAGTCAAGATTCTGACACATTTTTCCTGTAACATAAATATCATCAAAAGGAGCTGTTGAGTTTCGATCTCGCGTTGGGGTTCTGTCAGTTCCGCCAAAAAACAATCCCGCGGTCTTCGGCCGCGGGTTTATATATACTTTATTTTATATCTCTTCTAAAGAAAAAGAGAGGCTTCCGTCCTCTTTTAAAAAGCAGGGAATTCCGATGCCTCCCTCTTTTTTTATCTCAGCAAATTCTTCGCGCGTATCGCGCAACGCCAAAAATTCCTTAAGATTCGCAGTCGATTCCGTGATACAGATGCGCTCACATTCGATTCCTTTTTCCGCAATAAACTTGTCCGCTTCCACACAATCCGGGCAGAGCGGTGTTCCATAGTATTTCATGCTTGTTCTCCCTCTTACGCTCTCCACTTGCTTTCCGGCACCTTGCGCTCCGTCAAACGCTTCTTTACGAATGTACGGAACAACGCGTACAATACGGAGCACATTGGAATGAAGAACAGGATTCCTGCGATTCCGAACAGATTACCGCCAACCGTAACCGCCACAAGTACCCAGATGGACGGCAAGCCAATGGAGCCGCCCACAACGTGCGGGTAGATAAGATTTCCTTCCAACTGCTGCAATACCAGAAACAATACTAAAAACCAAAGCGCCTGAATCGGATTTACCATGACGATTAAAAGCATTCCTATCACGCAACCGATAAATGCGCCAAAAATCGGAATCAGTGCCGTAATTGCAATTACGATACCTGTCAGCATTGCATACGGCATGCCGAAAATCGACATCGCAATCACAAACATTGTTCCAAGAATCACTGCCTCTAAGCACTGACCGGATAAAAAGCTTGAGAAAATCTGATTGGAAAGCTTTGCTACCGCAATCACCTTTTCCGTAACCCTATCCGGCAAGATTGCATATAGCACCTGCTTTGTCTGCCTCGTAAGCTTTTCCTTCTGGAACAACACATAAATGGAAAACGTAAAAGCGATGACAAAGGATGCCACACCGCTCACAACGCCGGAAAAGAATCCGACCCCCGAGCTGACTACCCCGGAAGCCACACTCTGTACAAATTGAACTGCGGAAGCAGAGATAGCGGACCAGTCAATATTCAGTTCTTCGATTGCAGGCGCCAATGCCGGCCATTTCTCCGGGATTTCCGTAATCCACTGCTGTGCGCTCTTGGCAGCTATCGGAATCTGCTCCGCCAGCATGGTAATCGTATTCCCCAGTTCAGGAATGACAACTACCAGCGCCAATGCCAAAACACCTATCAAACATACCAACGTAAGCACGTAAGCCAACGGTCTGCGAAATTTATCCATTTTTTTGTTTTTAGTAAAGAGATGTTTTTCGATTTTTTTCATCGGAACATTCAGGATAAAAGCAATGACCCCTCCGCTTAAGAACGGCATCGCAATTCCCAATACAAATCTCAATGTTCCAATCACCACGTCTAAGTGCTCGATGGCACAATACAGCAGGATTGCAAATGCAATGACCTGCATCAAATGCTTCTTTGTCTGTCTCGATATCTCCATAGCATTCCCTCTCTTTGCTTCTTCGTAGGGGCATCCCCTCTCACACAGCAGGAATTCCCGCAATTCCCATCCACACGCACACAAAATAAAGCACAAGCAGGTGCAGCGGATAGAACACATAGAAGATGTACTTTATATTCCATCCTCTTTTCCCATTGTAAAACGCAATCGGAAGAAATGCAACCAACGCCGCCAACTCCCACCAACAAAAAGCAAGGCAACCTGCCAAAATCTGTGGTCCGCGCATTTTTCGAAAAATGTATAACGCCATAATACACATCACACCCTTGGCGTCGTAATCCGTCCGCATAAAATATGCACCCCCCATGCCGGCAAATAAGATAAGCGCCAATGCAGCCCCGCGAAAAATGGGATCCCACTCTGTCTTCTCCTCTACCACACGAAATGCCATCATCGTCATCACTCCGATAAAAAGTGTAAAAAACACATTTTGATGTGCATATTCTATCACACTGCTGCTAAACGCAAGATCAAACGGCGCTTCCGAAATTAAAGCAAATGCCAGCAGCCGCAAAGCATACTTTTTGCGGTTCCCGGTATGCTCGAAGCCTTCTACCAGCAAGAAACAAAAAATCGGAAACGCAATACGCCCAATGGTGCGTGTCGTATAATATAACGAATACAACGCTTCGCCGCCCTCCCCTGCAATCAGCAGGCGCGCCAGCACTGCCGCACCGATGTGGTCAATCAACATGGTTACTATTGCTATACATTTTAATGCACTTCCACTCAAGCCTCGCATTTGTCTCTTCCTCACACATAAAAGAAAAGAGGAGAATCGCCACCTTTCGTATTCCCCTCTTTGTATCTCTTACTTAACCTACAAACTCCTCTACACATCTGCGGTATGCCGCTACCGGATCATCCGCCTGCGTAATCGGTCTTCCAACAACGATGAAATCAGAACCTAACTCTCTTGCTTTTGCAGGTGTCGTCACCCGTTTCTGATCGCCCACATCGCCGTCTGCAAAACGAACTCCCGGTGTAATGGTCAGGAACTTCTCACCGCACACCTCATGCACTTTTCCGGCCTCAAGCGGGGAACATACCACTCCATCCAATCCTGCTTCCATCGTATTCTTTGCATAGTGCATAACAGTCTCATCGATTGGCTTATCAATCCAGAGTTCCTGCTGCATCACTTCCTCGCTGGTGGAGGTAAGCTGCGTTACCGCAATCAGGAGCGGTCTTGTTCCGTCTGCCCTGGTCAGTCCCTCTATTGCAGCCTGCATCATGCCTTTGGTTCCGGCAGCATGGACATTACACATATCCACATCCAGCCCGGACAATACCGACATTGCCTTTTTTACAGTATTGGGTATGTCATGCAGCTTTAAGTCCAGGAAAATCTTGTGTCCCATGCTCTTAATCGTGCGGACGATTTCCGGTCCCTCTGCATAGAAAAGCTCCATTCCAATTTTCACGAACGGCTTCTCATCCTTGAACTTTCCCAAGAAAGCGATTACTTCTTCCTTGCTGTTAAAATCGCATGCAATAATAACGTCTCTTCCCATATTTCCCTCCATCATCGTAAATTATCATTGCAATTATACACTTCATAAGTAGCTTTGGCAAGAAGTTTAACCACCTACTCTTCCGCTGCCAAAGCCTCCACAATCGCAACAGTGGAATCTCCCTTTATCGCCTGCTCCACAACTGCCTGCGCAAGCAGCCGAAAATTTGCTTCTGAGCTTGTTGCACCAGTCAATGTCTCAATCTCCGGCACGGATGTTTGTCTGGTAAGCTGCGCTGCATAATAGCGTGTATACTCGTTCGGATAAGTACCGGTCACCGGTCTCATATTATTCATATACGCATTATCCCAGCTTTTGATAAAGCCGCTTGGATTCTCCGCATTATACTCTGTTGTAACAATCTCACCGTTTCTTACCGTAATTGTAACATATTCTCTCCAGCCGTATGAATATACTGCCATCTGCGCAGTATAAGAGCCGTCTTTCATTCCCGTTTCTTGCTGCTTCATACCGCAGCCGCCTAATATAAAAGTGAAAGTCAACGCAAAAAGTAATACCGACATTTCCCATTTTTTCATTTGCCTTTGCTCCTATCAACATGCTCGTTTTTAGTGAAACTGAAACTTATCCAATAACTTTTTAAGCTTTTCAGATTCAATCTTAAGTTCCACACTCGCATCCGCTGTATTTTCTGCGCACTTCAAATTCTGTTGTGTAATCGCAGAAATATCTTCGATTCTGCCCGTGATTTCCCGCAGGGAAGTCTCCTGAACATTCACTGCCTCCGTCAATCGAGCTGCAATCTCCGTCACTGCATCCGATCCCTGACTGATTGCTTCCAGTGACTGCGAGGTCTCCGCCGTCAATTCCACACCTTGTTTGATGAGCTCACTTGCTGTCTCTATCATCTCCACCGTGCTCTTTGCCGCATCCGTGCTCTGTGCCGCAAGATTTCTTACTTCTTGCGCCACTACCGCAAAGCCTTTTCCTGCATCTCCCGCTCTGGCTGCCTCTACTGTTGCATTGAGCGCTAAAATATTTGTCTGTCTGGAAATCTCCTCCATCAGCTTGCTAATCTTCGTGATATCACATGCGCTGCGGTCAATCGCTTCCATTGCCGCCTGAAGTTCTCTCATCTTCTGACCACCATCTGCGATTTGGTCTGCAATTTCATCCGCACACTCCCGTGTCTCCTTTGTACTCTCAGTAACATCATTCAAATTGTCCTTGATATTCTCTACCTCAGAATTCAATCCCAGCATCGCTTCCGTTTGATTCACCACTGCCTGATGCAACTCTTCCGACTGACCGCCCATACTCACCGCCGTCTCCATCAGGCTGAGTGCAGTCTGGTTAATTTGTTTCATCATCTGATTCATAGACTCAATAATCTGTGTCAAAGATTCCTTTACTACTACGAAATCTCCCTGATAGTCTCCGTCCGCTGATACATTTAAATTTCCTCTGGAAATGTTGTCTAATACGCGTTGAATCTCCATTAGGTACCCGTTCACGCTCTCAATGGTGGTCTTTAGCGATACGGACAGAATCTCTACCTCATCCCCGGACTTTTTGACATCTATCGGAGATTTCAAATCTCCTTCTGCCAAATTGTTCAGACGCAGGATAGCTTTCTTCAACTGCCCGGAGATCACTGTTGTTGTCATCCACATGACAATCAGCGCCACTGCCAACGCTCCACACGTACCTATCACCGTGCTGTATATTGCTCTGTTTGTTTCCTCTGCATAATCCGCCTTCGGAACTTCTATCGCAAGAGACCATCGTGTTCCACGAATTGGGCAGAATACAACGTAAGATTCCTGCCCGTTGACCAGCCCTTCCGCAGAACCAGTCTCTCGGCTCACCATTCGATCAAATATTGCATGCGCAGAATCTGCGGTATCCAATTCATAGATACTCACCTCCTGCATCACAACTTCTGTCATCGGATGCCCTACAACTTTTCCATTCTCATTGATAATCAATGCCATACCGTTCTTACCGACATGAATTGCTCCAAGCACCTCACTCAACATATCATACTTATAAACACCCACCAAATATGCCGATGTCTCGCCATTTGTTTTTACCGGCATTGCCATCGGAATTCCTATATACGCTTCTGTAACGAGCGGGTCTGCTATCGTCAGGTTGTCCGTCTCCTGTAGAAGTGCAAACCATTCCGTTTCCGAAAGACGGTCATATATGTCACCGTCTTGTACGATTATCTCTCCATTTAAATCATATAAGCCGATTCCGTAGAATTCGTATAGATTGCGCGCTTCTTCCAGCACTGACAGTTTATCCGCATCTGAGCTGCCCTCTGCCACAGACGACATTCCGCCATTTGTGGGATGCGATTCTCCATCCACCGGCTGTTCTTCCTCTTCTGCCGTCTGCACATCCAGCTCTACAGTCAAACTCTGTTCACCGGTAAGTCTGTTGTCCAGTGCCAATCCCATCATGCGGTCTGCCATCAGATGAATATTGGCCTCAACTGCCTTTGCTGACTCCCCCGCCATCGGTTGTAAAGTATCAATCAGGATTGACTCTGTCAAGCTGTTCATGGAACTTTGCAAAACTCCCTCGCACACCAGCATAACCCCTACGACAATCAGCGTTGTGATTATCATTATCTTGAAGCGAATGCTTCTTTTCGTCCTGATTTTGTTCTTTTTTACCCTCACCTTTTTCATTTGCCCTTCCCCTTTGTATATCTTATTCTAATATGGTACTTTTTACCCAAAACCCTTTCCTATTATACTGCAATTTCATATGTTTGTACATCGTAAACTGACAAATCAAATACAATCTGCCAATTATTCTGTCATGTATGTTTTTCTTAATTCCAACATATACTTTTAGGGGGTGATTACATGTATTGGATTATCGGTATACTGATTGCGATTGTGACAGCCAAATATGGATTTTGTCTATACCACGGACTGAAATCATATCTACATGAAACTTAGTTGAATTGTACGCTGAAAACGCATCTGCCTTCATTGACAATGCCCCAAAAACAGACTAAACTTTATATTAGATAGTGGTTTGTTTTTGGGGTACATCATGTATGGGGAGGGCAATGTATTGGCAAAACAAATTGCAGTAATTTTATGCTCTATCAATCTTGACAATCAAAAAAAGATATTAAAAGGGCTAATGGCTGCCGCAAAAGAGACAGATTCCAATCTGTATGTTTTTACAAACTATGTCGGCATGCGTGAAAGTGAGGAAAGTGTTCTCAGTTCTTACCGCATTATGGAACTGCCGGATTTTCGTAAATTTGACGGACTGATTATGGCCATTAATACCGTACATCTTCCTCCAACGGTTGACTATATTATGGAACAAATCAAAGAGACCAACGTTCCGGTAGTCAGCATTGACCGTGAATTTGACGGAATGAGTTGTGTCAAAATCTCCAGTTACGATGCCGAATTTGAGATGGTTGAGCACATGATTGTCGAACACGGATATCGCGATATTTACTATGTATCCGGTCCACCGCAAAATCGTGAGGCAGAACTTCGTTATCAAGCGTATCGGGACGCCCTGCGCAAACATGATATTCCGTTCCGGGAAGAGTATGTATATCAGGGTATGTTTACCATGCAGTCAGGAATTGATGCCGCCAATCACTTTATCAAGGACGGCAAGTGTCCAAGTTGCATTATTTGCGGGAATGACGCAATGGCATTAGGTGTCATGGAAGTATTACAGACAAGAGGATACTCTGTTCCGGAGGATGTTGCAATCACAGGTTTTGACAATGGCGAGCTTTCGGAATTAAGTTTCCCACCGCTTACGACGATTGATAAAAACCAGTATGAAATTGGACGAAAGGCAGTTTATGAGGTTTTAGCGCTTGTCCATGGGAAAACGCCACAGACTCATGTTATTCCCTGTAAGCTGGAAAATCGCGGAAGCTGCGGCTGTAGTCGCAAAAAGCGCATTGATGCTAAGCTTTTAAAGAAAAAGTATATCGGTCAGCAATTAATTACGGAACGCATGTCAGACGTTACACGCAATATGATGGCTGATCTTTCCGGCAAAAGCAGCGTTGATGCCATTTTAGAAGTAATCAAAAAGTATATTCTTCAGGCAGAACTCGGAGATTTTTACCTTTGCCTGTGTGAAAAAGAGAAAGTTTTTCATATGCCGGAGAAAAACATCGGCAGAAACATTGACATATTGCAGGTGAACAGCAGCTTCACAGACAAAATCCACGTTCCTCTTGCATATGAAGGCGGCGAATTCTATTCATATCCTAATTTTGAAAAAGGTATGGTTCTTCCTGAGAAATGCCGTAACAAGAGCAGTGGAAACGTCTATGTCGTAACTCCTTGCTTTTTCCAAAAATGCTGTTACGGATACAGTGTTTGTGCCAATGCCGGAACAGTTGTCGAAAACAGTTTATATTACTCCTGGATGATGAATATTGGTGTCGCGCTGGAAAATGCAAGAAGCCGAATGCTCTTAGAAGATGCGGTTGTAAAGTTAAACAGTATGTGGTCTTATGACATGTTAACAAAGCTCTACAACAGGGCAGGCTTTTACTACGAAGCAAAACCACTGCTTGACAGCCTGAAACAACACGACGAGAGTGCTTTTATCGCATTCTTTGATCTTGATGGTCTGAAAATTATCAATGATACGAACGGACATGAAGCCGGTGATCTTCTCATACAGGCAATGGCTGATTGTATTCGTTACAATCTGAAGGACAATATGCTTGCCATGAGATATGGCGGTGATGAGTTTGTAGTATTCGGAGGATTTACAGACCGAAAGGACGTTGAAGATGTGATGGATGGCATTCAAGAATCCATAAAAGCTCTGAACGATTCCGGTCGATATGACTTCAAATTATCCACAAGCATTGGCGGTTCCGGATATAAAGCAACAGAGATTGAAGATTTAAGTATACTAATTGATCTCGCTGATCAAAATATGTACCTGGAGAAACGACGCAAGAAGGCGCAAAATGAAAAAGAGAGCTAGAAACCTTACAGGAAAAGCCGATGTCGACCGAACCTCGTGGATTCTCTGCGCCCGAACGTGTGCGTTCACTCCGCTTGAGGTCGCTTATTCATCTTCTTTCTTAATCGACTATAAAAAGAGTGGATACCTTTGGTATCCACTCTTTTTATAGTCGATGCGACAGGATTCGAACCTGCGACCTCTGCGTCCCGAACGCAGCGCTCTACCAAGCTGAGCCACGCATCGATTTTGTATAAATAAGCACGACCTCAAATCGTGCTTATTTATAGTATCACAACTTTTATTTGTTGTCTAGTATAAAATTAATTTTTTTGTATTGCCACGTGTGGGATTACAATACATGTGTTACAACTGAATAATTAAAATGCGAGGATACCGCTCTTATGTTATATTTGAATCACCACAAAACAAATCTACCAAAAGGAGCATCCTCGCATGGCAAGTATAACACAAGATATGAAGTA
>JALEKJ010000006.1 GCA_022771695.1 Roseburia sp. | reverse complement strand
CGATATATTGTTTGGATTCTTTTTCCGTTGTTTCAAGATTGTTATTTGCCATGCTAAGTACCCTCCATTACATTAACGTATTCACATCTAAGATCAATGCAACTTCGCCATCTCCAAGGATCGTTGCACCGCTGATCAGCTTGTTATTGTCAATGTATTTTCCAAGTGACTTGATTACGATCTCCTGCTGTCCAATCAGATTATCAACCACAAGACCTGCCATGCTGTCACCTTTCGTTACAATAACAACGGTCAGACTCTCCGGCTCTTCCCTTGGCTCAAGATCAAGCACTTTGTCGAGTCTTACTAACGGGATAACCTTGCCACGCAGATGAATTACTTCCTGTGCCTCCACATATTTGATATCCTTAACCGGGATATCTTCAATATTGGAAATAGAACCAAGTGCGATCGCATATTTTTCATCTCTTACTTCTACCATCAGAGCCTGAATGATCGCAAGAGTAAGTGGCAGACGTACTGTAAAAGTAGTACCCTCACCCATTGCCGTCTTAACCTCAACATCTCCGCCTAACGCTTCAATGTTAGATTTTACTACATCAAGTCCAACGCCTCGTCCTGAAATATCGGTGATCTTCTTTGACATAGAGAAACTTGGCAGGAACAGGATATTGATAATATCTTTCTGACTCATGCTCTCAGCCTGTTCCTCGGTGATAATACCTCTCTCAATTGCTTTATCACGTACTGCAGCCACATCGATACCTGCACCATCATCTCCTACCTGAATGATGACATTGTTTCCTTCCTGGAATGCATTTAAGAAAATGCTTCCCACTTCCGGTTTGCCGAGGGCAATACGTGTCTCATTATCCTCAAGTCCATGGTCTGCAGAGTTACGCAGTAAATGCTGCAGCGGATCACCAATCTGATCTACAACAGTACGGTCAAGTTCGGTATCCTCACCAGTCATATAAAGTTCCATCTTTTTATTGAGTTTTCTTGAAAGATCACGGATCATTCGAGGGAACTTATTTACAACGCTCTCGATTGGAACCATTCGAACTTTCATGACAGACTCGTGCAAACTTGTTGTAATACGCTCAAGTCCCTCAATCTGCTCATGGAAAGACTGATTCTGGAAATCTCCTGACTCCGTAGAGCTAATGGAAACCAGACTGTTTTTTGCAATAATAAGCTCGGACACCTGATTCATAAGAGCATCCAGTTTTTCGATATCCACACGCACGGTACGATTGGTAACCGGCTTCGCAACTGCCTGTTTTTTATTATTCGCTGCACTCTGAGCTTTTGGTGCCGTAGCTACCGGTGCTGTCTCCGGCTTCGCCGCCTCCGGCATTACCGCCGGTGCCGGTGTAGCTGCGGCTGCTTCCTCTTCTGCCTTCTCCTGTTTTGCAACAAGATCTTCGTATTTTACTTCTTCGCCTACAATATTTTCAATTTCAGATACAGTTTTGGCCGCCTCAGAAATCTTCTCATAAGATTCTTCAGATGCGATATAGAAGCTGAAATCATAATCAAACTTCTCGTCTTCAATATCCTGAGAGCTTGGATTGTATACTAAAATCTGTCCAAATTCTTCTACTGCCTTAAATACAAGGAAAGCCCTTGCTGCCTTTAAAAGACATTCTTTTTGAATATAAACGGTCATAGCATACACGTGCTGTCCGTTCTCTTCTGCTTCTTTTATTTTATCCTTTTCAGACTCACTAAGCTCAAGTTCAAAATATTTCTTCTCACTGGAACTACTTTCAGCAGATGCCGCCGAAGCTGCTGGTGCTGCTTCTGCAGGTGCCGGCTGCTGTCCGTTTGCGGCTGCGATAAAGTCGTTCAATTCTTTAATGATAAGCTCATTGTCCTCAGTTCCTTCATCAGAGCTCTCTTTAACATTGTTCAGATAACTGTCAATAGCATCCAAACACTTAAAGAGCAAATCTATCATGGCACTGTTTACTTTAATCTTATCACTACGCACTTCCTGAAATACATTTTCCATGTCGTGTGTCAAGTGCTGCATCCTCTTGAATCCCATGGTTCCTGCCATTCCTTTTAAAGAATGGGCTGCACGGAAAATCTCGTTGATGGTATCCATATTCTCCGGATCTTTTTCCAGTTCCATAATACAATCATTTAACGTTTGCAAATGTTCACTTGTTTCATCGATGAAAATCTCAAGGTATTGGCTTACATCCATATCACTTTACCCCCACATTCTTTATAATTGTTTTTGCAACTTCTGTAAGAGGAACCACTTCATCTACTAAACCTGTCTCTGCAATCGCTTTTGGCATTCCGTATACCACGGAAGTCGCAGCATCCTGTGCTATTACATGTAACGGTTTTGCCTTCGCCAGAGATATAATACCATTGGTACCATCTGCTCCCATGCCCGTAAGCACAACACAGACAACTTCACCATAACCCGACTCCCGCAGGGAATCGTATGTGATATTGGCACATGGTCTTAAACCTCCAATCGCCGGCATGTCATTCAACTTAATCTTGTGACTGCCATCCGGGCACTTCTTCACTTCCATATGCCTGCCGCCAGGTGCAATATAGACCGTTCCTTTCTGCAGTACATCTCCATCTTCTGCTTCTTTCACATGAATCGGACTTACTTCATCCAAACGATCTGCCATAGATTTCGTAAAACCGGCTGGCATGTGCTGCACAAGCACCATTGGTGCATTCAAATTAGCCGGCAAATACGGTATCACACTCTGTAATGCCTTTGGACCGCCTGTTGAACAAGCTAAGGCGATAATTTTGTTGTCTGTCTTTGTTGTACCAGATTCTTTCCTCAAGGTAATTCTCTCTCCGGTGTAGGTCTTCGGAATCGTGCTTACCCGGCTTTCCTTATTGTACTTTTCGGTGCTAAGTACTGCAGAAAGAACCCTCAACAGACACTTCTTAAATTCTTCACCTTTCGCTTCAATTACGTTTGTTGGCTTTGTAACAAAATCGACTGCTCCAAGTTCCATTGCCAGAATGGTGACCTCAGCATCTTTTGTCGTTGTTGTACTCACCATAATAACGGTTGCTTTGATTTTCTCTTTTTGCAACTTTTCCAACAATTCAAGACCGTCCATACGAGGCATATTCACATCCAAGACGACGCCATCATATTTTTTCGTCTTTAATTTTTCATATGCCTCCAGACCATCACGGCACACATCAACTGCCTGAAATGTTCCTTCTGAATTGATTATATCACAGATGACCCTTCTCATGAGTGCAGAGTCATCAACAACCAAAATGTTTTTCTTCATTTTTACCATCTACCCCTCTGGCGTGACTTACGTTCCTCTTCAAAAATGAACCGGATTATCTCTTCTCTCGTGTTAGCATCTTTAATTTGGAACTTTGCTCTTATCTCAAATAACTTATCGGTTGCGTTCTCGGTTCGAACACAACTGATGACTGATCCGATGATGTAATACTGTTTGTTTAAGTTTTCATTTTGCAAATGAATCTCAAACAGTAACCACTGCTTTGGTTCTAATTCCTTTGGTGTACGGAACCGAACTCCTCCGCCACTCAAATCGACAATGCTTCCGGCGTATTCACGCTCTTTGTTCTTCACCGTCGTTTCCTCATCCTCTCGAAGATGTATCAGCAATGCATCCCCAGATTCAAACTTTGCCTCTTGCTCCGTAATCGTGTAATAATTGAAATCCAAAATGCAAGGATAACGAAAATACTCTCTCCGTTGAAATTTTTCAAGCTGAGTCTTCAGTTCGATTTCCAGCATATAGATATTTTCGCTCTTATAGCGTTCTTTTATCTGTCCTAATGCACGATAAAGTCCACCTTTCGAATAAAATACAAACTCTAACCGAACACCGAGTGGTAAGAGAATCAGCTTGCTTCCCTCGCTTGGCATGGAAATATCCAAATTACCATTTTCCTTAAGATCAAGCACCTGACTCTTATAAACCTTCTGCGCCTCGCCATCTACATTGATATTTTCCAGTTGCTGAATAAAGGTAATATCTACTTTATCTCCCGGTCGAATCAATTCTTCTACTGTCATTGCATCACCCCTTAATCATTGTGCTTCCAAAAGTTAGAGAATAACTGTGATATTCCCAGCGAAGCCTTTTCTTGTTTCTGTTCGTTATTTAATATATTGGATGCTATCATTTCAAATGCTCTTGCAGACTTTGAAGCTGGTGTGTAAATAGAAACCGGCTGTTGCTGTCGAACCGCCCTTTCCAATGCGCTATCCTGTGGAATCATCCCGGCATAAAAAATTTCACCTTGTAAAAACTGCGTTACAACAGATTGCAATTTCTCATATACGTGCCTGCCCTCTCCCGCAGAAGTTACGCGGTTCGCAAGAACGCTGACTTTTGTCTCCTGACGTCTGAACTTTGGATTCTTGTATAAAGCCTTTAACAACGAATAGGAATCCGTCAGTGAACTCGGATCCGGTGTCGTAATTAGCAACACCTCAGGGCTCGCCATCACAAATTCCAATACATGATTTGAAATACCTGCTCCAGTATCTATGATAATGACATCTGCCAACTGATCTAACTCATTTAAGGATTGAATCATATATGCTACCTGTTCCTGCGATAAATTATTAAGCCCGGTAATACCTGTTCCGCCTGAAATGAATCCTATTCCCAACGGTCCTTCGGAAATAATTTCGCTAATCCTTTTTCCATGGTAAATCACATCACCAAGATTGTATTTCGGAATTGCTCCGAACATCACCTCTACATTCGCCAGCCCAAAGTCCGCATCAAATACCAAAACACGTTTTCCCTGTCTTTGCATTTGCACGGCAAGATTCACTGCGACGTTCGACTTCCCAACTCCACCTTTTCCACTTGTTACAGTAATGACCCTGGCATTCGGCTTATTCACTTGTTTTTTTAATTTCACAGCATTTCTAAGCATCTCTGCCTGATCCATATAATCTATCTGCCCCCTAGTAATTGTTTGACAATCTTCTGCGTATCGAAAATTTCAATATCATCCGGAACATTCTGTCCCGCTGTCATATATGCCAGTTTCGCCCCCGAATGAAGCTTAATATTCAAAATATTGCCGTAAGCGGATGTCTCGTCTAACTTTGTAAAAATCAACTTGTAATCCGCAATTTCCTTATATGTATCTGCAATTTCAAGCAAATCACGATACTTCGTCGTTGCACTCAAAACCAGATATACTTCTTTTTCATAGTTTTCATCCAAGCCGTCAATCAGCTTCTTCATATCATCGCACTGTACCTCATTACGATGAGAGAACCCCGCAGTATCTACAAATACCAAATCATAATCATTCACACGCGAAACAGCTTCATTCATCTCCTCCACGGAGTAGATGATGCTCATCGGTGCATCTAAAATATTTGCATAAATCCGCAGTTGTTCCGTTGCTGCAATACGATAGGTATCTGCGGTAAGAAATGCAACCTTCTTTTCATGCTCCATCTTATACTTTGACGCAATTTTCGCAAGTGTTGTCGTCTTTCCGACGCCGGTCGGTCCAATAAAGAAGATAACTCTTGGCTTCTTTCCCCCCAAAGCAATCGTGTCCGGCTGTCCAAACTTCAAAATCAGTTTCTGATAAACATTTGACAAAATAGCGTCCACACTGTTTCCGTTGTGAAGTACTTTTTCTCCCTCATCCATAATCTGGTTAACATACTTCTCATTTACCTCATTCTCAAGTAATGTACGGTACAGCATCTTCATAAACTGAAAGCCTTCTGTATTTGCGGTCTGGGTTTCAAGCTTCTCTTCTTTACGGTTCCCTTCCGATGAAAGCTGTTTTTCTAAAATATGAGACAAATTTTCCAATCTCTTTTCCAATCCCTCACTTGTGTTTGCATTCTGCATTTCTGTGTTCTGACTCACCTTATTACTTTTTGGCACCTCATGCTCCTCTATAATATTCGGATTATAACTCTGCGGTTTCGGAATTGCTATCTTCTCATCGGCAGCAAGGCTGATTCCTTCTGTTCTCTTTGGTGCTATAAACTGTTCTTTTTCTTCCATTGCTGCTGTCACTTCATAGACTGAGCTTTTAAACATCTTAAGCATACCCTTAGGCTTGATTTCTTTCACATTCAAAACCACTGTGCCTTCACCAAGCTCCTGCTTTGCCTTCTCGATCGCTTCTTCCTTCGTCCTGCCTTGATATTTATTAATGGTCATTTATGCTGTCACCATCCCTACTGATTGTAATTCTACGTTTGATTCGACTTCGTTGTAAGAAACGACAATCAAATCTTTAAAATATTCTTCGGTCAATTTCTTAAAGTACATTCTTACAATCGGTGAAGTAATAACGATTGCGCTCTTCCCCATGTTCTCAAGTTTTGACACTTCCTCTTCCACAGAGGCAATAATTGCTTTCGTTTTGTCAGGGTCTAATGTCAGATAAGCCCCCTGCTCTGTCTGTTTTACAGACGACATGATATCCTGCTCAATCCGCGGGTCTAATGTAATAACACTCGTGGTCTCATTTGCAGGAAAATACTTACTGGAGATTGAACGTTTCAAGCTCTGGCGTACATACTCCGTGAGCACATCGGTATCTCTTGTTGTCGATGCATGATCTGCAAGGGTCTCGAAAATAGTAAGCAAATCGCGGATAGAAATCCCCTCCGATAAAAGATTCTGCAATACTTTCTGGATTTCACCAAGTCCCAGTTGTTTGGGTACAAGTTCTTCCACAAGAACCGGATTGCTCTCCTTTAAATTATTGACAAGATTTTGTACATCCTGTCTCGTAAGCAGCTCTGCAATATGAGAACGGATGACCTCTGTCAAGTGCGTCGCAATAATGGATGGTGGGTCTACTACGGTGTAGCCCAGACTCTCCGCACGCTCTCTCTGGCTCTCTGTAATCCAGATTGCCGGTAAATGGAACGAAGGTTCAAAGGTAGGAATACCGGTAATCTCCTCTTCCACATAACCGGGATTCATCGCCATATAGTGGTCAAAAAGAATTTCTCCTTCTGTCACCTGAATCCCTTTAATCTTGATAATATATTGATTCGGATTCAACTGAATATTATCACGCAGACGAATAATCGGCACAACCGTACCAAGTTCCAATGCAATCTGTCTTCGAATCATAACAACACGGTCTAAAAGGTCGCCTCCCTGATTGACATCCGCAAGTGGAATAATACCATATCCAAACTCCAACTCAATCGGGTCAACCTGCAGCAAAGATACGACATTCTCCGGCTTTCTGATTTCTTCTGCCTCCGTCTCCGCCATATTAACTTCTTCTTCTATGCTCTCAATACCAATGTTCTTATCTACCATCCTGCCGGCAATAATAAATGCGATACCAAGTGGTACAAATAAGAACCACTCAAGTGGTGTGACCACGCCAAGGAATGCAATGGTACCACCCACCAGATAGAGCACCTTTGGGATGCCAAAGAGCTGGCCGACAAGCACATTGGAGAAATCTGCTTCCTTAGAAGCCTTCGTTACCAAAATACCGGTTGCCAGAGAAATTAGCAGAGATGGAACCTGCGAACAAAGACCATCACCCATGGTGAGAAGTCCGTAACGCTGAATAGCCTCACCAAACTCCATTCCTCCACGAATCATACCCATTGCAGTACCGCCAATCAAGTTGACAATGGTAATGATAAGACCTGCCGCAGCATCTCCCTTGACATACTTCGTAGCACCATCCATTGAGCCGAAGAAGCCGGCTTCTTCCTGAATCTTATTACGGCGCTCTCTTGCCTGTGCATCTGTGATTGCTCCTGTATTCAAATCGGCGTCAATTGCCATCTGCTTACCGGGCATTGCATCCAAAGTAAATCGTGCAGATACCTCTGCCACTCGCTCAGAACCTTTATTGATAACAACAAACTGGATAATAATCAGAATGATAAATACGACCGCACCAACAATCATATCGCCACCGCCAACGAACTGGCCGAATGTCTCTACAACATTCCCCGGCTGTCCTGTGGTAAGTATCAGACGTGTGGATGACACATTCAAAGAAATCCTGAAAATTGTCGTAAACAAAAGCAATGTCGGGAAAAATGACATATCAAGCACTTCTTTTACAAACAATGTATTAAACAAGACAATCAATGCAAGTGAAATATTTAGCGCCAACATTACATCAAGTAACGTGGAGTTAATCGGCACAATTAAAAAGATGACTGCTGCAAGTATATATAGCGCGACGCCAATGTCAGCTTTCTTCATACCCTTTCCTCCTTCGTTTTCTACTGTTTCATATTATATACCATTGCAAGAATTTCTGCCACTGCCTGATATAATTCCGGCGGTATTTCACTGCCAACTTCCACATTCGTATAAAGCATTCTCGCCAACGGTTTGTTTTCTACGATTTCTATATGATTTTCTTTCGCAAGTTCGCGAATCTTCTGTGCCAGGTAATCTTCACCTTTTGCAAGTACAATCGGAGCACGATTCACTTCCGGCTCATACTTAATCGCTATCGCAAGATGCGTCGGGTTTGTGATGACTACATCTGCTTTTGGAACATCCTGCATCATACGTCGTCTGGATGCCTCACGCATTCGTTGTCTCTGACGACCTTTGATTTCCGGATTTCCCTCGGTATTTTTATATTCATCCTTTACTTCCTGCTTCGTCATCTTCATTTCTTCATTAAAGCGATACTTCTGATAAGCATAATCCGCAATTCCGACAATAAGATATACAATGCTGATTTTAAGTCCTGCATTTATAATGACATCTCCGCATAGAGCAATCGCTTGTCCAAGCGGAATATCGTAAAGAATAAATATATCATTCGTATGATCTTTGATTGACGTATAAGCAATATAAATGATAACGCAAATCTTCAAGACCGATTTCACAAATTCAAATAGAGAATCCTTTGAAAAAATACGCTTAAATCCGCTAATCGGATTAAAGCGATCCAGTTTCGGCTGCAACGGTTTTCCTGTTACCTTCCAACCCACCTGAAAAATACTGATAACCAGAGTGATTGCAAAACCAAATAAAAAAAATGGCCATGCAATCGAAATCATCTGCACAAATATTTCTATAAAGAATCCTGATATTGCCTGCGGCGATACATCCATCGCATTCATAGACAAAAAATCAGGAATCAACTTATATACATAGTAAAATATGTTCAAAAATCCGTCGCCAATCATGGAAACAAAGATTTTCAACACAAGGAACAGAACAATCAGGTCAAACGCCGCTGTAAGCTCTTTACTCTTAGCAACTTTACCTTCTTCTCTTGCTTCTTTTAACTTTTTCGCGGTAGCGGGCTCTGTTTTCTCACCACCCGGTCCGTCCTTTGCAAACCATTGAAGATTATATTGTAGAATCAGTTTCATTTCCTGTTCCAAGCTAATACATTCCTTCTATCATTGATACAATCATTCTCTTCATCTCAGTAAAGATAAAATCAGAAATTCCCGGCAGTAGAGTTATTGTCAAAAACAACACTGTCAACCCTAACAGAACCTTTAGCTGTATACCAACCGCAAACATATTCATCTGTGGAGCAACTTTTGCCATAATTCCAAGAATACAGTTCAAAATCATAATACTGGCAAATATAGGTAGCACAATGCGAAATGCAATCACAAACATATCTCCCATATACTGAACCCATGAATTTGCGATGCTTTCCCAGTCAAAGGACTGGCCATTGACCGGTATTACCTCATAAGAATCAATCAGTGCTCGCAAAATGTAATGGTGCATATTGGTTGCCAGTAGCATTAACAAAACAAAGTATTGATACAGATTTCCCGTGATGGTGACTTGTGCCTTCGTCATTGGGTCGAACTCCTGTGCCATTGCAAGTCCGATGTCCATATCAATAATATTGCCTGCAAATAAAATAATGGAATTACATATGTTTGCAGCAAGTCCTATCAGCAACCCTGTAATTCCTTCTTTTAAAACAATCACTGCATATCCAATCATGCCTGTGTATGTGACTGCTGTCTTGTCAACAGAACCAAAAATCAATATCGCAATCAAAACAGACAGTCCTATCTTAACTCTGGACGGGACATTGTTCATCCCATAAAAAGGTGCTACAAACACAAAGCAGGATATGCGGACCAATATCAATAGCAATATTTCAAAATCCACTAACGAAAACGTATAATCAATCATGCCTCATCCTAACCGAGATAAATACTGAAATCTGACCAGAGTCTGTTGATAAACTCCGTCAAATTATTTATAATCCAAGAGCCAAATATCATGATTCCGATAAATACACAGATAATCTTGGGCACGAATGTAAGCGTCTGCTCCTGAATGGATGTGACCGTCTGAAAAATACTGATAATCAATCCTACCACCAGCGAAATTAATAACAATGGTGCTGCACAGACAATAATCGTATATAATGCCTCTCTCGCAATGTCTAAAACCTGTCCTTCTGTCATCTATCTCACTCCTGTCCTAACACATCCATCCGTCAATAGAACGTCTTTACCACGCTTCCTATCACAAGATTCCATCCATCAGCCATGATGAACAATAAAATCTTAAACGGAAGGGATATCGTAGTTGGCGGCAACATCATCATACCCATTGACATAAGCACCGATGCTACAACCATATCAATTACAATAAACGGAATATAAATCAAAAATCCCATAATAAATGCATATCGCAATTCACTGATGATAAATGCCGGTACTACCGTTGTGAACGGCACTTCATAATATGCTTCCAGCGTCATCTCCTTCGGATATTCCTGTCCGTCAATATCCATAAACAGATGTAAATCCTTCTCCTGCGTCTGACCATACATGAAATCACGCAATGGACCGCCCGCGGCTTCAAGCGCCTGCTCTATCGTGATATCCCCATTGTCCAGCGGCTGAATCGCATTCTCATTAACTTCTTGAAACGTAGGCCACATAATAAAGAATGTCAAAAATAATGCCAGACCGATTAACACCTGATTTGGAGGTGAAGATTGCGTTCCTATCGCAGTACGTATAAAATGAAGTACTATGATGATTCGCGTATACGATGTCAGCATTATCAAAATAGAAGGTGCCAAAGCTATAATTGTAAGCACCAAAAACGCCTTTACCGGTGTTGATAGGGAACCCGTATCGTTATTGTATGTAATTGATAACCCATTCGTACTGTCACTTTTTGCATCTACCGTAACATCATCTGTCTCCTCGCTCAATCCGGTAATCATATCTGAATTGTTCTCCGATGCAAATACGGTCGTTGGTTTTCCGACAAATAAAGTCATAGCGGCAATAAATACTATTACCGCAGCTATGAGTGACAAAGCACAATATGATCTTTTAAATATCGTCATAATCTAATCCTGCTTTTTCGAAAAACGTTCCCTAATTTTCTCTAATGTTTCTTGAAAAGACTCCTGTGTTCCTGTCATACGCGCAGTCTTCGGCTTCCTATAATCCGTTATCTGCTCTTCGGTCAGACCGATTTCATCCTCTGTCAGCTTTGCCAGCATCGTGACCTCATCCTTTCCAACCGCTATAACAAGATAGACATCTCCCAGTTTTAAAATCTGGACATACTTATTGTTTGCAATCCGAATCGTATCCAAAACCTGAAAACTGTGTCCGGACATTTGTAGCCTCTGATAACCACCAATCCATTTTGTTGTGAAATAAGTGATAACCAACACGAATAAAAATATAATAAGTACGCCCACAAGCTGTATAAAGCTTTCAAAAGAAGAACTGAGTAAAATCATATTAACCCACTACTTTTTTCACAGCTTCTAATACACGCTCTGCCTGGAATGGTTTTACGATAAAGTCTTTTGCTCCGGACTGAATTGCCTCAATAACCATCGCCTGCTGTCCCATCGCAGAACACATGATAACATTTGCATTTGCATCAATCTCTTTGATTTTCTTCAATGCCTGAATTCCATCCATATCCGGCATAGTAATATCCATAAGTACTAAGTCCGGCTGTGCTTCTGGGTACTTTTCAACTGCTACTGCTCCGTTTTCAGCTTCTGCAGCGATTTCATAACCATTTTTGGTTAAGATATCCTTAATCATCATTCTCATAAACGCTGCATCATCGCAAATCATAATCTTTGCCATAATAATCTCTCCTGTTCATATGTGTTTTCTTAAATAGTGTTATTTTATGATATCGGTAATACGAATACCATAGCTTTCTTCGATAATAACGACTTCACCCTTGGCAACATATTTACCATTTACCAGAACATCTATCGGTTCTCCGGCGATACGATTCAATTCTATAATAGTTCCAGGGGTAAAATCAAGAATCTCTTTAATTGATTTTGATGTTCTACCCAACTCAACGGTTACCTCAAGAGGTACATCCATAATTAAATCGATATTTTCCGGTCCATATCCAACTGGAACATTTCCTGTAAACGGCTGAAATTGCGCCGGTTGGACATTCACCTGTTGTCCATACATTTGTGACATATCCTGCCCCATCATCGGTCCTCCCATCATCGGTCCTCCCATTTGAGGGGCTGACATCTGAGATGCTGCTGGCTGAGGCGTTGCTGTCTGAGGTGCTACCGTTGATTCCGGTGCAGGTGTAGATGTATTACCCGCAGTATCATTTGCATCTTCTTCCATACTCTGTGTAACACTTGCACACATCTCTTTTGCAAAGGATATCGGATACAACTGCATGATATCACTATCAATAAGATCTCCGATTTCCAAGCGGAACGAAATCTTCACAAATTCACTTGCAAGGAATTCATCAATTTCACTCTCATCAATTGTCTGCTGTAAGTCAATCAAATCCGCCTGTGGCGGGCTGATATCAATCACCTTATTTAGCATGGAGGACATCGATGTTGCTGCGGAACCCATCATCTGGTTCATCGCTTCGCTGATTGCACTTAAATGCAATTCACCTAACTCACCGTCCGTATTTGTTCCGTCTCCACCCATCATCAAGTCTGTGATAATCTTAACATCGTTTTCCTTCAATACAAGAATGTTACTTCCATCCAGTCCGACCGTATATCCGATTCGGATAAATACACATGGTCTCTCGTACGCCTCGCAGACATCGCTCCAGTTTGCATAGGAAACTCTTGGAGTAGAAATCTCTACTTTACGATTTACCAGTGAAAACAGCGTTGTTGCCGCCGTTCCCATACTAATGTTACCAATTTCACCAATCGCATCTATTTCTTTGTCTGTCAGTACCTCCTGGCGACCTTCCTCGCCAGAGGCCGCGGGACTATTCAGTAATGCATTGATTTCTTCTTGCGACATAACTCCATCCATCTTACTGCTCCTCCCTGATTACTGATGTAATTCTTATTGCATAATTATCACCGGCTGCACCCGGCAGAGCAGTAAACTTTTTAATGTTTCCAACATAAACATTCAGTTCCTGATCCACCTTGGTATCCAAGCGAATAATATCACCTCTCTGCAAACCCAAGAAATCATTCACCGATATAGTACTTTTACCGAGTACTGCCTTTAGAGGCATCGGTGCTCTTGAAATAACAGCTTCAATCGTATCACTATACTGCTGTTGATCCTTCTCCTGTAGGCTTGCATACCAGTTTTTCGTATTCAGATTGTCCATAACCGGTTCTAGGGTCATGTACGGCAGACAGATATTAATCAATCCCTCTACCTCGCCAATCTTAATATTCAATGTCACAAGCGCAATCATCTCTGTCGGAGATATAATCTGTGCGAACTGGGAGTTCGTCTCAATTCGCTCTAAACGCGCCATAATCTCGCATACACTTGCCCATGGTTCCGTGAGCAGATTCACACAAACATTAAAAATTCGCTCAAGAATCAGCAACTCTATCTCTGAGAACTCCCTCACTTTATCAAGTGGAGCCCCTGCCCCGCCAAGCATACGATCTACAATCGTATAACCGACATTCTCCGCAATTTCAATAATAATATTTCCGCGAAGAGGAGCGAAATTCACAATTCCAAGCAGTACCGGATTAGATAAGGCATTCGAGAACTCTGAGTATGTTACCGTTTCGGAACTCATCACCTCTACCTGAACCGTTTTTCGTAAATATACCGGTAAATTCGTTGACAAAAGCCTGCCGTAATGTTCAAAGATAATCTCTAAGGTACGCAGATGCTCTTTAGAGAATTTAACCGGACGGGCAAAATCATAGTTCTTGACCTGTTTTTCATTATTATCTTTAATTTCATCTACATCTAGTTCACCGCTGCTTAATGCTTTGAGCAAACTATCTATCTCATTTTGAGATAAGACTTCACCCATTCTCTCTCACCACCTAAATAGTTATTTCAGTGCTACTCTGATGTTACGCTTGAGAAATTAACACCTACGATGAAGTCTGTTCCACCAAACATATCCTGCATCGCCTCTAAGATTTCTTTCTTAACAGCCTTTTGTGCATCCGCTTCAAACTCATCCACTGTATAAGCGCTGACGATTGAATTAATCTCGCTGCGGATAATTGTTTCTTTTTCTGTCAAGCCCTCTGCACCACCGTAAGTCTTATATCCTTCGCTCTTTGTATTCATGGATAAACCTACTGAGAAAATCGCATAGTGCTTTTTGCCATCTCCGTTCGATGCAAGATTTACAGTAAAGCTGTCTGTGATGTTATATACCTCGATATCCTCGATTGGCACTGCCGATGCATCCTTGTTCTGTCCACCTTCGAGTTCAATATTAATTGCGGAACATACCTGATCAATCAGCTCATTTGACTTCTTTGTCTGCGGAATAATGGTAAAGGCAAGAATCGCTGTCAGAATAAGATTCGCCAAAACCAATGCCATGATGATTACACTCATAAGATTTTTTTTCATATGCTACCCTTCCCACTCAATTCAAGTCTGAGTTATAAGAATTATAAATCTTTATTTCAACGCGTCTGTTTCGCGCTCTGCCCTCCGGTGTCGTATTATCTGCTATCGGAACATACTCTCCTCTTCCGGAAGACTTGATGTGTCCCGGATCAATCGTTGTGATTTCACGTAGATAATCTGCTACCGTCAGAGCTCGAAACATTGAAAGTACATTGTTATCTGCATACTTCGCAGAATGTATCGGAACATTGTCCGTATGACCTTCCACTTCGATAATATGCTGATCATAATTTGAAATAATCTTACCAAGCTTATCAATCAATGGGTACGCCTCCGAACGAAGCTCTGACTTGCCGGAATCAAAAAGCAATGCGCCATTCATATTCAGTAAAACGTACTCTGCATTGAAATCCACTTCCACCTGATCCTGTATGCCATATCGCTCGATGGCTGCTTCAATCTGTTCTGCCATCTTCTCAGACTCTGACAGTGCCTGTTCTTCATACGCCTCCACAACATCGGTTTCTTCCTCTGCGTCTCCCTCCGACTCTGCGTTTGCCATCTCATCATAATAGATGTCAAACATCTCTAGTTGGCTGACGCCCGAGGATATCATCTCTCCATCTCCAATGGAAGCACCACCACTTGGCAACACACTAAATGTGCTCCGCAAAGAAGCAATCACCTTCTCAAACTTCTCTGCATCCACCGTAGACATGGAGAACAACAACACGAAGAAACAAAGCAGCAGGTTCATCAAATCCGCGAAGGTATTCATCCATGCCGGCGAACCCTTTGGCGCGTCTTGCTTTTTTTTTCTTGCCACTATTCTTCACCTCCGCCATTATCTTCCGATCCATTGTTACGTGCAGAAGGAGCAAGGAATGACTTTAATTTTTCTTCAATAACACGAGGATTCTCTCCCGCCTGGATCGACAGGATACCTTCCACTGTGATTTCTTTCAACATCATCTCGGTATTGTTGTTAATGGTAAGCTTTGCCGCAACCGGGTTACACAACCAGTTTGCAACCAAAGAACCATACAATGTAGTAACCAACGCAACCGCCATTTTCGGTCCAATGGAAGACGGATCATTCATATCTTTAAGCATTAAGATCAGTCCAATCAAAGTACCAATCATACCCCAGGCAGGACCAAGTTCTGCCCATTTTTCCCATACAGCAATCGTCTTCTTGTGTCTTGATTCAATACAAGAAAGATCTGTCTCCATAATTCCTCGTACCAATTCCGGGTCTGTACCATCAACCACCAGCATGATACCCTTTTTCAGGAAATCATCTTCTATCCCGTTTGCTGCTTCCTCTAAAGCAAGCAGACCTTCCTTACGAGCAGTATTAGACAATTCGATAATATGCTTGATTGTCTCTCCCGGATCCTGCTGTTCGTTTTTGAAAATCAAGCTTATCGCTTTCAGACCGTTAATAAAGTCCGGCAGTTTGTTCGACTCCAAAGTACCAGCTATTGATCCGCCAACCGTAATAATAATAGAAGCAAAATCAAACATACTGCTTAGACCGGCAATACCTCCACTGGAGAATACACCGAAAAGAAACATTGCGACGCCGAGCAGCATCCCTGCTAAAGAAGCTATATCCAATTCTTCCACCTACCATCCTTGATATTATAGTATTGCTATTGTTTCTACAAAACCTATGCAAAATCGCCTTAGTTGTCATAACATCCCTTTGTATAATTCTACTAAATTTAGGATTATTTGTCTACTTTTCTTTTTTGAAGGCTCTCATTTAGCGACCATTTTGCAATTTTTCGCATATACTCGATACAAAACACCGTGTAACTCGCGCCCTTACCCCTGTACGAAAGGACCAAGTTACACGGTTAGTATACCACATGTAGTAGAATGTGTGAATACATTTTACTACATATATTCTATTTTTTTACAAAAAGCTCACATCATTCGACGAAATTAGCGTTTCAGGTTAACAAGCTCCTCGAGTAATGTATCTGATGTCGTAATAACACGGGAGTTTGCCTGAAAACCACGCTGCGTTGTAATCATCTGTGTAAATTCCTGTGACAAGTCAACATTTGACATTTCCAACTCGCCAGAGGTCATCTTGCTTCCGTCTGCCGAAATCTCAACACCGATTCCATCAAATTCTCCGGAGTTCAAGGTTGTGGTATAACAGTTATCTCCCACCTTCTCAAGACCAGACGCATTCGCAAACTGTGCAACTGCAATCTGTCCCAAAAGTTCGGTGTTGCCATTGTCATAGGTACCGTAAATTTCACCGTTGTTGCTTACGGAAAGACCAATCAAAGCACCTAACTTCTTACCTTTTCCAAGACTTGCATCATTGACATTACCGGTATCCATAGTAACCGTTGACTTACCACCGTTATTTGTATTCTGGCAACCGGAGAAATCAATCGTGATATCTTCAAAGTTACCATTCGGGAACAGCCCGGAGGAAGCGAGATTCAACGTAACTGCATCATTCGCACCGCCTACACCGACAAATGTACCGTCTGCAGGGCTGAAATTCAGAGAATTGGTTACAACTGTGTCATTCACAACAAGTGCTGTTCCGTCGTCTGATGGTGCAGCTGCATATGCAGCCTTACCAGCCGTAATTCTGTCTGCCATATCCTGGCTCATTCCAAACACCTGTGCCACTGTGTATGTATTCGTACCTGCCGCATCATGATACTTGCCGTCCGTACCATTATAAGTAATTACGGAACCATTGGAATCCTTAATAACAGCCGGTGAAACCGTATTGTCAATTGTAAATCCCGCCTCTGTGTCAACCTGATATGTTCGCGCTACCGTGCTCTCTGTACCAAATAATTTTGCAATATCCGCGTTCTGTTTCTCATCTGCTGAGAAAATTGCTGTTCCGTTACTGTCTAAGATACTTTCAAGTTCTACCGTAAACTTGCCGGCATCTGCATCGGTATCCCCAACCTTACGAATCGCAAATCTTGCCGTATATGCGTAACCCTGCTTATCATAGAAGTTCAAGTTCTTCACAAGACCGGAATCACTGACAACATCCGGATCATTCTTGTCAATAACCCCCGACATTGTTGCATCAGTTGTAGGCTCCGGTGCGGATGTCAGATTTGCAGGCTGCATGATACGAAGTGCAGATACAGTATCCTTTTTAATATTTCCGGTTGTTGGGTCTACCTGCCAGCCCATTACGGTATAACCGGTAGATGTCATACATAAGTTACCTGCACCATCCACATAGAAAGAACCGGATCTGGTAAATAAATTCTCAGAACCGTTGTTTACAATAAAGAAGTTTGTCGTAGAGCTGTCAGAAAGACGAATATCAAACGGATTGCCTGTCGTCTCAGCAGCTCCTGATGATGTAATGCTGATGTTGGTTGCTCCGGTGGTAACACCAAGACCAATCTGTTTTGCATTGACACCACCCACTCCGGTGGTAGCATTTGCTCCGGACGCTCCGGACATATTCTGATATAACATATCCTGGAATGTAACGGATGAAGATTTGAATGCTACGGTATTTACATTGGCGATATTGTTACCAATAACGTCCATTTTGTTCTGATGTGTCTTAAGACCGGACACAGCAGAGTACATTGATCTCATCATAATGAAATGACCTCCTAATCTTATGTGCCATTCTCCCCTCTGTCAGTCAGGGATTCTTCGCTTCCTTGTAAGGTCCAGCTATACAATAACGGCACCGTCAATATTTGTAAAAATGTTATCGTTTGATTCGCTCTGATCAATGGCTGTCACCACTGTTCGATTCGGAACATTCACAATGAATGCCAAAGAATCAAGGATAACGAGTGATTCATTTATGCCCTTCGCGCTTGCTTTTAACACGCCGTTCTCCAACCGCTCGTTCTGTTCCTGAGACAGGTTGATATGCCTGTCATTCAGGCGCATTGATGCATGTTTGGAAAACTTAAGCTCTGAGCTGCCAGTAACATCCTGTTTCTGTTTTAATATCTCCTCGAAGGAGATACTGCTCTCGGAATAACTCGCTTCCGTGCTCTTCCGGTTCAGATACTGGTCAGTTACCTGCTCAATCGAAGCAAACTGGTTACTGATCTTATTCATAAAACCATCTCCTGTTATTCCGTTGTCATAGTATCGTCTGTATCGGTACTCTCGTCAGTTTCTTCTGTATTTTCAGAACTATTAGCCACCAATTCCTTCATCGTGGCAACGAGCTCCTGGAACTTAGTAAGCGTATCTTTACTGATATAAGATTTCTGATAACTGGAAAAACTATCATACACAGTCGAGAGATTCTCTACATCTTCCTTCCATGCTAAGGTCAGCTTATCTGCATCCGGAAGTTTCGCCACAGATGCGGTAAATGCTTCTCCCAAAGCAACAGCTTCCATATACTCTGTATCTGCAACCTCATAAAGGTCGTCGATAGAATAAAGGCTTCCGTTAATGCTCAAATACTGCTTGCCATTCTCATACTGCACATAATCTACGAAGCCTGCAACCGCTGTTGTCTCACCGGTCGATGTAGATGTAGTCTTAACAATCACATATTTTCCAACCAGCGCATTTGCATTGCTGCTCTCGATACTGTTCTGCATGTTTAACATTGCTTCCATCTGTGAAAATGTCGCCAACTGTGCTACATACTCCGTGTTACTTGTCGGCTCTAACGGATCCTGATACTGCATTTCTGCACATAACAATTGTAAAAATTGATCATATCCCAGATCATTATTGCTGGCTTTTGTGTCTTCTGAAGATGATGTATTGCTTACAATTTTTCCATCTTCAACAGCTTGTACTAATGCCATATATCTTCTCCTTTCTTAGGCGGTAAAATCAACGCTATTTCCCTGATCCGCCATCATTTGTGCAACCAAACTCTCTTCTTCTGTCATGATTCCACTTAATTCATCTAAATCATTTAAGTTGATATGTCTGGTCTGTTTTGCTGCTTTTTCCTGTTCTTCCGCCTGCTGTTGCTCGTGTTTCGCGTTCTGCTCCAAGTTTTTTTCAAACTCATGGCTTCCAACAGTGACTTCCACCGCATCTACTTTGACTCCAGCCTGATTCATGTTCTGCTTGAACTCCACCAGTTGGCTTTCCAAAGCTTCTTTAACTGCTTCATTCTGCGCAGTAATATGTGCAGATACCACTCCATCTTTCGCTGTGAGTTCCAAATAGATTTTCCCAAGATGCTCAGGATTAAGTTGCATCTCCATCGTTGTCGCGTTATTATTAAGCGTCACTCTGGAAAATTCTACAATCTGCTTCATGATATTGGAAACATCCAGTTGTGAAGTTGTTCCATTTACGCTTTCCTGTGTCTGTGCAAAAGTTGTCTCCGTAACATTCTGGTTTACAGAACCTGTCATGTCACTTCTTGCCTGCGTGCCGGAATTTTCAGATTTCTGCTGTCCGGAAAACATTCCATTCTTATTTTTGTCACTTGTGATTGTTTCCTCGTCACTCTCTAACACTGCCAGTCCGTCAGAATTGCTTTCCTGCTCATTCGACGTCGTTTTCTCATCCACAGTGAATTTGTTCTCTTCTGCCAAGCCTTCTTCCGTTGCATTTAAAACATCCGCCTGTTCTTCACTATTCTCTGCAGACTGCAGTTTCTGCGACATCAAATCTGTCTCCTGTGTTATTGTTTCCTGCACAGCAGCATCCTGTATAGTGCTGTCTTCCTGTAACATCTGCTCACCAGCATTTAATTCTGCAATATTCTGCATGTCTGCCAGCATCTGTGACAATTCCTCACCGGAAATGCCAAGTTCCTGCAACAGCTTTTCTCCAAGCTCATCAACAGCATTTAAAATTTCCACAAATTCTTCACTGCAAAGTAATTTGCCCATATCCTCGGTTCCTGTCAGTTCAGCAACCAGCGAAGCAAGTTGATTCACATTTAGCAAATCAGAAAAGGTAAGTCCCAACGCTTCCATCGCTTCTGCTATCTGCTCTTCCGAAACACCGAGTTCTTCCTTCAGTACTTCTTTTACATCTTCTGCAAACTGCTCTAACTTCTCAGTAAGCTGTTCCTGTTCCATCTTATTGACACCGGAACTTTCTCCAATCTTCACTCCACGGCTTCCATAGCGTTCATACTCTGTATCTACCGTAGATTTGGTTGAAAACGAGTCTGCACCGACATTCATTTCCTGCCTTCCCGACATCAGACTATCGCCGACGCAAGTCTGCATCTGACTCATCACTTCCGTAAAAGCAACCTGAAGTTCCTCTTCCGGTGTGCCGCCTTTTGCACCTTGTGTCTGTGTCTGCACAAGCACTTTTCCAATACCGGAAATGTCTGAAGCTCCCATCTTTCGTTCCTCCTTTCTGTTAGCTGCCGCATCTTTCGTATGCAAGGCATCCTATTTTTGAAGAATCCCTCTATAATGAGTGAATCTTCTCTATTCTGAAGGCTCCATAATCTCTGTCACCTTTGCTGCGGTTTCAGAGTTCATTTTACCCAGAATATCAGCTCTGGACTGTGCATCCATGTTCTCAAGGATTTCTGCAACCAATTTCAAATCATCAGTCATTGTGTCAAAGATTGCAGCCGCCTCTTTGGGCTTCATGGAGGAATATGTCTTTACGTAATCCTCCAGTTCCTCATCTACTGCATTCTGCTCCACCACCTGTCGATAGATGATTTCCGCATTTGCAGGGTCGATGCTCTCATAAAACGTCATATACTCTTCTATATCCGGCGCAGAATCTCCAAATACAATCTCTTCATAAAATCTTTGTTTCTCCGCCTCAAATTCAGCTTCATCCTGCTTATACTGTGCAAGTTCAGCCGCCTGTCCTTCTAATTGTGCAATATATTCCGCATTGGCATTCGTAGTATTCTGCGATTCTGCCAACTGAATCTCCAATTCTTTAATACGATTCACTGCATCTTCCATCGTATCAAATGCATAGGCACTGTCCTCGGTAGACTCCTCTTTCAGTACGCTTTCCGGCAAAATTTTATTCACATACGGCACATCTTTGAGCACCGGACCAAGCACACCGGAACCAAAGCCTCCAACATCCCACTTAATCAGCAGAACAATGATTGCCAGCCAGATAATGAAAATAATTAATGTAACAAAAAATATGGCTATCTTACCACCGACGGAAGTTTCTTCCTCCAAATCAAGCTCATCTTTTTCTGTCTTCGCCTTTTTCTTTTCCGCCTTTTTCTTTTCTTTTTCGGCTTTTTTTCTGGCTTTTTTATCTAAAACCTCATCCATTTCTTCCGCCATGCCTAACCTCCATCCCGTCACCGCAGCCAGCTTTAAGCATCTTGCTTCGGCTTCTAGTTTTCATGGTAATTATAGCTTACCAATTCGTCTATCTCTTTGCCCTCTGCGCGTTCCAGTTCCTGTTTGAACTCTTCAAATGCTTTTTCACGCAATTTTTCATGTGTCTTACGTTCTATCATCACGCGGTTCAGCTCCACACGTGCAATTTCCAGATTCTTCTCAGCAACATGCACATTCATCATCTGCGTACGCTGCTTGCTCTTCATTATGTCAATCGCCCGCCTGCACTCTTTTATATTCTGTATGTCAAGCGTGCCACATGCCAATTCTTTCGCACGACGCTCATAGGAAGCCCTGCGCAGCAGAATCGCCTGCAGTTTCTCCTGTTCTTCCAACAGCTTGGTATTCGCAATGCCGTATGCGATTTTGGCCTGATTTTCCATTTTTACTTTGATGTCTAAGATGTTCTGCATCCGATATGTAAACTTCGCCATGTCGATACACCTTTCTTCCTTGGGCCCTAGCTTTCAAACAGTTGTCTGAGCAATTCAAGCTCTTCTTCAAACAGGAATTTTTCATCTGTCTTCTGCATCAAAAACTCATTCACTGCATCTATCTTCTGTACCGCATAATCAATTTCACGATTCGACCCGCTCTTATATGCGCCGATATTAATCAAATCCTCCGCATCACTATAGGTAGCAAGCACATTCTTGAGTTTTCCCGCCAGTTCTTTGTGTTCATTCGTAGCAATGGAACTCATGACTCGGGAAATGCTCTGTAGAATATCAATCGCCGGATAATGGTTCTTATGACCAAGTTTTCTGGACAACATAATATGTCCATCCAAAATACTTCGTGCAGTATCTGTAATCGGCTCATTGAAGTCATCACCATCTACCAATACCGTGTACAGTCCGGTAATAGAGCCTTTCTCTGAGGTACCTGCACGCTCTAACAGCTTTGGCATCTCAGAATATACACTTGGCGGATATCCTCTGGTAACCGGCGGCTCACCGGAAGCCAATCCAATCTCTCGCTGTGCCATAGAAAATCGGGTAAGCGAATCCATCATAAGCAAAACATCTTTGCCCTGATCTCGGAAATATTCTGCAATTGCTGTCGCTGTCTTTGCTGCTTTATTACGAATCAATGCCGGTTTGTCAGAAGTCGCCACGACTACAATGGATCGTTTCATACCTTCTTCACCAAGGTCTCTCTCGACAAATTCCCGGACTTCCCTGCCGCGCTCACCAATCAGTGCAATAACGTTGATATCCGCTTTCGTATTTCTCGCAAACATACCGAGCAAGGTACTTTTCCCGACACCGGAACCGGCAAAGATGCCAATACGCTGACCCTTGCCAACCGTAATCAATCCATCTACTGCTTTCACACCAAGCGGTAAAACCTCATCAATAATCTTTCGGCTCATCGGATCCGGAGGCGGTGCTTCTACCGGGTACTCTACGCCTGTGGATATTACCGCTCCGTCTGTCGGTCTGCCAATACCGTCCAAAGTATGCCCTAAAACCTCATCTCCAACAAAAACAGACAAAGGATGTCCCGTATTTTCTACGATACATCCAACTCCAATCCCCGTGGCATTCTCATAGGGCATAAGAAGTAATCTTTTATCACGAAAACCTACGACTTCTGCCATTACAGAAAGATTCTTCTCTTTGTCCAGAATAATACGGCACAAATCATTCAGCTTAGCATCCGGTCCCACTGATTCAATCGTAAGTCCGACAATCTTTACCACCTTGCCAAGACGATTAAAATATGTCTTCTCTCCCAGTTGTAGGTATTTTTCAAATTCATGTGTCATATCATCTCACCCTATGAACATAATGATCTGATGTCCTTAATCAAATTTTCAAGTTGAGTTCCCAGGCTGCAGTCAAATACACCGGAATCTGTCTCGATAATACAGTCATTACCGTCCATCATGGAGTCAGCCAGAATTTCCAACTCAATATCATGTCCTACTCTGTCAAGAATTTCTTCTTTGTGATTTTCAAGAAAAAGGACATTGCTCTGCGCCACCTTGATTCGGAACCGCTTTTCACCTTCAATGTTCATAATCGCATCATCAATCAAATACATCAGGATGTGCTTCTTATTATCAAACTGAATATGGAATACTTTATTGAACACGCTCAATATGACATCAACCAGTTCGTGTTCCATATTCTTACGCTTTTCACAATAATCATATTCCAGTTCTTCTGTCTTCTGCCGATAGGATTCCTGCATCTGTGTACGCAACTCTGCCAATTCACGTTCCAGCATTTCTTTCCCATCTTCATAGCCTTTGTTCTTGGCAGTCTCCCGTATCTTATCCACTTCAGCATTTGCATGATTTATAAGCTCTTCTGCTTTTGCATTCGCATCTGCAAGAATCTGCTCCGCCTCTTCCTTTGCTATCGCCACATAGTCCACTTCCGGCTCCGCTTTGATAACCGTCGGATTACCACCAGCAAAAAGTCCTTCTGAAAACTCTCCCGATTCTCCGGTCGGTTCCGCCTGCTCCTGTGGAACAACACGTTGCACAGCATTCTTTTCAAGATATTCTGCCATCAGCTCATTCGAATTAATCACACGCGCATTTGATACTTCGGTCTGAACAGACCATGGTTTAAAAAGATTAGACAACGATTTCGTCACCTCCGCCTCTGGAGATAACAATCTCACCTGCATCCTCTAATTTACGAATTACGCTGACAATTTTCTGCTGTGCCTCTTCCACATCCTTCATACGCACAGGTCCCATGAATTCCATATCCTCTTTGATCATGGCTGCCAAACGCTTTGACAGATTCTTGAAAATAACATTCTGCACTTCTTCATTCGCCGCCTTAAGCGCAACACCCAAATCTGCATTGTCAACATCTCTGAGTACTCGCTGAATTGCACGGTCATCCAGTAAAAGGATATCCTCAAATACAAACATCTTCTTACGGATTTCATCTGCAAGTTCTGGCTCTTCAATTTCAAGAGATTCCATAATATGCTTCTCTGTAGAACGATCCACCGCATTCAAGATATTTACGATTGCATCGACACCGCCCACGATTGTATAATCCTGATTTACTAACGAAGACAACTTTCTTTCCAATACGCGCTCCACCTCTTTGATAACATCCGGCGAAGTACGATCCATCATCGCTATACGCTTTGCAACATCCGCCTGTTTCTCCGGCGGTAATGCACCAAGTACCATAGATGCCTGTGGTGCTGTCAGATAAGACAGAATCATCGCGATTGTCTGCGGATGCTCGTCCTGAATAAAGTTCAAAAGCTGGCTCGGATCTGTTTTTCGTACGAACTCGAACGGACGAACCTGTAAGGATGCCGTGAGTTTTGTGATAACTTCCTGCGCTTTGTCGCTTCCAAGCGCTTTATCAAGTAACTCTTTCGCATATCCGATACCGCCCTCTGCAATATACTGCTGTGCAAGACAAACCTGATAAAACTCGTTTAGTATGTCCTCTTTTACCTGCGGAGACACACTCCTCGTATTCGCAATCTCAAGTGTCAGTTCTTCAATCTCGTCTTCCTTCAGATGCTTGAATACATCCGCAGATCTCTCCGGTCCCAAAGCAATCAAAAGAATTGCTGCTTTCTGGATACCTGAATACTCCTCATTCTTTGTCATAAGTTAATCCCACTCCTCATTCAGCCAGTTGCGTAACAGTGACGCAGCTGCTTCTGGATTTTCTTCTACGAATTTTTCAATCAAAATCCTGATTTCAGACTTCTCATTGTAACCAATGTCCTCTAAGCGTTCTCGGCTTTCTTTGGTAGACTCCAACAAACTCTCCACAGAAAGTTCCTCTTCCATTTCTGTATCTTTCTCTTTCCTAGTACTGCGGAATACCACATATCCCAGCAAAAGAAGAATCAGCACAGCCAAAACAATCTGTAGATAATCAGACAAGGTCCGCTGACTGGTAGAATATTGAAAAATCGGTTCATCGTAAGCAATAATACTGATATTCTCAACAGGAAATCCTGTTGCGTTTGCAATCATCGTATAACGATCTTCTGCAACCTCTTTCTGAATCGGCTCACTGTTTGCTGCAATATACTCCTCGAATGTCATATCCTCAAGTGCTCCGGAAGCTCTTAATGTATCTTCATCATGAATGACATAGTCTTTTAAGACAATTGCGATAGAGGAATTATCGTAATTTACTTTGCCCATTGCAGCAGTGCGATCCGTTACCTTCTCATTATTCTGATATTTCGTAGTTGTATCAGAGATTGTGGACTCTGTATAGTTGTTATCCTCTATCACATAAGTCGTGTCGTCGTTTGAATCTGTGCCCGGTGTTGCTGCCGCTCCGCCAATACTCGTAGATTCATATACGCTCTGCTCGCCAATCATACCATTCGTCTGTCCCTCAGGCGCAGAGTACTGGCGTTCTGTTTCACGATACTGATCAAAATCCATATCCAGCTTTGTAGCAACCTCTGCATGGTCATACAATCCGGAGCCAACCAACACGTCTTTTACCTCGCTCTTTACCATGTTTTCGGTCTTAGCGCGAAGTGACAACTGTGTGCTTGCCGTTCCAATTGCAGTATCGGAGTCCGCACCGGAATAGAGCACATTCGAATCGGAATCCAAAATCAAGATGTTGTCCGTCGTATCATTACCTAGCTGCGTTGCGATATACTGTGCAATTCCAAATGCCTGTTCTTCAGACATCTCCTCTGACAGGGAAAGAATTACCGCAGCATACGCATCCTGCTCTCTTGCAAGAATCGTGCCATCATCATTCGGGATGTCAAGTGTCACGTATGCTTCCTCAACATTGGACAATGTCTCTAAATGTTCAGCAAAATGCTCCTCCAAATACAATTTGTACAATTTCGTCTTATCCGCCTCTGTAGAACCGAAGCCTCTGTCTACAACATTTTCAATTGAATACCCCTTCGTAGGAATACTGTTCTGTCCCAACAGAATAGATGCCGTTGCTTCATCCTTCTCATTCACATAGAAAATCAAGCCATCCTGCGACATCTCATAATCAACGCCGCCATCTCCGTCTAAAAGCGCCTTAACCTCGCCGGCCTGCGCTGTATTTTCACACTCAATTAATGTAACCATTGTCGGCGTGCTGACAACAAATGCCAGTATCGCAAGTGCCAATACAAGGGTCGCCGCGATACTTCCCAACAATACCTTTTGCTTTGTATTAAACTTTTTCCACCATTCTACAATCTGGTTCCATATCTTTTGAACTTGTTCTGGCATTTTCCCGACTCCATTCACTAAATCTGCATGTTCATAATCTCTTTGTAAGCATCAAGCATCTTGTCCCTGATTGCAACCGTATACTGCAATGCTTCTAATGCTTTTGCCGCTGCAATCTGCATATCGTGTGGGTTTTCCGCCTCACCAAGTGCGAACTGAATCTTCGCCGATTGTGCATCATTCTGCAGATTGTTCGTCTCCGTCAACATATTTACAGCCGATGCCAATACCGAATCAAAGGTCTCTCCCGTATTTTTCGCAAGCAATGTCTTCTCGGTCACGGCGCTCATATAATCTGTCGATAAAATTCCTGATAATGAACTAATATCCATTTTGCTTCCCCATTTCTTAATTACTCAAATACATCCGTAGGTACTACTGACCAATCTTAAGCGCAGCCTGTACCATGCTCTTGCTGGCATTGAATGCTGTCGTGTTTGCCTCATAAGCTCTCGTAGCGTCAATCAGATTCGTCATCTCCGTCACGGTATTAACATTCGGATAAGATACATATCCGTTCTCATCTGCATCCGGGTGAGACGGGTCGTACTCCATAATGAAATCAGTTTCCATATCTTCTTTCACAGAGGTAACCTTCACGCCGTTGCCAACCGCTTTCGCTCTGGAAGACTGATAATATCTGCTAAACGGCGTCAAATCTTTTTCTGCAAAAGTAACAATTTTACGACGATATGGTGTTCCGTCTTCTGTACGTGTCGTATTAACGTTTGCAACATTCTGTGCAATCGTATCAATACGAAAACGCTCTGCGGTCATACCGCTCGCACTAATATCAAACGCTTGAAATAATCCCATACGTTACCTCCTCTATTTTAACACAACCTTCATACGGCTGAACTCTTCATTGATTGCATTGGTAAGCAGCTCATAACGGAGCTGCTCAGATGCCAATTCTACCTGTTCCGTATCCACATCCACGTTGTTACGATCCAGACGATAAGAATAGTTTGATGAATCCATATATGGTGAAACACTCAGTCCGCTCAAATCAGAATTCAACGAGCGCACCTTTTTATCCAATGGTATGTACTTTGAACTTCCCAATTCACGCTTTAATGCACTCTGGAAATCCACATCCTGCCGTTTATAGCCGGGAGTATCGACATTCGCGAGATTGTTCGTAATCACATTTTCACGCGTCCAGCTCGCATCCGCAGCCTTATCCATGATATTGATATAGTCAAATGCGTTCGTCGTAATCATAACGCTTCTCCTTTCATCAAGTACCAAATTTCTACAAATACCTTATTTTATTATAAAATATCATATAAAAAACGCAAGTACTTTTTACTATTTTTTACAGGATATTGTAGTATTTTGCCATTTTATGTACTAGATATCCGTATTTTGTCGCCATAATTTTCTCTTTTTCGCCAATGGTACCTTAGTCTCATGCCATTTTCTTCAAAAAAAAGGACCTATAGTACCTTCTATAAGCCCTTTCTTATTGCACATAAAATTAACTCTTTTGATTTTGTTTTTTTATCTTGTCCAATTCATCAAAAACAACATCGTTTAATACTTTGATATAAGTCCCCTTCATACCGGAGGATCTGGACTCAATAACACCGGCGCTCTCAAATTTGCGGAGTGCATTTACGATAACAGAACGTGTAATACCTACACGGTCAGCAATCTTACTCGCAACAAGGATACCCTCCTTGCCATCCATCTCATCAAAAATATGTGTAATCGCTTCAAGTTCAGAAAAAGATAATGTACTGATTGCAGACTTTACGATTTGTACTTTTCTGGTCTCCTCTGCATTCTCTTCATTCACAGAACGCATCATTTCAAGCCCGACAACCGTAGTGCCATACTCGCTTAAGATGATATCGTCAATATCATACTGTTTGTCCTGTCTATATACAAAAAGTGTTCCCAAGCGCTCTCCAGCAATATCAATCGGCGTGATAATTGCAGTGTACTTCTTCACACCATCTACAAAGCCAAGTGTCTCTAAGTTAACATTCTCTTTGGTTGATAAAATTCCAAGCAGACGCTCATTCAAGAGTGGATCAATAAATCCGCCCACCTCATCTGCAATCAACTCATTAATCTCATCTACCCCTTTGCAGACACCAGTTCCGAGCACCTTTCCTTTTTTACTGATGACCAGGATATTCGATTCCAGAATCTCCTTTAACACATCGCAAATATCGTTAAAAACAACCTTTGACGAATTATTATTGTGAAGCAGTTTGTTTATCTTTCTGGTTTTGTCCAATAATTGAACACTCATATCTGTGCCTCCTACATGATAGAACGAGTTTTCATTATGCTTCATATTCTATCATGTTAATTCTGAAAATTCAATATTTTTATGATATTTAGTACAAATTTTTTCATTATTTCACATCATTTTCTGCTGTTTTCTTCTCAGTAAGATAACCGCACTGTTCATTCGCACATGCAATCTTGTTGCCTTTTATCACCATATAACCACCGCATTTCGGACATTTTTCAGCAACAGGTCTTGACCAACTCATAAAGTCACATTCCGGATTATTCTCACATCCAAAATATTTTCTACCCTTTTTCGTCTTACGTAATACGACTTCTTTTCCACATTTCGGGCATGCCACACCAATCTTCTCCAAATATGGCTTTGTATTGCGGCAGTCCGGGAATCCAGGGCATGCCAGGAATTTGCCGTGCGGTCCGTATTTGATAACCATGTTGCGTCCACACAAATCGCAGACCACATCTGACACTTCATCCTCAATCTTAACTTTTTCCAGCTCTTTTTGCGCCACTTCTACCGCCGCATGCAAATCCGGGAAGAAATTGCGCACAACAGTCTTCCATGCCACTTTTCCCTCACCCACACTGTCAAGCAGAGACTCCATATTGGCGGTAAAGTGTTCATCCACGATGCTTGGGAAGGACTCCTTCATAATCTGGTTCACCACCTCGCCAAGCTCTGTTACGTAAAGGTTTCTGGCTTCCTTTACGATATAGCGTCTTCCGAGCAATGTCGTAATGGTAGGCGAATACGTACTCGGACGTCCGATTCCAAGTTCTTCTAGCGTCTTAACCAGTGAAGCTTCTGTATAATGTGCCGGCGGCTGTGTAAAATGCTGCTTTTCATCAAACTGTTTCAGAGAAAGCTTGGTATTCTCATCAATGGATTTCAAAAGTACGTTATTCTCTTCTTTTTCATCCTCATCACTGGTATATACCGTCATAAAACCTTCAAATGCAATTTTCGATGCAGCTACATGGAAACGATATTTGCCGGCTCCAATTTTCACGTTGGTTGTCTCGTAGACCGCCGCTGCCATACGGCTCGCCGCAAAGCGCTTCCAAATTAACTGATACAGCCGGAACTGGTCTCTAGAAAGAGAATCCTTAACCATCGCCGGGGTACGATTAATATCAGACGGACGGATTGCCTCATGTGCATCCTGAATCTTCGCACTGCTCTTTTTCTCATTTGTCTGGGTTGAAGTAAACTGTTCTCCGTAGTTTCGTTCAATATACTCACGTGCCTGTTCATCCGCCTCTTCAGAAATACGAACGGAGTCTGTTCTAAGATAAGTAATCAATCCGACCGTTCCCTGTCCCTTGACATCCACACCTTCATAGAGCTGCTGTGCGATACGCATCGTTTTGGAAATTGGGAAATTGAGTGCCTTAGAAGCCTCCTGCTGCAGAGTACTCGTGGTAAACGGCAGCGGCGCTTTCTTCACGCGCTCCCCCTTTTTCACCTCCAGAACCTGAAATGTCTCTTTTTCTATTTCTTCCGTAATGCGTTTCATCTCCGCCTCAGAAGAAATTATAAGTTTGCCGTTCTCATCGCCGTGAAATTTTGCTATGAGCGGTTTCTTCTCTCCCTCTATGGAAAGTGCCGCTTCTAAGCTCCAATATTCCTCCGGAATAAATGCACCTATTTCTTCCTCTCTGTCGCAGATAATACGCAATGCAACAGACTGCACACGCCCGGCACTTAATCCCCGTTTTACCTTTGCCCAGAGAACCGGGCTGATTTCATAACCTACCATACGATCCAAAATTCTTCTGGTCTGTTGTGCATCAACCAAATTCATATCGATATCACGTGGCTCTTTTAACGACGCTTTTACCGCATTCTGTGTAATCTCGTTGAAACTGATTCGTCTTACATTCTTGTCTTCCAGCTTTAATGCCTGGCTAAGATGCCATGATATCGCTTCTCCTTCACGGTCAGGGTCAGTTGCGAGGTATATCTTGTCCGCTTTCTTCACTTCCTTACGAAGCTTTGCAAGAATATCCCCCTTTCCACGAATCGTGATATATTTTGGCTCATAATCGTTTTCAATGTCAATTCCCATCTGGCTCTTCGGCAAATCTCTGACATGTCCATTTGATGCAACCACCTCATAATTCTTACCTAAGAACTTTTTGATTGTTTTCACCTTTGCAGGCGACTCTACGATAACAAGGTACTTTGCCATTCATCCATCTCCTTTATGCTGATTTCTTAACTCTGTCTGATATAATAATTCTTAAATGTTTCTGCAATAAATCCTTTATGCTGAAGCTGTGCTAATATCTGTGCCAATACCGGCATGGGAAGCTTCGTCTTCTGTAAAAGTTCCTCAATGTTTCTCGGTCGTAAATCTACACAACTATACACCAAGCTTTCCCCTTTTTCAAGTAATAAATTTTCAAAATTTTCCTGTCTATACTCATTTATTCCAGAAACTTCAAGCTCTTTTACAAAATCTTCTATATTTGAAATAATACCCGCACCCTGACGAATCAATCCATTGCACCCTGACGACAACGAATCATACATGCGTCCCGGCACTGCATAGACATCCCTGCCTTGCTCTAATGCCTGATCTGCCGTAATCAATGAACCGCTCCGCGCTCTCGCCTCAACGACGACAACCACATCGCTAAGCCCTGATATAATACGATTGCGCTGTGGAAAAAGCATTGGCTGCGGCGGTGTGCCCGGCGGATATTCAGACAAGATACATCCTTTTTGTAAAATATTTTGATAGAGCTGCGCATTAGATTTAGGATAACAAATATCCACGCCACACCCTAAGACCGCACAGGTAATTCCGTCCGCTTCCAGCGCTCCCGTATGCCCCGCCGCATCAATCCCACGTGCCATTCCGCTGACCACACAGATTCCGTGAGATGCAAGTCGTCTGGCAAGCTGTCGCGCGACCGCACGCCCATATTCCGAACACATACGTGCCCCCACAATTGCGACACTTTTATGATTTTCATCCGGTAGGCGACCCTTTACATAAAGTGCGTAAGGTGCATCCGGTATTTGGCGAAGTTTCTCAGGATATGCCTCATCCTCCAATGTCAAAAATGCAATTCCCTCTTCACAGAGCGTTTCATATACAGGCTGCGTTTCACTTTTTCTTGCCTGCATCAATCTGTCAACGGCTTCCTCTTCCACATCAGGTATCCTTTTTAATTGGCTTTCCGGCAAAAAATAGAGTTCCTCTGCACTTCCTGCCGCAAGTATCAGCTTATTCTTTGTCCGGTTTCCGATTCCCGCGATATTTGCAAACCAATATGAATAATTCATTCCATTCCCCCTTATGGTCTCTCCCAAAACTTTTTGTCAAGACTGCGGTAGCAAACAGCCTCATTCAAGTGCCGCATTGTAATTTTTGCAGACTGCTCCATATCCGCAAGTGTTCGTGCTACTTTCAAAATCTTGTGATAGGAGCGCGCCGTAAGCTCCAGCTTCTCATAAATATCCCCCATATACTGTTCCTGCTTTTTGTCGAGTCCGCAATACTCACGAATGCGTTCTGCCGGAATCTGGCTGTTGTACGAAAATTTTTCTCCTTGATATCTTTTCTCCTGAATCTGTTGTGCGGCAATCACTCGTTCCCTAATCTGTGCCGAGGTTTCCTCCACGCCCAAAGCATTCAAGTCGCGAAAGGCAATCTGTGGTGCCTCCACACAGATATCGATTCGATCCAGAAGCGGTCTGCTGACCCGATTTATATACCGCTCAATGGACGCCTGCGAACATCTGCACTTTTGCATGTTGGGGTAATATCCGCATTTGCACGGGTTCATTGCCGCCACCAGCATAAACTCTGCCGGATATTCATAGCTTCCATGCGTCCGGACAAGACGCACACACTTTTCCTCCATCGGCTGACGCAGAATCTCCAGGGTCTGATTCTGAAATTCAGGAAGCTCATCTAAGAAAAGTACTCCTTTGTGCGCCAGTGATATCTCCCCCGGTTTCGGCACTACGCCGCCTCCCGAAAGCCCCTGCGCTGTAATCGTGTGATGTGGTGCACGGAACGGTCGTACCTTCATCAGTTGCTCACGCTCCGAAAAAAGCCCACTCACACTATAGATTTTTGAAAGTTCCATCTGTTCCTCGTCAAGAAGCGGAGGCAGGATAGATGGAATTCTCATTGCCATCATCGTCTTTCCTGCCCCCGGGGAACCCACCATCAAAAGATTATGCCGTCCGGACACCGCAACCTCGCATGCACGCTTGACCAACTGTTGTCCGTGAATATCCGAAAAGTCGGGCATTCTGACTGCTTCTGCTATTTCTTCTATATTATATGTTTCTTCTCTCTCCTGCCATAATTCTCCGCTTAGGATACAAATGACATCTCTTATGCTTTCCACACCATATACCTGCATATCGGTCACCAGTTCCGCCTCTTTTTTGTTCTTCTTCGGAACAATGCAATGCCTGATTCCGCGTTCTTTCGCATCAGCAATCATTGGCAATACGCCCCGCACCGGCTGTACTTTTCCGTTCAGCCCAACTTCCCCTGTAATAAAAAATTTATCCAGTGGCGCCTCGGCAAGACTTCCCATCGCACAAAGAACCGCTACCGCAATCGGCAGATCAAATCCGGACCCTGACTTGCGAATATCTGCCGGTGTAAAGTTCACTGTAATACGTTTCGGCGGAAGCAAAAATCCAGAATTACGCAGTGCCGTACGCACTCTTTCTCTCGCCTCCTTTACCTCTGATGCAAGGAAACCAACCATCTCAAACGTAGGCATACCATTGCTCACATCTGCTTCTACGCAGATTGGAATCGCATGAATGCCTTGTATAATTGCTGTCGATACAATACTATACAACGTATCACTCCTTTTTATTCTTAAATATGGGATTTACAGTTGAACATGATTCGTTCCGAAAATATATTTGATAAAAAGATAAGGACGCCCATTACGGGACGCCCATTATTATATCACACCTGTAATTCAAAGAAAAGACTGGTTTTTTTCATCCTGAAAGTTTTTTCGTAATTTTTCCAGTGCGCGTTTCTCGATGCGAGACACATAAGAACGTGAAATTCCAAGCGCGGCTGCAATCTCTCGCTGTGTCATAGGCTTTTTATCGTATAAACCATATCTTTGAGAGACGATGAACCGCTCTCTTTCATTCAAAACCGCCGGTACCAATTCCAACATTTTTCTTGTCTGACGTTTCTTTTCCAATTCCTCCACGACGTCTAACTCTTCACTTTCTACAATATCAAGCAGGCTAATCTGATTCCCCTCTTTATCTGTGCCAATCGGTTCATACAAAGAGACCTCTCGCGAAGTTTTCTTCTTGGCTCGAAAATGCATCAGCAGTTCATTGTCAATGCAACGTGCAGCATAAGTCGCCAGACGGCTCCCATAATTTTCTTTGTATGTTGCTATCGCTTTCATCAATCCTATCGTTCCTATCGAAATTAAATCCTCCATATCTTCGTCGGAATTCTGATATTTTTTTGCCACGTGCGCAACTAAGCGCATATTTCTAAGTATCAGTTCCTTCTTGGCTTCTTGATCACCATTTTTCATTTTTTGCAGGCAGTCATTTTCCTGTTCCGGGGTAAAGGGAGATAAAAAAGTTTTCAAAACACACCTTAAAAACTTTATTGATATATTCTATGTCTAGGTCATGTTCTTCGTGCTTTTCCCTATTTTTCTTATTTACTGCCCGCACGATAGCTTTACAAGCCTATCCGGCATCCGCTATAATAGCTATGATTGACATGAAAAGAGGTTCACTATGATGCGAACGCTTGACTACCGTATAGGCATACAAGACGATGGAAAAACAATACAGGATTTTCTGATAGAAAAGGGATATTCGCACGCAATTCTTGTGCATCTGAAAAAAACGCCGGAAAGCATCCTGCGAAACGGTAAATGGGAATATATGCGCACGCACATAAAAGCGGGTGATACATTGCGCATTGTCCTAACGGAGTCTGAATGTTCCGACGCTATCGCGCCTTCGCCGATGCCACTTGACATCTGCTATGAAGACGAAGATATTCTCGTAATCAACAAGCCAGCAGACATGCCAATCCACCCTTCCAAGAGACACCCTACGCATACGCTTGCCAATGCAGTGTGTGCCTACTTCCACTCACAGGGAATTCCTTATACATTCCGCTGTGTGAATCGTCTTGACCGCGACACTACCGGTCTTGTCATCCTAGCCAAGCACACCTTAAGCTCCACCATCTTAAATCAGGCAATCTGTGAACGTGGCATACATCGTGAATACTTAGCCCTTGCAGACGGTTGCGTACCCGAAGAAGGCACCATATCCGCTCCCATTGGCAGAAAAAGCAATTCCTCCATCGAACGAGTGATTGACTACGAACACGGAGATCGCGCCGTCACACATTACAGGCGTCTCTCCTATGAAAACGGAATTTCTCTTCTCTCTCTTCATTTAGAGACCGGACGCACGCATCAGATTCGTGTACACATGAAACATCTTGGATATCCATTGATTGGCGACGCACTCTATCACCCGGAATATAGTTCAAGTTTTTCGGATAACAAAATAAAGCGGCAGGCACTTCATTCCTACCGCTTACAGTTTAACCATCCGATTACAGGTGTTCCTATGGATTTGCTTGCTCCACTTCCTGCTGATATGGCTGCATTAGTTTCTCTAGTGCCACCCGTTCATACGCAATCTGACCCCTCAAAAGCTTCTCACGAATAAAACGATTGACGTACGCTTCGCCTCTTGCAGCGAGCATATACAAGAGCAGTTCCAGCAATGCTCTTGTATCCTCATGCAGGATATGGAACTGTCTGCCATGAAGATAATAGTCCAAAGCACTTCTGTCCGTATAGCGCGCTTTTTGATAATTTTTAGATGCCGCCACACGGTCAATATACATTTCCACCACATAACGCAACGGCATCTTCATCCCGCACATGCCCTTATGTGTAACACCATAGTCAATCCAGTACTCCATATGATGCTTATTACGCCCCTTGTGATGCAGCCATGCCGAGGAATATCCACGTGCTTCGCGCTCTGCATTATTCGGACTCATCGTTCCCTGATAATATTTACATCCCACAAAAAATTCAGTGGGTGTATACTTTGACAAATCATGAAGCAGTCCCTGCCGATATAAACCAACCGCAAAGCACCCCTTCATCACCAGACTCTTATGATGATTAATCGTGTGTAAATGTTTTAAAACATGCATTTTTTACTTTCCTTATTTTCCTATCAAGATTACAACAGATTGCCCTTTCACCGCAATCTGCACTTCCCTTTGCACTTCCTCAGTTTCAAGGAATGCTTCCTTACCTCGTGCGGTATCCATACAAAGATACCATTTTTTCTTATCCGGCAACTTCGGAAGTGCAAGTCTTCCAAGGCCTGTGTGGAAATTGTAACCGACATAAATCATGTCATCCTCGCTGCCATCCGCACGCTTTTCATACGCTCCGCAGTACATCACCCCAACTGCCTGCTGTTCCTTAGGCAGTGCGGAAATCCAAGCATTCTCACCGTGATATGACAAGTCCGGGAATCCCTTTCTGCCATAATCAGAAAAACACTTCGGTTTCTCGGAGGATATCACCGGATGTTTCTTTCGAAAATCTGCCATCTGGGAAGTAAACTCCGCAAGCCACATATACTTCTCGTTCTTCTTCCAGTTCACCCATCCAATGCGGTTATCTTGGCAGTAAGCGTTATTATTTCCTTCCTGGGAATTCCCCATCTCATCTCCTGCAAAGAGAAGCGGCACCCCCTGTCCAAGCATCAAAATTGCAATCGCATTGCGCAACTGACGTTCGCGCATGGCATTTATATGTTTCTTTGCCGTCTTTCCCTCCATGCCATAATTGCTACTCACATTCCAATTACTTCCGTCACAGTTTGCTTCACCATTTGCCTCATTATGTTTCTCGGAATAACTAAAAACATCCATGAGGCTAAATCCATTGTTATCTGCAATATAATTGACAAATCCCTGCACCTTGTGCTGTTTCCTCTGTTGGCACATAAGTGCTTCTAAATTGCCATTCATATGATTCAGCATCGCACGCACCGGATATAAATATTCGTCATTGTATGCAAACAGATGCGGATACCTGCAAGGCTCCTCCAAAAGCATCTCATCAAATCCCGTATAAAAAATCTTCGTGCGTCTCAGCCACGCATCCTGCGCAATCAGCGTAATCGGAAGCTTTTCACCCAAAAGATGAAAGCCGTCTACATGATATTCGCGTACCCAGTAACGCAGCGCATCTAAGATGATATTCTGGTTCTGTGATTCCACAAAAAACATCTCCATCACACATTCTATTCCGTTAGCATGCAATTCGCGAATCAGTTCTTTCCACTCACGTGCCGCATCCGGCGTGCTGGAATAGGCAGACTTCACCGCAAAATAATTGCCCGGCACGTATCCCCAGTAATTGAGTTTATCGGGCACCGGCGAATTCTCCGGCTTGATGATATCCTCCTCCTTTGCCTGCCATTTCAGATAATCCGGTAGTTCTACAGTTTGTGGCAGCACAAGCTCCTCAAACTCATAGACCGGCATAAACTCCAATGTGGTAATTCCCATCTTTTTAAAATACGGAATACGTTCACGTACAGCAGCAAATGTGCCCTTGCTCTTTCCTCTTATCCCCGCATCCATGGAGAAGCCTCTCACATGTAGCTTATACATCACCATCTGCTGACGCGATATTTCCGGCTGCTTGTCTTCCTCCCAATCAAATTCCGGCGAGGAATATCCACCACAAACCTGATAATTACAGTTCTTCCTTCTCTTATCATTCCATTTTTCCCTGCCCAGAATACGGCTTGCATAAGGGTCGGTTATGACCTCTCCGTTAATCTCATAGTTATAGCGCAGATGCTTTGCAGATTTTCCCTGAATACAGACGGAGCGGATTGCTCCCCTGCAATACCGGCTCGGAATTTCCATTTTTTCGAGTGTTTCCTGATTTTTCCCATAAAAAATAATCTTACATTCATCCTCTTTTTCCGCTTCGAATGTAAAGATTATGCCATCACTCTGCACTTGTACGCCATACTTTGCATAATTTCCTTCTTTCATCGTATCGCCCATGCTGTCCACCCTCTTGTCTTAATTCACTCATGATACATACAGTATAACCCATCTTACTTTTTTTTGTATAGCTTTTTCTTTTATTACATATACCTTGTCCTACCACATGGTTCTATGGTATCATTAATTTAACAGAATACAACGTGTCTCATATCTCATTGATATACCGAGGTGATTCTTATGAAACAGGTACTCACTGCCGACTTAAAACCAGGAATGGTTACTGCGGCACGCATCTACACGCCGAGGGGACAATTCCTTTTCGAAACAGGAAGCATTCTAACTGCACAGATGATTGCGCACATTTCCTATTACTCAGTCCCATCCGTACCGATTGTGGATGAAGTAAATGAAGAGGAGCGTTTGCACAAGTTTTTGCATCAGCATCCGCCTTTCGAAACGCGTGCACAAAAAATTCAGCACAGTCAGGAATATCAAATATTCAGCCAGAAGTTTAACCACAACATTTCTACCTTGCGCACTGCGCTGAATGATTGTATTCTCCGCTCAAAAGAATTAGATACCGCTGAGTTATTAACCGAAACACTAAATTTGTTTGCAGCGCACACTACCACGATTTCCATGTTTGATATGTTGCACAATCTGCGCCAGATTGACGATTCGACTTATGCACACAGCATAAATGTCGCTATCATCTCTCGAATGATTGGCATGTGGCTGAGTTATCCGGATAAAGAACTTGATTTATTGACGCTCTGCGGCATGCTGCACGACATCGGCAAATGCTGTGTACCAAGCCAAATTATCTCAAAACCGTCAAAGCTCACCCCTGAGGAATATTCCGAGGTACAAAAGCACACGCTCTTAGGATACGAGCTATTAAAACCTATGGCACTTGACGACCATGTCAAAAATGTAGCCCTTATGCATCATGAGCGCTGTGATGGCTCAGGCTATCCCCAACATCTGCAGGATGCCGAAATCGATGACTTTGCTGCTATCGTAGCAATCGCTGATGTATACGATGCCATGACTGCCAATCGCTGCTATCGTGCAGGGCTTTGTCCGTTTGAAGTCATTGCCCAGTTTGAGCAGGAAGGCTTGCAAAAATACAAACCGCAATACATCCTAACGTTTTTAAACCGCATTGCCAACACATATATCAACAACACAGTGCGTTTAAATGACGGAACCGTCGGAGAGATTGTCTTAATCAACAAACGTCTGACCAGACCAACCATCCGCACCGGTCCACAGGAATTCATTAATCTGGAAGAACGTCTGGACCTTTACGTTCAGGCTATTATTTAATAATTTATAAAAAGAGAGGTAACAAATATGGCAGACAACCACCCAAATAACGAAGACACAGATATCCTGGTAACCCTTGATTTAGACGATGGCAGTCAGGTAGAATGCGAAATTCTCACAATCTTCACTGTTTTAGAACGTGATTATATCGCTCTCCTCCCATTAGACGACAAAGGAGAGCCAAACGAGGACGGCGAAGTTTTTATTTATCGCTATTCCGAGGACGAAGAAGGCAATGCTTCCTTAGACAACATCGAAAGCGATGAAGAATACGAGGCAGTCTCCGACCGCTTTGACGAGTTGCTTGATGAAGCGGAATTCAACGATATGGAGGATTAGACTTCTCCTGTGACTCCGCAATAAACCGCGAGATATCTGCATCTTTTTGATTCAGTTGTTTGACTGAGAAGAGATGCAGATTTTTTTTTGCTCTGGTCATGCCTACATAGAACATTCTGCGTTCTTCTTCAATTTCCGCATCCAGTACCGCCTTTTTATATGGCATAATCCCTTCATTGATATCTATCAGATATACATTTTCATATTCTAACCCCTTTGCACTGTGCAGCGTTGCCAACGTCACACATGCTCTTTGGTCTGCCTGCTCACGGTACAGGCGTTCTAATTCTTTCGTATATTCCTCAATATGGGAAAACCAGCCGTCAAAGTCGTCAAACCCCTTGGTGCTTTCCTGTAGTTCATCCAGCACATCATACAGGTCATCCACACGAATTCGACGATAATCCGCATATTCTTCCAAAAATTCATCATAGCCGATTCCCTTGCGAATATAGTTGATTGCCGCAAACGGATTCATGCGTTCCAAACGCTTGATGTCCTGTTCTAATTTCCGGATGCGTTCTGCTACCCATGGCTGTTCTTCATAGAACCATTCCCACACATCAAATGCTACATATTCTTCATCCAGAGACTCTCTGCTGATATAGCGCTTCGGACGATTCATAATCTGTAAAAAATCTCTTCGTTCCCTGCTTCCCGATGCAATCCGGATATATGCAAAGATATCTTTTGCAATCCAGTGTTCATACAGATTTGGCACACGTTCTCTCGTCCGAAACGGAATATTATACTCCATCATCTGCTCCATCAAAAGCCTTGGCTGCGTATTCGTGCGGAAAAGTACCGCAAAATTTTCATAGCTTTCTCCCCGTTCTATAGCCTCTGCAATGTCACGGATAATCCGCAGGTTCTCCTGTCTTACGTTTTCAAAAAGCGCGTACTCAACCTCTGTTTCCGCCGGCTTTGCTGCTTTAATTTGTTTCTGATAACGCTCTTTGTTGTGTGAAATCAAGTTGAGCGCATGCGTCACCACATTCTCCTGTGAACGGTAATTTGTGTCAAGAAGCACCGTTTTTGCCTGTGGGAAGTCGTCCCCAAAGCGTAGCATAATCTCCGGCTTTGCTCCACGGAAGCGGTAAATAGACTGATCATCATCTCCCACCACAAACAGATTCTTCTGCGCCCCTGCCAACAGTTTTATAATGTCAAACTGGATTTTATTGATATCCTGAAACTCATCAATCAGAATATATTGGTACTTATTCTGCCAAGCTGCAAGAATGTCATTCCGCTCACTAAGCAGTTCCCATGTATAGACCAACATATCTTCAAAATCAATCAGCCGATGTTTCAAAAGATATTCGTGATACTCACTGTAAATTCTTCGAAACATCTCCTCCGCACAATTTTTCGAATAGTAATGTGCAATATCAATTCCTGTATTTTTGACCAGTCCTATTTCACCAAGCATATTCTGGATAAATTCCGTCTCATCCTCATACTCCAATCGGTGTCTTACAATAATTTCACGCATACACTGCACCCTCTGTTCCTCGCGGATGATGTTCTCAGCGCTATAGTGATATGCGTGTTTTAGGATAGCAAAAAAGACAGCATGAAATGTTCCGAACGTTACCGGATATTTTTTTCCTTCCATCAATCGAAAAAAACGTTCTTTCATCTCCGTTGCCGCTGCTTTTGTAAATGTAATCACCAGAATATTAGATGGTGATATGCCATATTTTTGAATTAAACATTTTGTACGTTCTGTGATAACCAGGGTCTTACCTGAGCCGGGACCGGCTAAAACAAGCATGGGACCATCCTTATGCAGGATGGCCTCACGCTGAGAAGTGTTAAAACTCATAGATACCTCTACTTACTTTTGCAACATAGAAATGCCTTTTTTGATTCGCGCAATAGATTCCTCTTTTCCAAGTACTTCCATCAATTCGGTAGCACCGCCCGGTGTCATCTGCTTACCGGAAACCGCGGTACGAATCGGCCACATCACATAGCCGTTCTTTACCCCTTTCTCCTCTACATACTTAAGGAGTGTCTGATACAATGCATCATTGCTGAAGTCTTCCTGTGCTTCAAGCAATGGAAGTACCTCTGTCAATACTGCAAGGGATGTCTCCTCATTGGTTTTCATCTTCTTGTGGGTATACATCGCTATATCATACTCCGGAAGTTCTTCAAAGAAATCAATATGTTCTGCAATATCCGGAAAAACTTCGATACGCGTTTTCACCATTGCCGCAATCTTCTTAAGGTCAAGATCCTTCTTAATTACGGCGCGAATGTATGGTTCAGCCATCTCATAAAATGCATCAAAATCCATTGCTTTGATGTACTCACCATTCATCCACTTTAACTTCGTATAATCAAATACTGCCGGTGATTTACTGATTCTGTGATAGTCAAACTCTTTAATCAGCTCATCCAGTGTGAATATCTCACGATTATCTTCCGGACTCCAACCAAGCAATGCAATGTAATTGACAATTGCCTCCGTCAAAAATCCCTGTTCCAATAAATCCTCAAAAGAAGAATGTCCGCTTCTCTTTGACAGTTTCTTATGGTTCTCATCGGTAATCAGCGGCAAATGGATATATACCGGTGACTCCCAGCCAAATGCATCATAAAGTCTCTGATACTTCGGTGCGGAGGAAAGGTACTCATTTCCTCTTACCACGTGTGTGATATGCATGGTATGGTCATCCACAACATTCGCAAAATTGTAGGTCGGATAACCGTCAGACTGAATCAATATCATATCATCAAGCTCTGCATTTTCCACGGTGATATCTCCGTACAGTTCATCATGAAATGTCGTTGTCCCCTCATTTGGAATATTCTGACGAATAACAAACGGTTTTCCGGCGGCAAGATTTGCTTCCACCTCTTCCTTGCTAAGACTAAGGCAATGCTTATCGTAAAGCATAATCTCCTTACCCTCAACCACTTCGGTCTTTAAAGATGCCAGACGCTCCTTATCGCAGAAGCAGTAGTATGCTTCTCCCTTCTCAACCAGCTCCTTGGCATATTTCATATAAATTCCGGTTTTCATGCGCTCACTCTGCACATAAGGACCATAACCGCCATCCTTATCCGGTCCCTCATCATGCTGTAAGCCGGTCTTTGCCATGGTACGGTATATAATGTCCACCGCGCCTTCTACAAAGCGTTCCTGGTCGGTATCCTCAATACGTAGCATGAAATCACCGCCCTCATGCTTCGCAATCAAAAATTCATACAATGCCGAACGCAGATTTCCCACATGCATTCTTCCCGTCGGACTCGGTGCAAATCTTGTCCTAACTTTATCACTCATGTCTATTCTCCTCTTCTCTGCCTAATGGCAGACCTTACAATACTCACTTTCGGTCATGAAACCACAGGCAATTATATAACAAAATTGCGGTTCTGGCAAGATGCCGAAACCGCAATTTCACTGTGCTACCAATTAAAGTTTGGTAAAAATACTTGTCTCATTCTTCAGTTCACCCGCAATTGCAAAGTTCTCATCCATTCGTTTCGAAATATTATCCATATCTCCGACAAGTACCTGTGTGCTCTCTGCTGCTCCGGTTACACCGTTTACGCCTTCGTCAATCGCACTGGTAATTGTATTGATAGAGCCTGCAATCTCTTCCATCACACTCTTCAACTCATCTGTCTTCTCTGCAAACTCATTCATCACACCTTCGATATAAGTTGCATCTGCTTTGTACTGACCACCGGTTGCCACAAACTCCTCAAATTCCGGAAGAATGGAATCGTTCATATAAGTAACCAGATTATTGGCATTCTCCGCCAGATTATGTACCGCATCCGTAACAACCGCATTGATATCCTGAATACGATTTGCAGTATCCCTGCTGGAATTCGCAAGCTGTCCGATTTCCTCTGCCACAACCGCAAAGCCTCTTCCCGCTTCTCCTGCCCTTGCAGCCTCAATCGAAGCATTCAGCGCAAGCAAATTCGTCTGACTCGAAATACTTAAAATTTCATTTGTCAATGTATTTACCTGATCCACACTATGACTGTCTTCAATTGCCTGATTTAAAACACTTAAGATGGCATTCACCTTCTCGCTGATAGAATCGCGGTTTGTCTTCGCAACACGCTCCATCTCATCCGCACGTGACTTCATTTCTTTCGAATAGCGATTGATATCGTCCGACCTGTCTGCGATTGCAGTTACTTCCTGACTGATTTCATTTGCCCTGTCATTGATAACTGCGGTATTGTTCGCTACTTCCGCCATCGTTGCGGAGAGTTCTTCCGTCAACGCCGACAAATCGGACGCACTGTCATTCGAAGTTCTGACACTTCCTCTTACCTCATCCACAACGCCTTCCATCTTACGGGAATTGTTGACGATAACACCAAAAATGTGCTGCAATTTTTCCATAAAGCTATTGATACCGCCTGCCAAAGCAGCAATCTCGTCATTTGACACAATTGCAATACGTTTGGTCAAATCACCATCCTTCGCATCAATGCTGTCAATGATTGCCATAAGTTCCCGTTCTGTCGCCTTAACAGGTCTTACCACACGTTTCATGACACTGTATACCACAATCAGAAGCGTTACAATACTTAAAACAATCGTTATCGTATTGATAACCAGAGAACTCTGGTAAGCAGCCGCAAACTGCACTCTTGCTGCATCGGTCTCTGTCCCTATCACATCGTTAATGGCTTCTATATCCGTTTTCATACTCTGCGCCGCTACCGCAAGTTCTTCATTTGCACAGGCATACGCTTCCGCCGTCTGAGTATTCGCGCTGTATGCGACTACATTTCGGACAAATCTTTTAAAATCATCATAGTCCGTAAGCAGTTTCTGATATAATTCCCCGGTATCTTCATTTACAAAAGATTCATAATCTGTAAGATATCCTTCGAGTATCTGCTCCTGTTGTTTGATATTATCCACCAAATCGATTTTGGTGGAATAATTTGTCGCTATAATGTGCGAAAGCGCAAGTTCATGAATATTATTGGTTTCATTTTCAATATCCGCAAGCTTTCCGATACATACCATATAATTGTCGGTAATGACGGTTGCATTTTTATTTACATTCCGAATGTTCTGAACAGCCAGAAAATTTGAAATCACAGAAACCAGTCCAAGTATGATAACCGGAATCATAATCGCTGTTCGAATACTCCCATGTTTCTTCTTATTCATCGTTTACCCTCCCCTTATTTCAGCGAATTTGATGCAGTAATTTCGTCTACCATATTATCCAGTTGTGCCTGTAATTCTTTTCCGGAAGGGTTTCCGTTTACCATTTCCGTGGCAAATTCACACACCGGCATCCAATAACTTCCACCAATGCGCTGTAAGTTCCCATACTCCGCCTGCTTTAGTACCGCCTGAATCGCCAAAGATTTTGCTACCTCAGGATTCTCTGCTGCTTTGATATTTGACGGTCCCTGACCGCGCTCCTGAAAACGTAATGTCTGATTCTGTTCATTGGTAATCCAGTCAGCAAGTTTTGAAGCCCATTCCGGATACTTTGAATACGCATTTGCACCGATCATCTTATATCCGGTAAAGGAACTCATCTGTATCTGTTGTCCGGCACAGGTATAAGTCGGAAGCTTGGTTGCTCCGTAATTTTCTCCCCATACTTCTTCTATTGTGGTAGAGTTCCACACACCACTGACACCGGCAATAATGCTGCCATCTTTCACTCCTTCGACAAAATCGCCATCTACATTATTCGCAAAACCGGGGTTTGCACAAATATCAAGCAATGCCTGTGCAACATCCACACCCTTAATCTTCCCGTCTGTCGCATTCCAGGTACAGTAATTTGAAATACCGTCATCATTCAAACCGACTGTCAAGCCCGTTTGTCCAAAGAACGAATATAAATACCATCCCGATGTCATTTCCATTGAGAATTTTTTCCCATTTGCCGCAGCAACCGCAAGAATTCCATCCAATGTCTTGATATCTTCATCGGAAAAATATGCCTTATTATAGTAAAGGAAATAGCCGTTATCCGCCGTCATCGGGTATGCGTACAGTTTATCATTCACTGTAGCTGCCGCAACCGCTCCTTCCACGTTACGGCTTGCAATCTCATCCGCATTCGAAATCGGCTCGAGAACTCCCGCAGCAACCATACTCATTAGCTGGTCATCCGCAAATGCAAAGACATCCGCCGCATTGTCAAGATTTCCCAACAGTTTATCCCTACTATCGGATTCCCCCTGTACCTCGAGGGTAATCTCAAAGTCTGCCGCTCCTGCATACTCCTGCTTGAAACTCTCCACCATTTCTGCAAGTAATGCCTGATCTTCCTCTGCGCCCCACACTTTCAATTCCACTTTCCCTCCGGGCAGTGTCTCTTGGTTCGTTCCCTCACCGTTCTGCTGCGAAGCATCTTCCATCGGAACAAACTCTGTCCCGTCTGCCACCTCTGCCTGATTTCCACCGCAAGCAGAAAATAACATTCCCAATGTCAAAAACATTGCTATAATGCCTTTTTTCTTCATGCACTTTTCCCTCCGTTAATTGAAACATCTAACTAGTACTATTTTACCTTATTTAGATGTTTTTGTCTAATCTTTACCGAAACTTTTCGCAACTTTCACAAAAAAGAGAAAGAGTCCAAAGACTACTCTTTCTCTCTTAACGTGGCTGTTTTTTTACATATGCTGCAGTCTCTACCGCCACAGCCAATACATCTGCCTGATTTTTTCTTCCTATGAAAGAAGAAAAGAACCGCCACAAGCCACAGCAGAACTACAGCAATAATCACACAATCCATGATTTTCATATCAAAAAAGCAATCCCCCTATCTGATATACAAGACATGCTACAAGCCATGCTACGATACATTGCAGCACCACCACAAGGGCTGCCTTCGCACCACTTCCCATTTCACGCTTCACAGCCGCTACCGCCGCCACACACGGTGTATAAAGCAGCGTAAATACCAAAAAGCTTGCTACCGACGCTCCCGGGAACATCGCCCCAAGCACACTGCCTAAGTTTGCAGTTGCCGTGCCTGTCAACACACTTAAGGTGCTGACCACTGCCTCTTTTGCAGTAAATCCTGTGATGAGCGCCGTTGACACTCTCCAATCCGAGAATCCAAGCGGTCCAAAAATCGGAGCAATCCACTGACCAATCATAGCAAGCAGGCTGTCACTGCTTTCTTTTACTACGTTAAATCTCATATCGAAAGTCTGTAAAAACCAGATTACGATTGTTGCCACAAAAATAACCGTAAATGCTCGTTCAATAAAATCCTTTGCCTTGTCCCACATCAGTTGTCCAACGCTTTTTATCGATGGAAGCCGGTAATTCGGCAATTCCATCACGAATGGAATCGGATTGCCACGGAACGCCGTGCGGTTTAAAATCAGCGCTGAAACAATTCCCACAAGGATACCGGTTCCGTAAAGCGCAATCATTACGAATGCCTCTCTGCCCGGGAAAAACGCTGCCGCAAACACAGAGTAAATCGGAATTTTCGCAGAACAACTCATATAAGGTGTCAGCATAATGGTCATCTTTCTGTCACGTTCGCTCGAGAGGGTACGCGTTGCCATAACTGCCGGCACGGTACAACCGAATCCAATCAACATAGGCACAAAACTTCTGCCTGACAATCCGATTTTACGGAGCGGTTTATCCATGACAAATGCCACGCGCGCCATATATCCTGAATCTTCCAATATAGAGAGAAAGAAAAACAACACGACAATAATCGGCAAAAAGCTCAAAACACTTCCTACACCCGCAAAAATACCATCAATAATCAGGCTATGCACTACCGGATTAATGCCGTATGCAGTAAGCCCCTCATCGCACAGTGCCGTAAATGCATCGATTCCCATTGCAAGCCAGTCGCTGAGTGCTGCTCCTATCACATTAAATGTCAGCACAAAAATCGCAAACATGATAAGTATGAACATCGGAATCGCCAAATACTTGTTAGTCAGGACATTATCAATTTTCACACTTCGGATATGCTCTTTGCTCTCCTGGCACTTCTTCACCGTCTTTTTGCATACTTTTTCGATAAATGTATACCTCATATCTGCAAGTGCTGCATTGCGGTCAAGCCCACAGTCCTTTTCCATCTCCGCAATACTGTGTTCCATCATATCGAGCTCATTTTCGGACAGCTCCAGCTTCGCTATAATATCCGTATCATGCTCAACAATCTTTGTCGCCGCAAACCTGGGCGACATGCCGGCATTTATCGCGTGGTCCTCCACCTGATGGGATACCGCATGAATACAGCGGTGTACCGGTCCCTGCTCACAAAAATCCATCACCTTCGGAAGTGTTTTCTTTTTGGCAACATCTACGATTGCCTGAATCAGGTCCTCAATCCCCTCATCCTTTGCCGCACTGATTGGGATTACCGGTATTCCAAGTTCCTCTGACATCTTATCATAATTGATGGAACCACCGTTGCCACGCACCTCATCCATCATATTGAGTGCGAGCACCATCGGTATATGCATTTCAAGAAGCTGAAGCGTCAGATAAAGATTTCGTTCAATATTTGTTGCATCCACAATATTGATAATACCATCCGGCTTCTCATTTAAGATAAAATCACGCGTTACAATTTCCTCATTGGTATATGGACGGATAGAATAGATTCCCGGCAAATCCACCACCGAGCAGTTCTTCACGGAACGTATCTCTCCCATCTTCTGGTCTACTGTCACTCCCGGGAAATTCCCCACGTGTTGATTTGCTCCGGTCAACTGATTGAATAATGTCGTCTTACCACAATTCTGATTTCCTGCCAATGCAAATATCATGACTCTGCCTCCGTTATCATCTCAATTTTCTTTGCATCTTCCTTACGGATGGTGAGTTCATAACCGCGGAGACGTATCTCAATCGGGTCACCCATCGGTGCCACCTTGCACACCTCCACTTTCGTTCGCGGGATAAGCCCCATATCTAAAAGCCTACAGCGCAACGCGCCCTCGCCGCCTACACTTTTAATTGTCGCCGTTTGTCCAATCGGTAATTCTTCTAATGTCATAATCGTTCCAGCTTTCTCTTATTGATAGTTATTCTCAACTAACTCCATACTAATACCAGCGCTTCTCCGTGTCAATGGCAGACTTATTTTTTGTCGAATATACCAAAAAGAAGATGCCTAAAGGCATCCTCTTTCCAATTTTTGACAATACTATTTGGGGCACCCCGGATCAAAATCCGGATTGCACATATAAAAGTTATTACTGTCAAGTTCATCCTGTACCATGCGCAGGCCTTCACCAAAGCGCTGGAAATGCACAATTTCGCGCTGTCGCAAGAAACGAATCGGGTCACAAACCTCAGGATCTTTTACCAGGCGCAGAATATTATCATAGGTGGTTCTGGCCTTCTGCTCTGCTGCCATATCCTCAAAGAGATCCGTGATCGCATCTCCTTTGGATTGAAATTCACAGGCATTAAACGGAATTCCACCCGCCGCCTGCGGCCAGATGCCTGCTGTGTGATCCACATAATATGGGGCAAATCCGGCTTCCTCAAGCTGCTCAGCGCTAAGTCCCCTTGTGAGCTGTCTTACGATTGCACCCACCATTTCAAGGTGCGCAAGTTCTTCCGTTCCGATATCTGTCAAAAGTCCTGCCACCTTACGGTACGGCATGGCATAACGCTGTGACAGATAACGAAACGACGCAGCGGCTTCCCCGTCCGGACCTCCGTATTGTAATAACAGATAATTCTTATTTTCTCTCGTTTATCCACTTTTTCACATTTTCTTCTGCAATCTTTCTCGCTGTTTCTGCATCTTCTATCTTATCATATAAACCTAGATGGTAGTTCTTTCCCTGCACACGTATCTGTGCACGCCATTTCCCTGTTTTTTTATAATATGACACACCTTTTATTCCTGAAGTGTTATTTTTCCCAATTTCTCTATTAAACGCATTCAAACATGTTCCATCTTTTAGTGTTCTCTTTCTACCTTCAATCGGTGCAAGCTTTCTTGCCTTCTCTTTTTGCAAACATCCGCAGGATTCTACACCAAATGCTCTAAGCTGCGTCGTTGTGTATTGGCACTTATTTCCACACTTACACTGGCACTCCCATAGAGCCTTCCCATTCTTTGTCCCGGCTCTCCGTAATACCTTCAGTCTTCCATGCTCAAATCCTACCATGTCGGCAGCTTTCATTTTTTCCGTCTCCCATCCGGATTCTCTTCTGTTTCCATAATCAGCCAATCGCGCCCTACCTTACGAGCTGTCTTAAATCCTCCTCTGCGTGCCTTCTGTCTTGCAGTTGATTCATCAATTTTGTGTATTCTTGCCCATTCTGCTAGGGATATTTCTCTTCCAAGTTCCATCTCAATCGTTACTTCCGAGTGTGCTTCCTGGTCATCCTGCCAGTTCAATTCTCTTTTCATAATCTTCTCTGTCTTTGCCAATGCATCAAGCTCATCATTGTCAAATCCGAACAATCTGCTGTTCTCATTATAATACTTCAAAACCTCAACTGCTATTCTTAATTCATTTGTTCCAATCATTTCTCTTCCTCCTTTAATATATGCAAACAGACTTTGGTGCCCAGAATGTCAACATACCATATTCGCTGTTTGCTTTGAGCAATAAAGCTTTTTCTGTCTGCTTTACTGCTGTAATTTCATTATTTTCTTCTGCCATTTTAATGGCATATCTTTCGTTCTGTGTGAAATTCTTGTTCAAGAACCAATCTTTAATTGATAAGTTTTCGATACGAATCTCAGATACTTTTTTCTCTGCTTTTTTAACAGCTTCTTTTGCAATTTCCCATGATCTTTTTAATGCTTCCTTAAAAGGAACTTCGAACTGCTTTTTTAATTCCCATGCTCTTTTCATTATCTCTGATAAATTATATTTTTTCATTTCGTGTTCCTCCTTCGTATTTCCTCTTTCTGATTATATATTACTCCTCTAGCGGAGTATTGTCAAGCGTTTTTTTGATTTTTTTACTAATAACTGATTTAATTTTCGTATACAAAAAAAGCCGGCAGGATTTCTCCCGCCGGCTTCTATACTATTTCACTCTAATCTTTGCTCCTGTTTTAATGAGGTTCTTATTTTTAATGCTCGGATTAAGTTTCAGAATCTGATTAATTGATGTACCATACATTTTTGCAATTACGGTCAAATTCTGTCCGCTCTTTACTGTATGATACACATACTCTGATTCCTTCGATGTGACAATGCTTCTGATATCTCCATCATTCAGGTAACGGTTTCTTCCGTCTAACTGATACGGATTTCTCGCGCCTGATGTAATGCCTGTGATTTTCCCCTTTCCGTACTTACTTAAAATAACAGCCTTTGAGATATCATCTCCTGCTGCATAATAATAAGATGAGTAAGTTACTGTCTGGCCAACACTGTATTTGTGTGGTTCCGGTTCTACTGTTTCTGTCGACATTTCAGAAAATACCACATCAAGGTCAACGTTTCCACTGATTCCGTTTACCTTTCCCTTGGATGTGTACTGCCACGCATGCGCAAATGCTTCAGGACTATACTCTTCCTGCATCTCCCCATCATTCGTTCCATATCTTGCAATCCAGAATGGATATTTTTCCTTAAGCTTTTCCGACTGAAGCACATTCTTGTACCAATTCAAGTTGCAGTATACTCCAACCTCAAATCCTGCTGCTTGTAAAATCTCTGCCTCTGCATTAATAATGTTTGTTAATGTTGACGCACCGATATACTTAATGGAATCATCTTCCATGTCAAGCCATACCCTGTATGTGATTTTCTTTCCTGCAAGAACTTCGCATAACGCCTGCGCTTCTTTTTTTGCTCCCTCAATCGTTTTCGCGTACACATAACGATACGCACCAACCTCAATTCCATTTTCAATACAACCGGCATAATTCCGTTCGAATGCCTCTTCTACAGAATTATTTTTCTTTGTGGCTTTTAAAATGGCAAACACAATGCCATCTTCTTTGACCTTTCCCCAGTCAATTTCTCCATTCCATTTTGCAACATCAATTCCGTACTTCATATTAATTGTCCTCTCTTTCTACAATTTTTGTAAATGCCTGGTGCAAACCTGTACTTGCAAGACCGCTGAATGCCCCATATACAATTGTGTTTAAGTCGATGGATGAATTTGCCACACAACCAACTACTGCACCTAAAACAGCAAGAATAAGTGGTATGTACTTATTTGGAATGAAATCCAATGACGTCTTGATGATGTATCCGACGATCAAGCACGCAACTACTACCACTGGCACATAGTAATCTGTTAAAAATCCTAAATCCATAATTCTATTCCTCTCTTTCCAAATCCTCAATTCTATGATTGGCTACTTTGATTTGTTCCTGCATAACAGCTTGCGCTTCCTCTAATTTAAAGGTTCGCTCAATGACGGTATTATGCTTGTCAACTTTTTTCTCCAACTGCTCAATCCGGTATGTCATTAACCTTGCGCTTGTGACAATTCCAGCAAAGGTTCCAAGCGCGCTCCCGGCAAGAGTAATCAGAGCCACAACAATCTCTGTCTCCATAGTCCCTTCCTTTCTGCCTGCAGGCTGATTTTATATAAAAAGAACCGGACATGCAGTTTTCCGCACATTCGGCTCTTGAACTCTTAATACTTTATTAAGTTGGTCCTCTTATTCTCATAGGCTTTTCCTTTCATATTAAACACGGATTTAGGTGGCATGCGTATCATCAGTTATTCAGATGCCTCTACTGTTAATGGTTATGCAAGCAGTGGAGCACTTGTAAGAGACATTACATTCTCTACTCCTTTAAACGATGCAAAATATATTGTTCTCCCTGTTTTGCAATCTATTGCAACAAGTACAGGTGCCAACGTGTCAATTCAAAATAAAACAGCGTCTGGGTTTAGAATCCGCATTGATGCCCCTGCTGGTACATTTTCTCAAGGGGATAGTTGCAACGTTGCTTGGATAATGTTTGGGTATGCATCATAAATAGCTATTTAATTTTTAGCTGGGAAGCTTCCAGAGAATCTTAATTTGTTATTTTCTTTGTTTGAACTCAAAACGCAATCAGACGGCAAATGCACCTGTATAATTCCATCATTTATTGCTGTGAAAACAGGGAATGACGTATTGCCATTATATAATGTTGCCGAGCAATGGCAAATTCCATACGGTTTATAAGGAATCGATGCAATGTTTGTAGTCACGCCATTTGTGATATTTATTATTTTGAACTCAAAAGAGAAGTAAACAACACCATCTTTCTTGTTCAGATACCCATCGGAAAACTCGGCAACAGTTGAAATAATTGTGCCAAATGCAAATGAAGCAACTGATTTCGTATCGTTTATCTGGCTCTGCAAGCTTGCATCCACGGACGCTCGCGTATTTTTCTCTGCATTCAAATCCGCTGCTGAAGCTTTTGCGGCTAAATCAGCAGCATTGGCTTTAGTGCTTAAATCCGTGTTTAGCCTCTTAAGCTTCTCCTTTACAGTCTCAAGCGTAGGCATTACTAGCTTCACATCTGAAATGCTTGTCTCTGACGCCGTATACGTCGCATACGCAACTTCATAAACTCCATTTGTGTAATTAATTAAATCATCCTGTTCTAATGCCGGAAGAGATGTTGCAACCTCTGATGTGAATGCAACCGGATTCTCGGTGTTTGTATAATCAACAATGATTTTAAGTCTTCCGCTCTTTGTGCCACTATCAGAAAGCTCTACTGCGATATCTTCTTCCTCTACGATGATTTCTGTCCCCTTAATGAATCCTCTGGCAGCTCCAACATTAATTTTATTTACAGCGCTCATTTTGGCACTTCCGCCGTATATGAGTCCGTAATTATCAAAAATCGCATCAAATAAGATGCGGTCATCCTTTGGTGTGATAATGCTCTCATCGATTCGTTTTGCATAAATGCTCATAGGTACATCCTCCTCTTAATCTTTTTTGTCAACTCCAATCTAACGGTTCCGAACATGAGCTTTGCGATTCCATTTTCAATTTCCATACCGGTCAAAATCGTTCTGTACTTCATATTGTCATGAATGATCACTGTGTTTTGTCCTACATTGAGGTCATGTGGATTTACTAGCTCATCATCTTCTAACACTGAAATTTCTATGAGATTATCATATTTTTCTGCCGACAGCTTATTAAATGCTTTCTCATAAGCTTCTTCATAAAAGCTTTTTTTATCATCATCCTCGTGCTTTATGAATATATTTGTAAATACTACGGGCGCGATTCTTTTTGAAGCATCAGGAGTTGTGCTGATATTCCCTGATGTATCTAAATAAAATGTCTGTTGTTCCGTCTCGTCAAGTGAGTTGTAAACCGTCATCTTGTTATATGATGAATTGCTTTTTTTGAAGTTGAATTTCTTTTCAACCACATTCATAATGTCAGCTTCGATATACAGTTCCTTTTTCTTATTTGAATAGACATGTGCATTGATTTTTCTCTTACATATATCAATTGAAAAGTCGACCACAACATTGTAATTCACCAGTGCCTTAATCAGTATCTCGTAAAGGTTTCCGATGTTTTCTTCCAAATCGAGAAGAGCATTCGATGTTGCTGCTTCATATGTGACAGATAATCCGTAGATATTCTGCATATTGTCTGCATTGTTCACATATGTATCGCTGATGATGTCTGCAAGCCATTGCTCAAGTGTTATGGTAGATAACAGCGATTTATCATAATGCACATCAACGTCCGTAATTGATAGAAATGTCTTATATTCTATCTCATATTCCATTCCCTTATCTGTAAAGGAAACAACAATTCCAATTATCTGCTCCTCATCCTGATTCATAGCTGTCATGATAATATAGTCGCCTTTTTCAACCTCTATATCCGGAACGCTCACTTTATTTACAGAAATGCTTATGTAGTCGTACTCGTACTTTCCCCTATCGCTTATCGGATGAGAGCTTTTGAAATTAAAATTGCTGTCAAAAATCTCAACATTATAAAGTCTCATATTCAATTCTCCCTTCCGCGATAAGAGATAATACCGTATCGCCTTCATGCGAAAATGAAATTTTGTTGTTCCCGAATCCCAAAAACACAAATCGTTCTGTTGAGAAATCGCTATCTTGATACAGGCTCTGCACAAACGTTCCTGTAGAATCATATTCCGCTATTTCAAATGGTGTCTTCATATCGTCAACAACAAGCCTGTGGCCATCTTGTATGACACAATTTACTTTTCCGGATGTTTTTACAACACCATTCAGATAATGCGTCCATGATGGATTTGTGCACGGTCCTATAATCGTCAGCCTTGCAGGGCTTACAATCGCACTGTCTGATTCGATTTCTACAGATCCTGTTGAATAATCTGCATATTTGTATGGATAAGAATACCTGTAAATTTTCCCGGTATTCCCATCCCCGGAATTTTCAGAACGAGCCAATTTATAAAATGTAGTAAGACCGGAGATTTTTACAGGACACACAATCCATCCTGTAGACATTTCCGTTTTCTCCAATTTATCAATGCTTACGTCTATATAAATCTTCTCATATGATTCATACTCAAGCGTAAGTGGTGTGTGCTGGCTAAATAAAGAGAAGTCATGATATTCTTTGTACCCGGAAAAATTAATATTTCCATAGATACTTTTTTGTTTCAATCCATCGTTCAACTTAACAAATCGAGTCCCTATCTGCTCATACTCGTTTTTATGTTCCTGCCCCAATCCTTTCGGATCATTAAAAAACGAGTTTCTCTCGTTCAAATCCCATGTATCTCCTCTGGAATTAATTAACTTAAATTTTCTCATTGTAACATGTCTCCCATTATCTGATTGATACGTGCCGTGACTCCACTGAAATTCGCATTTGCAGTTGCATTATTTATTGCGTTCTGCATCGCTGTTTGAATTGCTCCCTGGTTACTCGTGATACCATCTGCAATTCCTTGAGATACTGCTCTTCCTGTGGAATTCATGACCGAAGAACTTCCGTCTGACACTCCAAGCACTGTATTCGCCGTTTGCGGAATTGTGTTTGCAAGATTCGTTGTAGCAAGTGTTACCTGCGGCATTCCCTTTGTCACCGCATCCGCCATGCTTGTCATTCCTGTTTCTGTCGTTGTTATCAGTTCTTCTATGCCATCTGAATATCCTGTGTTTATGTCTGCCATCGTCGATGCGAGTGTCGTTCTTGCATTTTCCATCTCTGCAAATGACGTCATTACTTCATCAAATGACTCTGTAGAATCTTCTGCCGCTGTTACCAGTTCATGCAGATATCCTGCGCCGGACATTCCCATATCCATAATAGACTGCACCATTACGGAAAAGTTCCCAGTCGTATCATCCTTCATGATCTGCGATGCTGCGATAAGGTCCGTTGAATACTGATTATAAGCATCCGTCTGGCTCTGTAAATTTGCCGCCATCTGCTGAACACTCAAATCAGACTTTGTGCTCAATTCATCAAACAGCCCAACCTGACTTTGCAGAGATTCCTCTGCTTTCACCTTTGCTTCTTCATAAGATGCCGTTAATGTATCAATGCTCTGTCTCACAGAATCGGACACCTCATAAACCTGTGTCCCGTAATAATATGTAGACGTACTCATATCATCCTGTGCATTTTTTGCATCGCCGACCGCTGATGTGTATCCACCGATTATGTCAGTTACAGAGCTGTATTCTTCATCTAGTTCTGCAAGTTTTGCATTTTGCTCTTCAATTATTTCGTTATAGGCATTGACCTCATCCTGCGCTATCACAAGCTGCGTATTGTAATTATCGAGAGCTGTACCACCTTCCTCAATGACTTCCATTCGTTTTGATTCAAGTTCGGCCAGATGTTCTTGTGCTTCTGCAAGACCTTCTGATGCTTCTGCCTGCTCTTTCAGTATTTCATACTGTTCACTTGCGATTTCATTCAAATCTTCCTGCGCAGCCTGTACGAGAAGATACGTTTTCTGATTCTCTATGAGCTTTTCCAACTCACTGTTATTCATATTAAGGAGTCCGGTCTGCTCGTCCACGCTAAGATTCAACTCCGGCATTGCAGTATTCAGCTGATCTACGATATTTTTCAGCTTAGTCTTTTCGTCTGCATTTAAATGTTCCTTTTCATTTAATGCCATTAATGACGATGTCAGACTATCTATCGCAACAATCTGCGCCTGCGTATCAGCGGAAGATGTCTTCCTGGCGTTTATTTCTGCATTAATTGTCTCAAGAGATTCTTTATGTGCTTTCACATCATCCATATAGGATTCTGTTGCTGCCTTTTGCGCAAGCGCCATTGTTCCAAGCGCCGCAGTAAGCGCCACAACCGCTGTTACTGCCAGTCCAATCGGGTTCGATGCGATAGCGAGATTCATAGCTTCTATTGCTTTTGTGCCTACGGTTGATGCTACCGTCATTGCTCCAATTCCAACCGTAAGTGCTCCAAATCCAACTGTAAGTCCAGTTATCGCATATACAACTTCCGGATTCTCCTCCACGAACTCTGCCGCCCAATTTGTAATGTCTGCTCCTGTTTCATATAACTCTACCATTGCAGGATTTAAACGTTCTCCTATTGCTATTTTCAAATTCTCAATAGAAGTATCCATCTTATTTTCTGCTATCTTTGTTGTATCTGCCATTTTCTCAAATGCAGATTCTGTTGCTCCTGCGGAGTTTTTCACGGAATTGAGGTTTTTATTAAATGTCTCCAACCCCTGATTCACAATCGCATTTGATGCCTTTCCTGCTTCCTGACTTCCCCACAGGTTCATAAGAGCCTCTGCATTTCCGTTTACGCTCTTATAAAGAATCTGCAATACATCGCCAAGAGAATATCCGGACTTCATGAGTTCTCCAAAGCTCTTTCCAGTTTTCTCTTTCAACGTTTTTGCCACAACGCTTCCGGAATCTCCAAGTTCCGCGAACATGCTTGACATATAGGTCGTTGCTTCTGCGGCTGCAATTCCTGATTTTGTTAAACTGATGTATCCTGATTCCAAATTGTACAAATCAACATTAAAGGCGGATGCTGTACTGATTGCTTTACCAACTGAAGAACTTAACTGGTCAATTGTAAGCACTCCGAGATTCTGTGTTTGAATTAATGAATCTGATATATTTCTCGACTCATCCGCAGCTAAGTTGTAGCTGTTCATTGCCGTTGTTAATACAGACAATGCAGCACTGCTATTTGTAAATCCTGCGGTTGCAAGCATAGATGCATCAGCCGCAATGCTTACAGATTTTGCCGTGTCAACGCCGGCAGAAATCGCATTGTATGATACTTCTGCGATATCAGAAGCTGCGGTTCCCATCTCAGTTGCAGTCTTTAATATTTCTTCCCTTAATTTTCCAAATGATACATTTGATGTGTCTGCGATAGTCGATAGCTTTGCCGTCGAGTACTCAAACTCCTTCGCACTCTCGGAGCACTCAATTATCGCATCTTTTATTTTATCGAATCCGGCAGCGATTCCGCTTGCAGCTAGCACGCTCGCAAGTGCATTAACAGCCTCCTCGCTGTTTTCTCCCATCTTTTTTGCTTCCTCACCGGATTCTTTTGTTTTCTTCCCAAATTTATCAATCGAAGTCGCGCATCCATCTGTGGATTTTGCGGCTTCATCCATATATGACTTTGTTTCGTCAAGCTCACGCTGCATTTTATTTAATGTAGCCTGTGCATTGTTTGTATTGGTCTGATACTCGCTTACCTTCCGACCAGCACTATCATATGACTGCTCGGCATTTGAAAGCTTTTTCCGTAACTCTTCTACTGCCTTCCCCTGATTTTCCAACGCATCCGCTGACGTATCAGAGGATTCCGACATTTCCGCAAGCACCTTCTCAGCATCTTCCAGCTCTTTTTTTAACTCCGTTACTTTATCAGCTGCTTTGTCCTGTGCCTTTTCCGCTTTTTCAAGCTGCTCTGAATACAACTCTACTTTTCTTGTCTGGTTTTCCACCTGAATGCTTAAGACGCTGTACTTTTTGCCAAGCGCTTCTATCGAATTCTGGTTTCCTTCAAATTCACTCGTACAGAGTTTCATCTCGGACCGTAATTCTTTCTGTTCTTGATTTATATTTTTTAATGCCGCCCTATATTCCGCTTCGCCCTCTAATACAATGCGGCCACCGATTGTTCCTTTTGACGCCATATTTTTCTCCTACAAATCATTTATCGATGCAATTTTTTCTTCCTCTTCCTCACAATACAATTGCTTTGAAGTCTCAAAATTGTACACTTTCTTATAAACCTCGAAGAAATCCTGCCATTCTCCAAAATACATTTTCTCCACCTGCTGCATCGTAAATCCCAGACGGTTTATTCCCATGAAAATTACCCAAGTAAAATCTATTGGTACAGGCTCCCGATACATCTGATTCACTTGGGCTTTTATTTTTTTGTTACAAAGCACCTGCTAAATTCCTGATGAAGCAACTTGCTCAATTCAAAATAGTTCTGGTCTATTTTTCTAAGTAATGTCTTCTCCTTTACCGGTTCAAACGCTTCTTTTTTCTTCTCTGCTTCTATCTCCAATCCCTCGTTAATCATAAGCGGCAAAGCAAAGTTGATTGCTTTTATGGAAGGCTCTTTTTTTATATAAACAGGCATTCCATCTTCATTTAGAATTAAATCCCCGTTCTCATCCCTCTTTTCTTCCAACCCCACAAGCGCCTTCTCAAATTCTCTTACCGTACCGTATTTCTCCTGTATTTCCATCAGCACGATGTTATCGCACTTTAGCGGATATGATTCTCCACCGATTTCTATTCTTGAAAGTTCCATTCTTCTCCTCCATTTAAAGAAAAGGGCTGGTTTTCCCCAGCCCTATCCATTCTCATATTATGCAGTAATGATGTACTCAGCCATCGCAACCTCTGAGCTATTTGCCCCGGCTTTTACTGCAATCGCCTTAAGCAATGTGCTCTTGCTGATTTCTACCGGATCTGTATACTCTGTTCCAGTTTCTGCCGTAGGTGTCAAACCATCTGTTGTATAATAAATGGATGCTCCCTTTGTCGTTGTAGCAATCGTCACTGTCTGTGCTTCTGCGTATGTACCTGCATCTACGCTGAATACCGGCTCTTCGCACTGCTCTGTGATTCCAAGAATACCCTCAATATATGCTTCCGCTTCTTTCTCCGTACTAAATGTCTTTTTCTTTCTCCAATCGCCATTCTCATATGTCGTTGCAGTTCCGGAAAGTGTCGGTGTCTTGAAAGTGATAGAATCGCCCTTCGTTTCATAAGAATCTTCTCCCTCCTGGAAAAGAACCTTCAATAGCACACATGCACCATATGTCTTCACACCATCGTTCATTTCTGCGGTAATAAATCCATACCCTACATAATTTGCAGAGTCATTCGAGTTCGATACCTCTTCCTGAGCTTCGCTCACAGAATGTCCGAATACTACTTTCTTTGCAACAACTGGAAGTGTTGTTACTCCAAGTGCTACTGACGCATTTTTAAATTCCTTCACGTCTTCCGCCTGAATGTTGTCTCCATAGCAAGATGCTTCATTGTAATTTGGCGTTACTGCTGTACTTACAGCCTTACCACATTTAAATCCACTCTTGTACACACCGTCCTTTACGTACTGTGCGATGTACGGTTTTGATAATCCGAAATTTGGCATTTTAAAGTTCCTCCTATCTTTCTTCTGTGTAATTTGTTTCAAAAATGATACGTCTTATCTTGTCAGTTCCATTCATGGCACTTCCAAGCAACGTTCGTATAGCTGTTACTGAAAAACCACTGTTTTCAAGTTCATCTCTTATCTGATGTTTCAGATTCATATAGTCTGCGTTTTTCGGCATAATAAGCTGAAACGTAATGTCTGCCATATCTGCATATGGCTCATTGTCTGCATTTAAAATCGGTCTCTCATCATCATATGAAAATACCATGTAGGTGCTTTTCTTCCCCTGATACTCATCCTCTTCTATTGGAATATTTACTTTTTTTTCAATATCCTGTATCTTCACGTTCAGATTCATCCTTTTGCTCCCACCTTCTTGTTATAAACTTCCTGCATTTTCGACATTGTCCGCTCTTCCGCATTATTTTTAGCATTTGCCAGAAACGGTTGCGCAGGTTGTCTACCCGGTATTCCATATTCTTTCCAAACAGCTTTTAATGCATTTGAAACCGGATACTGTCTTGATGTTTTCTTACCGGTTCCGTCTGTTCCATGGTACTTCTTTTCTTTTGAATATCCTGATGGGCCTACGTTTACAATGTACGCATCTGTTCTGCTACGCTTTGGTTTTGATGCTTTCACAGATTGTACCATCTCCGAATCTCCTTCATGATCAATTACCTGTTCCATTGATTTCTTCATGCTTTCTACATAAATCGGAGATGCTTCTTTCAGCATCTCGGTACAAAGCTCATCACAATCGCATTCTAGCAGGTCACTCATAAAATCCTCAGGAAATTCCAAATCAAATGATGCCATCACTCTACCTCTTTTACTATTAGTTCTAAATACTGGCTATCCTTCCTGTACGTCCTCTGTATTACATATTCGACATCCTCATAAAATACCTTATTCGGCTTGTATTTCCCGTCATCGTTCGTGACAATTCCTTCCTCATAATCGTCTTTATTCATTGTGAATGTCGCACTTACATAATCTCCTGCACGAAGTGCCTCGTAGTACTCACTTCTCTTGACCGATTCCATTGCAGCAAATACTTCGCTTTGCTTCAAAATCACGCTTTCACGGAATCCATTTTCATTACGTTCTCCCGGACCTTCTGTCACAAGAATAATTACTTCATTCAGAGGTTTCATTTGCTTCACCTCCGGTTGCACCGGTGCAACTTCCTTCTTTCATCCGATACTGGTCCGCAAGACTCACTGCATCACGCATTTGCTCATAATTCATTCTGAAAGTTTCTCCCATGCCATTAAAGTTTAAATGCCATTTTACGTATAACTCACATAAAATGTATATCAGTTCGTCCTCTGAATCTGTAGAGATTCCAACGCGCTTCATGTCAAGCTTGCAGATTTCCACTTTTCTTTTTATTTCTTCATCCAGTTTATTATGCGAGATATGTAATGACTGTTTCACCTTTTCCCACATACTCAAAGTTGCATCGCTCATCGTATTACCTCACAAAAATGGCGAGCGCCTATCACGCTCGCCGTTTCATTTTATCTTGCTTACTATGAAGCTGACGGTGTCAGCATGGCAAAACCATTCTCTGTCAGCACATCACCATCTGCAATTCCATACGCCATGTAGTCAGTTGTTCTTGCTTTCACATGATCTTCTTTGTAGATTGCCATCTGCTCATTGAAATTGAAAGCGTAGCATTTTTTGAAGTTTGCAAGTACAATGTCTCCTGCATTCACACCATCTTCTGCCTTAACAGGAATACCGAAAATTTTACCGACTCCTCCATTTGTCACATCCGGCACAAAAATCGGTCTCTTGTTTGTATCAACAATATTTGCCAGCTGGTTCCAGATCGTTGTATTCTCTGCGTAAATTACAGCACCTGCTGCATATGCTGATTTGATTAATGCCATTAATGATGTCGTGTCTTTGTATGCAACGTTTCCGCTGTATGTGATTACCTGCGGAGTGTTTTCCTGCGCCTTAAGTGCCGTTACTACACCGCGTGCCTGTGGCTTAAATGACTCCTCTGCTGCAGGCTTTCCTTTTCCATAGAACAATGCCTTAGCAATCGCATTTCCTACTTTTTCTCCTAATTTTCGAATTAGATATGCCTCATAATCCTGATCATTCATCTTCTTTAATTTCCAGCTGATTGTTACTGATTTTGCTAATTCACATCCGGTCAAACGAAGTTGTCCTTCTGTAAATTCTGCATCCGCAGAGCTATCTGCTTCATCAACCCAGTCTGCATCTGATTTTGCAGATGTGTCTTTAATGATAACGATGTCGCCCTGAATCGTTGTTGTAAGCAAATCTCCAAGCGCCGGATGTTCTTCCGCTGCTGCTTCCCAGATTCCATTACGAACGGTTGTCGGGATCACAAGTGTGTGTTCGGATGTTGTCTCAACATTCAGTTTTCCTTTGCTATTGATTGTGTCAATAACCTTTTTTTCTGAATCTGTAAGAGTATCTCCTTTTACTGCTTTCAGCCAAGCATTTTTGTACTCAACTGAATCTGCCGTCATGTTCTCAATCGGATGTCCGCCTGTTGTATCAAGCTTTCCATCCTGCATCGGTACGCTCGGTGCGATTACCGGTGTCTTGTTCAGTGCTGCGAAATCTGCATTTGTTTTTGTCCAATCCTCAAATGCTTTGTCCAGCTCCCGAACCGAGTCCATTAACTCATTTGCTTTTGTTGCATCTCCATCTTCCAACGCTTTTTGCGCTGCATCCATCAATGCTTTTCTCTGGTCCTGATAGTCTTCTTTGTTCTTAAACATTTCTCATACCTCCAAGTTTTAAAAGATTTAATTTGGTTTGTAATAAAAAATCCTGATTTCCGGAATCTCCGGTATCAGTATGCTTTACCATGTTTCTAACTTTTTCTTTCACTTCTTCACTCAAAATATTTCCGAATGCATTATAAATAGGCATTGCTTTCGCTTCATTTTCAGCTCCGATAATAGAATCTATGAATCCTAATTCTTTTGCCTTTTCTGCATCCATCCATGTCTCCTGCTCCATTAATGCAAGCAGTTCTTCATTACTCTTTCCAGTTTTCAGCTTATATGCATTACTGATTGCCTTATCCGCTACTCGTAATGTGCTGGCTTCTTTCTCCATCGCATTACAGTTTCCACTTGCATCTCCTGATACCAAGTGAATCATCATAAGTGCTGTCGGTGCCATTCGTACCACATCAGCTCCCATCGCCAGATATGATGCCGCCGAGCACGCATATCCTACAATGTCAGCATATGTCTTCTGCTCATAGCTATTAATCATGTACCACATTTCACTTCCTGCCCCGATTTCTCCTCCAGGAGAATTGATAACAAATGTGATTTCATCTTTCCCTGCGCTCTTTATCGCCTTTTTCACATCATCCGGGCACGTTGCTTCCATTCCAAACCAATCGTATATCCACTTATCCTCGTTTGGAACGATTACTCCACTAATCTTGACCTGTTTCATTTCCTTCCTCACCTTCCTCTAATCTTCCAGTATCTTTTCTGAGAAGTGCCTTGTCTCCTCCCTGTATTGGTGCCATATTAAGCAATCCTCTTACTTCATTTGGCGTCATAATTCCTCTATCCACAAATTGTACGAGGTCCAATTTCGTTTTAACGCTTGCGAACATGAGATTTGATGCTTCAAATACAATTTTATTTCCATTCAAGCGTTCTGCTCTTGTAAATAGTTTTCTTGTATACTCGGTACTCATCTGGCTCAATATCGGTGATATACAACCATCATAAAATGCAGCCCATTCATCCTCGTTGTACTCATTGCTTACAATTTTCTCATTTGTTCCAAAGAAATTATGAATACGTGTGATGATTCTGTCTGTAACAAGCGCATTTGGCACATAATCCTTCGGTTCGATTCTCTCAGCATCCACTTTGGAATCCACGCCTGCTGCTCCGAATGTGTCAGATTCAATCTTCAAATAATTATCAACAAATTCTTTCACATTCTTTTTCAAATCGTCCGCTCTAAGTGAACTCTTGTACTTCAGGAGCCACATGATAAAGCTACTGTTTTTTACTGCTTTTATGATTCCCTGGTCAATTGTCGTAACGCATTCCATCAGTTCCTCTAGTGCTTTTCCAGGAGCATCTCCAAAAACATCGTCTGTAATAAAATCGTCCCTTATATGTATGATTTCCGTATATGGGAACACATTGCTTTTTCCATTTTTGTAGATAAATCTTAAATGCAGCTCTTCGTTCTGATACTCTTTGTATACAGATACACACGGAATCGGATATATCTCTACCGGCAATCCATTATCGTCACGTACAATCAGTGCAAACGAATTGTTATTCAACCATAATTGGTTTGCAAGCTTTTCCTCCATCACCTGCCAGCTCATCAACGGATTCGGCTCTTCCAGCAAAAATCGCATGTAAATCAGTGGATTAACCTCTATTTCCTTTGTTCCGTCATCCTTTATTGTTTCCCGCACATGTTTCGCTACCGTTTTCCCTATTGCTTTTGTCTTCGCTTTTATGCACGATCTGACAATGTCTGAGTGATAGAGTTTTCCATCAAACGAGTAAAAACCTTCTCCTCTATCTACAACCATCTCAAGACGCTCTTTTTTTCTTGCGTTTCTAAAAAGCCCCATGCCTTCCTCCTAAATAACTGACATGTATTCTTCCATGTTGTTTTCGTATGCTACATAAGCATCGAGCAAAGAAGCCAGTCCATCAATTCTCTTTGTTCTGTCGTTTCCTTTGCACGGCTGAATGTTGTCGTTTTTGTCAACATCTACTGATGTGTTGTACAGGCACCATTCCAGAATCGGATTCTGGTTGTAATTGATACGCTTTGCGCAAATATCTGCTCCAAGGTTCTTCATCGGACTTGAAAGCGTCTTCTTTCCTTGTATTACCGGTTCCATCACATCTGCTCCAAAACGATTTTTCATATCCTGAACAAAATAATCTGCACTCCAACTGTCGTATCCAACTTTGAAAATATAAATGTCAAGTTCCTCTTCTACCTCTTCGAACCATCTTACAACGTCCCTGTAATGCACTTTGTTCCCATCACAGAGTCTTAACAGTCCCATTTCATTCCATACATCATATGGAATTTTGTCCTCGTTCACTCTCTGTTCGAGTAAATCTTCCGGTAAGAAATACATTTGCATTACATAAATATCATCATCATCCGGTACTTGGAAAAGAATTGTCGCACATGTCAAATCTGTTGTGCTTGATAAATCGGCTCCACCTATTCCATATCTCGGATTTAACTCTGAGATATCAAACGTCTTCTCATTCTGGATTTCATTGAATGTCAACCATGCAGATTCCGATGTTTCACGAATATTGAACTCCTTGCATACAAGGTTCTTTACCATTCGTGGATTCTTCTTTGCCTTTTCGACCTTGTTTCTCAAGGTCTTAATATTCTTTATCGTTCCCAGTCCCGGATTCGCTTTCTTCCAACAATTTTCATCTACCCATTCACTCCTATCATCCAATTCGTAAATAAACGGGAAGAAGTGCTCATCGATTACTTCTCCCTTCATCAATGCATTTATTACTCTTTCTGCATATTCGTACTTAATGTCGTAAATGTCTTTTCTGATTGTTCCTGCCGTCGACGTGATATATATCAACGGTTGTTCTCTTGCACTTGTTCCATCTGCCATTATGTCGTATAATGCGAGTCCATTTTTCCACTGGTGTATCTCATCCATCAGAACACAATGCACATTAAGTCCATCCAAAGTGTCGCTGTCGCTCGCCAACGGCTTAAATGTACCGTCGTTGAAATCCTCACTCGATAATTCTGCAACAAGTGGCTTTATCCGTTTTAACAACGTCGGTGATTTTTTCACCATTTTCTTGGACTCGCCCCAAATAATTTTTGACTGGTCCTTCTTTGTTGCAACCGCATATACTTCCGGTCCCGGTTCCCCGTCTCCCACAAGCATATACAACCCAACTACGGATGCTATTAATGACTTTCCATTCTTTTTTCCAACAATGAGCATCGATTCCTGGCACTGTCTGATTCCGAATTTGTCTACAAATCCAAATACTGCTGCCAGATGTGCTTTTTCCCAAAGTTCAAGTTTGACCGGTCCTGTACCGGCTCCTTTCCCTTTTGAAACTCTACAGAAATTTTCTGCAAACTCTATTACATGATTTGCCCTGTTTGCATCGTATCTGTATTCACCCGGATTATGAATTTGGTCGACCAAATGCTGATACCATACCCTCGTTTTATTGCATACAACCTCTTGGCCGCTCTCTATTGCCTGCCAATATTCTAAAATCGGGTTATATGCAAGTGGGTACTTTATCATTTCATTTCTTTTCTCCTTTCAACAAATTCATCAAATCCGTCTGATGCCTGCATTCCTCCTGCATCTTCCTTCGGCAACAAGTCTGTCAGCTGCTTTATTGTCTTCTGGTACGAATTGCTCAATGAATTGTACATATCGGCAATCGGCCTTTTTCTTTCATAAGCATCTTGTTCCTTTCCCTGTTGGAACCATTCTGTAAATCCGTTTTTATCAAGGTCTTCTTTGAATTCCTCTAATGTCACTCTCTGATATGCTGCCAGATCAATCAATCCTTCTACCGTATTTTTCCTCTTATCATCTATTTCTTTGTAAATTCGATTAAGTCTTCTTTTCTCTTTTGCAATTCTCTCATCTTTTGTCAGTTCCTTTTTCTCTGCCATGTAACCACCTTTCTTTCATGGGGGGAGGGGGGTCTTACGCGCGACCTGTGTGTTACACGGACCTACGCTCTCGGTCTTGAAATCTCCAAACGCCCTATTTTTAAAGGGGGGCTATCTCATTTGGTCTGTCTCCCTTTGGAACCATTCTTCCATCAATGAATGTACATAATGTTTCATTTTTTTTATTAAATCCATGATTTTCATCCTCATTATCATGACATTTCTTGCAATCATACTTAAAATTTTCAAAGTTTAATGTTATTTCTTGATTATTTATATTTTCCGGTGTCAAAGGTATTTTATGATGCACAATGTATCCAGGAACTTCATGACATGTTTCACATAATCCTCCATCTATCGATACCCTGTACCGTATGTAGGCGGCACGGGCCTTTTTCCATTCAGCGCTGTTATAGAACCATTTCGCCCATTCTTTTGCCATTCTCTACCTCAACACAAAAAGAGCACTCGGCTTTCCCTTGTGCTCTTTCATCCATCCTTTTCTTAGCATATAATATATCACTACTTGAGTGTGTCATTCTATGTCATCTTTTATTTTTTCTGGCAAACGGAAATTACTCAGCGCCCTGGCATGGATTCTATGTATCTGTTTCCAGCTTCTGTTCATTTTCACACAAATATCTTCCCACTTCATCAGCCGCACATATCTGTACATAAGCACATCCTTCTCATCCTCATCAGATAGCATCTCTATTCTGTCTGTAATCTCCTTGCATTTCATAATCCTCTTGTATCTCTCACGAAGATATTTGCGCTCTTCCTCATCCAATTTCACCGCATATGATGATAAGTCGCTGGAACTATGTGCATGTGGCATTCCATCTATTCTGATTGCTGCTCCCATTCTATTTAATCTCATCTCTGTTATTCTCTCTGCATGTCTCTGCATCTGCCTAACTGCATATTCATATCCTCTTAGATATTCTTTCTTTTTCTCATATTCCTCTCGTTCTGTATCTGTCATATGTCCTCCTCCGGTACTGCTGCCTTATTGCTTCTTATGCTGCCATGCATCGTTCAAACTCTTTTCTCACTCTCTTCTTTGTCTTCGCCACATAGTGCTTGCTCGTAATGTCTGCTGACGAATGCCCTAGCAATTCCTGCACAACCTCAAGCGGACATCCGTTTTCTGCCAGGCGCGTTGCAAATGTCTTTCGGTAAACGTGCACCGTGCATACCTTGTCCGTTATTCCTGCCTTTATCGCTATATCCTTTGCAATATTCTCATATGCTGTCTTCCCCAGCCTGCGCACATCCTTTATTCCGTATACGTTCTTGAACATCCTGTGAGATACAAACAGCGCGTCGTCATTATCCGTTCTTGTCTGTAAATACTCAATCAAATGCTTCTTTGCACATACATCCAAATACACAGTTCTCTGCTTTCCGTTCTTCTCTCCGATGAATGTTACCGAACCATCTATCAGATTCACGTTGCTACGGTTCATTGCCTCTATCTCTCCAACCCGCACGCCGGTAGACAGCATGAAGTCGATAATAGCCGTGTCTCTCTTACTTTTCTCTACATCACGTACCGCTACCTCTTCCTCTAATGACAGATGCTTATTCGCTACCTCTACCGGCTTAATTCCCTTAATTGTCTTTACCGGATTGCTTCTGATATATCCCTCATCATGTGCCCATGAGAAAAACGAACTTAAAAAGCGCTTTGCATTTGCCACCGTATTCTGTTTCACATTCCTACTATACATTGCCAAGTAGAACTTCACATCATCCTTTGTCACGTTCTTATAGTTCTTATTCACAGAATCAAGGAAATCCTTTGTCTGGCGCAGGTACTGCTCAATCGTTCCATCCTTACATCCCTCCAGCTTCTTATTTGCCGCGAACACTTTGAGTATGTACATGTTGTCATCAACGTCCGTTGACAGCTCCGTACACTCCTCCTCCAACCGAATCCCCCGCAAATTAATCCTTAATATGCTATCCAATTCCTTCATCTGTTCTCTATCAAGATACTGCTGCATAGAGACGATGATCTGATTTATGATTATCTCTTTCTTTTCCATGGTGCCCTTCTCCTCTTTTCTACAGATTCTTTAAGGAACTGCATATGCATTGCTCTGGCCAGAGTCCTATTCCTTTTTTATTTAATTACTGCTCCTGCACCAGCGGTCCTGCCTGTCCCGGTGCAGGATTATGTAATGCCGGACATTCCGGACGCATTACTACATTAAAGCTTCTGTTTAAAGAAAGTACTTCTCTAATTGCTCGAATGGTATCGTTATTATTTTTCCATTATCAACAATGCTCAATGTCTTACCTATTTTATCGTTTGTGACTATGCACTCAACCTTAGATTGTGTAATAAACATTCCTGTCCCTTTTGTGCAATTTACTACCACCCGTACACTCTTATATTCCTTTTTAATCTTATTGCTCATACTTATTTCATACCTCCGTAAATCTCATCTACTCACATGTAAGAAGGCTCTCATAAACAATATCCTCAATCGCCTGCGTGTCTCCTGATTCATGTGCTTCTACAATCTCGTCAAAGCTGCTCTCAATAATCTCTGCAATGATTTTTGCTACTTTTCTTGCTTCCATGTTTTTTTCCTCTCTTTCTTGAATAAATGTCAGTTTAAATGCTTATTAATTACCTCATTCACATCTGATAATCGCACCCACATATCTACTTCCTTGTCTCCTTCATAAATAGGTGCATCTTCCTGTTTAGCACGTTCTCCTACTTCTGCAAGAACAGCAACAGC
>JALEKJ010000027.1 GCA_022771695.1 Roseburia sp. | reverse complement strand
TTTAATTCGTTATGGATAAGTTCCTGATTTAACTGTATAATGTTATCAGACATGGTTTTTAGCCTCCTTTGTAGGTTTTGTGTGGTAACTTAATTCTACCAAACGGCTATAGACCATGTCTATTTTTTATGAAATTGAATTTGCGAAATTAATTATACGTCATCGCGAGTTTACAGCAAATTAAAGCAGTACAATTAGTACAAAGATAACAACTTTTCACCTCCGGTTCCAGTTTCAAAATATACTTATTCTTTGCACCCACAGAACTATTAAATCCTCCCCATGCAGAATAACACTTCAAACAGCGCGGTTACTCCGCCGCCTTCCTCCTTATAACCTCTTACAAATCTCATTGAAGAGCCAACTCCTACTTTAAAATCATTTTCGCTCCCATCTTCAGATGCAACAAAATCATCTGTTATATATGCACTTGTTTGGATTTAAAAGTCCGATGCTATTTCCTGGATAATAATAATGCTTTGCATATGCAATTGACATATATATTGCTATAAGTGCAAAGTAAGCACCTTTTCTCTTTACCCAAATAGCAAATCTCCCTATTTTGCACTATGCTATTTCCTCAGAATTACGCTTAATATCTGCAACAACTTCCATAATACGCTTTGCAGTTCCCATATCATCTTTGAACAGAGTTGTAATGCTCCCCACTGACCTGAAAGGTTCTTCCATTAGAACCTTATTGTCGTCAATATTTCCGTTTGCAACAATATAATCAACGATAAGATTTACAAAACGTATCTGATTAATATTTAATCGTTCTTCCGTTAGGAATTCACTAAACGCTTCGTTCACAGCAGACCTATCAACTCCGACAATCTGCCGAACAAGTCTTCCAATTGGTGTATCGCCATACTCCTTTATATAATCGTCCTTTGACCCAAGTTCCTGCCATAAGATACGCTCTAATTCCTTAAGGTCTGCTTCTGATAACCGTTTATTATTTTTGAGCTTATAAACAGAAATTTTATCACTGTGCTCCTTTAGATAGAATTCAACCTTTTTACGATAATTCTTCAAATCATTGCTCCCATAAATTGGTTCTCCTTCAGCAGAAGCAATAATTGTATCCGTAAAATTAGTATAATAAATCTTTCTATGAATCTTATCCAAATACGGAAGCAATCCTCTTAACGCAATTCTTACAGTATCAAGTTCCAAAATCGTTGTATTATCCCCAAACTCTGTCTGTTGCACTTTTTCGATAATTTCCTTTTGTGCTGCTACCTGTGGAATTGAATACTTTGTAGACAACCGCTCTGCTGTCTGAATCACAATTTTTATTGGAGTCTGTACATTTTTGCTCTGCAATACCCCCAAATCAATGCTATATATCAAATAATCAAAGCGCCTTGCAAGCTCATCTTCTTTCCTTGGCTTTACAAGTGGAGCAATATGTTCCTTTATCTCTGATATTTCAATTGTTTCAAGATCACGCCATTTTGAAATACTACGATACATCTCTACGTATCTTAAATGTCGCTTTACTATAAAACTGTTATCATTCAGTTCAATAACCTCATTATGTAAATCATGCACCAAGTTACCCCTATATGCACAATATAAGTCATCTGATGCAAATGCAGGTGCTTGAAGTTCTCTGCAAATCTGAGCTTTGGTATTGTAAATTTTTTCACAAAGTGTTTCCTGAATACCATTCTCGCTACCATTCTTATTAACTCTGAAATATTCAAAGTTATTACAGAAATCAAATATTAAGAAACGCTCTTTATCTAAACCTTCTCCTAATAAGTCGGGACAAAGTCTTGTTCCTCTTCCTATCATCTGCCAAAACTTCGCATAGCTTCGTACTTTTTTGAAAAACACCAAATTGAGGATTTCTGGAATATCAATCCCCGTATCCAACATATCCACGGATACAGCTATTTGTGGCATCTTATCTTTTGTGCTAAAGTCATCAATCAGAGAATCACTATATTTTATGCTATAGTCAATCTGCTTTATATAATCTCCACCATACTCTGGGAATAACTTATTAAATCTCTCAACAATAGCCCCCGCGTGCAGACTGTTTTTCGCAAAAATAATTGTCTTGCCAAGTTTATCTCCACCCTCGATTTTAAGACCTTTCTCCATAAGTTCTTTTAGAACCTTATCAATTGTGTCCTTATTAAAGAGCCATGTATTTATTGCAGAACTTGAAATATCGTCTGCAATCATATCATCATCCTCAAAGGTTTCCTCATACTCTTCTTTTTCGTCATCTGACAAATCATCATAATGAATACCATCTTCCATGATTTTTGTCTTATACTCAAGAGTAGAATAGTTTACAAGATATCCTTCTTCGACAGCCTTCTCTAATTCGTATGCAAAAGTAGGTACGCCTCTCTCCAAATCAAAAATACCATACGTATTTTTATCAATTTCATTCTTTGGAGTTGCAGTCATACCCAGAAGCATTGCGTCAAAATATTCAAAGATTTCTTGATACTTCCTGTAAATAGAACGATGTACTTCATCACATATTATCAAGTCAAAATGCCCTGGACTGAACAATCTTTCTCCAAATTTATTTTTCTTCTCATCTATTGCATTCATCATTGTCGGATAAGTCGAAAAAATCATTCTTGAAGATTCCGGATCATCCTTACTGTCCAGCAAATTGCAGCATGATAAATCCTTAAGCAGATTTGTATAATTATTCTTTGCCTGCTTAACCAAAGCAGTTCTATCTGCTAAGAAGAGAACATTTTTTACATAGTTGTGCCGTCTAAGAACATCTACAATGCTGATACTTACCCGTGTCTTACCTGAACCGGTAGCTTGAACAATTAGCATTTTTCTGTGTTTTTTAGTAATAGCATCGCAGACCGCAGTCACCGCTTCTTTCTGATATGGACGATTGGTAATTTTATCACTAATCTCTATATTTTCTAAAGGCTTACGCTGTTTTCTTCTGTCAATCTCTAGTTGCAACTCATCCTGAGTAAAAAAACCGGAAACTTCACGTCTTGGATACCCAAAATAATCATTCGTAAAAAAGAATTCAAAACCATTCGTGGTAAAAATAAGTGGTCTTCGTCCATATTGGTTCTGCAAACAATCAGCATAAAGCTTTGCCTGCTGACTTCCAACCATTGTGTCAACAGATGCTTTTTTTGCTTCAACTACAGCAAGTGGAAGATTATCTTTTCCCCATAAAACATAGTCAACATACCCTGTTCCTGTGCTATTGGGCATGCCAGTTACAGGCTCTTCAACTGTACAGTTTCTGCCAATCACCCAACCTGCCTCTTGAAGTTCAACATCTATATACCTCTTTCGTGTCTCAGCTTCGCTTATGGCATCAACGTGGAATTCACGTGTCTGGGTATGTTGCTTCCGTTCCTCTGCCATCTGTTTGCGAAGTTCTTCATTCTCCTTTAGAATCTCCGCCAGTTTCTTATCCTTACTACTCAAATTGTCATATAAAGCCTTTAACTCATCAGCCTTTACACGCTTTTCATCTCCCAAAGATAAAAGCGACTCGTCAAAAAATCGTTCTTCATATTCCTTAGAATATGAATAGTCAATCCAATCGCAGAATTCAAACAAATCCCGTAATGCAATAACAGCCTCGTCTCTCTTAATGTTACTATTGGTATGAACAGCAACATTTCCCAGATGAATCGTATATTTCAGCATCGGAAACAATCTTGGTTCAATAATGTCTCGAAATGTTCGCTCATGAATTAGACTTGAAACATTATCCTGATATGGTAATGAAAGTTCAGCATCATAAGAGAATACAAATCTAACAGCCAATTCCAACGCACGTCTCGACAATATGGCACAAGTAGCTGGAGAGATTGTAAGACTCTTCTCGGCCTCGACTGCCTGCTGGGCAAAGCATAAATATTCTTTTTTTTCTAAAAGATAATCAAAATTTGTTTCCAAATCCATCTCTCCTTTTTCGTTACTATTTGTGAATCCATAATTAACCGTGTTCCAACAAAAGATTTTACATTTCAATTTTTATCGACAACTTTTGATTTGTCGACTTGTTTTGCAAATTCAACAAAAGCCCTTTGCTGCTCGATTGGTGGAATAATAAGTTCTACTTCTCTCAAGTCTTCCATGTTCAACTGCATCAGAGTAATACCTTTTGCTTTACCCTTAATATCATCATTCAAATGCTTACTATCCATAAGATATTTTAAGAACTCCAACAATATAATATCTTCTTGAGTTCTGATTGGAACAATACCTCTACCCACATTACATCCCTTGAATTCTTCACCAATAATGCATGTATCAGCGATATTTGCTCGAACTGTAATAAGCATTTCTCGACCTTTTAGTATTGTTCTCTTATACTTATTCGATATCTCTTTAGTAGTTTTCTTTAACTCTTCCAGTTTAGGAACACGATTAACAATATCTACAGGTCTGAATACAGGCACTCCCTCTTCTTGTTCATCACCAGTCTGCACAATACCGTATGAGATAGTGCAATCGTCTGTAACAATCTCTTGAAGCTGCTTCTTTTCCCAGCCCATCGGATTATCAACAGCATCACCAAAGAGCTCGACAAATCGGGCTTTGATAAGGTCGTCTATTGCACTTAATTCTTCTTTTCTTTTTCGAACAATATCATCTGTTTTTTCAAGCAAAGCAACTATATCGTCCTGCTCCTCTAATGGAATCAAATTAATTTCCATAGGAGCTATATCTGTATTATTAATTTGTGGAACTGACGAACCATTATAAAGCGTACCAAAGTCAATATTCTGAAAATAGTAATATAAATATAGTGGTCTTATTTTATCTGAAGGTATTACCCCCATCGTATTCAAGTCTGCACATACTGCCTTACTAGCAATACGTTTCTTATTAGTTCCAATTGCTCCTCCTCTTTTTGGAAAAAGAACTGTCCCCTCAGGAAAGAGCATCTTTTCACTTATACTTTCATCAGCATACGAATTAGCTCGAACTATATATTTCTCATTTCCAACTAAGTTCATATCTGAAACCTTGATATATGGAACACCATTGCTTTCATTTAATATATCTTCCTTAAGTGACGTTCCACTCTTTAAAGTACATATATCACCAATTTTAACCTTCATATCATCATCCCTACAAATCCGAATCTGCAAAATCTTATGCTATGTACTTTCTGTGGGAATTCTTGACATTATTCTGGTTAACAATTGCATATTGCATCGTGGTATCAATTTGAGAATGACCAAGTATTTTCTGCACCTGCTCAATTGGCATTCCCTTATCAATGGCTCTTGTTGCCATTGTTCTTCGAAATTTATGAGGATGTATTCTCTCCGTATTGATTTTCCTTCCCAACTGCCGCATTCGAATCTCAACGCCACTTATCTTAAGTCTCTCATATGGCGCATCAAGAGTAACAAATAATGCCGGATTGTCATCCACACGTTCCTGTAGGTACTTCTGTAAATGCAGTTTTGCCTTTGCATCAAAATATACTTTCCGCTCCTTATCTCCTTTTCCAAAAACAACACATTCTCTTTCCTCAAAATCAATATCAGAAATATTCAGATTCACTAATTCTCCAACTCGTATTCCTGTTGAATAAAGCAAATCTATCATAGCTAAGTCTCTGGAACATCTACAGTTATCTCTCAACTTTTCAATCACTTCATCAGATATCGTTTCTTTTACAGCCTGTTTCGTTTTAATTTTATGAATACGCCGCATTGGGCTTTTTAGTATATAATCTTCCTCTTCAAGCCATGAAAAGAAACTTGAAATATTGCGTCTGATGTTGTCCACCGTAACCTTACTGCAATTATTTATTTTCTGGTAAGCAGCAAGGTATCCTCTGATTTCATCTGTTGTTATTTTTCGTATAGGAACATCAATATTTTTTAGCAGATGTTCGACCGTCACCTGATAATATCGCACAGTCCGTTCCGAACATCCCTCTATTTTCTTGGCATCAATAAACATTTTCAAATAATCTGTGTTCGGAATCTGTTCTTTATGTGCATCTCCTTTTTCAAAATTGCGTATCAGAACTTCCTGCAACTTTTTCATTTGTGATATGGTCAGGTAATCTGCCATTTCATTTAAAATATCGACTAATCTTTCTTCCATGTTGGTACTTTCCTTTCTGTACCAACATCCTACCCCACTTTCATTGCTAAAGTATTTGATTTTCTCTATAACATTCATATATATAAGAAGGATTTTCATAATACACGCTGCTGTTATAATCATCTATCTTTGGGCTGATAAAAGAATTATAAACTTTAAGCAACGCATCTATTACGCTGATATTGTCGTTCTCGGATACCTGCTTGATAAGACGCTTATATACCTTCCCAATATCCCAGTAGGACGGGATGCTGTAACGACACTGTCCCACATTATCATAATTCCCGCTCTCAATTCCGGCTTCCTCTATGAAATCATCACTTACCCGCTCCACATTATCACAATGGTATACATCTGCTAAATCATAAATCTTTTCAAGTCTTTCTTTTCCAAGTTTATTAACCACATCGGAACGAGTATTTTTCGTTTTTCTTGCAATATAATCAATTAGGCTGCATGTATAAAATAAGTCATTATCTTTTGATGCTTCTCTTGCCACCTGCTGCATTACTTTTCAACCTCCTCATAGCCCCGATACTCCAAACATTTCAATGCTACATTTGTACAGAAACTGATTTGATGCGTTGGATATTTGAATTTTGCTAAGGTCCAAAACTGTTCCCTTGTGATAGTTCCTTCCACATAATCCGAAATGTAATTATAAATCTGGTCGTCTGCCATTGCACCAATCACGATATCATACATATGCGGTTTTCCATTCCTGCAATCAACAATAAAATCAAGCCACTCATCTGTCATTTCTTTAAACTCTTTTATTTTAAGAGAGGAACTGAATTTTACATCATAAATTGATACAATTTTCGTATTATAGCGTTTTGCCCATCTCTGTGCCTGCTCCTTGATAACCGTACAATAAAATCCGGTGCCAAAATCTTTTGTATTTCGCCCTATGCGAATTTCCGGCACAGAAACCGGCTGATATCCTCCATGATATACTGTCATGATTGCCATACTCATTCACCTCACGCGTCCAAACATTCTAAATAAAATACTTACACTACCGGTAATAGACCTCTTCTTTTTCATTAACAAAACATCTTATCCGTCTTGATCCCTTCTCTGCCTCTTTTTAATCTACTATCCAAAATATTTTTGCATTAATGAATCAAATAACATTTGCGTTTCAGAAAGCGCCTTTTGTACCACAACTTTTGATTTGTCGACTTGTTTAACGAAATCGGCAAACTGGTTCTGTAACTCTATTGGTGGCAAATATATCTTTAATTTTTCAAAGAATGGAGTTTGAATTCGCTTCTGACCTGCAGAACCTGTCATATTTATCGTTGCCAAATCATGAACATCATTATTCTTAAGCATATACTTTATCCAATACGAATTACTTACACCTGCTATTGGTCTAGATACATGGAACTCCGTTGTTCCAAAACCAATACTATTTGTGCAATTCTCAGCAATAGCAACCTTTCCATTCTCAAAACACGGTGTAATCTTTGCAAGCAATACATCTCCATCTCTGAAATATGTATAACCTTTATAATAATCCCGAATCAATCCATCTTCTCTAATAGTAAATGAGCCATCTACTCCAACACATTCCATCGGAACAAACGAAACAGTCTCATCCATCATGTCTTTAACTTCTGATTTCTTTGGATTGAACTCTACACATTCCACAAAATATTTATTAGCTATTGACTTATCTAAAGGATTACCAAAGAGCTCGACAAATCGGGCTTTGATAAGGTCGTCTAAAAGAAGTAATTCTTTTCTTCTCGCTTTTATAACTTCGTATACTTTATCAAGAATATTCGCTATATAATGCTGTTCGTTTATATCAGTAACCGTTATAGATAGATTCTCTAATTTACCCACAGGTAGCTGTTTTAGTGCTGTGCCAGTCTGTAGAGCAAGATATTGTTCATTTGCTCTTTTTGACTGCAACGCCCATAAAAGATATCTATTATACAAACTATCTGGATTGGTTCTCAATAGTACAATCTGAGCATTAATATTTGAATCTTCATGTCTTTCTGAAACTATAGCAACTTGTCCTATATTTCCTCTTGTTGTAATTAAAACATCTCCAGCTTTAACATGTCCTTTTAATAGTATTCCATGTTTTTCAGGAGTTATATAATACATTTCATCATCCGTAATATCACCGTCTACCATATTATTTCCACGAATAAAAGGTATACCTTCTTCAACAAATTCCTCACTTCTAGGATATTTTGAAGAATAATTACCATCTGAGATGTAAATATCTAAATCTTTTATAGTTTTTTCCATCTATATCATCCCTACAAATCCGAATTTATTTACTAAGTAACTTCTTTAGTTCAGCTATTTCTGTCTGTATCTGTATTTCAATCTGCTCTATACGGTCAATAATAACATCCGAAGAATCATATTCCACCTTCTCATAAACAACCTCTTTGTATTTATTAATTGAAAGGTCATAATCATTAGATACAATTTCTTCAACTGGAACAAAGAAGCTCTGCTCCGTTCTTGCTCTATCTTTCTCTGCATCAAGATGATTAAATCTTTCTATGATATCAGGAATATCATTTTCTGAGATTTCTTGGCGTTTATCATCAAGGCTGTATCCATCTGCTTTCATATCATAAAACCATACCTTATCAGTTCCGCCCGAACCAGTCTTTGTAAAAACAAGAATGGCTGTAGAAACACCTGCATATGGCTTGAATACCCCACTTGGCATGGAAATTACAGCATCAAGTTTGTTATTATCAATAATTTCCTGCCTGATTTGCTTATGAGCTTTACTACTACCAAACAATACTCCATCTGGAACAATAACTGCTGCTCTTCCTCCCTTTTTCAATATTCGAAGGAACAAAGCAAGAAACAGTAACTCTGTCTTCTTTGTCTTAGTAACTTTCAACAAATCAGCAGACACTGCTTCATAATCCAAACTTCCCTTAAAAGGAGGATTCGCTAAAACCAATGTATATTTTTCCACATCTGTATTCTGTTCAGACAAACTATCACGATATGAAATATTCGGATTATCAACTCCATGCAAAAGCATATTCATCGCACCAATTCTAAGCATCGTTCTATCCATATCATTTCCATAGAACATTTCATTGTTAAAATGGTCACGTAACTTTGCATTTAGGAACATGTCTGCATGATTATCGCGAAGATACTGCTGAGCTTCAATTAAAAATCCTGCCGACCCCATTGCTGGGTCAATAATAATATCTTCTGGCTGGGGTTTTACCAACGCAACCATCATTTTTATGATATGTCTTGGTGTTCTGAACTGACCATTTGTTCCTGCTGTAGCCACTTTCGACAATAAATACTCATATAAGTCGCCTTTTGAATCTTCATCTCCAAGTTCCAGCCTATCAATACCGTCCACAATTTTTGACAACATTGCTGCAGTAGGAATCTTGAAAATAGCATCTCCCATATAGCGAGCATAGGCAGAATCTCCATCTTGATGCAAATTCTTAATAAAAGGGAATACACCATTCGAAACTATCTCATACATTTCTTCAGCAGAGCCTAAATTCTTAAACTTGCTCCATCTGAACTTTTGACACTCATCTGGGAACATGGACTCAAATGGCACACCTAAGAAGTTCGCTTCATTCTCTTTTGTTGTCTCAACTTCGTCCAACTGTTTAATAAACAGTAGATATGTAAACTGTTCAATCACATCTAATGGGTTTGTAATTCCACCCGTCCAGAATGTTTCCCATATTCTGTCAATTTTGTTTCGTAACTCACCAGTAATCATACCATTCTCCATTTCGTAATATTTTGGGCCATCAGCTACATTACTAGCCTATAATAAATATCTCATATTTCTTGTCCAATAAACTGTACGTTAAATTACTTTTTTCTCGTATAATGCTTACATTGGACGCAAGTATACATAATTTATTCTATCACAACCTTTCCAGAATTTCATTAAGTTTTATGATAAGGCTACTAATGTCGACATCTAGATCATAATCTTATTTTTTTCAAGATAATAACATCTATTCCCTCATTCACATCACCTCGAATCCGTTCCGCTCGCATGCTCGCTCCACTTCTTCTCGGTGTTCTGTGAATTCAGCCGAGTTTATCTTTGCTTGCATTCTTACAGACTCCTGCCAGCTTAACTTCACGCAAAGTCTGAATGAGAACTTCGTCTGGCAATCATACGCATAAAATATCTGCTTCGCAGATTACGAAGCTTCGCTTCTACAGAAAATAAAAAGAACATCGCTTCTCCAATAAATTGGAGCGCAATGTTCTTTTCATTTTCTTATATTTTATGCTTAGGTAATCGAACCCAACATTTTACACGAAATATTTCTTAGTTCTCATTCATCTTAACCAACTTCGCAGCCTGGTCCGCCGCAATACAAGCATCGATAATCTCCTGAATATCGCCATCCATAATCTTATCCAGTTTATATAATGTCAGGTTGATTCTGTGGTCTGTCACACGTCCCTGTGGGAAGTTGTAGGTACGGATTTTCTCGGAGCGGTCGCCGGTTCCGATCTGGCTTCTTCTCGCCTCTGCCTCTGCGTCGTGCGCCTTCTGGCACTCGATGTCGTAGAGTTTTGCACGAAGTAAGGCGAACGCCTTTGCCTTGTTCTGAAGCTGTGACTTCTCGGTCTGGCTGTATACGACGATTCCGGTCGGATAGTGGGTCAGACGTACGGCAGAGTCTGTGGTGTTGACACACTGACCACCGTTACCGGATGCACGCATAACGTCGATGCGGATGTCCTTCTCGTCGATTTCAACCTCGACCTCCTCAGCCTCCGGCATCACTGCCACGCTGATGGTAGACGTATGGATACGTCCGCCGGACTCGGTTTCCGGCACACGCTGTACACGGTGTACACCGGACTCATATTTCATCACGGAATAAGCTCCGGTTCCGTTAATCATGAAGGAAACACTCTTCATACCGCCGATTCCGGTCTCATCGACCTCCATCAACTCGGTTTTCCAGTTCTTGCTCTCTGCGTAATGCTGATACATACGATAGATTTCAGCCGCGAAAAGAGCCGCCTCATCACCACCGGCACCTGCACGAATCTCGACAATAACGTTCTTGTCATCATTCGGGTCCTTCGGAAGAAGTAAAATCTTAAGCTCTGTCTCAAGCTCCTCGACTCTGTTCTTTGCGTCGTTTAACTCTTCTTTTGCGAGCTCACGCATCTCCTCATCAGATTCTTCCTCCAACATGGCAAGAGAATCCTCAATATTCTGCTTGCACTGCTTATATTCCTTATATGCCTCTACGATAGGAGTCAAATCGCTCTGCTCCTTCATCAGCTTGCGGAAACGTTCCGGATTGTTCGCTACATCCGGCTCGCTTAATTCACTCATCAATTCCTCAAAACGGATTAACAAATCCTCTAACTTATCAAACATAACTGTACCTCTCTTTTCAAACTCTGCGACACCGCGTCGCCCTCTGCCGAAACGTTACTCTGCCAACTCTATAGCAGCCACGCTACAACATTCCGGTCACAACCCTGTCATTATGCGCCAAATCCTTAATCACCTGCACATCTTGAAAGCCTGCATTTTCCATCAGTGCCAAAACAGCCTCTCCCTGATCATAACCGATTTCAAACAAAAGATGTCCCCCCGGGTTCAGGTAGTCCTGAGCTTCCGCTATTATTTTCCGGTAAAAATGCAGTCCGTCCTCTTTACCGTCCAACGCTTCCATCGGCTCAAATGTCTGCACCTCCGGCATCAGCTTTAGGATTTCCGTCGTCGGAATATAAGGCGGATTCGATACAATGACATCATATGTGCCTGACACATGGTCAAATAAATCGCTGTGTTCAAACATCACTGACACATCGTTCAGCTTCGCATTCTCTTTTGCCACATTTAATGCCTGCTTGGAAATATCAATGGCATAGCCTTCCACCTCTGAGACATTATGCAGAATGCTGATAATAATACATCCGGAGCCGGTACACAAATCAAGCACTTTCATCCCCGGCTTTACCACCTTTAATGCCTCCTCAACCAGAGTTTCCGTATCCTGTCTTGGAATGAGGACACTGGAATTCACTTTGAACCGAAGCCCCATAAACTCAGTCTCGCCAACAATATACTGAAGCGGCACATGCTCCGCTCTCTTTTTTAATGCTATCTCATATTCACTGAGCTGTTCCTCCGGCAGTTCCTCTTCCATGTGCAGGTAATAAAAGCTGCGCTCCATCTTGCACACCATGGAAAGAAGTAGCCATGCATCCGTCTTTGCGTCTGCAATGCTTGCCATCGAAAGAACCTTCTCACCAAGATTCAATGCTTCCCGATATGTCATCTGCTTTATGCCTTTCCTTCGCGAATCTCTTCTACATAAGAATGCCAGTCAAAAACCGCCTCCACGGAGGCGATACCGACCTCAATCATCGTATCGTCCGGTTCCTTGGTCGTCAGACGCTGAAGCCACAATCCCGGCTTACTTAAAATGTTTACAATCCTGTTATCACTGCGTCCCGCAAGGCGGATGAACTCATACGACACTCCCGCAATCACAGGAATCAGTAATAAACGCAGAACCAATTTCAAAATACCATTATCCACACGGATAAACATAAAAAAGACAATACTGATTAACATGACAATGAGCAAAAAGCTCGTACCGCAACGCTTATGCTCCTTTGAACTCTTCCGCACATTTTCAACCGTCAGATCAAGACCATGCTCGATGCAGTTGATACACTTGTGCTCTGCACCGTGATACATGTAGACACGCTTGATATCCGGCATCAGTGAAATCGCTGCCACATATCCGACAAAAATCAGCAGACGAATCACACCCTCTAAAAGCGCAATCGCAATCTGTGATGTAATAAACCTCTGAAAAAACAGCGAAATAAAGTACGGCAGTATCATAAAGATACCCACTGCAAGAACAACCGACAACACAACCGTACCGCCCATCATGGCATCTTCTTCCTTTTTCTTACGCTCCTGCTCTGTGCGAGCCGCCTCTTCAGAAAGTTCTGCCTGCTTGACGGTTGCCGATTCCTTATGCTTCTTTAACTCCTCTTCCTCGTCCTCGAAAAAGGACGCAGAAAACATAAGTGTCTTCATCCCCAGCATCAGTGACTCTATAAAATTAAACACGCCTCGCAAAATCGGCATATTCTTCATTTTCTTATTTATATTAAGACCGTTATACTCTGCAACCTCGACAACAATCTCCTGGTCCGGCTTGCGCACGGCAACGGCGTATTTGTCCTGATTCTTCATCATCACGCCTTCCATGACTGCCTGACCGCCAATTCCTGAATATCTCATAAGTCTCTACCAATAAATTTCCCTATGATTTTAAAAAGGTTGAGATTAAAAAACCTCAACCTTATCTGTAACCGTTCTTAACTTACTGCTGAACACCATATTTCTTATTGAACTTGTCAATACGTCCACGAGCCTGAGCAGCTTTCTGCTGACCTGTGTAGAATGGATGACACTTGGAGCAGATTTCAACGTGGATATCTTCCTTTGTTGAACCTGTAACAAATGTATTACCACAGTTACATGTAACAGTTGCCTGATAGTAATCTGGATGGATTCCTTCTTTCATGATTTTCACCTCTTCATAATCTTATCGTTATTATAGTTCGCCTGTTCCTTATCCCTTTATACCCGTATACCCGATCCGCATATGGTACTTACTGCAAGGGATAGTCCCGAATAAACAGCGTTGTTATTGTAGCATATGATTTTAATAAAATCAAGTCTTTTTAGATTATTTTCGTCTTTTTCACCATGCTGATGTATTCCTGATTATTTTTTGTGCGTGCAAACATATTTAAAATATTCTCTACCGCATCATCCGTACGCATACCGTTGATTGCCTTGCGCATAATATCGACTGCCTCCTGCTCCTCAGGCATAAGCAGTAAATCCTCTCTTCTCGTGCCGGATTTCACAATATCGACTGCCGGGAACACACGCTTTTCGGAAAGCTTACGGTCGAGTACCAGCTCCATGTTACCGGTTCCCTTAAATTCCTCATATACAACATCGTCCATCTTGCTTCCGGTGTCAACAAGTGCCGTTGCCAGAATTGTCAAACTGCCACCCTCACGCATATTGCGGGCCGCACCAAAAAATCTCTTTGGCATATGAAGTGCTGCCGGGTCAAGACCACCGGATAATGTACGACCGCTTGGTGGAACAGTCAGGTTGTATGCTCTTGCCAATCGGGTAATACTGTCGAGAAGAATCATCACATCCTTCCCATGCTCTACCAGACGCTTCGCGCGCTCGATAACCATCTCGGAAACACGCTTGTGATGTTCCGGGAGCTCATCAAAAGTGGAATAGATAACTTCAACGTTCTCTCCCTCGATTGCCTCCTTGATATCAGTAACCTCTTCCGGACGCTCATCAATGAGCAGAATAATCAAATGCATATTCGGCTCGGTCGCCGTCACAGACTTTGCAACTTCTTTTAACAAAGTCGTCTTACCGGCTTTCGGCTGGGAAACAATCATCCCCCTCTGTCCCTTACCAATCGGGGATACCAAATCCACGATACGCATCGCCACACTGCTTCCCGGACGCTCCAATCGGATTCGCCGATTCGGGAAAATTGGTGTCAAATCTTCAAAGTTCTTTCTCTTCTGCGCCACACTTGGATGATAACCGTTGACGGAAGTCACATAAAGCAGTGCGGAGAACTTTTCCTGCTGTGTCTTCACACGTGTATTACCGCAGACGATATCTCCCGTCTTGAGATTGAACTTGCGAATCTGGGACGGTGATACATAGACGTCATTCTCTCCCGGCATATAGTTCTCGCATCGGATAAAGCCATATCCGTCCGGCATTACTTCCAAAATGCCGTTCGCGGTAACACCGCTGTCTAAGTTCATCAGTGTCTCATCCGGTGCATTCGCATCACGCGTAGTAGTACTTTCCTTTGTCTGTGCGGCTTCTTTCACAGCAGAATTCTCTCTCGTCTGTGTTTCCTTCTTCTCTTTTGCCTGACGCTCATCCTCCGCCAGCATCAACTCTACCAAATCGCTCTTTTTCATGGCAGAAACATTTTTTAACCCTCTTGCTTTTGCAAGGTCCTTTAACACAATAGCGGAAAGACTTTCATACTTCTCTCTCATCTGATACTCCTTATTCGACTGATTATTCTCTCTTGTTCTGGGAATTCTGTCCGAAGTGACAAATTGACTTTTCAATGTGTGTATTATACACTACTTTTTTCCAAATAGGAAGTCCTAATTTTCTTGATTTGTCAAAATGATAATGGTATGATTGAGATGTTGTTTCTATATATAATTGTATATTCAAATAGAGGAGATTCAATATGGAAAATAAGAATTTAAGTACTGCGGAAAAGGCGTTGCTCATGCACAAGGAATGGAACGGAAAGCTGGAGACGATTGCAAAGTCAAAAGTAAATTCCAGAGAAGACTTGGCGATTGCCTATACTCCGGGTGTTGCGGAGCCGTGCAAGGTCATCGCAGAGGATAAAGAAGCAGCCTATACATATACGATGAAAGCAAACACCGTTGCCGTCATTTCCGACGGAAGTGCCGTACTCGGTCTCGGAAATATCGGTGCATACGCCGCTATGCCGGTGATGGAGGGAAAATGTGTCCTCTTTAAAGAATTCGGCAATGTCAATGCCGTTCCAATCTGTCTTGACACACAGGACACCGAAGAAATCATCACCACCATCAAGAATATCGCACCTGCTTATGGTGGCATCAACTTAGAAGACATCTCTGCTCCACGTTGTTTTGAGATTGAGGAACGTTTAAAAAAGATGCTTGACATTCCGGTTTTCCATGACGATCAGCACGGTACCGCTATCGTCGTACTCGCCGGCATCATCAACGGTCTGCGTGTAACCGGCAAGAGAAAAGAGGACTGCCGCGTGGTCGTAAACGGTGCAGGCTCTGCCGGTGTTGCTATCACAAAACTGCTCCTTACTTACGGTTTCCCGCATGTGACCATGTGTGACCGTGAAGGCATTATCGGCAAGGATTACCCGAACCTGAACTGGATGCAGCAAAAAATGGCCGAAGTGACAAACCTTGAAAACCAGCACGGCACATTAACCGATGCATTAAAGGGTGCAGACATCTTTGTCGGTGTATCCGCTCCGAATATTGTAACCCCAGAGATGGTTGCCTCCATGAACAAGGATTCCATTCTGTTCGCCATGGCTAATCCTGTTCCTGAGATTATGCCGGATGTTGCAAAAGCTGCCGGAGCAAGAATCGTTGGTACGGGACGAAGCGATTTCCCGAATCAGGTCAATAACGTGGTCGCTTTCCCCGGTATCTTTAAAGGCGCATTAGAAGGTCGCGCAACGCAGATTACCGAGGAAATGAAGCTTGCTGCCGCTGAAGCGATTGCAGGTCTTGTATCCGATGAGCAGCTTTCCGATGAATTCATCATGCCGGAAGCTTTTGACCCACGTGTGGCCGAGGTTGTCAGCGAAGCAGTAAAATCTCATATTGTACGCTAGACACTGACACGGAAGCAACACAGTTTCGTTTGATAGATTTATGATGAACCATACGACACCACAGTTCTGGGGAGACAAACGCTACTACTCCTTAGACTATTATCTAAAAAGTACTTTCGGCGAAAAGGTCTACCGCCTCTCTCTAAACGGTGGTATGACCTGTCCGAACCGAGACGGCACGCTTGGCACGCGCGGATGTATCTTTTGCAGTGCGGGAGGCTCCGGTGATTTTGCCACTGCCCCCACTCTCTCTGTTACAGCGCAGATCGAACAGGCAAAAGAACGCGTTGCCGCCAAGTCTCATTGCCGTAAATACATCGCCTATTTTCAGGCATACACCAACACCTACGCCCCTGTCAGCCACCTCCGAAAGATTTTTACAGAGGCGCTTTCTCACACGGATATCGTAGCACTCTCCATCGCCACCCGATGTGACTGCCTTTCCGATGAGATTTTGGATTTGTTAGAAGAATTAAACCATAAGAAACCCGTCTGGGTTGAGCTTGGCTTACAGACCATTCACGAGACTACGCTCACGCGCATCCGAAGTGGTTTCACGTTATCCCAATTCGAACAAGCCGTCACAGCCCTGCGCGCCCGCGGAATTACCATTATTGCCCATCTGATTTTAGGGCTTCCCGGCGAGACCATACAAATGATGCGTGCATCTGTTTCCTATGTAGCAAAGCTTCCTATTCAGGGTGTTAAGCTACAGTTGCTGCATGTATTAAAAAATACTGACCTCGGCACTATGTACGAAAAAGAGCCGTTTCCGCTTTTTTCTCTGGAGGAATACTGTGACTTTGTCGCAGACTGTATCGCATTGCTTCCACCCGAGATGGTCGTACATCGTCTGACCGGCGACGGACCTCGCAGTCTTTTGCTCGCACCACTCTGGAGCACAGATAAGAAACGTGTGCTTAACACGATTCAGAAAAGCTTTTGCGAACGAAATTTGTGGCAAGGGAAATATTTTGTGGCTGACTGATTATGCCGCAACACATGAACAGGATTTTAGAGAAAGAGAGACAATATGGCAGAACCATTTACAATATATAAGCTTACCATTTTAAACATGTTAGACAAGGTGGACTTCCCGCTGACAAACACACAGATATCCAACTTTTTCTTGGAGCAGGAATACACCGATTATTTCCGCGTACAGCAGGTGTTAAATGACCTTACGGATGCCGATTTGATTCGCTCCGAGTCCACACACAACAATACCCAGTATTCGATTACGGCTGCCGGCAAAGAGACGCTTGGCTTTTTCCGGGATAAGCTGACCGATGCCATCGAACGGGATACCATTGCATATTTCGAGAAAAATAAGATGGAGCTTCGCACTGTCAATTCCATCGTGGCAGATTACTACAAGACACCGAATCAGGATTACGCCGTCCGCTGCCAATTTCGGGAGCGAGGCACCAATTTAATCGACCTGACTCTGACCGTTAAGAAAAAAGAGCAGGCCGAAGCAATTTGCAACAACTGGAAAAAGCAGAATGAAGACGTTTATGCTTATCTGATGGACATCCTGATGAAATAATAAGCTTCACCCCGCACACAAGTTCAATCGGACAATGACAAAAGGAGACTTATCATGGCAAAATGCTCATTTAAACCCGGCAATATGCTCTATCCGCTTCCGGCGGTTATGGTGAGCTGCAAATATCCGGACGATAACGACCCGGAATGTAAAAACCCCGCATTGCAGGGAAAACCGAATATCATCACAGTCGCCTGGGCAGGCACCGTCTGCACCAATCCGCCGATGCTCTCCATTTCAGTTCGACCGGAACGCTATTCTTATCATATGATTGAAAAGTCCGGCGAATTTGTTGTGAACCTGACAACCGAGGCACTGGTGCGTGCAACCGACTACTGTGGTGTGCGCTCCGGACGCGAGGTCGATAAATTTGATGCGATGCATTTGACACCGCTTGCTTCCAGAGAAGTGTCTGCACCCGGCATTGCGGAAAGTCCGGTGAATATCGAATGTCGTGTCCGCCAGATTACGCCACTCGGTAGCCACCACATGATTCTTGCCGATGTCGTTGCTGTAACCGTCGACGATGAATATATGGACGAAAAGGGAAAATTCCACTTGAATGACACCGGTCTTGTGACATATTCTCACGGAGAGTATTTCCTGCTTGGGAAAAAACTTGGTACTTTCGGATACAGTGTTGCAAAGAAAAAAACTGCAAAAAGTTCCACAAACAAAGCAAAAAGGAAACGCCGCTAATTCGCGAGTTTCCTTTTTCACATGATATGCCCTATCTTCTACTGCTACACAGCATCTATCAATTTCTTCCAAACAGCCCGGAGAGCCAGCCGTCAAACTCCTGCACATGTAATGTCATATCATCGACTGCTCCCTGAAACTCTTCAATGCTTTGCATCATTTCCTGCGTACCGGAAATCGTATCATTAATCGCTTCGATATCAATCTGCTCTAACTTCTCCACAGCCTCATTCATCGCGACAGACATCCGATTCATCTGATTGACAAGCATAACGCCCGCCGCCAGTAGCATCACGATGATAAAAGCCAGAAATGCGGTAATAATTTTCTGAAAACGTAGCTGCTTTTTCGTAAGTTCAAGTAATTCTTCCATTAGACATCCCTCTTTCTATCCATGCCGTATTTCTGCCGGCTCATACTCACTTACTGCATATACTTGCTTGCAAACAGCTCATCCTTTGCCACACCGATTGCATTCTTCACGCTGCCCGGCTCAAATGGATTGTGAATGTTCGCATATTTCAATGTTTCCAGATAACTCATACTACCGCCACACTTGCAGAGATTGAGGTAATCCTCCCATGCAGCATCATGGTTCTCGTAGTTCTTTTTCTTGAACTCCATCGCTCCCATTGTGGTTAGCGTATAGTTGATATAATAGAACGGATATAAATAAATATGCAGCTTATGATACCAATATCCACCACGGTCAAAGAAATCATCTGCGTCATATTTTCTCCATGGCATATACTTCTCTTCTAACTTCTTCCACTCTAAAGTACGCTCCTTCGGTGTCAGAGACGGATTCGCATAGCAGATGTGCTGGAATTCATCCACTGCCACGCCAAACGGTACAAAGGTGATTGCATCCTGTAAATGGGCAAAGCGGAATTTATCTGCATCCTCGCCAAAGAACCGCTCCGCATACGGATATGCAAACTGCTCCATAGACATCGAATGAATCTCTGCGATATCGGTAGACTCCGAATAATAGTCCGCAATCGGCTGATTGCGCATTGCCATATATCCTGCAAACGCATGACCAAGCTCATGTGTCAGTACCTGCATATCGAAAATTGTCTGGTTAAAGCAGGAGAACACAAACGGAGACTGATAACGAGCCAAAAATGTCATGTAACCGGTGGACGCCTTTCCCGGCTTATTCTTAAGATCCATCATCTCATGCTCAATCATAAAGTCAATGAACTCTCCGGTCTCCGGGCTAATCTCATGGTACATCTTACGAGCCTGCTCCACCATGAAATCATCGTCTCCTGCCGGAACCGCGTTGCCATCCGGGAATACGCGCTTCTCGTCATAGAACATCAGCGCATCCACACCAAGGCGCTTTGCCTGTGCTTCATATAATTTCTCACAGAGCGGTACAATCTCACTAAGCACCTGCTCACGGAAGGATTCCACTTCCTTCTGACCGTAATCGGTGCGTCCCTGCTGCATATAGCCTACCGGAATGAAATTCTCATAGCCGAGATTCTTACCCATCTGGTTACGGATAGTGATAAGCTCATCCCAGATTTCCTCGAGACGCGTCTCGTTCTTATGATAAAAATCAGAATACGCCTTCACTGCTGCCGCGCGCACGCTTCTGTCCTCATGCTCAAAATACTTCTGCACACCATACAGATTCAAAGTCTTTCCGTCAAACTCAATCTCAGCGGTCGCCATAATCTTCTGATATTCATTCGTCAGTTTTGCTTCCTGCTGCATCAGAGGGATATTTTCCTCACAGAAAGTCTTTTTCTGCAATTCCTTCTGTGCAAAAAACTGTTTGCCATATTCCTTCTCGATATCTGCCTTGAACGGACTGTTCAAAAGCACCTCATCCACTGCCAAAAGCTTCGGTGTAATCACAGGCAACATCTCATCAATATAAGCCTGCTCCTTCTCATAAAACTCATCTCTCGTATCCAGAGTGTTACGAATCGATGCAATAACACAATCGGTTGAGAAATCCTTAGACATCTCCTCCATCTCTGCCATCAGCTTCTTTAACTCCTCGTAGGAAGTCGCCTTTTTCATCTTCTCTGCCATCTGCTCGGCAAACACTCCGATTGCCTCAAAATCCGGTCTTTTATACTCCAGTGTACTAAATTTAAAATCACTCACGTAATTTTCCTCCTGTTTTTTCGTGCTTTCCCCATTATAGCGAAAAAACTCCGATTTTACAATCCTTCTATCTCTGCCAGAATCTCTGAGAAGTAACTGTTATCCATCTTTTATTTTTCATTTTCTATCTCTTCTGAGTTTTTCTTTCTCCAAGGATTCCTTTCTTCCCACCATGCAGAAAGCTTCTCCTTTTTTTCCTGACGTGTCTTTGCACGTTCCTGCTTCCTTTCTTCCCTAGCCTCCTGCTTTTCCTTCTTTCGCTCCAACTTACCGTATGCCTTTTCCTTTAACCATATCTCCCTTAGCGCCGCCTTTTCAATCTCACGGATGTAACTGTTCGCCTTTTTCCGGTTCCTGCGATCCTTGCGATATGGGTCATAGATAAAGTAAGAAAACGCGCCGATGAGTAACACCGCCACACCCGCCACGGTAAAGATAGGAACGAGGTAAGTAAATTCTGCAAAACCCAACTCATAGCATACAAACACCACCATCATGATTGGGAACAGCAACAGATATAACCCCTTAGTAAGCACCTCATAAATGACAAACTGCTTCCTTCCGTTGGTAAGAAGCGCTCCCTCTATCGCCGTATAGAATGCCATAAAAATGCTGACTTCCGAGCCAAATCCGTGCAAGACACCACATAGTACAAACAGCACCAGTGACAGGAAAAACAACGCAAATGCCGCTCCCTGATACCATGCATTGCGGTATTCCGTCATGCCCTGCAGCTTGTCCTCACTGATACCGTGCATCCGGTACACCTCACAACGGATACGCGCTTCAAATTCCTCATTATATCTCTGCTCTTCCCGCGTGTTCCGCAAATGTTCATCCACTTTAAGGCTCATCTGGTCGATATATTCCTGCTCCTGCCGGATTCGTCTGCTGCGCAACCGCTCTATCTCATTTTGCCGTTCCGCTTCCTCCTGCAGTTTTAACACCCTGCCAATTCTGGGATTCTTCACTTCAATGTCGGACAAATCCGGCTCTGCATCTGTAATGTTTGCCGCGACCTTTGGCATATCCGTCTCAGGCTCTCTATCCACGACTTCCGCTTCTGTTTCCGTTCCTGCTTTCTCTTCTGTCCCTGTTTCCTGTACCGCCGTAGACTTCTCCGCTTCCTCTTCCCCGGTCCTTTTTTCTCTGCTCATAATGACAGCTTCCCTTCTCATTTGTACTGTCATTATTATAACGAAAAAAGGAAACTTTTACAATCCACTACTTCCCTAACGCCCACACCTGCTTTATCTGCCCTCCAATCTGCCCAAAGGACCAGCTTTTCCTGCTTCGCGCCACGCAGTTCGGGTCATTGACACGGAATCCCTCCTCGTCATAGCCATAGATTACAATGAAATGACCTGCCGCTGTAAAGTCCCCCTGGCGCATTGCACAGATTAATACTTTTCCGGCATCCAACTCCTGTTTTAGCGCCATTTCATCTAACGCCGGATTCTCCACGCCAATTCCATATAAACCGGGCACTTCCTCAATCAGTGCCCACAGCGTTCCGGTTCCAGACATATAATAGCCATTCTCCATACCGTACGTTACAATCTTATCCGGCGTCAATGAAGCGTCTCTCGTCAACTCATAGAGCGCCATTGACAAACATGTCGGACCACAGCCCGCCAATCCGACGTTGCTGTCATCTCCATAAGACACATACCCCCAACGCGGGTCCCACTGCAAAAACAGCGGATGTTCCTGTTCCATCTCACGCTCGTTCAATCCGCCGGTTGCTGTCTGCTCCGCCGTCAGATACCCAGTCACAAAATCTGCCATCTCCGGATTATTCGCCAACGCTTCCAACATATTCACCGGATACGCTGTCTTATTTTCCAATATAGCCTGTATTTCCTCATTCCCCTCTGCCAGTTCTAAAAGCCGCGAAAATACTTCTTCCTCTGTCCGCTTCACTGGGGCTTCCACTACATCAAGCCCCACCTTTTGTGCATAGTCACCACTCTGCAGTTTGTTGCTTCCCCACGTACTCTCTGCTTTTCCCCCAAGGATTTCCGACATATTCTCTGCGATTCCCACTTCGTCGGAAAAACCAAAATTTTCTGCTCCGGTATACTGTCGAATCTGCCAGAACAAAAATATAATTGCTGTGATAATGATGCACTGCCACAGAAAAAATGCAATCTGTCTGCGCCTTTTTGCCCGCCGTTTTTGCTCTCTGCGCTGGGCCCTTAACTGCCGCTCTCTTCGCTCTTGCTCTGCTGTCCGTGCACCTCTTATCGGCTCTACTGTCCGTACTGCTCTTCTTTGCTCTGCTGTCTGCGCTGCTCTTCTCGACTCTGCCCTCCGTGCCGTACCCCCGGTTCTTTCTCCTCTTCGTTCATTCTCATAATAAATTTCTCTTGCGCTGCTTTCCATACTCTCTCCCCGTATTCTATTCTTATTGTTTCTTCTCCTTTTTCTTATTCTAGGTCTTCTAGCTTAAATTTTCTTTAAACCCGGTTTAAATTCACCTTAAATATCAAAACGGATGCTGTCTTTTACTATAAACAGCATCCGTTTCATAAATATAGCCATTCCCTTAAAAATCGCTTTGTGATTTCTTAAGCTTTTCTTAAATCCGCTATCTCACCGTTGCCCCAAACGGCATCAGTGCCAGCTTTGCAAGCTTAAACTGCTGCAATCCGAACGGAATTCCGATAACTGTAATGCAAAGCAGACACCCCATCGTCACATGCTCGATTGCAAGAGGAATTCCCGATATAAGCAGCCAGATAATATTTACCAGAAGTGATACGGTTCCACCGCCGTACTCCACTTCCTTTCCGAATGGGAAAAAGGAGAGGCTCGCAAACTTAAAGCATTGCACACCAATCGGCACCCCGACAATCGTGATACACCAGAGGCACCCTGCTAAAATCCAACTCAATCCACTGATAAAGCCGCCAAAAATGAACCATAACAAATTTCCCAAGCATCCCATATTTATCTACCTTTCCTTTCTTCTGCCAATCAACCTTTTCTTATTTGTCCTAAAAAATCCTTGATACAAGGATTTTCTATATCATACAAAAAAGAACCTCCACCGTAAATAGGTTTACGGTAAGTGGTTCTTTTTTCAGGGTAAGTGGTTTTTCGTACCACCTATGATGTAATGATTTTTACAGATAAGAATATCCCATCAGGCTCTCATCCACTTCTGTTGCAACCTCACGACCCTCATGGATTGCCCACACAACAAGCGACTGTCCTCTATGTGTATCACCTGCCGCAAAGACATTTTTGACTTTCGTCGCATAGCCGTTCTCTGTGGTTGCCACATTCGTTCTGGTATTTAACTCCACGCCAAATGCGTCAGCCACATATTTCTCTGTTCCAAGGAAGCCCGCTGCAATCAGCACCAGATCTGCCTCTAACTTCTCCTCACTGCCTGCAACCTCTGCCATCACCATGCGTCCTGTCTTCTCATCTTTCTTGCTCTCAAGCTTCACGGTTACAAGACCGGTCAGTTTTCCGTTCTTGTCCTTCAAGAACTCCTTGACTGTTGTCTGATAAATACGCGGGTCATGCCCGAACATTGCGATTGCTTCCTCCTGACCGTAGTCGGTCTTGCAGACCTTCGGCCACTCCGGCCATGGGTTGTTCTCTGCTCGTGTATCCGGCGCTTTCGGCATCATCTCAAGCTGTGTCACGCTGGTACATCCATGACGAATGGAGGTTCCCACACAGTCATTTCCGGTATCACCGCCACCGATGATAACAACTTTCTTGCCTTTCGCAGAAATATATTTTCCGTCTTTTAATTCCGAATCAAGAAGACTCTTTGTCGTCGCCTTTAAGAAGTCCACTGCAAAGTAAATTCCCTCCGCATCTCTGCCAGGCACCTTGATATCACGTGGATTCTTTGCGCCGCAAGCTAAAATCACACGATCGTATTCTTTTAGCAGTTTTGCTGCCTTTACGTCTTTTCCTACATTCACACCGGTGACAAACTCAATGCCCTCTTCCTTCATTACGGCAATCTTGCGGTCAATCACCCACTTTTCCAGTTTCATGTTCGGGATACCGTACATCAGCAGTCCGCCGACGCGGTCATCTCTCTCATAGACTGTCACGGAATGCCCGCGCTTATTGAGCTGGTCTGCCGCCGCAAGTCCTGCCGGACCGGAACCGATTACCGCAACCTTCTTTCCGGTGCGCACGCGTGGCGGTTTTGCCCCTGCATAGCCCTGCTCATAAGCATTTTCAATGATTCCGTGCTCGTTTGCCTTGCAGGTCACAGGGTCCTCCCAGTGTCCGCAGGTACAAGCCGCCTCACAGAGTGCCGGACATACACGTGATGTAAATTCCGGGAAATTATTGGTCTTTTTCAGACGGTTATATGCCTGCTCCCAGTTTCCCGTGTACACCAGGTCGTTCCATTCCGGTACCAGATTGTGCAGCGGGCACCCGGAGGTCATCCCACAAATATTCATTCCTGCCTGACAGAACGGCACACCACAGTTCATACAGCGTGCTGCCTGTGTCTGCTGTCTCTCTTTGGATAAAGGAGTGTGGAATTCATTAAAATTCTTGATGCGCTCCTTTGGTTCTACCGCTCTCGCATTTTCTCTGTCATATTCCATAAATCCTGTTGGCTTTCCCATGTTCGCGCCTCCTTAGTTTTTTGTATTTGCATAGAATGCTTCAATCTGTGCCTGCTCGGAGGAAAGTCCCTTCTCCTCCATCTGTACGATTGCCATAAGCATCCGGTTGTAATCGTAAGGAATTACCTTCTTGAACTTCGGCAAGTACTCGCTAAAGTTATCGAGAATTGCCTTTCCTTTTTCTGAGTTCGTCAATGCCACATGTTCTTTAATCATGTTCTTTAATTCCATGACATCGTACTTGTTGGAAACCTCCTCAGAGAATACCATCTCTTTGTTGATTCTGGTATAAAGGTCATTGTCCTCATCAAGTACATAGGCAATACCGCCGCTCATACCGGCTGCAAAGTTTTTACCGGTCTTGCCGAGCACAACCACGCGTCCGCCTGTCATGTACTCGCATCCGTGATCACCGACACCTTCTACGACCGCGGAAGCACCGGAATTTCTGACACAGAAGCGTTCTCCCGCCACGCCGTTGATAAACGCTTTTCCACTGGTTGCACCGTACAGTGCTACGTTTCCGATAATGATGTTCTCTTCCTTTTTATACTTTACACCTGCCGGAGCATAGACAACGAGTTTACCGCCGGAAAGACCTTTTCCGAAATAATCGTTGGAATCGCCTACCAGCTCCAAGGTCAATCCCTTCGGAATGAATGCGCCAAAGCTCTGTCCGCCTGCACCGGTACATTTCACAATAAATGTATCTTCCGGCAAGCCCTCTCCGCCATACTTTTTCGTAATCTCAGAGCCGAAAATCGTACCAAAGGAACGATCTGTGTTCGTCACCTCTACATCGATACTTCTGCGCTGCTTCTGCTCTAAGGCAGAACCCAGCTGTTTTAACAATACTGTGACATCCTTGGATTTCTCCAATTCAAAATCATATATCATCTTCGGATCAAAGGTTACCTTCTCCTTCGGTCCGGCAAACGGATTATTTAAGATACGGGACAAATCAATCTCCTGCTCTCTTCCGCTCAAATCGTCTCTCACCTTCAGCAAATCGGTTCTTCCGACCATCTCATCCATGGTACGGCAGCCTAATTTTGCCATGTACTCTCTCAAGTCCTGTGCGATAAATCGCATGAAGTTCTCCACATACTCCGGCTTTCCGGCAAAGCGTTTCCGAAGTTCCGGATTCTGTGTTGCAATACCTGCCGGACAGGTATCAAGATTACATACACGCATCATAACACAACCCAAGGTTACTAACGGAGCCGTTGCGAAACCGAACTCCTCAGCACCGAGCAATGCCGCTGTCGCCACATCACGTCCACTCATCAGCTTACCGTCTGTCTCAATGCGTACTTTATTTCTCAACCCGTTCATAATCAAGGTCTGATGTGTCTCCGCAAGACCAAGCTCCCAAGGAAGCCCTGCATTGTGAATAGAACTTGACGGTGCTGCACCGGTACCGCCGTCATAACCGGAAATTAAGACAACCTGTGCGCCCGCTTTCGCAACACCGGCTGCGACCGTTCCGACACCAGCTTCGGATACCAGCTTTACGGTAATGCGCGCATCGCGGTTGGAATTTTTCAGGTCAAAAATCAACTGTTCCAAATCCTCAATCGAATAGATATCATGATGTGGTGGCGGAGAAATCAGGGAAACTCCCGGTGTGGAAAGTCTGGTCTTAGCAATCCACGGATAAACCTTTTTACCCGGAAGATGTCCGCCTTCCCCCGGCTTCGCGCCCTGTGCCATCTTAATCTGAATCTCCTCTGCACTTACCAGATACTGGCTTGTGACACCAAAACGTCCGGATGCCACCTGCTTGATTGCCGAACAGCGGTTGACCGGGCTGTTCTTACTTGCGATACGCTCTGCGTCCTCGCCACCCTCTCCGGAGTTGGACTTACCGTGCAGACGGTTCATTGCGATTGCCAGTGTCTCATGTGCTTCCTGTGAAATGGAACCGTAAGACATTGCACCTGTCTTAAAACGGGTTACAATGGATTCCACACTCTCTACTTCCTCAATCGGAACACCTTTTTTCGGATAGTTGAAGTCCATCAATCCACGCAATGTAATTTCGCGTTCCTCTTTATTTACCAGCTCGGTGTACTGTTTAAACAGCTCGTAATCACCACGCTTGGTTGATTCCTGTAACAGATGGATAGTTGCAGGGTTGTAAAGGTGCGGGTCTGCACCGCTGCGCATCTTGTGACGTCCGCGGCTGTCTAAGGTCAAATCCGTCTCAAGTCCCAGTGGATCATATGCCGCAGAATGAAGTTCATTCACATCACTCTCAATATCTTTTAATGTGATACCACCGATACGGCTCACCGTATTCGTGAAATATTTATCAATAACTTCCTTATCAATTCCGATTGCCTCAAAGATTTTCGAACCTTCATAGGACTGAATCGTAGAAATACCCATCTTGGACGCTATCTTAACAATACCGTTTAAGATGGCAGCATTGTAATCCTGTATTGCCGCGTAGTAGTCTTTATCCAGCATATGGTCATCTACAAGCTGTTTTACGGTATCCTGTGCCAGGTATGGGTTAATTGCACAGGCACCATAGCCAAGCAGCGTTGCAAAATGATGTACCTCTCTCGGTTCACCAGACTCCAAAATCATTGCAAGCGCCGTTCTCTTTTTTGTCTTAACGAGATGCTGCTGTAGCGCAGATACCGCCAAAAGTGACGGAATCGGTACATGGTTCTCATCCACGCCCCGGTCAGACAAAATCAGGATATTCGCGCCATCCCTGTAAGCACGGTCCGCTTCCACACACAGACGGTCAATCGCTTTCTCCAGACTCGTATTTTTATAGTAGATAATCGGAATAATTTCCACCTTAAATCCGTCTACCTTCATCGCCTTAATTTTCATAAGGTCGGTATTGGTCAGAATCGGATTGTTTACCTTCAGCACCTGACAATTTTTTGCCGTTTCCTCCAGAAGGTTGCCGTCTTCACCGATATAAACTGTCGTAGATGTCACAACTTTCTCACGAATAGAATCAATTGGCGGATTGGTTACCTGTGCAAACAGCTGTTTGAAGTAATTGAAAAGTGGCTGATGGTCACTTGCCAGCGCGGCAAGCGGTGTATCGAAACCCATCGCAGAAGTTCCCTCTCCACCATCTCTTGCCATCGGCAGAATTGCCTCTCGCAGGGATTCATAAGTATAACCGAATGCCTTCTGCATCCGCTGGCGCTCCTCCTTGGTGTATTCCGGCACACGCTCGTTCGGAATCTTTAAGTCTGCTAGCTTTAATAAGTTGCGGTCCAGCCACTCACCATACGGCTGCTTATTCGCATAAGTTTCCTTCAACTCATCATCATCGATAACTCTTCCCTGCACGGTGTCCACCAAAAGCATCTTGCCGGGGCGCAAACGCTCTTTTACTACAATCTTTGTCGGATCAATATCAAGCACACCGACCTCAGAAGAAAGAATCAGATAATCATCATCTGTAATGTAGTATCTGGATGGTCTTAAACCATTTCTGTCCAAAACGGCTCCCATCATATCACCATCGGAGAAAAGGATGGATGCAGGGCCGTCCCACGGTTCCATCATCGTCGCATAGTACTGATAAAAATCCTTTTTCTTTTGGGACATAATCTGATTATTCGCCCAAGGTTCCGGTATCATAATCATAACCGCAAGCGGCAAATCCATGCCACTCATTACAAGGAACTCCAATGTATTGTCAAGCATTGCCGAATCAGAACCTTCACTATTAATCACCGGAAGCACCTTCTGCAACTCTCCCTTTAGATGCTCGGACTCCATCGTCTCCTCGCGGGCAAGCATCTTGTCTGCATTACCCTTAATGGTATTAATCTCACCGTTATGTACGATAAAACGATTCGGATGTGCACGCTCCCAGCTTGGATTCGTGTTTGTCGAGAAACGGGAGTGTACCGTTGCAATCGCCGACTCATAGTCCTCATCCTGCAAATCCGCAAAGAAAAGGCGAAGCTGCTCCACCAAAAACATACCCTTATATACGATGGTTCTGCTGGATAAGGAAACCACATAGGTGTCATCATTCGACTGTTCAAAGACACGTCTTGCCACATACAGCTTGCGGTCAAAGTCAAGTCCCTTCTCCACATCCGCCGGGCGCTTTACAAAGCCCTGCATAATATATGGCATACAGTCCACTGCTTTCTGACCGAGCTTCATCGGGTCTGTTGGAACCTCTCTCCATCCGAGGAACTCCATCCCCTCCTTCTGCACAATGACCTCAAACATCTTCTTCGCCTGATTGCGCTTTAACTCATCCTGTGGAAAAAAGAACATACCCACGCCGTAATCTCGCTCACCGCCAAGTTTGATGCCTAATTCTCCAGCCATCTTCAAAAAGAACTTATGAGAAATCTGAAGCAGAATACCGACACCGTCACCGGTCTTACCCTCTGCATCTTTTCCTGCTCTGTGCTTTAAGTTCTCAACAATCTTAAGTGCATTCTCTACTGTCTCGTGCGTCTTAATGCCCTTAATATTGACCACTGCACCGATACCGCAGTTATCGTGTTCAAATTGCGGGTCATACATACCTGCCGCCGCATGTGTTGTATCCAATGGCATAAAGCGGTCAAGCGTATCTTTCTTGTAACTTCTCTGCTCTTTCATAACTGGCTTCCTTTCTGTAATCCTGTATTTCCGGCAACCGTCTTTTTCTCGCGGACAGTTGTCTTTTCTAGTTTTGATGTATTCTAATATACAACTTTCGCGCTTGTTTGTCTACCTATTTTTTTCTTGAGTTGTCTGATAATATGACAATTCATGGAACTTCACTTATATTTTCAATTTATAGTCTTTATTTTCTCTTTATATTGCGCTCATACAAACAATTTGGTAACAAAAAAAAGAGATTCCAGTTTTTACACTCGAACCTCTCTGTCCCTGTATTTTTAAATTGTTTTTAAATTGTGTGCGCATTTGACGCTATCTTCTCATCGCATCGTGAATGCTGTATACCCTCCACTCGCCATATTTGCAGCATCGTAATATCCATCCATATAGAATCCCATATAGTTGGTATCATACGGTTCTGTAACCTGTTCCTCGCCGTCGCAGATTGCCGACTCATTATGAAGCACCAGACAGGTAAAGTTCTCTTCTGTATAAAATTCACTGTCCTCATTTCTATCATATAGGTCTGCCAGTTCGTCTTCCGTAACTCCATATTCACCCAGATATGTCACTATGTAGGATTCTGCGAACTCTGCCCGATAAGCATCATAGGTACCAACAAAATAATAATCGTCATGATTCGCATCGTTCTGATACCACACAAAGGTTCCATCTGCTTCAAAATAAATAACCGACTCATCCCCTAACACAAAGGCGTTTCCGGCAAATGGGTCCTCCTCCGACAAGGTTGTGGTATCTTCTTGCTCTTCCGGCTCCTCTACCGTCTCAGTTTCCGCAACAATCTCCGGCTCCACACTCTCGATGCCATACATCTCTTCTATCAATCGCAAAAGAGCTTTTTCATCAAGCCCAGCCATCCCATACCGTATTGTCATCACCGTTGCCATTACCATAAGGATACCGTAAATTAAACCAAATGCCGATGTGATAATGCCGGCAATCGCCAGTCCCATCTTACTCTCTTTCTTCGTCAAAGAAACAATGCCAAAAATCAAACCAAGGATGCCTAAGAATCCTCCATAGAAACAGCACAATACAAGTGATAAGATTCCAAGTACCAATGAAGCTATCGCAAACCCCTTGCGTTCCGGTTCATGGTAACCATATGGCGGAATCGGCTGTCCGTAGTTCGGCTGCTGATTTTGATTATATGACTGATTCCAATTATTTTCCTGCATGATGTTTTTCTCCTTTTCTCTCGTCATATTCACTCTAACACATTCTTTATCAGATTATCCGGTAGCTCGCAGTTTTCTATTCCACAAAACAAGCGCACCTGCTGTCGCCACAAGCAGCAGCAGGGAAAATCCGATTCCTGCCGCAGTAGGCTCATATGCGAAATCCAGCCATCCAGTCTCCTGACGTATAACTGCCGCCACATTTGCCGCAATATGCCCCAGAATCGGTGCATATAGCTTCCCGGTCGACTGAAGCAGGTACGCCAACAATACTCCAAGAATACCTGCATATAGGAACTGCACAAGATTCGCATGCACAGCACCAAATATAATCGCCGACAATAAAATCGCAGGCCAGACACCCAAAAAGACGCGAAGCCGCTTAAACACAACGCCGCGATACAACAGTTCCTCTGCAATCGGAATCACCAAGCAGGAACCGAGAAGTTCATATACAACCCCACCGGCAAAAAAAGAATCGTTTGCCTCCTTAAATCCCGCAGAGATCTCCATCAACGGTGTCATAGCAATCAAATTGTTTACGGCAATGCCAAGCATCGCGCCGATACTGACAGACAACACAATCTCCCATATTGTCTGCGCGTCAAAAGAGAACTTTTTCTTCCCATATACCGTATCTTCAAACTGCTTATCCTGCTTATAAAAGGACAGAATAAACGGTATCGTCACCGCACCGCAAACCATCTGACGCAGCATATACGTTTCCTGATTGTTTCCAAGCAACATTCCCAAGAAAAAATACACAATGCTTGAAACCACATAATAAATTCCGATTGGATAAATCACTTGCCAGACTCTATAAACACCTGTCTTCTTCAATATATCTCTCCACTTCCTCAATTCGCGAAAACACTATCTCTGCGCCCGCAGCAAGGATATCTTCGCGTTTTCCAAACCCATAGTCTACTCCGATGCATCGAATGCCGAACGCCTTGGCGCCTGCAGCATCATACTTCGTATCACCAATCAGGCACATTTCATCTTTGGTAATTTGCATATGTTCCATTCTGCGCCCTAATTCTTCTAACACTTCTTCCTTCGTGCTGATAGAACCGTCGAGCGTCGCTCCAACCACCTCGTCAAAGTATGGCAACAAAGCAAAATGCTCTAGGATACGCCGACATGCCAGTTCAGGCTTTGAAGAAGCCAGTGCAAGCACATACCCTTTTTCTTTGAGCGACCGAATCACGTCCGCCACTCCGTCATACAGACAGCATTCAAAAATCCCCTTCACATCAAAACGTTCCCGATATTTCTGAACCGCTTCCCATGCCTCTTCTTCCGTCATACCGTATCGTTCCCGAAATACAGGATCTAACGGCGGTCCGATAAAACACAGAAGGTTCTTCAAATCCGGTTCATCCACACCATAAGCCTTCAATGCATACTGTACACATTTTGTAATGCCTTCCTCCGAATTTATGATTGTTCCATCCAAGTCAAACAGGATTGCCTTCATTATCTCTTCGTTCCCTTCGTATCTCGGTTTCCTATATGCAAGCGATTCAGCGCATACTCTTTTCCTTTTACCTCGACATTGACATTCTCGCCATTTCCAAGCAGGTAAATGCCACACAGCGTGTCTCCTGCCCCAAGCTTCATGCCTCGTACACCAACTGCGCCCTTTTTCTTTTCCGGAATAGCTGCAACCTCAATGCGCAGGAAAAAGTCTTTCTCTGACTGCATAACGATAGTCTCATCCCCCTCGATGCGTTGCACAAAAAGCACCTCATCATTTTCATTCAGCTTTGTCGCTGCGGTCGTACGCTTTGCCACATCAAATTCGGCTCCGTCTACCATTTTAAGCATCGATGCCTTTGTTCCGAAAACCAACTTGGACGTGCTGATAGAACCAAGGTTTGTAATATATACAAAGTTCTCTTCACTACTGTTATAATTGCTCAGATTATCAATCGGAGTTCCTTTATCACGGAATTTTCCAAACGGCAGATCAAGTACCTTTAGCAGATGCATCTGTCCCTTATTGGTAAAAATACAGATTTTATCCGTATTCTTGCAGGTCAATACATAACGATTCTCTGCATCCGCTGCATCCTTATTGCGCTCATACGTCGCCACATCAACGGTTTTCGCATACCCAAAACGATCCATCAGGAATACGACATCCATCTCCTCAATTTTCTTCTCTTCCAGAACCACTTCCTCGAGATTATCGATAACGGTCTTTCGCGGTGTCTGATACTCTTTCTTATATCCTTCCAGCTCACGGATAATGACTTTTGCCATTGCGCCACGATTACTCAGTATCTCTTCATATTCTGCAATATTGGCGAGTGTTTTCTCATGATCCTTAAGCAGCGCCTCTATCTCTAAGCCGATTAACTTGTAGAGACGCATCTCTAAAATTGCGTCCGCCTGACGTTCCGTAAAGCGTAGCTGTGCAGCATCCTTTTTCGACTGCGCGGACTTAAATTTGATTCCGTCAGTAATACCTGCTGTCAGACACGCTTTGGCATCCTTGACATTCGTGCTTCCACGCAGAATCTCAATAATTAAGTCAATGACATCACACGCGCGAATCAAGCCTTCCTGAATCTCCTTGCGGTCAAGTTCTTTTGCCAACAGTGTCTTATATTTTCTCGTTGCAAGCTCATACTGGAAATTGACATGATGCCGGATAATCGGCACGATTCCCATCGTCTCCGGTCTTCCGTCTGCAACAGCAAGCATATTGACCCCAAAGGTATCCTCCAGCTTTGTCTTCTTGTAGAGCAGGTTCTTAAGGTTCTCTGCATCCGCGCCACGGCGCAATTCGATTACAATACGAATACCCTCTTTGGAGGATTGATTTGTAATATCCACGATATCATTGGTTTTCTTTGTCTCTACCAGACTGTAAACATCGTTTAAGAACTTACCGATATTTGCTCCAATCATCGTATATGGAATCTCTGTGATGACTAGACGATCCTTACCGCCCTTGCCATGTTCGATTTCCACCTTGCCGCGAATTTTAATCTTACCCATACCTGTCGAGTAGATGGAAAGCAGTTCATCCTTATTTGCCACAATTCCACCGGTCGGAAAATCGGGACCCGGAATATATTTCATCATCTGCTCCGTATTGATATCCGGATTCTTCATATAAGCAATTACACCGTCGATAACTTCTCCAAAATTATGTGGTGGAATGCTAGTCGTCATACCGACCGCGATTCCCTCCGCACCATTCAAAAGCAAGTTTGGTACTTTTACCGGAAGTACCGCAGGCTCCTTCTCCGTCTCGTCGAAGTTCGGCACAAAGTCTACAACATCTTTATCCAAGTCCGCAAGATATGCCTCCTGCGTAATCTTCTTAAGACGTGCCTCAGTATATCGCATCGCCGCAGCACCGTCTCCCTCGATGGAACCGAAGTTGCCGTGTCCATCTACAAGCGGCAGCCCCATCTTAAAATCCTGCGCCATAACAACCAATGCCCCATAGATAGAACTGTCTCCATGTGGATGATATTTACCCATGGTATCGCCGACGATACGGGCGCTCTTACGATATGGCTTATCATAGCGAATTCCCAACTCATACATATCATATAAGGTACGCCTCTGCACCGGCTTTAATCCGTCTCTGACATCCGGCAGAGCTCGTGCCACAATAACACTCATCGCATAATCAATATAAGATTTTTGCATTAATTCAGAGTATTCTGTGCGAATAATCTGTTCTTCCTGTCTCATTTATATACCTCTTTCTATACGTCCAACGCCGCATCCTGCGCATGCTCATAGATAAATGTCTTTCTCGGCGGAACATCATTGCCCATCAAAAGTTCTGTGATATCGGATGCCATACGGCCATCCTCAATCTCAATGCGCTTTAAAAGGCGTCTCTGCGGGTCCAATGTCGTCTCCCAGAGCTGTTCTGCATCCATCTCACCAAGACCTTTGTATCGCTGTAAGGTAAAATTTCCCTTGTGCGTCCGACGATAACGCTCCAACGCCGCATCATCATACAGATACTCTTCCTCGCCCTTGCTCGGGATCGCCTTATAGAGCGGCGGCATTGCCACATAAACATGTCCCTCATAGATAAGCTCCGGCATAAAGCGATAGAACAGCGTCAAAAGCAGCGTAGAAATGTGTGCTCCATCGACATCGGCATCCGCCATGATAATAATCTTGTCATAACGAAGCTTTGTGATATCAAAGTCATTGCCATAGCCCTCTGAAAATCCACATCCGAATGCATTAATCATCGTCTTGATTTCCGCATTGGCAAGCACCTTGTCAATACTTGCCTTCTCCACATTCAAAATCTTGCCTCGAATTGGCAGGATAGCCTGAAAGTTACGGTCTCTCGCCGTCTTCGCAGAACCGCCCGCAGAATCTCCCTCTACGATAAAAATCTCACAGATAGACGCATCTCTGCTCTCGCAGTTTGCCAGCTTACCGTTGGAATCAAAGGAGAACTTCTGCTTCGTCAAGAGATTCGTCTTTGCCTTTTCTTCTGTCTTACGAATCTTCGCAGCCTTCTCTGCACAGGAGATGACAGTCTTTAACACTTCCAGATTCTTATCAAAGTAAAGCTGAATCTCATCACCGGTCACCTTTGCAGTCACTCTGGATGCATCCTGATTGTCCAGTTTCGTCTTGGTCTGCCCTTCAAACCTTGGGTCCGGATGCTTAATGGATACCACTGCAGTCATACCGTTTCTGACATCCGCGCCGGTAAAGTTTGCATCCTTTTCTTTTAAGATTCCAAGTTCTCTGGCATAAGAATTGATAATTGTAGTAAATACCGTCTTAAATCCTGTAATATGTGTACCGCCTTCTGCATTGAAGATGTTATTACAGAAGCCTAAAATATTCTCATGAAACTCATTCGTATACTGGAAAGCTGCCTCAACGGTAATCCCCTCAGTCTCTCCTTTAAAATAAACAACGTCATGCAAAACTTCGCTATTCTTATTGATGTCCTTAACGAATCCTTTAATTCCTTCTTCTTCATGATATACGATATGCTCCGGCTCTTCGCCCCTGCGATCTTCGTAAACAATCGTGAGTGCAGGATTCAAGTACGCAGTCTCATGCAGACGGCTCTTTACTTCATCCTCTTTAAACCGCGTCTTTTCAAAAATCTCCGGGTCAGGCAGGAAATTCACCTTCGTGCCGGTCTTTTTGGTCTTTGCAATCTTCGGGAGCAGACCATTCTCCAATTTCACAACCGGTACACCACGCTCATAACGGTCATGATGCACATAGCCTTCTCTACTGATTTCCACATCCATATAAGTTGAGAGGGCATTTACAACAGAAGAACCTACTCCGTGTAAACCACCGCTAGTCTTATAGGCAGAATCATCAAACTTACCTCCCGCGTACAGCGTTGTGTAGACGATACGTGCGGCAGAAACACCCTTTGCATGCATACCAACAGGCACACCACGTCCATTGTCCTCAACCGTACAGGAACCGTCTGCCTCCAAGGTTACATATATCGTATCACAGGCACCAGCCAAATGCTCGTCCACTGCGTTATCTACAATCTCATATATTAAATGATTAAGCCCCTTCCTTGACACGCTTCCGATGTACATTCCGGGTCTTTTTCTTACGGCTTCGAGTCCTTCCAATACAGAAATACTACTCTCGTCATAAGTTGCTTTCTTTGCCATTTCTTTCTTCCTTTCTTAATAAAAATACCTGTCGGCATTATGTCATGTCCGCTATCGCGTCCATGGCATCCGCCTTGAGCAGCCGATGCCATTCGGCAGTATAATGCCTGTCGGCATTATACCATATTCTTCCCCATGTATGCAAGCAATTCAGAACGTATGTTTTGTTTCCTGCACTCTTTTTCAAAACATAAAAAAGTACGTGGAAGTGAGTGCTTTGCTTTCACTCCCACGCACCATACTTTCTCGTAGTTCCCTGCTTCCGCAATGGATTTTGTTTTATAGTTCCGCAAGTTCCATAACTTTATTCTGCAACTCATCGGATATCTCAGCTACCATGTCTGCAGATGCTGCGATTTGTTCCGTACTTGCTGCAAGATTCGTCATGCGGGCATTTACCTCATCAATAATTTCAATCAAACGATTCGATTCGTCAACCAACTGTGCAATCGCGTCGCCGATTTCTTCTTTATTGTTATTGCTGTCACCGGCTGTTGTCCGACTGTTCTCCGCAAGGATTTTAATCTCATCCGCAACTACTGCAAATCCCTTTCCAGCCTCTCCCGCTCGCGCTGCCTCAATAGACGCATTGAGCGCCAACAGATTCGTCTGGCCTGCAATACCGGTAATATTATTATTGTTATTCTCTAGCTTTTCAAGCAATGCATTAATCGCTGCGAAAGATGTCTGTAATTGACCACAGAATTCCATAACCTTCTTCATCAATCCTGTGATTGCGGTACTCTCATTCGCATTGCTGCTATTTCCTGTCGCCAACTGCTGCAATGACAGGTTCATATCCTGAAAGTCCGTATTTAATCCCTCGACGATTCCTGCAATCAGTTCATTCTTGCGTTTTACCTTGGCTCTCGCTTCAGCATTCTCATTCGCTGTCTGCTGCGCCAATTTACCTCGCTCTTCCAACTGACTCTTCATATAGTGTATACAGGACTCTTCCGTATTGCAATCGTTAAATATTGCTGTCGCCATATGCTTACAGGTCTTATAGCCACAAGCTCCGCAGTCAATCTTTGTAAGTTCCTCCGAAGTTTTATCCATGCATGAAAAAATGCCTCTAAGTTCCTCCGGGCTTGGCTGATGAATTTCATGCCCCGCAGACTTATCCGCATAATCACGCGTAAAATCCTCTAACCGAAGCTTATCAAACTGACTGTTCAGATGTGCAAGCCGTCTTTTCGGCGAACCCTTATCTGCCCATGCACCTTTCCCGGTTTTACTCTTGCACTTAATATCCCATACAGCATACACAGCATCCTCGCTCTTTGCTTTCTCCGGCTCTACGCCCGTACCATAGAGACAGCCCCTGTTGCAGTTTAAAGCATCTACCATAAAGGGCAGCTTCTTTCCGCTTAAAACACGTTTCTGGTAGTCCTCCAAAAACTCATATGCATGTCCTTCGCCTTCAATCTGACGCACAAACACATCATCTCCGCAGAACCAGCGAACATTTTCCCTTAATCCACCCGGCATCGGATAGAATGCTCCTAGTCCATGTGGCGTCTCATCTTGTACCGGCGTTCCACATATCTTATTCTCACGTACATACTGCATCAAATGCTCGAACGTAACATTATAAGAAACATACCCTTTCGTATTCGGGTCTTCAATCTCATTTTTCTTGGCAATACACGGACTGATAAATGCAAGTTTGTCTGTAATTCCCATGTATTTCTTCGCATAAATCGCTGCACACATCATCGGACTCTGTATCGGCATCAGCTTTTGAAGCAGCTCCGGTCTATAGGTCTCAATGTAATTGACGATTGCCGGACATGGTTGCGAAATGCTTCCATAAAAATTATTCTTCTCAATATAATTGATATATGCCCACGTCGTGATATCTGCACCAAATCCAACACTTATGATACGCTTCACACCAAGAGCCTTCAATCCTCCCAGCACCTTCTCATACTCGTTCGGATAATTTGCCTGAAATGCAGGTGCCACCAATACAGATATCGGTATTCCGCCTTTTAAATCAGCAAAAAATCTCTCCGTATCATCCGTGTACTCTCTTGCTCCATGCTCGCAGGCATCAAAGCACGCACCACAATTGATACACTGCTCACTGTTTACCTCAATCCTTGGTCTTCCATCTACCAATGTTGCCTGATTCGCAGTGAGAATCGGACAGACTGATATACATTTGTTACAACCGATACACTTGTCATTTGTAAATACAAATCCCGCCATAAAACTCCCCTTTTGTGCATACAACGTTCTTTCTCGCAGTGTAACCTGACTACGCTCCGATTCGTCTTGCAAATTCAGCACTGCCGGCTTGCGAACAATCCACCCTTTCCATCTTGGCACCGCTCATTACTAGGAGTATTTTACCACTACAGGGCTCATTTTTCAATTATTCTAATACATTGTCCTTATTTTTGACATATTGCATGTGTGAGATAACCATCATCGCAATCTTAAAGGTCATCGCATCATCAAATTTTCGAATATCAAGCCCAATGACTTTCTCCAGGCGCTCCAAACGATATACCAGCGTGTTTCTATGCACATAGAGCTGTCTCGCTGTCTCAGAAATGTTTAGGTTGTTTTCGAAGAACTTCTGAATAGTTGTAGTTGTCTCCTCATTAAAGACATCCGGTATTTCATCTCCGAACACCTCATGGATAAACATCTCACAAAGCGACATCGGCAACTGGTAAATCAAGCGTCCAATGCCCAGATAACGATATGCAATCGTCTCCTTCTCAGCATAGAAAATACGCCCTACCTCCAGTGCCATTTTGGCCTCCTGATACGACCTTGCAATATCCTGCAAATTCATCACGCGATTGCCATATCCGACGCGCACACGCACCATTGCCTCTGTGTGCATATTATCAACAATCATGGATGCCAGAGAAGCCAATTCCTCGTCATCCTTCATATCACGGGTATCCTTAATCAAAATGATACTTTGCTCATCCACTTCGGTAACAAAATCTTTTGTTTTAGTCACAAAAAGATTCTTCACCAGTTCCATCGCCGTCGAATCCTTCTTCCCCTCCAAGTCTATCACGAATACCACTCGTTCTGACTGCTCAATATGCAGTTTCTGTGCTTTGTTGTACATATCCACGACCAGCATATTGCCAAGCAGGATATTCTGCATAAAATTGTTTCGGTCAAACTGTTCCATATAAGCCGCAGCCAGATTCCGAATCTGACAAACCGCCAATCTTCCTACCATATATGCATCCTCTGCAGAAGATTTGGTCAAAAGGATATACTCTAATTCTCCATCTACCATTATTTTGAAGAAGTGACATCCGGAAAGCATCTGGCTCTCTGCCATGGAATCCGCAAAGGAAACTACTGCAAATTCCATATTCTCTTCCGGTTCAAATGTTGCCGCTACCTGTTTCCCTTTTTCTGTGTAAATTGCCAGATCAATCTTGGAAATCTCCTTAATCTCTTCAAGTGCCGACTGAATCTTATGGTTTGATATCATTCTTTATACCTTTCTTTTTCCGTACATTTAACGCATAAAAACTGGGTACAGTAGTTGCACCCAGTTTTATGTTTATTGTTTGTCTAATTTTACCGAATTAGTTTGTAATTGTCAATTCAGTTTCTTTGTCGAATACGTGAATCTTCTCCGGATCCAGTGCTAACTTGATATGGTCTCCCATACGAGCAGTTGTTCTGGAATCAACCTTAGCTGTCATTGCGGCACCTGCTACACTGAAATACAAGAGTACTTCAGAGCCTAACAACTCATATCCTGTAACATCTGTCTCGAAGGAAGCATCTCTGTGTGCTTCGATTTCAATCTCTGAATCACCAATATCCTCCGGTCTGATACCCATAACAACCGTCTTTCCGTCATAACCGCCGTCTGCTAACTTCTTAGCCTTTGCTGGTGGAAGTACGATGGTTGTGTTCTCGAAGGAAAGTGTCACTTTCTCACCCTCTACTTTGCAAAGAGCATCTACAAAGTTCATCTGCGGAGAACCAATAAATCCTGCAACGAATAAGTTGTTCGGCTCATTGTATAACTTCTGCGGAGAATCTACCTGCATGATAACACCGTCTTTTAATACGACGATTCTGGTACCTAATGTCATAGCCTCGGTCTGATCATGTGTAACGTAGATGATGGTAGCTTTTAATCTGTTATGTAAGGAAGCAATCTCAGAACGCATCTGCACACGCAATTTTGCATCCAAGTTAGAAAGCGGCTCATCCATAAGGAATACCTTAGGATTACGAACGATTGCACGACCCATAGCAACACGCTGTCTCTGTCCACCGGAAAGAGCCTTCGGCTTACGGTCTAACAATTTCTCAAGGTCAAGAATCTTAGCAGCTTCTTCTACT
>JALEKJ010000004.1 GCA_022771695.1 Roseburia sp. | reverse complement strand
GCTGCTTGAGGTTTAAGTGCTTCGGGCATAAGGAATTCTAATGTTCTGCGAACAGTTATTACAAGCTGACGCAACCGGAGTACACGCGGCATCCATGCCGCGGGTGCTCCTCGCCCGGACGTCCTGTCCGGGCGTTGCTGTTTTTACAGCAGAACATAAGAATTTCTAATACCCTGCGCAAATCACCTCAAGCAGCAGACAGCCGTCTCTTTTTCGGGACTTTGCCTGCGGCAGAAATTCTCTTCCGCGTTATTTTTATACCGTATATTTTATGAAACGATTTCACTGTGTAAATGAAGCGAAGATGGCTGCCCAAAGTTTTTGTGACTTCACATGCGGTTAGTGCTGCTTATGGTCTGCTTTGTAAGATAGCAACGCCCGGACAGGACGTCCGGGCGAGCGGCACCCACGGCATGGACGCCGTGTGTACCGCGGTTGCGTGAATTGTCATAGACTTCCGCAGACTATTAGCGGCACTTAGCGCTTGCGACCGGAACAAAAACTCTGGGCGGGCAGATTTGCTTCTTCGATACAGTAACTATTTACACATAAATCATATCACTGTAAACAACAATATTTCTCCCTCACAAACCGGAATTTAGTTGTCACTCTCATCGTCAGCAGACATGGAATAAACCTGACGTTTTCTTGCCATCTCATCGTTTGCAAGATATTCGTCGTAGCTGGATACCTTGTCGATAAAGGTTCCGTCCGGTAAGAACTCGATGATACGGTTTGCGGTCGTCTGAACAACCTGGTGGTCACGGGAGGCGAAAAGTACGACGCCCGGGAACTTGATAAGACCGTTGTTGAGTGCGGTGATGGACTCCATATCCAAGTGGTCGGTCGGTTCATCTAAGATTAAGACATTACTTCCCATAATCATCATACGGGAGAGCAACACGCGCACTTTTTCACCACCGGAGAGCACACGCATTTTTTTTGTTCCGTCTTCTCCGGCAAAAAGCATACGGCCAAGGAATCCGCGTACATAGGTAGCATCTTTGATTTCAGAGAACTGGGGCAGCCAGTCAACAATCAAAAGGTCTGTATCAAAAATTTCGGTATTATCTTTCGGGAAGTAGGACTGGCTTGTTGTAACGCCCCACTTGTAAGAACCGGAATCCGGCTCCATCTCACCTGCAAGAATTTTAAAGAGTGTTGTCTTTGCGAGTTCATTGCCGCCAACGAAGGCAATCTTGTCATCATGTCCTACGATAAAGGAAACATTGTCAAGTACCTTTACCCCGTCGATGGTTTTGGTGATTCCTTCTACCGTAAGGACTTCGTTGCCAATCTCACGATTTGGACGGAAGTCGATGTAAGGATATTTACGGCTGGAAGGACGAATCTCATCCAACTGAATTTTTTCCAAAGCACGCTTTCTGGAAGTCGCCTGCTTGGACTTGGAAGCATTGGCGGAGAAACGGGAGATAAATTCCTGCAATTCTTTGATTTTCTCTTCTTTTTTCTTGTTTGCTTCCTTCATTTGCTTCACAAGAAGCTGACTGGATTCATACCAGAAGTCATAGTTTCCTGCATAGAGCTGAATCTTGCCGTAGTCAATATCTGCAATGTTTGTGCAGACTTTATTTAAGAAGTAACGGTCGTGGGAAACCACGATAACGGTATTCTCAAAGTTGATTAAGAATTCTTCTAACCAACTGATGGCGTCTAAATCGAGGTGGTTGGTCGGCTCGTCTAAAAGCAGAATGTCAGGATTTCCGAAAAGCGCCTGCGCAAGGAGGACCTTGACTTTGGAAGCACCCGGCATATCTGCCATCATGTTGTAGTGCTCCTCGGAAGGAATGCCAAGACCGTTTAGCAGGGTAGCGGCATCTGCCTCTGCGTTCCAGCCGTCCATATCTGCAAACTCAGCCTCTAATTCACTGGCACGGATACCATCCTCGTCTGTGAAGTCTTCCTTCATGTAGATGGCATCCTTTTCTTTCATGATATCATATAGGCGTTTGTTTCCCATAATGACAGTGTCTAAGACAGTAAAATCATCGTATTTGAAATGGTCCTGTTGCAAGAAAGAGAGTCGCTGCCCCGGTGTGATGATAACCTCACCGCTTGTCGGCTCCAACTGACCGGACAAAATTTTAAGGAAGGTAGATTTGCCTGCGCCGTTGGCTCCAATCAGACCGTAGCAGCAACCCTCCGTAAACTTGATATTGACATCTTCAAATAAGGCTTTCTTTCCGATTCGTAACGTTACATTGCTCGTACTAATCATATTTATGTTCTCCTAACTTGTTTTTTAATACATCGTGCAAAGAATTGCAATATAAGGTTCTTTAGTGCGAAGCACTGTGGTATAAGGTGTTTTGCACTGCAATTCGTATCATACTAGAAAAAAGGCAGAATTGCAACTGAAACTTCCTATTATATATATGTGGAACAATCGACTTGGAATTCGAAAAGAATTTGTTATAATAGTAGCTAGGAATAAAATGAGGTGTAGTGTAGGGGTTACTGCACGCTTACAGGGGGAATTTTACACATGGAATATGAAGCGTTTGCACGGGATATTGAACGCCTGGAATTTTCCAATCGGAGCGATTTGCTTTATGATATGCCGGTTGGGGTTGCGGTTGTAAAGGGCAGGAATGAACTTAGCATTGAAACGGTGAACCGGGAGTTTTTGCGTCAAGAGGGGTATACTCGGGAAGAACTGACGGGAAGTGGCGTCTTATACGCAGATTATATTTATGGAGAAGATGTCGGTTTTTTTGAGGATATGATAGAACAATGCAAGGAGCGGAAGTCTACAGAGGCGATGGAGCTTCGGATGCGTACGAAGGACGGTGGTGTGCGCTGGGAGATGGTGCAGTGCAAGCTGTACTGTTATCGCGATGCAGTTCCCTATTATATTCTGACAAGTTGGGATATGGAGGAACACAAGCGTAAGGAGGAGGAGCGCCGCCTTAAGGAAAACCGTCAGATGCAGGCACAGATTTCAGAGGAAGCACGTCTTGACCCACAAACGAAGATTTTAAATAAAGTGGCAGCAGGCGAGGAAGTAGATGGATTTCTTGCACAGAATCCCGCTGGTGTACATGTGCTTTTTCTAATAGATATTGATGACTTTAAGCGAATTAATGATACTTTTGGGCATACCGTCGGAGATACGGTCATTTCAGATATTGCGCAGATTATTCGTGGACAATTTGTGGATACGGACATAGTAGCGCGCGTTGGCGGAGATGAATTTCTGGCATTTATGAAGAACACAAGCATAGAGCAGGCAAAGGAGCAGGCGAAAAAGCTGGGAAAAGAAGCGGCCAAACGGCTGATTGGAGACGACGCAATCGTAAACGTAACGCTAAGTATCGGGTTGGCGGTGTATGGCATAGACGGAGAAGATTACGAGAGCTTGTTTGATATGGCAGACCGTGCAATGTATCGGACAAAAGGGAATGGAAAGAATCATTATTCTATGGCAAGCAAAGAAAGGGACTTTGATAGCCGGCAATATAGGGGCGAGAGGGAAGAACAGGCGTCCGGAGGGCAGATGGCGGACAAGGAATTCCTTAATTTTGCGTTCAGCTTGCTTTCACATGCACGTGATATCAACGGTTCTTTGAATGTTTTAATTGAACAAATCGGAAAGCGCTACGGGCTTGACAGCGTATCTGTGTTTGAACATCTAGAAGACCGGAAAGAAATGTTCCTTATGAACTACTGGAATCGCTACGGATATTCCTATGAGAAGCGGTTGTTCCCACGCGTGATGGAATCGTTTGAAACGGCAGCACCGGGGGAGTTTGTTGCAATGTCAAAAGAACAGATTCGTCAAAGTGAGCAGCAAGGGGTGGAAACGTGGCAGAAACGTTTGCCGATACAACATCTTGCCGGAATCAAGTTTGAATTTTCGGGGAATCGGATTGGCGGTCTGTATCTGGGAGTCAGTGACCGTGACGGATTTACGCCGGCAGAGGAGAGTACTTTTTGTGAACTGAGCAGAGTCGTAAGTGTATTTGTTTCTCTACGCAATAAGATTAATGACGACCAGAAGGAAATCCGCCAACTGCAGAATCAGGACATGCTTACCGGGCTTTATAATATGGAGGCGTTCCGACGCAGGGAGGAGGAGCGTATAAAGAAGGGAGAATTATTGGGCAATGCAGCAGGCGGAGAAGTTTATGCACTGGTGCATGTGGATGTAAATAATTTTTCTTATGTGAATGAAAACTTCGGTCAACAGGTGGGGGACAGTATTTTACAGGAGTTTGGCAGGATGCTGGCGCAGGAGGAACATGTGGTAGAGGCATGCCGTATGTATTCCGATTTCTTCGTGGAGTTGGTGCATGGGAAAAGCGAGGAAGAGGTATACCAGAAGGTATTAGAAGAGAATCGTGCGTTTGAGAACCGGCAGAAACTTCGTTATCCGGCAAGCGATATGCGTTTGTCTGCGGGAATTTGCTTTGTCAGGGATAGCAGAGAAAGCTTTGACATGATTTTAGAAGGCGCGAATCTCGCAAGAAAGTTTGCAAAGGAACACAAAGGAAATGGTGTTGCTATTTATCGTGAGGATATGCGGGCAAAGAGAGAGGACGAATTCCATATTACGGGAAGATTTTATGGAGCACTGCAGAAGGGTGAGATTGAGGTTTTTTTGCAGCCTAAATTCCTGCTGAAAGAGAGAAAGCTATATGGAGCGGAGGCTCTGGCAAGATGGCGGACCGATTCGGGGGAAGTGCTCTCTCCGGCAAAGTTTATACCGCCCCTTGAGAATATGGGCTATATTGTAGACCTTGATTTTTATATTTTGGAACAGCTTCTTCGGGCAATGCGCCGCTGGCGTGACGCAGGCAAAAAACTGTTTGCCGTATCCACTAATTTTTCCAGAAGACATTTTGAAAATGGTGGAACAGAATTCCTCAGGCGTTTGCAGGAACTGATGGAGCGTTATCAGATTGAGCCTCGTTACATAGAGATAGAAGTGACAGAAGGTGTTTTGGTGGAAAACCTTGACGGCTTAAAACAATGTCTGAGCCGGTTGGAAGAACTGGGATATCGTATCGCGATTGATGATTTTGGAACAGGATATTCGTCTCTTAGCATGCTGCTAGAGATTCCGGCGAATGTCATTAAGATTGATAAAAGTTTTACGGATCGTATCAATCAGAAAGGGCAGCGTGAATTTGTCATACGGATGGGACAGTTTATAGGCGCGGCGAAAGAGGAGGTCATTTTCGAGGGTATTGAGGAGGAAGAGCAGAACCAATTTCTGGTGGACTGTGGATTTTGCTACGGTCAGGGGTATCTTTTTGACCATCCTTTGTCATTAGGAGAGTTTGAACGTAAATATATCTGAAAAAAGCACGTGCAATTTTTGCGATTGCACGTGTTTTCGTACAGTCTGAAACCTTTACAATCGACAAATTAAATGCTAAAATTGGAATTAAGTCGTAATATGACACTCTATTTTAATTATGATTAAGGAGGAATAAATAATGTCCAGAGCAAAACAGTCAATGGACGGTAATACAGCGGCAGCTCATGTGGCGTACGCGTTTACAGATGTTGCAGCTATTTACCCAATTACACCTTCCAGCCCGATGGCAGACTCTGTAGATCAGTGGTCAGCAGCAGGACAGGAGAACATCTTTGGAAATCAGGTTAAAGTCGTAGAGATGGAGTCTGAAGCAGGTGCCGCAGGTGCCGTTCACGGTTCCTTAGCAGCAGGTGCTTTAACAACTACATTTACAGCATCCCAGGGTCTTTTACTTATGATTCCTAATATGTATAAGATTGCAGGTGAGATGCTTCCATGTGTATTTGATGTATCTGCACGTACTGTTGCTACACAGTCTTTAAATATTTTTGGTGATCACAGTGACGTATATGCCTGCCGTCAGACAGGTTTCGCTATGTTATGTGAGACCAACCCACAGGAAGTTATGGATTTAAGCCCGGTTGCTCATTTAGCAACAATCGAGGGTAAGGTTCCATTCATCAACTTCTTCGATGGATTCCGTACATCCCATGAGATTCAGAAGATTGAGAAGTGGGATTACGCAGATTTGAAGGAAATGTGCAATATGGACGCAGTTGCTGCATTCCGTGCACATGCATTAAATCCGGAGCATCCGGCAATGCGTGGTTCTCATGAGAACGGAGACGTTTTCTTCCAGCACCGTGAGGCTTGTAACACAGCTTACAATGAGTTGCCTGCTATCGTAGAGAAATACATGGCAAAGGTTAACGAGAAGCTTGGTACAAACTATGACTTATTCAACTACTACGGAGCACCGGACGCAGAGCGCGTAATCGTAGCTATGGGTTCTATTAACGACGTAGCAGAGGAAGTAATCGACTACTTAACCGCTAAGGGAGAGAAAGTTGGTTTAGTAAAAGTTCGTTTATATCGTCCATGGGTATCTGAGGCATTCTTAAAAGTTCTTCCTAAGACAGTTAAGAAAGTAGCTGTTCTTGACAGAACAAAAGAGCCTGGTGCACTTGGTGATCCATTATACTTAGACGTAGCTACCACACTTCGTGAGGCTGGTCTTGATACCATCGTTCTTACAGGCGGACGTTACGGATTGGGTTCTAAGGATACACCACCTTCATCTGTATTCGCTGTATACAAAGAGTTAGAGAAGGATGCACCGAAGAAGAGATTTACTCTTGGTATCGTTGATGATGTTACCAATTTAAGCTTACCGGAAGTAAAACCGGCTCCTATTACATCTGCACCGGGTACGGTAGAGTGTAAGTTCTGGGGTCTTGGTGGAGATGGTACCGTAGGTGCTAACAAGAACTCTACAAAGATTATCGGTGACCACACAGATAAATACATCCAGGCATACTTCCAGTATGACTCTAAGAAGACCGGTGGTGTTACCATTTCTCACTTGAGATTCGGTGATAAGCCAATCAAGAGCCCATATTACATTAATCAGGCTGACTTCGTAGCATGCCACAACCCATCTTATGTAACCAAGGGCTTCAAGATGGTTCAGGATGTAAAACCAGGCGGAGTATTCATGATTAACTGCCAGTGGACTGACGAAGAGTTAGAGCACCACTTAAATGCAGAAGCTAAGAAGTACATCGCTGATAACAATATTCAGTTATATACAATCAACGCAATTGACAAAGCTATTGAGATTGGTATGGGCAAGCGTACCAACACAATCCTTCAGTCTGCATTCTTCAAATTAGCAAACGTTATGCCAATCGAAGAGGCAGTAGACTTCATGAAGCAGGCTGCTAAGAAGTCTTACGGCAAGAAGGGTGACGCTGTCGTAGAGATGAACTACAAGGCTATCGATGCCGGTGTAGACGCTGTACATAAGGTTGAGATTCCGGCTTCCTGGTCTAACCCTGCAGCAGATCCGGCTCCGGCTGAGTTAACAGGTCGTCCTGAGACAGTGAAGATGGTTAAGGATTTGATGAATCCAATCTCCTTAATGGATGGTGATTCTTTACCGGTATCCGCATTCATGGGCAACCCGGACGGACAGTTCGAGCACGGCGCATCTGCATACGAGAAGCGTGGTACAGCCGTTACTGTTCCTACATGGGACGCTGAGAAGTGTATCCAGTGTAACCAGTGTGCATTTGTATGTTCACATGCAACTATTCGTCCGTTCATGTTAAGTGAGGATGAGGTTAAGGCAGCTCCAAGCCAGATTAAGCTTGCTGATACCAAGCCAAAGGCTAGCGAGTACAAATACACTATGAGCGTATCTCCGTTAGACTGTATGGGATGCGGTGAGTGTATCACTGTATGTCCTGTTGGCGCTATCGAGATGGTTCCACAGGAGTCCCAGGCAGCAGAGCAGCCGGTATTCGACTATTTAGTAGCAAATGTTGGCAAGAAACCTGGTATGCCGGCAGACAATACCGTTAAGGGATCCCAGTTCAACCAGCCGTTGCTTGAGTTCTCAGGCTCTTGTGCAGGATGTGCTGAGACATCTTACGCTCGTTTGATTACACAGTTGTTTGGTGAGCATATGTACATCAGTAATGCTACCGGATGTTCTTCTATCTGGGGTGGTCCGGCTGCTACATCACCATATACTGTAAATAAGGATTCTAAGAAGGGACCGGCATGGGCAAACTCCTTATTCGAGGATAACGCACAGCATGGTCTTGGTATGGAAATTGGTCAGAAGGTTCTTCGTGAGCAGGCTATTGCAAGCGCTAAGAAATGTGCAGAGTCTGACAAGGCTTCTGCAGAGCTTAAGGCTGCATTTGAGAAGTTCGTTGAGACTAAGGATGATACAAAGGCTAACACACCTGCAACAGCAGCACTTGTTGCAGAGTTAGAGAAGGCTGCAGCAGCCGGATGCCCGGATGCTAAGGCAGCAGTTGAGAAGAAAGACTACCTCGCTAAGAAGTCCGTATGGATCTTCGGTGGTGACGGATGGGCATACGATATCGGATTCGGCGGATTGGATCACGTACTTGCTTCTGGTGAGAACGTTAACGTTATGGTATTCGATACCGAGATGTACTCTAACACAGGTGGTCAGGCTTCTAAGGCTTCCAACATCGGTGAAGTTTGTCAGTTCGCTGCTGCCGGTAAGGAAGTTGGCAAGAAGAGCCTTGCAGAAATCGCTATGAGCTATGGTTACGTATACGTAGCACAGATTGCTCTCGGTGCAAACATGGCTCACGCTGTTAAGGTATTGGCTGAGGCTGAGGCTTACAATGGACCTTCCTTAATCATCGGTTACGCTCCATGTGAGTTGCACGGTGTTAAGGGTGGTATGAACCACTGCCAGGATGAGATGAAGAAAGCAGTAGCTGCTGGTTACTGGAACCTCTTCTCCTTCAATCCGGCTCTTAAGGCAGAAGGCAAGAACCCATTCACATTGACCTCTAAACCGGGCGATGGAACATATCAGGAGTTCTTGAACAACGAGACACGTTACAGCCGTCTGACCAGATCCTTCCCAGAGAGAGCAGAGAAACTGTTCAAGGCATCTGAGGAAGCAGCTAAGAATCGTTACGAGCACTTGCTGAGATTAGTAGAACTGTATAAATAATCGCGATTTAGCAGATTGAGTAACACATAATAAGAAGCGCAACTCATGTTTACATGAGGATGCGCTTCTTTTATGTGTTATGAGAGTGGTCCGCGTGCGGATTGTCGCGAAAGCGGCAAGACGCTATACGCGCTGCACGACTCAATCTGCTGAATTTTCAGAGTTTAACTCTTTGCTATGAGATTTTCGATACTGCTGTGCAGACATTTGACAGTGTTTTTGGAAGGTTTGTGAAAAATAACTGCTGGAGGAAAAACCGGTGACGCTCGCAATTTCTTCGATGCTGTGATTTGTAGTGTTTAAGAGGTCCTTTGCCGCAGCAATTCGAACTTCTGTCAAATAAGCCATCGGAGATATCCTATAAAGTTCGGAAAACTTGTGACTTAGATAGTATTTCGTGAGATTGCAATTCTCAGCGAGGGAATCAAGAGTAATCTTATCATGGTAATTTGTTTCTATATAGCGTTTAATTTTATGACACTCATGGTTACTGTTTTGCGGGTCTACAAGTTCATACGAGACGTGGTCTTTACGACACACCAGTAGAATGAGGATTGCCAGATAATGCTGGCATATTTCGGCATAGCCTTCGTGCTTATTATGCATTTCCCGAAGAATGCTTTCAAAGCATTGCCGAATAGAGGCTGAATTTGCAGAGGGGTTGACAATACTGTATTCAACGGGTCTGTTTGTATTAATTTTCAGACCTTCAACGCCTAGAACATAATAATCTAATGGGTCAGAGGGATTTGAAAATTCTGTATGTAAAACTTGTGCCCCAATTAGGATGAGACTGTTTGCTTGAACCGGAATGGACTCGTTTTCGATCTTCATATGTCCGGTGCCACTTTTAATAAAGAAAATTTCTGTAAAATAGTGACTATGAGGAAAGCTTTCCCAATCATTTTCGTACTTGGACGACGAAATGGATAGAAGCCGGAAAGAAATTTGCGGGAGAACTTTATTTTCCAAATTAAATTTTCGGTTACCCATAGAAACTCCTTTCAATACTTCGATGAAACGCATCGATAATTGCTTCAAATTATGTTTACTGTTAGTATAGAAGAAAATTATGAATTTGACAAGAATTTATAATAGGAAGCAAGAATTCTAAGATAGAAAGCAATATGTGAGTAAAAAGCAGACTGACAACAAGGTATAATGATGAATATACGATAAGGGCAGAAAATAGCTGCATGATACGGAAAGAAAGGTGGAAGGTTATGGCAATTTTAGTAACAGGAGGCGCCGGCTATATCGGCAGTCATACATGTGTAGAACTGCAGAATGCAGGATATGAGGTGATAGTACTTGACAATTTGAGCAATTCTTCCGAGGAGTCCTTAGAGCGGGTGAAAGCAATCACCGGAAAGGAAGTAAAATTTTACAAGGGAGATATTTTAGACAGAGATATCCTGAATAAGATTTTTACGGAAGAGAAGATTGACAGTTGTATCCATTTTGCAGGTCTTAAGGCAGTTGGTGAATCAGTTGCAAAACCATGGGAATATTACAATAATAACATAGCAGGAACGTTGGTGCTCGTGGATGTGATGCGTCAGTACAACTGCAAGAATATTATCTTTTCCTCTTCTGCGACAATATATGGTGACCCGGCGCAGATTCCGATAACGGAAGAGTGCCCGAAGGGACAGTGTACGAATCCGTATGGCTGGACAAAGTCTATGCTTGAGCAGGTGCTTATGGATATTCAGAAGGCGGACCCGGAATGGAATGTGATTTTACTGCGCTATTTCAATCCAATCGGTGCACATAAAAGCGGTACAATGGGAGAAAATCCGAATGGAATTCCCAATAATCTGATGCCGTATGTGACACAGGTTGCAGTCGGCAAGCTTAAAGAACTTGGCGTATTTGGAAATGATTATGATACTCCGGACGGAACCGGTGTGAGAGATTATATCCATGTAGTGGACCTTGCACTTGGACATGTAAAAGCACTTAAGAAGATTGAGGAGAATGCAGGTCTCTGTATCTACAATCTTGGAACAGGACACGGCTATAGCGTACTCGATATCGTAAAGAACTTTGAGGAAGCAAATGGTGTGAAGATTCCTTATGTGATTAAGGATAGAAGACCGGGTGATATCGCAACCTGTTATTGTGACCCGTCAAAGGCAGAGCGCGAGATTGGATGGAAGGCACAGTTCGGTATCCGTGAAATGTGTGAGGATGCATGGCGATGGCAGAAGAATAATCCAAACGGATATGAAAAATAAGTAAATAAGCAAATTGGGAGAGAAGGAGTTATTGCACAAATCCAAGGAATCATCTGTGCAATAGCTCCTTTTTGAAATGCTTAGTTGAATTGCACAGTTAATTACTGCAAAGAGAAAATAATTCGTGCAAACATACAAAAGAAAACAAAATTTCTAAAATAGAGAGCAAGATATGAGTAAAAATCAAAAGAAAAGAAAGCTATAATAACCAATGTAAAGAAAGTGATTTATGAATTTATAGTCAAAATCACAAAAAGAATTGGAGGGTAAAAAATGAAAAGAAGACTATTGGGTGTAATTTTAAGTGTTACTATGGCAGCATCTCTACTTGCGGGATGCGGTTCTGATAACACAACTGCTGATGCTGGTAATGAGAATGCGGTAGGCACAGAAAGTTCAAAGGCAGATGCAGACGCAGGTGATGCAGAGACAACTACCATCAGCGTCGCTGCAATTGAGACTGCATATGGCTCAGAAATGTGGCAGGAAGTGGCAGCAGCATTTACCGAGGAGACAGGGATTAAGGTTGAACTTACGACAGACAAGAAACTTGAGGATGTTATCGGACCATCCATGCAGGGTGGCGAGTATCCGGATGTTATCCACCTTGCAACAGGACGTGATGCAGCTTTGACAGAGCAGTTCATTAAGGGTAATATGATTGCGGATATCACAGATGTATTGTCTATGAAAGTACCGGGGGAAGAAGTAACTGTTTCTGACAAACTTGCAGGTGGCTTTACAGAGACATCTTTGACCAATCCCTATGGAGATGGAAAGACATATCTGGCACCAATGTTCTATTCTCCTTGTGGATTATTCTATAACGAAGGATTGTTAGAGGAAAAAGGCTGGGAAGTTCCTACCACATGGGACGAGATGTGGGAGTTAGGCGACAAGGCAAAAGCAGAGGGAATTTATCTCTTTACTTATCCGACCACAGGATATTTTGACGCATTCTTCTACGCCTTGATGTATTCCGTAGGTGGACCGGAATTTTTCAACAAGGCAACAAATTATGAAGAGGGAATCTGGGAGACACCGGAAGCAAAAACCTGTTTTGATATCGTTGCAAAATTAGCAACTTACACGAATCCGATTACACCGGCACAGGCGAATGATCAGGACTTCACACAGAATCAGCAGTTAGTTCTTGATAATCAGGCAATCTTTATGCCAAACGGAACATGGATTGTAGGCGAGATGGCAGAGGCTCCTCGTGCAGACGGTTTCAAATGGGGCATGACAGCACTTCCGGCAGTAGAAGCAGGTGGTGACGGATACAGCTATACATGGTTTGAGCAGGCATGGATTCCGTCAGGTGCAGAACATCAGGATGCAGCAAAACAGTTCATAGCATTCTTATACAGCGACAAGGCTTGTGAGATTTTTGCCAAGGCAGGAGCGATTCAGCCGGTTCTTGGTATTGCTGACAAACTTGAGGGCGATAACGTAATGTTCTACTCTATTTACGATAACGGCGCAAAGGCTGCTATGGGTAACTTCGCAGCATTTGAGGCAATTCCTGGAGTTGAGGTGCGTACCGTATTCTTTGATCCGGTAAACTCTTTAGTATCTGGTGATATGACAGAAGATGAGTGGATTGATGGAATTATTTCAGCAAGCGACCAGATGCGTGCAAATTTGAAGTAAGCTATCTATTGTGAAAGCTGTTATTGCAGCAAAACGGACGGCGGGCAGTACTCTGTCCGCCGTATTTTATCGGAGTTGTTTTAGGAGGAATTACAAATTATGAAAAGTGCCAAGGGACGTAATCGATTTTTGGTTGCATGCATAGCGCCGGCAGGGATTCTCTTTTTTGTTTTTATGATACTGCCAACACTTAATGTGTTTCGGATGTCTCTGTTTGAGAAGGGCGCATACTCGCCGGCTGAAACCTTTGTAGGATTAAAAAATTTTAAAATGCTGATGATGGATAGCAGTTTTATTCGCTCCATGCAGAATATGATTTTGCTGATTGTAGTAGTTACGATTATTACATTTGCATTCGCATTGACATTTGCTGGCATTTTGACAAGAGAGAAAATCAAAGGGCAGAATTTCTTCCGAATTATTTTTTACATTCCTAATATTTTATCTATTGTTGTTATTTCAGGTATTTTTTCTGCAATTTATAAACCGGAAAATGGTATGTTAAACAGTATTATTGGTTTGTTCTGTAAGTTGAAGGAACCAATTTTGTGGAAAGGGGAATCCCTTGTTATGGTCAGCCTGATTATTGCGATGGTATGGCAGGCAATCGGCTACTATATGGTTATGTATATGGCATCTATGTCAAGTGTTCCGGAGAGCTTATATGAAAGTGCCGGACTTGATGGTGCGGGCAGATTAACACAGTTTTTCCAGATTACAATTCCGCTTATCTGGACGAATATCCGCACAACCTTAACATTTTTCATTATATCGACAATCAACATGGCGTTTCTTTTTGTAAAGGCGATGACTTCCGGTGGACCAAACGGAGCATCTGAAGTGGCATTGAGCTACATGTACGGCCAGAAGGACGCAGGTTTATATGGTTATAGTATGGCAATCGGAGTTGTAATTTTCCTGTTTTCGTTTGTACTTTCTGCACTCGTAAATAAAGTTACTGACCGTGAACCATTGGAATTTTAAGGAGAAGCGCTATGAAAGAAAAAAAGAATACAAATTCTACCGAACGTTTGTATAAATTTTTTATATATGTGGTTCTGATTTTGTTGGCCGTCAGCATTATCGTTCCGGTAGGCTGGGTGTTTATGGCCTCTGTAAAGCAGAACAAAGAATTTTATGGAAATCCCTGGACGCTGCCGGAGAGCTTTTATTGGCAGAACTTTGTAGACGCATGGAATACTGCAAAGATGGGCGAGTATATGCTGAATTCTGTGATTGTCACGGCATTGGCATTGATTATTCTGTTGCTGGTTGCGTTACCTGCGGCATATGGTCTGTCGAGATTTAAGTTCCGTGGCAACAAGTTTTTGAATACTGCGTTTATGGGTGGTTTGTTTATCAACGTAAACTATATTGTTGTACCGATTTTCTTGATGTTAAGAGACGGCGACGTGTGGTTAAAAAATGTGATTGGAAAAAGTTTTCTTTTAAACAATTTGGTCGTACTTGCGATTGTATATGCTGCTACAGCACTTCCGTTTACGATTTATCTGCTGTCCGGATATTTTGCAACTCTGGCGCATGATTATGAGGAGGCAGCGTACATTGATGGAGCCAGTTACAGCACAACCATGTGGAAAATTATTTTCCCAATGGCAAAACCGTCCATTATTACGGTCATTTTGTTTAACTTCCTGTCTTTCTGGAATGAGTACATTATTTCTATGACGTTGATGAGTTCAGCAAAAGGACCGAAGACACTGCCGGTTGGACTTTTAAACCTGATGCAGGCACAGCAGTCTGCAGCACAGTATGGCATCATGTATGCAGGTCTTGTGATTGTTATGCTTCCGACTTTAATTCTGTATATCTGTGTGCAGAACAAGCTGACACAGGGTATGACAGTTGGTGGTCTGAAGGGTTAAAGGTACAGAGAAAGGAAGGTGCATAGAGAATGGAATTTTGGAAAACGCATGTAAAATTACGAGTAGTAATGATAGCGATTCTTTTTTTGGCGGGTATATTCACGACAATTACGGGATGGCGTCTGACAGGAAAGCTTGCCGGACTCGGCTTGATGTGTATCGGAGTCCTTTGTTTACTTGTCGCACTGTGGATATATAACAAACCGTTTGGAAGAATGGCAGGCAAGAAATAAATTTAGGGGTACTGAAAAATGAGCGAACAGAAAATTGAGAAAAAAACAGGACGTGTTACAATTCCGACCAATTTAGATGTGGTTCCGGAAACAATCGATCTCTTGAAACGCTGGGGAGCAGACGCAATCCGCGACTGTGATGGAACAGAGTTCCCGGAGGAACTGACAAAGACCGGAGCAAAAATATATTCTACTTATTACACTACGCGAAAAGATAACGAGTGGGCGAAGGCCAATCCGGACGAGGTGCAGCAGTGCTATATTATGACCGGATTTTATACGGCGGAGGGACCGGAATTGGCAATCCCGTTAATGAAGGGAATCTCAGATGAATTGATGCAGGTCAATACGAAAGATGATATCACCCGCTGGTGGGAGGTAATCGATCGTTCGACTGGCAATGTAGTGTTGACAAATCAGTGGGAGTATGATGAGGCATCCGGCTGCGTGCTGCTTCACGAGGCGGAGCCATTCCACGAATATACGGTCAGCTTCTTGGCATATTTGATTTGGGATCCGGTACATATGTATAATGCAGTGACAAATGACTGGAAGGATTTTGAACATCAGATTACATTTGATGTACGTCAGCCAAAGACGCATAAGTATTCGATGGAACGCTTGCGCAAGTTCTGTGCAGAGCATCCATATGTCAATGTCATTCGCTACACCACATTTTTCCATCAGTTTACACTGATGTTTGACGAACTGAAACGTGAAAAATATGTCGATTGGTACGGATATTCTGCATCGGTGAGTCCTTATATCTTAGAACAGTTTGAAAAAGAGGTGGGGTATAAATTCCGACCGGAGTTCATTATCGACCAGGGCTATTATAATAATCAGTATCGCGTACCGAGCAAAGAGTTCAAGGATTTTCAGGCATTCCAGCGGCGTGAGGTCGCAAAACTGGCAAAAGAGATGGTGGATATTACACATGAGTGTGGAAAGGAAGCCATGATGTTCCTCGGTGACCACTGGATTGGCACAGAGCCTTTTATGGAAGAATTTGCTGGGATTGGTCTGGATGCGGTAGTGGGAAGTGTCGGAAACGGAAGTACGCTCCGTTTGATTTCGGATATTGAAGGCGTGAAATATACAGAAGGAAGATTTCTGCCATACTTCTTCCCGGATACCTTCCATGAGGGAGGAGACCCGGTCAAGGAGGCAAAGGAGAATTGGGTAACGGCAAGACGCGCAATTCTTCGCAAACCGATTGACCGCATTGGCTATGGCGGATATTTAAAGTTAGCGCTTGATTTCCCGGAATTTATTGACTATGTCGAGAGCGTATGCGATGAGTTCCGTGAACTTTATGAGAACGCAAAAGGTACCACACCGTATTGTGCAAAGACGGTTGCGGTATTGAACAGTTGGGGCAAAATCCGTAGCTGGGGCTGCCATATGGTGCATCACGCACTGTACCAGAAGCAGAATTACAGTTATGCCGGAATTATTGAGGCATTGAGCGGCGCGCCGTTTGATGTGAGATTTCTCTCTTTTGATGATATCTTACAGGACGCTTCGGTATTGCAGGATGTGGATGTTATCATCAATGTCGGAGACGGAGATACGGCACATACCGGCGGAAACATCTGGGAGAACCCTAAGATTTCCTCTGCAATCCGTGCATTTGTACATAATGGCGGTGGTTTCATTGGAGTGGGAGAACCGTCGGGACATCAGTATCAGGGACATTATTTCCAACTTGCAAGCATGCTCGGCGTGGAAAAGGAGACTGGCTTCACCCTAAATTACGATAAATATAATTGGGAAGAGCACAGGAACCACTTTATCCTTGCGGATGTGACAGGACAGGTAGATTTCGGTGAGGGAAAGAAGAGCATCTATGCATATGAAGGCACCGAGATTTTAGTGCAGAGAGAAAAGGAAGTGCAGCTTGCAGTCAATGAATTTGGCGCGGGACGCTGTGTATACATCAGTGGTCTGCCGTACAGCTTTGAGAACAGCAGAATCTTATACAGAAGTATTATGTGGAGTGCACACAGCGAGGATGCATTGACACAGTGGTTTTCCACGAACTTTAATGTAGAGGTTCATGCGTATGTAAAGAACGGAAAGTACTGCGTTGTAAACAATACCTATGAGCCACAGAACACAACCGTCTACCGCGGTGATGGAAGCAGCTTTGAGTTGAATCTGGAAGCAAATGAAATCAAATGGTATGTGATTTGATAGAGAAGGGAAGACGATGGAATGAAAAAACCGGTATTGGTAATTATGGCTGCCGGCATGGGCAGCCGCTATGGAGGGTTAAAGCAGATTGACCCAGTCGATGAACAGGGACATATTATCATCGATTTTTCCATTTATGATGCAAAGCTGGCAGGCTTTGAAAAAGTAATTTTTATCATCAAAAAAGAAGACGAGAAGGATTTTAGGGAGGCAATCGGAGAGCGGATCGAAAAAGTAATGGATGTTGCTTATGTATATCAGGATCTAAATAATATTCCTGAAGGTTATAATGTTCCCAAAGAGCGCGTGAAACCATGGGGAACGGCACATGCAGTTTTAAGCTGTAAGAATGAGATTGATGGACCGTTTGCGGTTATCAATGCAGATGACTATTATGGAAGAGGGGCATTTCAGAAAATTTACGACTATCTGGTGACGCATCAGGATGACGAGAAATACCGTTATGCAATGGTCGGCTATCAACTGGAAAACACTTTGACGGAGAATGGTCATGTCGCACGTGGTATCTGTGAGATAGATAAAGACGGTGAGCTTTTGCGTGTGACAGAGCGCACACGCATTGAAAAGAGCGGGGATGGTGCAGCGTACACGGAGGATGAAGGTGCGACATGGGTTTCGCTGCCTGAGAGGACGATTGTTTCCATGAATATGTGGGGATTTACTGCCGGATTTTTAAAGGAAATCGAAAACGGCTTTGAGGCATTTCTACAGAAAGGTTTGCAGGAAAATCCGCTGAAATGTGAGTATTTTCTCCCGGCGGTTGTCAGCAATCTGCTTGATGAAAACAGGGCAGCGGTAAAGGTACTGACGACAGAGGATAAATGGTATGGTGTGACCTATAAGGAAGATAAGCCGGTGGTGGAGCAGGCAATCAAGAACTTAAAGAAGTCCGGTCTGTATCCGGAAAATTTATGGGGGATGAATGATGGCAGATAAGTTGCAGGAACAGAGAAAAGAAGTAATTGAGAACTTTTGTTTTGCGGGCAATTACCTTAAAGATACGGTATGGGGAAACGGACATATTAATGACACGTATCTGGTAACTTTTGAATTGGATGGCGGACAGGCGAAGCGCTACATCTTACAGAGAATGAACAAGAGTATTTTCCCGAATCCGGTGGAGCTGATGGAAAACATCATGGGAGTAACTTCCTACTTGCAAAACGTCATCAGAGAAAATGGTGGAGACCCGGAGCGGGAGACATTAAACGTCATTCCGACAAAGGATGGAAAATCATATTACATAGACTCGCAGGGGGAATACTGGAGAGCCTATGTGTTCATTGAGGATGCTACCAGCTTTGAACAGGTAGAAAAACCGGAGGACTTTTACGAAAGTGCAGTTGCTTTTGGTAAATTCCAGAGATGCCTTGCAGATTATCCGGCGAATACACTGCATGAGACCATCAGAGGCTTCCATGATACCAAGGCCAGATTTGAGGTGTTTAAAAAGGCCGTGGAGGAAGATGTGTGCGGAAGAGCTGCATCCGTGAAGCCGGAAATAGAGTTTGTACTGGCAAGGAAGGATGTTGCAGATTGCTTTGGCGATTTGCTCGAAAAAAATGAACTGATTCTTCGTGTTACGCATAATGATACAAAGTTAAACAACATTATGATGGATAATAAGACCAGAAAAGGTCTTTGTGTCATTGATTTAGATACGGTGATGCCGGGACTGGCAATGAATGATTTTGGCGATTCCATTCGCTTTGGTGCAAGCACGGCATTGGAGGATGAACCGGATTTGGATAAAGTATGGTGTGATATGAATCTCTTTGAGATTTACACCAAAGGCTTCATTGAGGGGTGCGGCGGAAAGCTAACCAAGAGAGAAATTGAGCTGTTGCCGATGGGGGCGAAGGTTATGACTTTTGAATGCGGAATGCGTTTCCTGACTGATTATTTGCAGGGAGACACTTACTTTAAGATTCATAGACCGGGACAGAATCTAGACCGTTGCCGCACGCAGTTTAAACTGGTTGCGGATATGGAGAACAAATGGCAGATAATGCAGGACATCGTGAAAAAATACAATACATAGGGAATAAGATGGTAGTATTGTTTTGCACAGATTCCGGTTTTTGGAAGAGAAATATATAAGAAAAGTTATGAGAGAATTTCTGCCGTAGTTTCAATGTTACTGAAAAGGACGGCTGCCTGCTGCTTGAGGTTTAAGTGCTTCGGGCATAAGGAATTCTAATGTTCTGCGAACAGTTATTACAA